>JAZLJR010000032.1:0-10388 GCA_045617925.1 Synergistaceae bacterium
CCATGTGGAAAGGGCGTTTACAACAGAAATACCAACGCCGTGAAGACCACCGGAAACCTTGTATGCAGACTTGTCGAACTTTCCTCCTGCATGGAGAATAGTCAAGACAACTTCTGCTGCGGATTTGCCTGTTTCGTGGCGTTCTGTTGGAATACCACGTCCATTGTCTGTTACTGTGATGCTGTCACCTTCGTTTATAGAGATGTCTATCGTGTCGCAGTAACCGGCGAGGCTTTCGTCTATAGAGTTGTCAACCACTTCATAAACAAGGTGGTGAAGACCCCTCGTGCCTTGGTCTCCAATATACATACCAGGGCGTTTGCGAACAGCTTCAAGCCCCTCAAGAACGTGTATATCCTTCGCAGAATATTCTTGAGCAGTTTCATCAAAGTTAAAATCCAAATCTTCCATCACAAAAACTCCTTCTACAAAAATCCATACCGTTATGTTAAAATATCCTCACAAATTCCTGTAGATTTTACTATAAAAACCCTATAAAATCAAGCAAAGTGGGTAAAAAGGTAAAGGTGAAAAGCGTGGCAAATAAAAAAACAATATACATATTAGTAAATTCTCCTGGTGAGCTTTCTGGTTGGATGGCTCCCGTTGTGCTGTATCTAAAATCACACGCACCGGAGATTAAAATTATTGCAGTTATACTCCCCTGCCCCTATGCCAGCGGTGGAGAAAAGCAAGCTGCCCTTTCCATAGGAGTGCAAGACGTTATCACTATGTGGCAATTCCTTAAATTAAAAACAGCAAAGGTGAAAAAAGGTCAAAGTAATTTTGCGCTCATACTTCAGCTTGGAGGGGATCCAATGTGGGGCTGTCTGCTTCGCATAAAGACAGGCTATAACTGGTTAATATATACAAAGCGCCCAAAATTTAGGCATTTTGTATCTCATTATTTTGTGCCGAATAGAGAAACGGCGAAGAAATTTGCTAGGGTGCTTCCAGCGGACAAATTTTCCTTAGCAGGAAATTTGATTTTAGACAGTGTAAAATACTCTGCCAAAAATAATAAAGTGAGTGTCACGGGCGAGAAACTTCGCCTTGCAATCCTACCAGGCTCACGCCCCTTTGAATATGAACGAGCTTTTGGCTATTATCCACGTGTGGCAGAGCTGTTGCAGGAAAAATTTCCAAACCTCTCAATATTTTTCCCCCTTGCTCCAACTGCAAGAAAAGAAATTTATACAAAAAGCATTAAAAATGCCGGTTACGAATACATTGAAGATGAAGCATCTTGTCGCATAAAAATTACGGATGACTTTTATGTGGATATCGTAACGGAAAATGCGTTTGACGAAATAAAAAATGCGACAATGGCAGTTGCCTTTCCTGGCACTAACAACTTGCAAATTGCTTTTCTTGGAACTCCTTTAATCTGCCTTGCTCCCACAAACTATGCAGAAGAAATCCCGCTTGACGGACTTCTTGGACTTATCCCAAACTGTGCGCTTACACGCAAATTAAAAAAAGTTATCATAGAGAGAATTAACAAAAAACTCGATTTTGCCTCTTTGCCAAATATACTGGCGAAAAAACAAATTGTGCCAGAAATCCGCCGTGTCATTTGGGAAGAAGATTGTGCACAAATTTTAGAAGAGTTTTTGAAAGACAGAACAACTCTTGAAAAAATCAAAGAGGGTTATAAAGAAATCCCATTTGATACAGGAGCAGATGAAATAATTGGAAAATATATTATTAAAACATTGAAATAAAAAGTAAATTTTTAGAAAAAATACCTAGACATCAAAAATATATTGATTTACAATAGCCGAGTTGAATTTAATCTTGCGTTTTAGAGGTGGCAAAATGGAACACAAAGACAAAATTTTGATAATTGACACAGGTTCCCAGCTTACACAGCTCATTGCTCGCACAGTGCGTGAAATGGGTGTGTATAGTGAAGTGCTTTTTTATGACAGCACGGAAATTACTACAAACGATGCAAAGGGTGTAATCGTGAGTGGCAGAAACGAAGAAGCAAGCCAAAAAGGACTTACCCTTGCAGTGCCACTTTTACCGCTGGATTGCCCAGAATCTCTTTCAAAAGAAGAATTGGAATCTTCGCTAAAGTCTTTTGTTTTTGAAGTCTGCGAATGCAAGAAAACTTGGGATTTAGGCGAAAATTGGATAAACGAAGAAGTGGCAAACATTCGTGCAAGGGTTGGTAATGACCCCGTCATTTGTGCCTTGTCCGGTGGTGTTGATTCCACGGTTTCAGCCGTTATCACAAGCCGTGCTATTGGCAAACAGTTGCACTGTTTCTTTGTGAACCATGGATTGCTTCGTAAAAACGAGGCAGAAGAAGTCTTGAATACATATAAAGAGCTTGATTTGCAGGTTACATACGTTGATGCAGAAGACAGATTTTTGACAGCTCTTGCCGGTGTTACAGAGCCAGAGAAGAAAAGAAAAATCATTGGAGAACTCTTCATCCGCATTTTTGAAGAACAGGCTGCAAAGCTTGGCGGAAGCCACTGGTTGCTCCAAGGCACGATATATCCAGATATAATTGAGTCTGGACACGGTGGCGCTGGCGTGATAAAGAGTCATCACAACGTTGGCGGTTTGCCAAAGGATATGAAAATGGGACTCATTGAGCCACTTCGTAACCTTTTTAAGGACGAAGTTAGGAAGGTCGGTGCTTCCCTTGGTATTCCAAAGCATTTCCTTGAGCGTCATCCATTCCCTGGCCCAGGAATTGGCGTTCGTTGCCTTGGTGAATTAAAGAAAGAAAGACTGGATAGACTCCGTGATGCAGATGCAATCTTCATTGAGGAGATAAGAAAAGCAGGGCTTTACACAAAAATTTGGCAGGCTTTTGGTGCACTCCTTCCAATTAGAAGCGTTGGTGCAAAAGATGGTGTCCGTCAGTATGGTGAAACAGTTGTGCTCCGTGCAATCTGCTCAAAGGACGCAATGACTGCCACATCTTACCACTTGCCATACGAACTTTTAGACACAGTTGCAGCACGAATTTGCAACGAAGTTGAGGGAATCAACAGAGTTGTTTGGGACATCACAGGCAAACCACCGGCAACAATAGAGTGGGAATAGATTAGCAATAATAAAAAGGACTTATCGGTTTTTTCGATAAGTCCTTTTTGTCAGTAATTGACCTTTTTAGGAAAAGGTGTATAATCAAAACAAGGGAATGAAGTTCTCCCGTGGGAAACCAAAACCGCTTATTTAAGCTGATGACTTCTGCTGTTATTAGAGCAGAGGTATCAGCTTTTTATGTTATAAGGAGGAATATTTATGTTAACGTCACTTGCTTTAGTTTTTATCGTTGGGCTTGCCATGGCTTTTATATGCCGACATGTCAAGTTGCCACGCATTATTGGTATGTTGGTAACAGGTGTCGTGATTGGTCCATTTGTGTTGGATTTTCTCGACCCAAAGCTACTTGGAATTTCTTCAGAGCTTCGACAAATTGCACTGATTATCATTCTCATAAAAGCTGGACTTTCGCTTAATGTGTCAGACTTAAAAAAGGTTGGAAGACCGGCGGTTCTTATGTCAGCTCTCCCTGCATTGTTTGAGATAGGCGCATTTGTAGTCTTTGCTCCGAGTTTGCTTCATATTACATTGCTTGAAGCTGCTATAATGGGTGCTGTGCTTGGGGCGGTGTCTCCTGCTGTAGTTGTTCCTCGAATGGTTAGTTTAATGGAAGAGGGCTACGGGACAAACAAACAGATACCGCAACTGATTCTTGCAGGTGCTTCGCTTGATGATGTCTTTGTTATTGTGTTATTTTCTACATTTGTTAGTATGGCGCAAGGGGCGTCAGCGAAAGTGATGGACTTTGTAAACGTTCCAGCATCAATTTTGTTTGGTATTCTACTTGGTGCGATTTTTGGTTTTATTCTTGCTTGGTTGTTTGAATCAGCACACGAGAGAGGCGATTCAATTCGCCAAAGTTTCAAGGTAATTGTGACACTTGGCACAGCGTTTTTTCTGATGGCAATAGAAACTTGGCTAAAAGATACTATTCCTGTGTCTGGGCTTCTTGCTGTGATGAGTATGTCGTGTGTAATTCAAATAAAGACGCGTAAGATTGTTTCGCAAGACTTGTCCGCCAAATATGGACGTCTTTGGCTTGCAGCCGAAGTAATTTTGTTTGTTCTTGTGGGTGCAGCGGTTGACATTCGTTACACGCTTGAAGCCGGTGTTATGGCACTTTTAATGATTTTATTGGCACTTGTTTTTCGTTCTCTTGGCGTGCTCCTTTGCCTTATAAAAACGAAATTGAACTGGAAAGAAAGATTGTATTGTGTTATTGCTTATCTCCCGAAAGCCACAGTGCAGGCTGCCATTGGTTCTGTCCCTTTGTCACTTGGTCTTGCCTGTGGCAAAATTGTGCTTTCGGTTGCTGTTCTTTCAATTCTTGTAACAGCTCCGCTTGGTGCAATAGGAATGGATTTGAGCTACAAAAAATTTTTAACGAAATAGGAGTAATACTTAGGCACAGCAACATTTATCATAAAATTGTTGCATTCTAATTTAAGTATGATACAATAAGTAAAACAGATTATTAAGCGAGGGGCGAGGGGCATGCCAGCAATAGTTCAAGCGACTTACTGTAACACCTATTCAGATTTTGTTGCAAAATTCCAAGATGATTTGATAGAACTTTTGAAGCCTGTTAAAGGAGAGAAGATTTTAGATCTTGGATGTGGCACCGGAAATCTGTCACGTGAGCTTTTGTCACGTGGTGTTTATGTTACATCGGTGGATTCCACTCCTTCAATGGTGAAGGCAGCTATGGCATCCGGTGTTGACGCAATTTTGGCAGATGAAGCAACATTTGAAAGCGATAAAAAATTTGATGCAATTGTTTCAAATTTTGCGTTACACTGGATAGATGACCAGTTTTCTTTCTTCAAGAGTGCCAACAAACTGCTCCGCATTGGTGGACGGTTAGCCGTTGAATGTGGTGGAAGCGGTTGTGTCAGAATTATTCGTGAAGGCTTAAAGCTTGCTCTTCAATCAAGAGGTTTGGACTATAAAAGCCGTAACCCGTGGAAATTTCCTGGACTTGATGAAACAGTTGCTGTGCTTGAATCACACGGTTTCCGTGTGCAAAGCATTGGTCGCTATAACTGCCCGATAGACCTTTCGCATGGGATTCGTTTATGGCTAGAAGTCTTTGCAGAAAGCCATGTAGAGGGCATGTCCGCAGAAGAAAAGAATTCTTTCTATGAAGATGTTGAGGAATATTGCTTGCCAATGCTATATGACAAAAAGACACAAGCCTGGACGGCAGATTATGTCCGTCTGCGTTTCTTAGCCACAAAAGAATAAAAGATTAAAAAACAAAAATAACGGCGATTGCCGTTATTTTTTTTGCAAAAATTACAAAACACATAAAAAAAATAAGTGAAATTGCAAAAAAAAGCAAAAAAAATTTCTAATTTCCTGTTTTTTAGGTTGCAATAAAAAAAAATTCGGTTATAATCTATGCAGTGCGTGTTGAGATGTTGTGCACGCAGTTTATTGTTAATAAAAAGTGTTTCTGCCTTGCGGAAACAAAATACAAGGAGGACGTGTTATGTCAGACAAAGCAAGAGAGTGGGAAGCACTCGCAGAGCTTTTGGCAAAGTATCGTGGCACAAAGGGAAGCGTTATTCCCGTGTTGCAACAGGCACAGGCGATTTTTGGCTATTTGCCGCAAGATGTGCTTGTAGAGATTGCTGAAAAGCTTGAGGTCCCAATCAGTCAAATTTACGGGGTTGTTACCTTCTATGCCCAGTTCCATTTGGAACCACGTGGCGAAAACATCATCAAATCATGCCAAGGCACAGCGTGTCATGTTCGTGGTGCAAAAGCAGTTCTTGCTGCTGTGAGGCAAAAGCTTGGGCTTGCAGAGGGCAAAAGCACGACAGATGATTTGAAGTTTACCTTGGAAACTGTTGCTTGCCTTGGTGCTTGCGGTCTAGCTCCTGTCTTCATGGTTAATGACGAAACACATGGTCGTCTTACACCGGAAAAAGTTTCCGCAATTTTGGATAAATATGCATAGGGGGATATAGTTATGGTTATTAAAACTGTTGAAGAACTCAATGCTATTAAGGTTGCTGCACAGGCAACAATTAAGGAAAGAAGAGACACACAAAAGCAAATAATCATTGGCATGGGAACATGTGGTATTGCTGCTGGTGCAAAGGCAGTTTTTGAAGCAGCAGAAGCAGCGGTGAAAAAGCTTGATGTCAAGGATGTAGTGATTTGGGGCACAGGCTGCATTGGTATGTGCCAAAAGGAGCCACTCCTTGATGTCGCATTGCCAGGCCAGCCACGTGTAACATACGGACCAGTGACTCCAGCAGATGTGGAGCGTATTGTAGCTGAACATGTTGTTGGTGGCAACATAGTTTCCGACCTCGTGGTCGCGAAGATGTAAGGAGGAGTTTATCATGGCAGAAGCAATCAAAATAGACTCTGTGCCAAGTTACGGTGATTTGCCGTTCTATGGCAAACAGCGCAGATTAGTTTTGCACAACTGTGGCACGATTGATCCAGATTCATTAGAAGAATATATTGCAAACGGTGGCTATGAAGGACTTGCAAATGCAATAACAAAGATGACACCGGCAGAAGTTGCAGCGGAAGTTAAAAAGTCCGGTCTCCGTGGCAGAGGTGGTGGTGGCTTCCCAACAGGTTTGAAATGGGAAATCGCAGCAAAATCCGTTAGCGATAAAAAATATATAATCTGTAATGCTGACGAGGGTGACCCAGGTGCATTTATGGATAGATCACTTCTTGAAGGTGACCCACATGCAATCCTTGAAGGTATGGCAATTGGTGCTTACGCAATCGGTGCAGATGAAGGCTACATATACTGTCGCGCTGAGTATCCTTTGGCAATTGCACGTCTCAAAAAGGCAATTGCACAGGCAGAGGAAGCAGGACTTCTCGGCAAAAACATTTTTGGCACAAACTTCTCTTGCACACTTCATATAAAGGAAGGTGCAGGCGCATTTGTTTGCGGAGAAGAAACAGCCCTCATGGCTTCTATTGAAGGTCGTCGTGGTATGCCACGTCCTCGTCCACCATTCCCAGCGGTAAAGGGACTTTGGGATCAGCCATCAAACATCAATAACGTTGAAACATTCGCAAACGTTTCCTACATTCTTCGTGTTGGTGCAGATGAATATTTGAAGTTTGGAACAGAGAAGTCAAAGGGAACAAAGGTCTTTGCTCTCACTGGTAAAATCAATAACACAGGCCTTGCAGAAGTTCCAATGGGAATCACCATGAAAGAGATAATCTTTGACATTGGTGGTGGAATCCTTGACAATAAGAAATTTAAGGCAGTGCAAATTGGCGGACCATCCGGTGGATGTATGCCAGAGTCATTGCTTGATACATCAATAGACTATGATAGCCTTATTGCTGCAGGTGCAATGATGGGCTCTGGTGGTCTTGTCGTTATGGACGAGAGCACATGTATGGTTGACGTTGCAAAGTTCTTCCTTACATTCACCCAGAGCGAATCCTGCGGAAAATGCACGCCATGCCGTGAAGGAACCAAGAGAATGCTTGAAATCTTGGAGAAAATCACAGACGGCAGAGGCGAAGACGGCGACATTGAAAGACTTGAAAATCTCGCACAGGCAATCAAGAACGGTGCGCTCTGTGCCCTTGGTCAGACAGCTCCAAACCCAGTGCTTTCCACACTCCGTTACTTCCGTGACGAGTATGAAGCACACATAAAGGAAAAGCGTTGCCCAGCCGGCGCATGCACGAACCTTTTACAATATAACATCACAGATGCTTGTAAAGGTTGCGGTCTTTGTGCAAAGAATTGCCCAGCACAAGCAATTTCTGGTGAGGTGAAATCCTTACACAAAATTGACCAGTCCAAGTGTATCAAGTGCGGTGTTTGTATGAGTAAGTGCCCATTCAAGGCAATCATTCGCAAGTAAGGGGGTATAGCAATGGAACTTGTAAAGGTTACAATAGACGGAATAACAGTAGAAGTGCCAAGCACTTTCACAGTAATAGAAGCAGCTGCAAAAGCAGGGATTAGAATTCCACAGCTTTGCTACCACCCTGAATTGTCAAAGGAAGGCGCTTGCCGTGTTTGTGTTTGCGAAGTTGAAGGCGCAAAAGGGCTTCCAGCAGCTTGTGTGTTCCCAGTTCGTGATGGTCTTGTTGTGCATACAAACACTCCAAAGGTTCGTGCAACAAGAAAGGCAGTTGTTGAGCTTCTTCTTGCAAATCACCCACAGGATTGCCTTTTCTGTCAGAAAAATAACGACTGCGAGCTTCAGTCAATTGCGGCAGACCTTGGAATTCGTGAAGTCCCATATCAGGGTGAGAAAAGAAAAGCAGAAAAAGACTTATCAAACCCATCACTCGTTCGTGATCCAAACAAATGTATCTTGTGTGGTCGTTGCATAAGAGCTTGCCACGAGCGTCAGGGGCTTGATGTTTATGGCTACATCAACCGTGGTTTCAAATCCATGGTTGGTCCAGCATTTGGCTTTGGCTTGGGTGATGTGCCTTGCACCTACTGCGGACAGTGTGCAGCAGTATGCCCAACGGCAGCAATATGCGAAAAAGATGACACCGAGCGCGTTTTTGCGGCTATCGGTGATCCAAAGAAATATACAATAGTTCAAACAGCACCGGCAGTTCGTGTTGCTCTTGGTGAAGCACTTGGACTTCCAGCAGGAGAAATTGTTACAGGCAAAATGGTGGCAGCACTTCGCCGTCTTGGCTTTGACAAGGTGTTTGACACAAACTTCTCAGCAGACCTCACCATTATGGAAGAGGGAAGCGAATTTTTGAAGAGAGTTACAACAGGTGGTGTGCTCCCAATGATTACAAGCTGCTCACCAGGTTGGATTAACTTTATAGAGCTAAAATATCCAGATTTACTTGATCATTTGTCAACTGCAAAATCCCCACAGGGAATGTTTGGTGCACTCACAAAGACCTATTGGCCAGAAAAAGAGGGTATAGCAGTAGAGGATATTTATAGTGTTTCTATTATGCCATGCACAGCCAAAAAGTCAGAATGTGTCCGTCCACAGCTTCAGAGCAACCCTGGTATCCCAGATGTTGATGCAGTTCTCACAACAAGAGAGCTTGCAAGAATGATAAAGGCAGCCGGTATTGACTTTAAGAGCCTGCCAGAAGAAGAATATGATAGCCCACTTGGCACAGGCACCGGTGCAGCAGTTATCTTTGGTGTAACAGGCGGCGTTATGGAAGCAGCAATCCGCACAGTTCATTTCCTCTTGACAAAGCAGGAACTTCCAGGAATTGTTTTCACACCAGTCCGTGGTATGGAAGGAATCAAGGAAGCACAGGTTGTTGTACCAATCAATGGACAAGACGTTACGGTAAAGCTTGCCGTTGCACATACGCTTCGTAATGCAAAGATTTTGATGGACAAAATTCGTGCCGGACAAGCGGATTACCACTTCATAGAAGTTATGGCTTGCCCAGGCGGTTGCATTGGTGGTGGTGGTCAGCCACAGCCAGTGAATGCAGAAATCCGTGCAGCAAGAACAGCTGCTACCTACACAGCAGATGAAAGAAATGTCCTTCGTCAGAGCCATAATAACCCAGATGTCCAAGCACTTTATAAAAACTGGCTTGGAGCTCCTCTTGGTGAAAAATCGCATCATCTGCTCCACACACATTATGGCAAGCAGGAAAGAAAACTTAAATAAACAATTCAAGGCAACAAAAAAAGCCACCCGTTTTGGGTGGCTTTTTTGTTATTCTATATTTTACAACTGTGGTTTGAGTACTACTGTTTTTAACACTCCGCCATTTGTCATGAACTGCACCTTGATGGTGTTGCCTGTTTCGGCACGTTTCATGACATAGGCTTGCATTTGGTCATGCATCATTTGTGTTGTCTTGTTGCCGTCAATAGCTACAATAGGAGTTCCTGCACGTAGTCCGACATAATAAGCAGCTGTGCCTTCCTCAACTTCTGCAACTGTGAGGTAACCGTTTGATCTTTTTTCTGCTAAAGAAAAACCAAGTAAATTAAGTGAAGAGCGAGCCTGTGCTTTGCTATCTGGTTTTTTTGGAGCGAGGTCAGGTGGGTTAAGTCCGGCATGGCGGCTTGAATTTTTGCCAGATGCTCTGTGTATAACTGTAACATAGATGGAAGGGGTTTCTTTATCTATTATGTAGGTAAGCTTAAATATATTTTTAGAATCCACAACACTGAGCTTTAGTTCTATTGGGTCATATATTGTGTCGTAAGACCTTTGAGCCCAATAGTCGTTTATCTTTGATAGACCGTCCTCAATTCCATATTGTGCAATAGCCTTTTGTGCTTCAACTACTGCTTGTGCGGAAAATGCTGTCAGGCGTTCCTCAATATCAGTAATGGTTGGTTCTTTTGGTTTTCT
>JAZLJR010000033.1:0-114147 GCA_045617925.1 Synergistaceae bacterium
AAAAATTGCTAGGCACAAGAGATATCAGCGACCCTTGGTATAGTGGTGATTTCGCAACTGCTTATTCCGAAATTGAGCAAGGATGCCAAGCACTGTTAAAAAGGACATTGAAAAATAAATAAAATTACTACGAAACAAAAAGCCCGCGCAAATAATTTGCGTGGGCTTTTTTATCCTCTTATTGCCACATGTGGAAAATATTTTAATAACACTTCTTTTTTTGCTTCACTTTGCTGCATAAATGTTTTATCCAGCGTGTTCAACGGCTTAAAACATTGAATCACCCAAGATTCATCATCTAAAAATTGCTCAATTTCTTGCAAATCGTGAATTGCATGCAATGAAGGAACATATGTAGTCCTAAACTCATGTGGAATTTTTTTTAAGATCTTTATCGTGCAAGTAATTTTGTTTAAGATATCTTGAGTAACAGGTCTTCCTGCCAAGTTTGAATATTTTTTCTCATTTAGCGGTGCTTTTATATCCATAGCCACAAAATCTATTAGCTTATTATCTAACAAATTTTGCAAAATTTCTGGATTTGTTCCATTAGTGTCAAGCTTTGTAGCAAGTCCAAGTGTTTTTATTTCATGTAAAAAGCAAGGTAAATCCTTTTGTAATGTCGGTTCTCCTCCACTGACGCAAACACCATCTAAAAAATCTTTTCTTCTCGCCAAGTCTACCAATATTTCACTGTTTGAACAAAGTGAATTTTTAGAAGTTACAATATCACCATTGTTGCACCACGGACAGGCAAAGTTGCAAAATGGTGTAAAAACGGTTGAAACAACATGTGCCTTCCAATCAAGAAATGAAGTTCTTATGTAGGCAACAATTTGAAAATCGTCTAGCATAAAATTAATTGGACAAAACAGATTTCCTGTAACGATCCTTCAATTCGCCACGTTTTCCAGCATTCCAACTGCTTGTTTTTGTAAAGTAGCCTGTTATTCTTGTTATACCATCGACATTATGCGAACCGCATGTTGTACACTCATTCAAAAGACCACGTTCAATATGATCGCAATCGTTACACACAGTAAATTCAGGGCTAAAGGCGATTTGTGCGTTTTCACTTTTCTCAAAGACTTTTTTCACAAAAGAAACAAGTGCGTCAGGATCAGGCTTCTTTTCACCACACCAAACATGTGTAATGGAACCAGCCTTTATCATTGGGTGGAATGCCCCCTCACGGAACACTTTTTCTATTGGATCCTGAGCAAGTTGATAATTGAGTTGTGTGCTATTTGTGTAGTAAATTTCACCTGTATCAATATGTCCCTTGACATATTTTCGCGCTACGTCTGGCATTAATTTCAGATCAAGTTTAGCAAAGCGAAGTGCTGTGCTTTCTGCTGGAGTTTGCTCAAGAATAATTTTGACACCATGCCTTTCACTAAGTTCTTGGCACTTTAAGTCCATGTATTGTATGACAGCCATACCTAACTGATGAGCTTCGTCAGTTTCGTGGAGTTGGCTCCCGGTAACTGCTTGCACCATCTCGTTTAATCCCAAAATGCCAATTAAGTGACTTGCCTTTCTGAAGCGCAAATATGGCTCTTCGTCACCTGAAACACAAAGTGCGGCAAGTGGACCATCTGTTCCCAAGTCAAGAATTTGCTTCAAAAATTCGCGTTTTTGCATGTGCGCTTTTGCAACTAGTTCCATTTCTTCATTGAGCAAATCAAAAAGTAATTCTTTGTCACCATTCGCCCTGTATGCAATGCGTGGCAGGTTTATTGTAATGTTTTGCAAAGCACAATGGCGCATTTTCCACGGATGTTTTGCCTCGTTTAAATCTTCAGGCGTCAGTTCAAATGATAAGCGACAACATTCAGAAAGTTTTGCCACACCACCACGGTCAAAAATATAATAGGTATTTCCCATTTCGCTTGAAAGGAAAGCGGCCTTATATAGGCACTCCTGCCAACCTTCTTCTTTAAAGAAATAATCTGTAATATGCAACAATGGTTTAGGGAAGAAAAATGGCTGTTTCCTACTGTCACCCTGAAGATATACATCAAAAAGTGCAGAAAGGAACATTTTTGATTCTTTGTCGTAATCTGCATAGGTTTTACCAGTAAATTTACCTCCAGGCCCTATTGCTGGAACATCACGGAAGTGATTAGGAATCTCATAATAAAGGTTTATATCCGTAAAAGCAACCTGACCCCCTCTGCCACCAGCAAGCTGGTTAAATTCAAATATGAGTTGTTGTGCAAGCTGAACATATTGTTCATATTTCCACCCAACAGTGTAAGGGGCAAAATACATATTTACAGCGTCCCAACCAATTGCACCAGCAAAATGATTTTGTAACACACTCGTCATCTTAAGCATGTGGGCAAGTAGGACATCCGCGTGCTTTGCCGGAGCAGAAACGCTTGTAATGGAAGGAATATTTATACCAAATCTAGCAACATAAGCCACACTTTGTCCACTACAATATGGCCTATCCACCATTCCTAAATCGTGAAGGTGAATGTCACCAGCCAAATGAGCAGTAGCAACATCTTTGGAAAAAACCTTAGAGAGTGCATATTCCTTTAAAACAAGTTCAGCAACACTAAGGTTTATTGATTCAGGGTTGTGGCTAATGTTGGAATTCTCTTTGTTCTTATTAAATATCATTGTTTCGAGGTCATGAATTGGAAGTCCAATACGAGAGTGATCTGTAAGCTTTGCAGTAAGTCCACGCTTAAACAGTAACACATTGACCATTTCACGAATGAGGCTTGTCGTTACATTCTCTCTGCCATACTTTAGCAAATCCTCCTCCACCTCAAGTGCAATACTTTCTGCTGTAGTAGGATCAATTCCTGTTTCAGAAATAAGTGCATCACAAATGCGTGAGGCGTCCCAAGCAGAACGCTCTTCATGAGCAAGGGCATCAACCATAAGAGCAAGATCTGTTGATTCACCAATATCCCTTCCTGAATTAAACAATGTAGATTGTTTTGTAAGTCTTTTAATTTTCACGTCTTTTTCCCCCTTAATTTCTATATTCAAAAATTCCTTAGTTTTTCAATTTCTTCTGTAAAGCCACGCAAGTCTGTAAATTCACGATACACAGATGCAAAACGGACATATGCAACATGATTGATTTTTTTCAACTCTTCAGAAACCATCTCACCAATAGTGGAGCTTTTTATTTCTCCACCCATCTTAGTCAAGGTTTGTTCAATATTTTCCCGTGCAGCTTCTAACCTCTCAAGTGGCACTGGCAATTTTGTGCAAGCACTTTGCATACTGCGCAATAATTTGTCGCGATTAAACTGCTGTCGAGAGCCATCCTTTTTTATTATCCAAGGCGTTTGTTGTTCATAACGTTCATAAGTAGTAAAACGGGCGCCACATTTCGGACAAACACGACGCCGACGGTTTACTAGTCCATTATCTACCAAACGTGTTTCTATAACTTTAGTTTCCGTTGCATTACAATACAAACAATTCAAAATTATTTTCTCCTGTCAATTAAGTGTCGAAATTATATCACTACATTTAGCGTTTATCAAGATAAAATTTTCTATATCTAGTGTTTTTTAAATTAAAAAACACATTTACCTCAAATTTTATGCTAACACAAATGCGTATTACCTCCACATATAGCCAAATAAAACAAGGAATTGCATATTTGCCTGCAATTCCTTGTAAATTTTTGTTTAAGGAACAACTTTGTTACTCCGTTTATGTTAGTCGTGCTAAGCACGACACTTAAGGCTAAAGTTAATCTTCGCTTTTTAATATAAGGCAACCAAGCGGTGGTAAGGTGAAGCGTGCAGACTGGTTAAAGCCATGAATTGCATAATCCTCTGTGTAAACTCCACCACAATTACCCATTCCACTACCGCCATAGATAGCAGCGTCACTGTTTAATACTTCTTTCCAATAACCAGCATCTGGTAAACCAACTCTATAGTCATAACGTGGCACCGGCGTAAAGTTGAAAATCGCAACTATCTTATTGCCTTTACTGTCATATCTCACCATTGAAGCAATGGACTGATCCCTATCGTTAATGTCTATCCAACGGAAACAATTTGACGTCTGGTCAAGTTCCCAAAGAGGTGAATTATTCTTGTAGAAATGGTTAATATCACGGAACCAGCGGTTTATTCCATCATGCCCCCAATCTTGGAACAAGTGCCAATCAAGACTCATCTCATGATTCCACTCTCTTTCCTGACCAAATTCACCACCCATGAAGATAAGTTTCTTGCCTGGATGACAGAACATAAATCCGAATGTCAAACGAAGTGATGCACATTTCTGCCAATAGTCACCTGGCATTTTGTTAAAGAGTGAGCATTTACCATAAACAACTTCATCGTGTGAAAGTGGCAAGGTGAAGTTTTCACTCCAAGCATACCAAATACCAAAGGTCATTTGGTCCTGATGATATTTACGATAAACTGGGTCTAATGAAATGTAGCCAAGAAAGTCATGCATCCAACCCATATTCCATTTATAACCGAAGCCTAAACCACCAAGGTAAACAGGTGTTGTAACACCTGGCCATGCTGTGGATTCTTCTGCTGTTACAGAAATTCCTGGGTTTGCACCATAAAGAGCACAGTTCAAGTGATGCAGGAAGTCTATTGCTTCAAGATTCTCGTGTCCACCAAACTGGTTTGGAATCCATTCGCCCGGCTGACGTGAATAGTCAAGGTAAAGCATGGAAGCAACAGCATCAATACGAAGACCGTCAACGTGATATTTATCTATCCAGAAATTAGCAGAAGAAATCAAAAATGCCTTTACTTCATAACGGCTAAAATTGAATATCGCACTCTTCCAGTCTGGATGAAAGCCCTTGCGTGGATCTTCGTGTTCATAAAGTGCAGTTCCATCAAAACGGTAGAGTCCCCAAGAATCCATCGGAAAGTGCGCTGGAACCCAGTCAAGAATAACAGCAATTCCAGCGTTGTGAAGTGCATTCACTAGTTCTGCAAAATCTTCTGGCAAACCGTAGCGTGTTGTAGGAGCAAAATAACCACTTGTCTGGTACCCCCAAGAACCATAGAAAGGATGCTCCATAACAGGCATAATTTCAACATGTGTAAAACCTTGCTCCTGCAAGTACTGAGGAAGCATTTTTGTAATATCTTTGTAAGGAATACAGGTATTTTCAAGTGTACGACGCCATGAACCAAGGTGCAATTCGTAAATTGATTGTGGACGATTTAATGCATTGACAGTTGGACGAACATTTTTCATAAAGTCATCATCTGTCCATTTGAAATTTAGATCTTGAACGAGTGCTGCATTTCCTGAACTACCACTTGGAATCTCTGAGCGAAAAGCAACTGGGTCAAACTTTTCTAGGATTTGATTATTTTTTGTTCTAATAACATACTTGTAGTTTTGACCACGAAGGTCCCCGTCAACAAGCCCCTCCCAAATACCAGATGAATCAAGACGTGGGAACATTTTTAAGCTGAATTTATCCCACCCGTTGAAATCACCTTCAACAAAAACTTCCTCTGCATTTGGTGCCCAAACCGCAAAAAGTGTGCCATTAACATCTTTGTTCTTAACATAATGTGCACCGAGGAAGTCATAAATCCTCATGTGCGTTCCTTCTTTGAAGAAGTATATGTCTAGATCAGATGCTAAACTATAGGGTCTTATCGTTGCCATGGTATCGCCTCCATAATTTTGTTCTATCTAATATAGTCACATTATACAACAAAAATTATTTTAATGTAAATTAAAAATTTCCTTTTTTATAAAAAATTTGACATTAATTCAAATTTATGAAAAAATGCTAACATAAATTACGCTGATATTGAGAGGTGTTCTACATGAGCAAATTAACTTATCTTGGGCATAGTGCTTTTTTGCTTGAAACTATAAATTTTTCTGCTCTTTTTGATCCATTCCTTATTTCAAGTCCAATTAAAGCAAAAGACTTCAAAAAACTTGATGCAATTTTTGTAACACATGGTCATGGTGACCATCTTGGTGATACATTACAGATTGCCCGAAACACAGGCGCGACTGTTTACACGAACATGGAATTAGCCGCTTGGCTTTCAAAAAACAGTGTGAATGCCATTGGAATGCAATTTGGTGTTGCCAAATTTAATTTCGGCACAGTTCGTATGACAAGTGCTAAACATTCAAACTCCCTTAGCACAGAACAAAATTTGCCGTGTGGTGAGTCCTGCGGTTTTGTTTTAACCATAGATGATAAAAAAATATACCATGCAGGTGACACAGCACTAATAGCAGACATGATGCTCCTAGAAAATGAAAAAATCGACGTTGCATGTTTGCCAATAGGTGGATACTACACAATGGACGTGAATGACGCTGTGAGGGCAGTTTCTTTCATAATGCCTACTATTGCTGTTCCAATGCACTACAATACATTTGCACAAATTACACAAGCTCCAGATGAATTTGCAAGGTTAGTAATAGATGCAAATTTAAGCACTGAAGTTAAGGTGCTAGACTTCGGAGAAGGGTTTACATTTTAATTTCCCATTGCACTCAATCAATTGAGATTAGCAAGAAAGAAACTTCTTTTGTAACAAAAGAAGTTTCTTTTTGTTTTTGCTAAAAGTGATGGCAACACATCTGTCAAATCGCTAGGTAAAATTTCTTTTCCCTCAACTCTGGGTGTGTCACACTCTCTATCACTAGTTGCAATTAGAGTAACTGTCACATTTTTTTTAGCTACATCGTGGGTAAAATGAATTTTCCAAATCCCGTCAATTCTTGGCTGGACACCACTTGTGCGGAAATCATTTGTGTAAAATATTCCATTATCAACACTTGCTTCAATAGCACGTATTCCCATAACCATATCATTTTTAGCGATAGAGTAACTACTGTCAGTTTGACTTGTCACTCGTATGTAATTACTCTTTGCGCTAACAATACGAAAAACTTTATTTTCAATATTTGCAGATTTTAAGACAACATACGACTTTATGCTATATGCAGAAACAGAAAACTGATTTGCATCTATTATTGAAGTGAAATCAACATCGCAGGAATTGCTTTCGGTAGTTATATTATTTTTTACTAAGGTATACAGAGGAACAGCATAAAAAATTCTAATCTTTTCCCTTGTTGGACAGGATATTGCACACTTCCAAGAAAATGGTTCTGTTATTGATGAGTAAAACTGATTACAAAATTCATTGCCAGTCTGCATTGCAAATCCAGTATGATACAGTGGCTCCTTTAATAATGCAAAAACGGAATTCGCACGGCTTATTGCAATTCGTCTGTCCAACATTCGCCAATATGAGTCTGAAACCATAACGGCAGCACGGGAGACAATGAGCAAAGCTGGTAACACTATAGCAAATGCAAGGAGAACCTCAAGCATTGTAAAGGCTTTGTGAGAGCTATTTTTTGATAAAAACATATTTTGTCCCTACATCCGTAGTAACAGGCACCTTTACAAAACTAACTCCGCCAAAGGATACACTCTCACCAGTATGGCCAACATTATTCAAATTTTCGTTGTAAAAATCTGACGTTTGGCAAATTGAACGAAAATGCAGCAAATTCCTCTCAAAACCGTGATTGGAAAAATTTATTACATTAAAAATTATAATGATAATACTGAAAAACATAGATATCGTAATAATTGCTTCAAACAGAAAAAAAGCATCTTTTGTGTTTTTCCTTACAAGAGGTTTTATTTTTGTTAAAATTTTTATTGTAAATTTTTGCATCACTAGCTTTTAGTCTGTCAATTTTCCAAATTTACTTACTAGCCTTGCTAGGTCTTGTTGCTGAGTGAACATTCCTAATTCTCCCCCACTTGCAAGGGCATCTTGTAGTGAAGCTTCCTTGTCGTCAATTATGCAATTTTCTACTGCCTTTGTATGCAGCAAAAGCTCTGTTACAGCATGAGGCCTTTGCACTCCGTCATAAAGCATCTTTTGATAGATTATTGCGGTAAAACTTCTGGCTAAACGGCATCTTGCACTGGATTTGTTTGCAAAAAGCTCACTAAATCTCTTGGGAACTCCTATTGCACTCGAAGCATGTAATGTAGCAAAAACAAGTCTGCCTGTTTCTGCCGCTATAAGTGCTGCTTCAGCGGTCGCCTCGTCTCTAATTTCTCCAATCATAATCACATCTGCATCCTGTCTTAAAGCTGCAACAGTAGCAGCCGCAAAATTTGCAGTATCCCGCCCTATTTCACGCTGGTGAATAATTGATTTTTTCTCATTAAAAATATATTCTATCGGATCTTCTATTGTTACAATGTGGCACGCCCTTGTGCTATTGATTTCTTCTATCATAGCTGCCATGGTCGTGCTCTTACCACTACCTACATCTCCACTTACTAGAATAAGTCCATGACGCTCCATTGCAATTTTGTTAAATGCAGGAGATAATGAAAGCTCCGCTACACTTGGCACATAGCTTGGTAATACGCGTATTGCAATGGACTTTCTACCATTAGAAAGGAAATAATTACAACGTAACCGAATTCCCTCTTTAGTTGTGCACGAAAAATCTTTTTCATGTATATTAAAAGGAAATTTCGTTTCCAGTTCTTTCCAAAAATTTTCTTCCACCTCTTTATTAAACGAAATTTTTTCTATTTTCCCAGCTATACGAAGCGAAACAGGATTATCATCAGTTAGATGAATGTCTGTTGCATTATTTTTTATTGCTAACTTTAATAAACCTTCCAACATAGTCTTACCTCATAATTCAAAACTTTTAAAATAATACCACAAGTTTTTTGTTTTGTGCTATAATCAATCGAATTTTATTACTAGATGAGAATTATTAAAATGAATGTTAAAGAATCCACAATTGAATTAACAAAGAAGTATAGTTGGAACATACTCTCTGATCCAGACAGACTATCTCAAATGCTTGAGTTTGAGTGTACTGGACAGGAGCATGAAATATTTTGTGTCACGCTTGTTCTTCGTTATCTTCTGCAGAAACTTCGTCGTGTCTCTCCCAATGTACCTTATATTACAACAAATGACAGAGAACGCTTAATCAGTATTTTTAATTTTTCAGATGAAGATGCAGATAATGCAATAGACATCGTCAACTCTGCCATTGCTGTGACTTGCGATGACGGCGTTACATGGTTTGCAGAACCGGGGAGATTACATAATGTCCGTTCATTTACACCTAGAAGCAATACTAATCCAGTAAAAAATAGTGCAAAAAGTATATTCATCATTGCACTTTTATTTATTGCGCTTGGACTAATAGTGTATCATGCTGAAAGCTTGAGAAAACCTGAGAACGGCGAATTAACAGTGGCATTTATGTTGCCCCTATCACACAAGGAAAGCAATACCTCATATCTTTTCTTAAAATCAGCTCAAATGGCTGCTGAAAAGGTTAATCTTCAACTGAAATTCCATGATGGCTATCGCCTAAAGGTATTAGGAATTAATTCTCCGACTCAAGACGGAAAAAGTATAGCACGTGTAAAACGAATTTTGCAAAAATCTTCCGCCCTTGCAATTGTCGCCATTGGTGGTACTGCATCTGAACGTATTTCAAAAATTGCAAATGAACTTGAATTACCATTATTTTTCACAGGGCAATCTTTACCAAAGAAGGAAGCAACAAAATTTGGCTCTATTCCTGCACCATACACTTTTCTGCTCTCAAACAGTTCTAATTCAAAAGGCAAGGTTTTGGCATATTTTGCTACTCAAGGTTTAAGAAAGCGTCGCATTGGAATTATCACAGATTTAAATGACGAAGTAGCGTTAGATATCGAACGTAGTGCAAAAAAATGGATTAGATCTTTCGGCGGTCGCGTAGTTTGCAAATCATACCTCAACACAAGCGAAACAAATATGCAAGGCATTATTGAAAAATTGCAGTCAACAAGACCAAGTGTAATAATTGTCATTGGGCAGGACACCAAATATAGAATAGCAAGTCACCTACGTACTTCACCTCGCCTAGATTCTCCAATTGTTTCACTTGATTATGATAGCAAACAAGCTAACACCATGAATTTAACAAACTCATGGTGGCTAAATGAAGTAACAGATTTGGACGAAGCACTAGCATCCTTTGTGTCAGAGTTTGAATCAAAATTTGGAAAAACTGTAGCTCCTGTGAGCTTAATTGATTCAGTTATGGCTTATGATTCTGTTTTATTTCTTGCACAGATGTTTGAAAAAGCAACTAGCTTCCGCGGGGAATCGTTACGACACACTATTATGTCCATGAGATATATTCCCCTTATGTCAGGGGTAATTTCCATCAATCAAAGGACACACGCACCACTTGACAAGGCTTTTTCACTCATAAGGGTGGAACAGTCTATTCCTGTCTTTCAAAGAAAATTAAAGATATTAACGAGATAAAACACATACAAGGAGTATAGCATTATGAACGATATGAAAACCTTTTACATTGATCATCCTAATCTTCGCATTGAAGAAGCTGTAAAAATAATTTGGAAAGACAGTAAAAATAAGAAAAACCTTTGGTGGCAGGGGCAGTGGCTAACACATGGAGAATTGCTTCCACTAATTGAATTTTACAAGCAAAAATTTGCTGACTGTGGTTTTACCGAAGGACAAAGAATTGCTATTCTTTTGCCAAATTGCCCTTCTTTCATTGCCATTATGTTTGCAACTTGGGAGCTAGGCGGGGCTATATGTCCATTAAATGCACGAGCAGGCGTTGCTCAACTTGTTGACACAATAAAGAAACTTGATGTGGCATTCGTAGTCACGACCGAGGAAAACGCAGTAAAGGCTGGAGAACTTGCACAACGAATACCAATAGTTCCCGTTCCACTTTTCGGGCAAACAGAAGCTGAATGGCAATCTAGAATTGGAACGCCAGAACCACGTGATATAGCGGTCATTTTCTCAACCAGCGGCACTTCCGGTTTACCTAAAGCTGTCCCGTTAACTCACAGTAATATTATTGCAAACGGTGCAGGGCAAGTATTGCATTTTGATGATTTTTTTCTAAATGACAATATATTTCTTTTTATATTACCAAATTTTCACACATACGGTTTAAACATAGGCTGCATCATTCCATTTCTTTATGGACTACCAACTGTCGTTGTGCCAAATTTTGTTCCAGTTACCAATACAATAAAGACACTTCAAGAAAGCGGGGCAAACTTTTTAATTGTTGTCCCCACTATTTTGGCTTTCATCGTTAGTGCACTAGAAAAAGCTAACCTAAAGCTCACCGGCATAAATTTCATTATTGCAGGTGGAGATAAACTTAATACCGCACTTGACGATAAATGTGCAGAGTATCTTGGTTGCAGAATTGTAGAGGGTTATGGGCTTACTGAATGTTCACCAACTGTTGCTGTAGCAGAAAGTCTTGCAAAAAGAAAACTAGGAACAATTGGCAGGGCACTTTCAAACATAGAGGTAGAAGTCAGAGATAGAGATGGCAATAAATTAGACTTGCATGATGAGGGAGTTCTTTGGTTAAGAGGACCTTCCATTGTAAAATCGTATTTCCGTGATGAAAAGAACACACTCGAGCGTTTTAAGGATGGCTGGTTTAATACAGGCGATGTTGTTCGTATTGATAACGAGGGGTATATATCAGTTGTTGACAGAGCAACCGACATAATAATTGTCGGTGGCTTTAACGTATATCCACAAGAGGTTGAATCCGTCTTGATACAACATCCTGCCGTTGCACAAGCCGTGTGCGTTGGAGAAAAAAATTCCGTAACAGGTGAAATTGTAAAAGCTTTTATCATTCTAAAACCAAACGCGTCTGTAACTGCAAAAGAGCTTATGAAATTTTCCAAGGAACACCTTTCACACTACAAAGTTCCAAGAAAAATTGGTTTTGTTGACAGTTTCCCACTTTCACCGGCAGGAAAGGTTTTGCGTCGTGAGCTTCGAAAAATTGATATTCGCCAATTAGAGAAATCACAGGAAACTTCCCCAACAACTTCACTCCGTGATATGAGGACTTTCTACAAAGAGCACCTAGGTATGAGACTTGAAGAAGCTGTCTCGCTAATTTGGAGAGAAAAATTAGGTTCAAAATGTCTATGGTGGCAAGGTGAATGGATAACTGCTGCAACTTTTGCTGATTTGGTTTCTTCTTACAAAAATTATCTAAAAGAAGCTGGATTTAAAGAAGGAAACAGATGTGTTGTTCTGCTTCCAAACTGTCCATCTATGGCTGCAATTACCTTCGCTACATGGTTGCTAGGCGGCACTATATGCCCTCAAAACGCAAGAGCCGGCGACATACAATTATCAAACACGATACAAAATCTGGATGTCTCTTGTGTTTTTACAATTGAAGAAAATATGCCACGAGCATATAAAATTTCAAAGGAAGTTCCATTTATTCCTGTTCCACTTTACGGTTTACCCAAAGAGCAATTCACAGTTAGACAGGGCATACCTGATACACGTGATACTGCCGTTATCTTTTCTACTAGCGGATCTTCTGGGCTACCAAAGTTTGTTCCACTTACACACAGAAACATAATTTGTGACTGCTGTGGTCCTGCAGAGAGGATAGATGGATTCATAAATGACAAGCTTATTTTTCTTTGGATTCTACCAAACTTTCACACTTTTGGCCTAGACGTTGGTTTTATACTACCTCTTCTTTATGGATATCCTACAGTTGCTATTCCAAAATTCATTCCAGTTGATAAAACAGTTGAACAACTAGAGGCTAGTGGTGCCAATTTCTTCATTATTGTGCCAACTATGTTATCTTTCTTACTTTCCACATTAGAAAAGAAAAAGAAAAAATTAAGCAACATTCACTATGTGATTTCTGGTGGAGATAAGCTAGATATTGGAATGGAGGAGAAAAGCAAAGAGTATCTAGGTTGTGGTATTCTTGAGGGCTACGGTCTAACAGAATGTTCTCCAATAGTTTCTGTTGGCGGAGATGGCGACAAGAAACGCCTTGGCACTGTCGGTCAACCATTCTCATTTTTGGAAATCTCAATAAGAGATACCGAGGGTAACGAATTAAATATACACGATGAAGGTGTTCTTTGGTTACGTGGTGATTCTGTTGCAAAATCATATTATCGTGATGAAGAAAACACACGTGAACGTTTCAAGGATGGCTGGTTCAATACAGGAGATATAGTTCGTATAGATGATGCAGGTTTCATTACCATCGTAGATCGTGCAACAGACATAATCATCGTTGGCGGTTTTAATGTTTATCCTCAAGAAGTTGAAAATGTTTTAACGCAGCACCCTGCAATCGCTTCAGCAGTATGTGTTGGAGAGAAGAATACAATCACAGGAGAAATAGTTAAAGCCTTTGTAATCTTAAAACCAGGAGCTGAGGCAACTGAAAATGAGATTATTCGCTTTGCAAAAACACAACTCTCTCATTATAAAACACCTAGAAAGGTCGTTTTCCTCGAAAGTTTTCCACTTTCACCAGCTGGAAAAGTATTTCGTAGAGAGTTGAAAAATATGTAATACATAAAAAAATATAGAGCGTATATATGGTCATAAACCATATATACGCTCTGCTTTTTTCTTCTATGCAAGCGAAAGCAATTCTCTGTAGTTTGGATAAGCCATATTATCTTTAGATATATATACCTCTGCTTCATCCGCTATTTTTCTAATTTTAGCCATTAATGGGACAGCTTTCTTAAATAGAAAATTCGCATGCTTATAGAGTGATAAGTTTACCGCTTCTAATTTTAGATCATCGAGCTTTTCTGCAAGCTCCATGAGAGACACATTGGCATTGGCCAAAATTGTCAGTATTCTTTTGTTACTACTATTTTTCGTAGTGGTAAATTTCTTTAACAATTCATCTTCGCTAGCGTAATCTAAAAGTTGCTTACCAATGGAGGGGATAACACCTTCCCATAACATTTCACGCAAGACTGCCATTTCGATTTCAATTGATTTAACAAACATTTCTGTTCTTGTTTGTGCAAAGACATCAGCTTCAACGGCATCACATACACCAATTTTAGTCAGCATGGCAATTATTTCTGCATCTTTAAAACATTCAAGCCCTTGAGGAATTGAGGTTACATTATCAAGACCACGACGATGAGCCTCCTCTTGCCATTCTTTTGAATAGGCATCCCCTTCAAAAAGAATATGTTTGTAAACTTCTTGCGACTTTTTAATTGTCCTAGTGGCAGCTTTCATTGGATCAACAGATTTTTTCTTTAACTCGCTACGAAGCATATCCATAAATTCATCCAAGCCTGCTGCCCAAATTGCAAATATTGCCATTGCAGGAACAGCCATTGATTGGCTTGCCCCTGGCGCTCTAAATTCAAATTTATCTCCAGTAAAGGCTAATGGACTCGTGCGATTTCTATCCCCTAGGTCAAAAAGTGCATTTGGTGCAGAAAGATTAGAACCATCCTTTTCGATATTCTTGAGCATAGATGTAACAACACTTCCAAGAAATATGCTTGGAATAAACGGTGGTGCCTCATCTCCACCGAGACGATATAGGTTGCCTGCTGTAGACACACTAGCCAACAACAACTTGTAATAACGGGAAGCACCAAGCAAAAATGCAGAAAGAAACGATAGAAATACAATATTTTTTCTGTAATTGGAAGATGGCTTTAGTAGATTTCTTCCTTCATTATCCGTCAAAGAAAAATTAACATGCTTACCACTGCCATTCAGTCCATTAAATGGTTTTTCGCCAAAAAGTAAACGCAAATTATGTGGAGCAGCCATTTTTCTCATAGTCTCCATAATAATCTGATTTTGGTCACATGCAAGGTTAGCAAGACTATACAAAGGAGCAAATTCAAATTGACAACGTGCCGCCTCATTGTGTCGTGTAGCCACATCGACACCAAGACGTGCAAGATCTCTCTGCACATCCTCCATGTACGTAAGCACTCTTGTAGGAATGGAGCCTAAATAGTGAGATTCCATTTTTTGATCACATGGGGGGGGGGATCCAAGCAAGGTTCTTCCGCAATAGCGAATATCGGGTCTCTTTTGTGCCTTTTCACGGTCTAGCACAAAGAATTCTTGCTCACCGCCTAGTGTGGCATAAACTTTTTTAACCCCTCTATTGCCAAACAGTTTAAGTAATTTGAGTGCTCTGCTTTCTACTGCATCAGTTGAACGAATTAAATAGCTTTTTAAATCTAACGGTGTGCCACTGTATGATTTAAACACAGATGGAATACACATCGTGCCACCTTTTTTAGATCTTATAATAAAAGCTGGACTGCTTGGATCCCAATATGAATTTCCTCTACTTTCAAACGTACTTCTTGTCCCACCACTGGGAAAAGATGAAGCATCAGGTTCAGAATACGTTAGGTCTTTGCCTGAAAAAATATTGATAGGGTTACCTGAAGTTGAGTTTAAGAAGGCAGTATGCTTTTCTGCTGTGAGCTCTGTCATCGGATGAAACCAATGAGCAAAGTGGTCAGCTCCTTTAGAGATTGCCCACTCTTTCATCGCAAGAGCAATTATATCTGCTTCTGCTGAAGACAAAGTTGCTTTTCCTTCAATTACCTCTTCAAGATGGGTAAGAACCTCTTTGGGCAAGCGTTGTTTCATTTCCGACTTGCTAAAAACTAACGTACCATAGATTTCTTGCATTGTTGCGTAGTTTTTTCTCACATTTGGCGTATTGTGATTATTTTTTTCATATTCAGCCATTTTTCCACCTCTTTGCAAAAAATTTTAAAATTATTTTGCTAAAAAATTGATTTTTGTCAATTTTTGTATTTTATATACCTATTTAAGCAAAATTTCAAGAGTTTTTTATAACATAAATTATTTTTTTAGAAAGTTTGAATGATATTTGCGATTTCATATGATAGAATTAGACAAACAGTTTTGAGGAGGATACTCAATGTTATCAAAGAAAGAACAAGAGCTGGCTCAAAAGATTGCAGAGCTACTACACAAGGGCAATTGCGTTGTTTTCTCTGGTGCAGGGTTATCAACAGAATCCGGCTTAGCAGATTTTCGTTCCAAAAATGGACTATGGAAACAGCATGATCCTAGCAGATATTGTTCTGTTGATTGTCTTGAATACAACTACGAAGAATTTCTTGAATTTTACAAAGCACGTCTGATGGTACCGGAAAATGTAAAACCAAACATTGGACACCAACTGGTGGCAAAGTGGGAAGCAAATAAGCTTGTAAACGGCGTTATTACACAAAACATAGATGGACTACACCAAGCCGCAGGAAGCAAAACAATTGCAGAGTTGCACGGTGGACTAGAGCCAATTTTTTGCCATAGATGTGGAGCAAAGGATACTGTTCAAAATTTTGTCAACGGTACTCCCTGCAAAAAATGTGGCGGCCACCTTAGAACATCAATAGTGCTTTTTGGCGAATCATTACCTCAAAAAGATTTTACTCTCGCAGGAAACTTGACCGAACACGCAAAAACAATGATAGTATTAGGTTCTTCTCTCACCGTAAGCCCCGCAAATATATTTCCACAAATAGCAAAGAACAAAGGTTGTTCGCTAATTATCATAAATAGAGATGCAACAACTTTTGACTATTTAGCTGACATCGTGTTGCATTCTGGTATAGGGGAAACACTTTCTGCAGTTGAAAATTATTTAAAATAATCTTTTGTATAAAAAAATAATGCTCATACATTCTGTATGAGCATTATTTTTGTGTATTATCTTGATTCTAAAGTATATTTTACAGTAATAGGAGTGGCTTCGTGAGACACCAAACTTTCAACACCATTCCACGTAACTAAAGCCTTATTACCTTTACCATAACGAATTATTACAGGAACCGACTCAACATCAAAGTTTTTAACCTCACCTTTCTTCATTAACCCTTGAAATATACGCCTATTAGGTGTAGTTACCCTTATCCAAAGTACGTTGAGTGCTTTGACCACAACTACTTCCTTCCTCTTTGGTACAACACTTGTTTTTTGTGTAACAGTAGAACTAGCAGGTTTTGCACTTATATTTCTGTTTTGTTGCTCCTGGTCAAGCCATTTAAATGAAGCAGAATCAGTTGGTAATTTTTTACTTGCATTTTCATCCACAGTTTGTGCATTATCATCACTTGACTGTGGAATACTTTCGTTATCTACCTGATGAATATCATCGGTTGGTTTGCTATCATCATCCTCAGACTCAAAGTTATCTTTTTGCTCAATCACCTTGGTGTCTTCGGATTTCATTTTATCAAGTGGATTAAGACCCATTACAATTTCAGCTGGTGAAATAATTTGGGAAGCAATATCGCGACGCAACTGATAAACAAAGTAAATAGCCAATAAGATTATGATAAGTAAAAATGAAATAAAAAAAGCTCGGTTTTTCTTGCTCGAAATGCTTACACTGTAAAATTTATGTTCATTTTTGTGTTCATTAAAAGTAGAATAAGTATTTTTTACCTCAAATGCCTCATCCGTTATAATACGGTCATACTCACGCCATACATTTTCTGCACTCAACAATGCACAGTATTCACGCAAAAAAGCACGTAAAAAAGCTTTTGGCAAGGACATTGCTGCAATATTACCTTTTTCTATAGCATCAAGGACAGTACCTTTGATTCTTAATTGCTCAATTACCTGCTCTTTAGTCATGCCAGCTTTAATCCTAGCAGACTCCAATAGCTGCCCTAACTGTACAAAATCAATTGCAATATCACTAGCATTTTTATCAACAGTGCCCCTAGAAAAATCTTCTCCAGCCTGTTCGGTATGTGCTATATTATCTACATTTTCAGTTTCAGAATTTTGCATCCATTCCATAGTGGTTCGCCTTTTCCTTTAACGCAATAACTGCACCAGCGGGATCCTGTGCACCATAGACAGCACTTCCTGCGACAAAAGCATCAACTCCTGCTCCAACTATTTCAGTAATGTTTCCAACACCAACGCCACCATCAATTTCAATAACATAATTTAAATTATGTTCTTCACGGAATTTCTTTAGAAAACGAACATTATCTAAAGCTTCTTTTATGAAACTCTGTCCCCCGAACCCTGGGTTAACACTCATAACAAGCACTAAATCAAGGCTTGGTAATACCTGTGTTAAAAGGCTTGCACATGTACCAGGATTTATTGCAACTCCAGCATAAAGTCCTGCATTTTTTATTCTTTGCACTGCACGGTGAATATGACGAGCAGCCTCGTAATGAACAGTAAGCACATCTGTCCCCGTTTCAGCAAATAAATCTATAAAATCCTCTGCAGCTTCAACCATAATATGTGTATCAAGCAGTGCGTTAGGATACCTTTTACGCAAGGCTTTTACGAGTGAAGGACCATAAGAAAGATTGGGGACATAGTGTCCATCCATGATATCTATATGGAGCCAGTCTGCGCTATCTATTATTTTATCTGTGTGTCTGCCTATATCCAGCACATCAGCAGACAAAAGAGATGGAGCAATTATTACTCCTGTTCCTTTATTGTTATCCTTTAATTGAATTTGTCGTGCCATACCTCTTCTCCCCCTAAATATATAGTTACCTTCGCAGTTCCATAGTATCTTGTATTCATTGATATATACTCTAAACTATGTGCCACTCCATCACGCAAGACCCTTGTACCATTATTATCGTTTATAACAATTTTCAAAGATAAATTATTCCCTGCAATTGGTGGAGTTTGGTAACGTATCTTTGCAATTTTACCAGTGTATGAAAGTTGTTCCGCCGTTTGTTTCTTTTCTTCTATTGCGTTTTTGGGGACAGTAGGCTGAACGGCAGGTGAAGCAACTTGAGCTTGCGGCTTTGTGGTCTGAGTTATTTGCCCTGTACCTTTCTTGGCTTGTTGGGTCACATCAGATTTTGCAGTTATTTTGCTAGCATCAGCTGTTTTTTGTGTTACTTGTTTTTTTGTTTTAGTATCTTCAGCTATTTTTTGTTTCTTATCTTTGACAGTTTCTTGTTTTTTAGCTAACTCTTTTTTAGAAGCTACCTTTTGATTTACATCTGTTTTCTGCTTTATTACTTCCTTTGTTTTCTTGTTGAGTTGTGGCTTCCTTGCTAAATTTTCATCTTGAGCTTCTCTCTCTATTTCTTCTCTGTTTTCTACAACAACACGCTTTATAGGAGCAGTTTTCTGCGCAGAATTTTCTCTTTCTATAGACAGGTCATCAACAGCTTCAGTGCTAGAAACGAAAATACTAACCGCAGTCCCTGTTGAGACGCTAAGCCCAGCATTTGGTGTTTGGCTAACTACGCATCCCTCTGTAACCGTTGCACTGCGTTTCAATTGCACATCACCAAGCTTTAATCCGCTTGCTTCAATCGCTTTTGTAGCCTCGGCTTGTGTTTTGCCAATTACATTTGGAATTTGTATCAGTGAAGCCCCCTCTCCTGTTGAAGAAACTAGAAGCGTAATTTTTGTTCCAGTATCAACTGTTTGTGGAGATGAAGGATTTTGTGCAAAAACAAACCCGGCGACATGCTCTTTGTTGGGTATTTTTCTAATCTCATCAACTGTTAATCCCAAGTTTTGCAATGTTTTTACTGCATCTTCTAACTTCATACCAGTTACATCGGGAATTTCCATACTAGAACCACCAAAACTAACTCTCAAATAGACAGTTGAGCCTTTAGCTTGTTTTGTCCCCGCTTCAAAACTCTGTGACACTACAGTATCAGTTGGAGCAGAAGCAGTAACCTTGTCTATAAAAGGCATAAAACCTGCATCCTTCATAGCAGTGATAGCCTCTTGAGATGTCATACCTACTACGTCAGGCACAACATTGCTTGAACTGGAATAAAAAATAGATTTTATTCCCAAAAAGCCACAAATTAACATAACAATTACACAAACAACAGAAACAAACCCCTTATAATTTCCCATTTTAACTATCTCCTATCTATTTTTTCTTAAACAACGCCATGTAAAAACCATCTACCCACGGCAAATCTGGAAATATTGCTGTGCCATAAGGTTTAGCAGGCGAAGTAAATTTTTCTTTCAATCGCAGTGGGAGTTCCACTATCTCTGTTGAGTTTGCAATACAATCTGCAACAACTTCCTCATTTTCAGCACGAAACAGACTACAAGTTGAGTAAAGCAAAAAACCTCCAGGCTTTAAAAGGCTAAAAGCTCGTGTTAAAAGTTTCTTTTGTAGGATGGCATTTTCCTTTACATCTTTTGGTTCAAGTCTCCATTTTGAGTCGGGATGTCTGGCCCATGTTCCACTACCGCTACAGGGTGCGTCAAGCAAAATTGCATCTGGCCTATCCATCATTTTTAAAAGTAAACTATTACCGCACTGTAATGACACACGTTCCTTTACATGTAGCCTTGCCATTTCAGCATCTGCGGATGGGATTTTACCTTCACTCAAATCCCATCCGATAACCTTTGCGTTTGGCAAAAGTAAGGCAAGCTGTGCAGTTTTAACACCTCTGCCACAACACATGTCCAAGACAGTTATATCACTCTTTTGCTCTAATCTTTCAGCCAAAGCAATAGGCACAAGCATAGATGACTCAGACTGTGGCATGATATCACCTCTGTTAAAACCGGGCAGATCTAGAGGAAATGGATTTGAAGCTGTGCGGACAGAACAAGAAACATCCGGTGAAGCCCAAGCAAGGCGTTCTTCTTCAGAGTTAAATTCTTTCAAATATTCATCTCTATCAACATATGGCGCTAACCTTAAGGAAAGATACTTTTTCATCCCCATATTGGTAACAAGCTTTTTTGCCACTGGCATTGTTAATTCTCTTGCCCACGTAGCAGCTGCCCATCCAGGCACACCATAAAAAAGTGCAGAATCACTCAATTCTGAGCTTTTTTCCAAATGCTTTAAGAGTTTATATCCTTCGTCTTCCACAGTATGCAAAACAGCATTCACCAATGGCGCATCCTCAGGATGTCCAGCATTCTTGACAACACCAACTAACCCATTAACCAACACTGGCAACGCAAAATGCTTTAATTCAAAAATTCCTGCCACACCAACCATCAATGCATTACGCGTAACTACATTAAGACTAGCAATGTTTCTTTTGCAGTATTTTTGAAGCACTGCTTTCCAAAGTGTTTCTCGCCTTAACACACAATAAAGTAGCGTAGCAGTCAGTCGCCTATCACTAGTGGCAATGTCATTATATACACGACGCAAAGCTTCCGAAGCAAAAGTACCTTTTGTCTCATCCTTTACTTCACTATATAAATTTACAGTTGCCTCTAAACCTCGCATCGTGCACCTCAAAATTATCTTCTTCTAGATGACATCCCTACAATAGCAATCAAACGAAGCACCTGCAAAGCAGCCATAAGTGCAGCAGCCACATAGGTCAAAGCCGCAGCATCAAGGACTTTTTTAGCACCAACTAATTCTTCACCAGAAAGTGTATCCGTTTCTTTTAACATTTTCAACGCTCTAGCACTCGCATCAAACTCCACTGGGAGTGTAACAAGCTGAAAAACAAGAACGCCACAGAATAACAATATACCAATCTGTGCTAATCCAAGCGCACCAAACAAGAGCCCAATTAAGAGTAGGGGCATGGAAGCAAAAGAGCACACCTGCACAGCTGGTGCAATAGCGTTTCTTAAGCGGAGAAAAGTGTACCCCTCTTTATCTTGGATTGCATGTCCAGTCTCGTGGGCAGCAACACCAATTGCAGCAATGCTAGGATATCCATTCACACTAGAAGAAAGACGAAGCACCTTTGCTCTTGGATCATAATGATCAGTTAATTCACCATTGATATGCTCTATTGACACACTACTAAGCCCCGCTCTGTCCAATAACATTCTACAAATTTGTGTTGCACTAGCGCCATTTCGTGCAGCGACACGACTATAAGTGTTAAAAGCAGAATGCACCTTCCACTGTGCCCACATAGAAAGCACAATTGCGGGCAAAAGAATAATAAATGTTGGATCAAAAAAATATGGGAAAAACATTACACAATATCCTCCTTATAAAATTTTGCAATTAAATCTATAATACATCGCATTGCGTCTTCTGTTACATTGGTAGGAAGAAGCAACAAATTATTCCATAATTCAACTTGAATGTCTTTTTTTATCAAAAATTGAAAAATCTCACTTGATTTTTCTGCCATTACAGCAAATACGGGGTAACTTGCCACTTCGCCTTCTCTCTCGCATACAGGTTTCAAAAAGGCAGAAAGCCCAAAATAGGCAAAAAGCGTCATGTAATTTGCCACAGCTATGCGTCTCCTTCGCTTTTGCTCTTCTGCTTCAAAAAGAAAATCAATTAAATTTTTTTTCTGCAAATCCCCAGGAGGGGAAGCCTCTGCACACAAACACTTTGCCAATTTTTCGTCATCTGTTGCATAGAAATAAGTGTCATCCAACAGACAAATGGAAACATCTCCAAACATCCCTGCATACAAACTTTTTCCATCAATTATCTTGTTTGCAGAAAAATTTTCTGTAAAATCTTCAAAAAAAATAATATTATTTTTTTTACAAAAACTCTTTAATAATTCAATATCCCCAAGAAAGCCAAATTTTGGCTTGTAATAAATTGCCTTGGCATTTATCGCCATTTTGCTAAATTCATCTATGTTAAAAAAATTGTCAGTAGTAAATATGATGTCACAGGAGATATCATAAAATTTTTTAATATCATTGTGCAATAAAATGCTTGATACAACTACATATTTTCTACTCAAGTAACTTATATAAACTTTTTCCAGACTAATCATTTCTTTGTCATTTTCTACCCAAATAAAATTTTGATTATAATATCACAAAATTTGTGAAAAATACCCGAAAAAATAAAAAAATCCTTGCAAAAATTTCATCTTATGCGTAAAATATCAACCATGAAACGACCGTTAGTTATGATACTTTCATTTGTAACGATTATTTGCTTTGGCTATTGCCTTGGAGCTCTTGGTGTGACGACTATTGGCAACCCACATTGGAAGCTCGTTTTTTTATGGCTTTTTGCTGGCTTGATATCTGCATTTTGTGCAGTCGCACTTTGGAAAAGTTACTTGAAAGAGCTAGAAGCAAAGGACAATTTGCAAAACAGGTGTAAGAAAACACCTTTTGAATAAAAACTTAGAGTGGAGGTTTTCACATGTTAAAGAATGCACCAGAGATTTTTAATTTCAAAGCAGAAACTCTGTCAGACGCAACAGAAGCAGTTCTAAAAAAAGAAGCTGCCATTGCACGTGGTTGGGCTGTTGTTGCAACATCTGTTGCAAACAGTGGTCACCCAGCAGGGGCACTATCAAGCGAAGATATCTATACACTTCTTCTTGCTTGTGCTAACACTACCCCTCAAAATCAAGGAACAGATGAGCAGGATAGAATAGTAGTAAGCCATGGTCATACAAGTGCAGGCTTCTATGCAGCTCTCGCACCAAACGGATTTATTGATCCTCTTACAATGGGAGCTAACTTCCGTCGTGTTGGAAGTGCTTTCCAAGGCCATGTTGAACGTGACGTGCCAGGTTGTGACTGGGGAACAGGAAACCTCGGTCAAGGACTTTCCTCCGGCGTCGGCTTTGCACTTGCAGCCAAAGCGAAGAATGCTCCTTTTCACACATGGGTTGTGTTGGGAGATGGCGAACAGGTCAAGGGTCAGCTTGCAGAGGCACGCCGTGTTGCAGTAAAAGAGAATTTGCACATTTCAGCAATTATAGACAACAATGATATTCAAATTTCTGGTCACCTAAGTGATGTTATGCCAGTAAACATTGAGGCTCTTTGGGCAGCAGATGGCTGGCAGGTCATTCACGCAGATGGTCACAATTTCAAAGAATTATATGCTGCAATGAGAAAGGCAAGATTTGCAGACAAGCCAACAGTTATCATTGCACACACAATTATGGGTAAGGGCGTTTCCTTCATGGAAAACATTCCTGATTACCACGGAAAACCTGCAGGTGACAAAACAGAACAAGCCTTGAAAGAGTTAGGACTTGATCCTTCAATTTATGCACAGGCAAAAGAGCTTCGTGCAACAAAACCAGCACCAAAGGGAAGAGAAGTTGAACGTTTTGTGCCAAACATTGACACTGGCACTCCAATCACATATGGTCCAGAGGACAAAAAGGACAATAGAGGTGCTTTTGGTAAAGCATTGGCAGAAGTTGGTCTCTTGAACTATAAAAAGGCAGATAAATCACCAATTCTCGTCTTTGACTGTGACCTTGCAGGAGCAGTCAAGACAAGTGATTTCAAGAAAGCTTGCCCAGACAACTTTATTGAAGTCGGTATTCAGGAACACAACACAGCAACCCTAGCCGGTGTTGCTTCCACAGCGGGCGTTGTGGCGGTTTGGGCAGAATTTGGCTGTTTTGGTGCAGATGAAGTCTTCAACCAGCAACGTTTGAATGACATCAACCGTGCAACTACAAAAACTGTCTTAACCCACGTTGGTCTTGACGTTGGTGAAGATGGTATGACACACCAGTGCATAGACTACGTTGGACTCTTCAATAATACATTTGGCTGGAAAGTTTTTGTTCCAGCAGATCCAAACCAGACAGACAGAGCAATTCGCGCCATGTTAAAAGACAATGGCAATGTTTGTGTTGCGATGGGGCGTTCTGTTATGCTCCCAGTCCTCGCAGAAGATGGCACACCATTCTTCGGTGGTGATTACAAATTTGAGAACGGAAAAATTGACGAAATTCGCAAGGGATCAGATGTTGCAATTCTTGCAATGGGGCACGTTGTTTCACAAGCAGTTGCAGCAGGAGACGAATTGAAGGCACAAGGCATTTCTGTTCAAGTCCTCCACTGTGCCACACCACTTGCAATGAAGGCAGAAGACCTTACAGCACTCGTTGGCAATAAACCGCTTCTCACAGTTGAAGACCACCACGTTGCAACCGGTATCGGTGCAATTGCAGCAAGGCTCTTTGCACTTGCTGGAAAGGCAACAAAGATTAAGTGCCTTGGCGTAACTCGTTATGGCGATTCTGGCTCTGCAAAAGATGCCGTCGCTGCCATGGGACTTGATAAAGCAGGAATTTTAGCAGGAGTAAAAGAATTACTCGGCAAATAATTTGTAAATATTAACGGATAATGGACATAGTGTCCGTTATCCGTTTTTTTACGAGGTAGTGAAATGATTAACGAAGGCGATAATGTTTTAATTTGGAATCCCAAAAAGGGAGATACCGTGCTTCTTACTGTCAAAAAAGGAGCAACAGTTGGCACCCACTTTGGACAAATTTATCATGATGAAATTTTATCTCACGACTGGGGAGAGGGAGTAACGACACCAAAGGGCGACATCTACTACATAACAAAACCAACTCTGGCAGATTTTACAAGACGCATAAAAAGGCAAACGCAAATTGTTTTCCCCAAAGAAGCCGGCTTCATTATTCAGCATTTGAACTTCTTTCCTGGAGCGCGAGTTGTAGAATGTGGCACAGGAAGTGGCTCTCTTTTAACAGCCTTTGCACATTTTGTTGGTGACACGGGACAAATTTACACATACGAAAGGCGTGAGGAATTTTCCAAGATTGCACAGAAAAACGCAGCTAAGTGGGGTGTGGAGCATCGCATCACGTTCCATGTGCAGGATATTGAAAATGGATTCATTGAACGAGATGCAGACGCTGTATTCCTAGATGTGCCCAATCCTTATGACCACATAGGTCATGCCTATGATGCACTTGCTCCAGGTTGCCGTCTAGGAATACTTGTCCCCACAACAAACCAAATTTCACAAACGCTCCTTGCAATGGAAAAATATAATTTTATAGATGTCATGGTAGTTGAGCTTATGCTTCGCTACTTAAAGACCGATCCATATCGCATTCGCCCACAAGATGTCATGATAGGACACACTGGCTACTTAATTTTCGGTGCAAAAACACTTCCCATAAAAGAAGAAATTACGACAAAAGAAGCGAGACAAGATGCCGAGTTATAAGGCAAAACCAAGACTCCTGCTCCACATCTGCTGTGCCCCAGACGCAACAATTCCATGGCCAGCACTTTTGGAACAATATGACGTTACTGGATTTTTCTATGGCTCAAACATTCATCCTCTTGAGGAATATAAAAGAAGGTTAGGCTCAGTCCAAATTTTACGTGAATCATTATCTGGTGTCGTAGTTCTTCCACCGTATGAGCCTGATGTTTGGCACGAGGCAACATTAGGACTTGAGAATGAGCCAGAAGGTGGAGCACGTTGCGCTGTTTGCTTCCGTGAACAATTTGAAGCCACGGCAAAATGCGCTAAGGAGCATAATTTTAACTGTATCACAACAACATTAACAATTAGTCCACATAAAAATGTAAAGCTGATAAATGAAATTGGAAATAGCATTGCGACACAATATGGCGTTGTGTGGCTGGATTTCGTTTGGAGAAAAAACAATGGCTTTCTTGCTTCAATAAAAAGAAGCAAGGAGCTTGGACTATATCGCCAAAATTATTGTGGTTGTATTTGGAGTAAAAGATAAAAAATGAAAAAGAAATTTTTTATATTAATGCTAGTAATTATAGTATGTTTTAGCGCTACCGCCTTTGCCTCGTTAGAGGGACCAGCGGAAAAACAAGACAGACCCGTAATCGGAATTGCATGGTTATCTAACTATGATGATGGGTTCTACCAATTTTGGGAAAGAACAATTTGGGAAGCAGGGGGATACCCAGTTTTTTTGCCACTTGTTAAATTTTCGGAAGATTGGTACACAGACTATAATGTAATAGCCAATAATTTTACGGAAGCAAATGGTGAATTGTCTCTCAAATGTGCCAAAAAAATAAAATCCTTAGGCTGGCGACATTCAAATGTAAAAGAAGTTATGAAAGGCATAGATGCAGTATTTTTTCCTGGAGGGGAGAGTATAAGCACAACACTATATGCAAACCCACAAAAACCTATCCCGATAGAAGTGTGTAATCCCACACGAGATGTATCAGATTATCTTTTAATGTCATATTGTATTGAAATAGACAAACCAATTTTTTGTGTATGCCGTAATATGCAAATGCTTGGTATTATAAACGGTGCAGATGTTATACAAAGCATTCCAGAATTCTGTACAAAAAATGAAATAAAAAATTTGGATACCCACAGGGTTATCATTGATAAATATGATCTTGATTTTACATGGCATGATATCAGCATTACAGACAAAAAATCTTTGTTATACGAGATTGCTGGTAATGATACCATACAAAATGCTCCTTCTTGTCACGTTCAAGCAATAATTCCCTCCAAAAATTCTCCTTTAAAAATTGTGGCTACACATACAGATAAAGCAGGATTAACCATAGTAGAAGCAATAGAAATGCCTAGCAAAGCCTTTGTACTTGGCACACAGTTTCATCCTGAATATATTTGTAGTTTAGTTCTAAAAGACAGGAGAGAAGTAAACTCTATCCTCTGTGACTACAAAATCTGCCTCCGATTTTGGCAAAAGTTAGTTGACGTAGCCAAAGAATGCAGAAATAAAGAAAAATAACTTTCTTACAGCAAAGAGAGCTAGACGGAAAAACTCTGTCTAGCTCTCTTTTATTCTAGCGGTTATTGAAATTTTCAATTGCGTGCGTTCTAGTGTGCATCCTTCTGTTGTGATGTTTAGGTGCTCTTGGATGATTCTTGTCTTGCCTTGGTTCACCTATTTTTTTTTTGTGGAGCATTGCCACAAAAACGTTTTGGCATTGCTGTTGGATACTCGCCATAAGACTCTCTTGGTGCTGGTGGGCACATTCTGTGATGGGGTCTATGGTGAAAACCGTGATGATGAAAATGGTGATGTCCACAGCAATGTGGTGCTTGTCTCATAGCTTGGCACATATAAAACTGCCGCATTTTGTGCCAAGTAGCCACCTTGCCAGTAAAGAAGCCTGTTCCAAAAGCAATAACTAACGCCAAAATTCCTAAGCCGATTTTCCAATTTTTGTTCATAACTGAACCTCCTATGATTAATATTTGGAGTACTCCGCTCCTTCAATATGGCTGTATTTTATCAAGCAAATATGTGAGAATATTGAAGAAACTGTGGAGATTTTGTGAAATTTGAAATAAAAACTTTTTGTTAATAGTATAATCAACGAAAAGTTAATTATTACTACTATTTGCTGACTTTTTTCTGCTTTTACCAAACAAAAACACAGTAATAACAATGGGCAAATGCATAAAAATGCCAATATATCTTGAGAAAGATAGTGCAAACAAATGAAGATTTTTTTTGAGATATTTTGATAATGAAAAATTTTTTTTCTTTTTTATGATATACTACCGAAGTAAAAGATTGTTTTGCGGAGGAAATTTATATGCCAGAAAACACAACTTTTGACGAGATAATTTCTCGCCTTGAAACAATAAAAGAGGAAGCTATAAAAAACATTGAAAGTGCGAAGAATTCAGATACCCTGCAACTTGTCCGTTCTGCCATTTTGGGCAAAAAAGGACGCCTTACTGAAATCTTGAAAACACTAGGCAGTCTTTCACCGGACATGAGAAAAGAAATCGGTATGGCATCAAACAAAATAAAGACATTTTTGCAGGAATTCTGTGACAAGAAGAGCGAAGACCTCCTATCAAAAGCCAAAGCTTATGACGGCGAAGTGGACATAACTGTTCCTGGCATTGCACCATTCAAAGGCGGACTTCACCCTATCACCCAGATGTGTTATGACTTGAATGACGCTTTTCGTTCACTCGGGTTTGAAATATATTCAGAACCAGAAATAACAAGCGAAAAATATGCCTTTGACAACTTAAATTTTGCTCCAGAGCACCCAGCAAGAGAAAGCATGGACACCTACTGGATAGAAGGACACGAAACAGGAGCAGGAAGCGAACGCCTATGCATGAGACCACACCTTACCGGTGGCAGTGTCCGTTATCTAAAAGAACATGGTGCTCCCGCACGTTTTGTATATCCTGGCAGAGTCTACCGCAACGAAACAACAGACGCAAGGCATGAGAGGGCATTTTTCCAATACGAAGCTCTCATTGTGGATAAGGATTTTTCCTTCTCTTCCGGCATGATACTGATAAAAACAATTTTGGAAAAGGTCTTTGGCAGAAAAATCAAGGTCCGCATGAGGACAGGTTTTTTCCCCTTTGTTGAGCCAGGGTTTGAAATTGATATGGAGTGCCAAGTCTGCGGTGGAAAGGGATGTCGTGTTTGCAAACACGTCGGTTGGATTGAGGTTATGCCAGGTGGCACACCTCACCCAAATGTGCTGAAAGCGGCAGGGCTTGATCCAAACATTTGGAGTGGATTTTACATAAATATCGGGCTTGACCGGCTCGTTATGATGCGTTACGGTGTGGACGACGTCCGTTTGTTCCATTCAGCAGACCTACGTTTTCTAGAGCAATTCAAATAATAGGTGAAATGAAATGAAATTTTCTTTGAATTGGATAAAACAATATGTAGATTTACCAACTGACCTCACAGCAGAAAAACTCTCCTATGACCTCACCATGACAACAGTTGAGGTGGAAGAAGCCTATGACCTAGGCTCTTCTTTACAAGGGCTTTTTGTCGGAGAAATTTTGTCTGTTGAGGCTCATCCAAATGCAGACAAACTCCGCATTTGCTCCGTAAACTGCGGAGGGAATGAGCCACTATCCATAGTCTGTGGCGGTATAAACCTTGAAGTTGGTCACAAGGTGGCAGTTGCTGTGCCAGGCTCTATGGTAAAATGGCATGGCGAGGGTGAACCGGTAGAAATTAAGCCAGCAAAGCTTCGTGGCGTTATGAGCTTTGGTATGATTTGCGCATCAAACGAAATTGGGCTTGCAGAGCTATTTCCTGCTGAGCATGCAGAGATTTTAGACATCACAAATTTTGACTGCAAGCCAGGAGACAAACTCGCCGATGTGCTAGGCTTGAACGATATAATTTTAGACATAGACAATAAGTCCATGACAAATAGGCCTGACCTTTGGGGACACTACGGCATGGCTCGAGAGCTGGCAGCAATATACGGCTCAGAGCTAAAGCAAATTTCACATCAGGAACTGCCAAGTAATTTGCCAAAATTCCCAGTGGACATACAAAACCCAGACCTTTGCCCACGCTTTATGGCTATTGAATTCAGTGGAGTGAAGACAATGGCTTCCCCCTTTGCACTTCAAAGTTTGCTTTGGAGAATCGGGCAACGTCCAATTAACTTAACCGTTGACCTCACAAACTACGTTATGTTTGCCACAGGGCAACCAACCCACGCCTATGACAAATCTCACATAAAAGATGGCATAATTGTCCGAAATGCCTACACTGATGAGAAGTTGGAATTGCTGGACGGAACTGAGTTGGCATTGTCTCCAGAAGACTTAGTTATAGCTGACCATGAAAAACCCTTGGGGCTTGCCGGTGTTATGGGTGGCAAACACGATTCCATATCAGACACCACAAGCGACATTATTTTAGAAATTGCAAATTTCAAAGCTATGTCAATTCGCCGCACCTCAAAGCGCTACGACACAAGGACAGAGGCAGCAACCAGATTTGAAAAATCCATTGACCCACAGAGAGTTGATCTAGCATACACAGTTTCGCTTGACATGTTTGCAAAATATTTCCCCGAAGCAAACATCACAGCAACCAATGATGTATATGTCAAACCATTAGCAAATTCTACTGTAGATGTCACGCTTGACTTCCTCTGCAAGAGGCTTGGCAGAAATGTAACAGAAAAGGAAGTTACAGAAAAGTTAAACTTGCTTGGATTTATCACAAGAGTGGAAAATGGAACACTGCATGTGACAGCTCCTTCTTGGCGTTCTACAGGTGACATCTCTTTGCCAGATGACATATTGGAAGAAGTGGCACGCTTGATGGGGTATGAAAACTTTGACTTTGTACCACCTACTGTTAGAATGACAAATGCGATAAATCAACCATTCTGTAATTTGGAAAGAAGTATCCGTGAATATTTAGCTTTTCGCTGCAATGCGCAGGAAATTTTTACATACCCATGGATAAATGATGAATACATTCGTATGGCAGAAATTCCAGAGCAAGATATGCTTCGCCTCTCCACCCCACCATCACCGGAAGAAGCTCATCTACGTTCAAGCCTTATTCCCGGAATGATTTCTTCTGTAGTTTCCAATCTTCGCTATTTCACTGATTTCAGAATTTTTGAATTAACACCAGTATTTTTCAACAGAAATTTTGCAAGCGTGAGCGATGAAACAGAAAAACTTCCAGAAATGGCACGCCATTTGGCTTTTGCCTTTGTTGGCAACGATGCAAGACAGCTTTTCCGTGAAGCAAAAGGAGTGCTTGAACAAATGCATAGAGCGACTCAAATGGAAAGCTTGTTCTTTGCTCAAAACGACAAGCCATGCTGGGCAGATGACACCTTGTGGCTAAACATAAAAACTGGCCAAAATACGATAGGTTCTTTCGGACTTATGTCTGTAAAGGTCAGCAAGGCTTGTGGGGTAAAACGTAGCCTCGTTATGCTTTGTGAGATGGACGTTGAGAAATTAACTCCACTTGCTTCACGCACAAACACATTTGAGCATTTACCACTCTATCCAACTTCTGATTTTGACCTTTCCATCGTGTTTGATGAACAGGTGAAATGGAACGACATTAAAAAGCAGGTTGAACGCGTTGAAATGGTAAAGGATATTGCCTTTATCGACGAATACAGAAGTGATAAAGTTGGAGAAAACAAAAAATCCGTCACGTTCCGCGTTTGGATCGCAAGCGACAACGGAACTTTGACAGGAGAACAAATAGAACTAGCACAAAACCAGGTTTCAAAGAAAATCGAAAAAAAATTTGGCGGCCACGTCAGAAATTAAAAGAATACATAAAAGGAGAGTTTTACCATGAACGAAAAATTGCAAAAGTTTAACGATTTACTTGACACATTAGAGGGCAAACTCCGCTTATTAAAACAAACAAACGATGCCTTAAATGACACTATCACAAGGCAAAAGAATGAAATGGACGAAAAGGATTTTCAAATTCTTCAGCTTCAAGAGGATCTCGACCATGAAAGGCAAAAAAGTGATGACCTTACAAGACAGCTTGAAGAACTAAACGCACAAACCCAAAGTCAGATGAATGAATTTTCCGGTGATATAAATAATATTATTTCTCGTATGGAAAAAATTTCCGGTGAGAATAATGAAGCTACAAGCGACCCAAACAACTGGAATAACAATAATCAACAATCAATTTTCTAAGCTTTAATTTATGAATAATTCAACACACTGCTAATATAGGGAAGGGAACATATATGTTTATCACCAAAAAAACAGAAAAATTCACTTTTGTAGTGGGAAACAAGCAGTATTGTTTAACCTCTCCTCTTCCAAAAGATAAGATGGAGGACTTATTGGGACGCGTCAACTCTCAAGTGACCGCTCTTCCAGCCAACCTTACGCAAGATGAAAAATTGTTGCTCTGTCTGCTTTCCTTAACTGCAGATTTTGATTCCCTTGAACAAAAATTACAATCTATTGTTTCAAAATTGTCGTAGGGAGCACATATTTTGCTGGACACAATTTTAATCTTTATCTGTCTGTATTTTACGATTCACGGGCTACGTAGAGGCTTCATTGGTGAAGTCATCTCAAATATTAGCTTTATTGCTGCCTGCTATTTTACATTTCATTTTTTTAGTGACGCAGGGATGATACTTGAAGCAACAACCGGAATGAATTTTTTTCTCGCAAATGGAGTTGGTGCTGTTGCAATTTGGTTTCTCACATCATTCGTGTTACATCTTGTAAAAAGGCTTCTGCATGGAGCAGTTGTCTCTGCTAATCTTGGAACACTCGATAGGCTACTTGGAATTGTAGCTGGTGCACTAAAAGCACTGTTGATTGTTTATCTTCTAATGATACTTGGGGTAAATGCTGCTTACTATGCTGCTCCAGACTGGATGACAAATAGCGTAGTCATGATGCAAGCAGGAGAGTATTTGCCACAGGTTACAAAGACACTAAAAGCAACAAAATTGCTTCCAGAAAACACAACTGTTCCAGAAACAACCTTGAGTGAGTTTATATTGACTTACAACAAAAATGATTTAATAGAAAAAAAATAGGCGCAAGATGTTCATTCATCCAAATGCATACAATAGTTTAGAAATTAAAGAAATAACCAGGTTCGCATCACAATTTTGTAGGTGCGAGCTTGGCTTTTTTGTTGCTCAAAACACAAGAACTGCCAATGACATCTTTGACTTAAAAACACGGCAAAATCTCTTTAAGAGCTATATAAATTACATAATTAAAAATTGTGATTTGCCTTGGTCTCAAAAAATTGTGCCTATCTACCACATGATAGAAGAAGCAAAATCTTGTGGAATTTTATCCGGTCAAGAATTGACATCAGTAAGGATTTTGCTTTCACTAGCAGATAAGCTAAAATCGACTCTTTGGACTGCATCTAACGAATATAGCGAATTTAAAATTTTAATTGACCAACTGCGTGATTTTAGCTTTGAGCTTGAACAATTAGCACTTATAGATGAGGATGGATATCTCTACGACTCTGCCAGTGAAAAATTATCGGAGTTAAGAATGAATATTCGTGATGTTCGTGACAAAATTCGCGCAAGAGGCAACACAATTCTAAATGACAAACAATTTTCATCTCTGCTTACAGAAAGAGTTCTTTCACAAAGGTATGGAAAATTTGTGTGTCTTGTGCGTTCAGACGCACGCTTCACATTTCCTGGCACGGTTATAGAAGTGGCGCCAAGGGGCAATAGTGTATATATGGCACCATTTGCACTTGATAATTTGAACGCTCGCTATAATGCTCTTTGTGCTGAAGAAAAGAACGAATGCGACAGAATATTAATCGAGATAACGGGGCATCTTATTGCAAGACTCGGGGCTATCAATAGTGCTGAAAATGTTATCGGCACGCTTGATTTATTTTTTTCTCTTGCGGAGATAATGAGAAAGTTTAACTGGCAAATTCCTAATATATGCACAAAAACTTATATAAACTTGCGAGAAGCTCACCATCCACTTTTGCCCAAAAATTCCGTTCCAATAGATATTTACTGTGGCAACGATTTTACAAGCCTAGTCATTACAGGTCCCAACACAGGCGGGAAAACCGTAGCATTAAAAACTGTTGGCGTTTGCACAATTCTAACTTGGTTTGGTTGGCCAATCCCAGCCTCAAATGAGTCTGTCATTGGCGATATTGACGCTGTTTTTACTGATATAGGTGACGAACAGAGCATAGAACAAAGTCTCTCAACCTTCAGCGCCCATATAAAGCAGATTCGAGAAATTGACGAAACTGCAACAGCAAAAAGCTTAATTTTGCTTGACGAACTCGGTGCAGGGACAGACCCAGAAGAAGGAACTGCCCTTGGAATTGCTATGCTTGAAAATTTTCTTGAGCGAGGTTCACTGGTTGTTTCTTCCACACACCATAATCCCATAAAATATTTTGCAGTAACCCATAATGGCGTTGAAGCAGCAAGCGTGGAATTTGATGCACAAACGCTTGCTCCTACATATAAAATATTAATAGGAATTCCTGGTCAAAGTAACGCAATAACAATAGCCTCACGTCTCGGACTTTCAAAAACAATAATTTCACGGGCAAAAGATGCAATGCAGGGTGAAGCAAACACACAAGAAATGATTTCCGAGCTTATGCAAAAAACAGAAGCTTTAGCATTAAAACAAAAAGAAATAGAAGTGCTCTTAAAGCAAGCAAGTGAACAAAAGGAAAAATATGATAAAAAACTTCGAGACCTACAAGATAATGAGTTTGAAATTGTCAGCTCTGCTAAAGAAAGGGCGAACGAAATTCTTCGTTCAACGCAGAATGAAGCAAATAATTTTATAAAAAAAATCAAGAATTCACAGGACATAAAAGATGCCCAAAGAATTCTTGAAAAGAAAAACAAAAGCGTAATGGCAAGGACTTCTTCACAAGCGCGCGCCATTGAAAAGAAGTTAAAAAAAGAATCTGTAGCAACAAGCGGAGATACACTTCAAGTTGGCGACACGGTTAAGGTTTTGTCACTGGGCATAGATGCCATTATAGAACACATCGGTGACAAAGAAGTGACTGTTACAAGCAAAAATAGAAATGTTACAATACCCAATGTGAAGTTATCCAATCTAAAATTACTCAACCATACAGAAGCAAATAAATCTGATCAAAAATTTACAGTCCTTATTGAACGCCCACAAAATGTTCCATTAGAACTCGACCTGCATGAAATGGATAGAGCCACAGCAATACCAGAGCTTGAGCAATATTTAGATAGAGCTTACAGGGCTGGATACGGCTCTGTGCGAATAATACACGGGCATGGCAAAGGAGTAATGAGACAAGCCGTCCATGATGTTTGCGCAGCAACAATTTTTGTAAAAAGTTTTACTTTGGCAGGCATTTCAGAGGGTGGATACGGAGCTACTATTGTTACATTCAAGCATATATAACATAAAAACAAACAGGAGTACAAAGCAAACGCTTTGTACTCCTGTTTGTTTTTCATATTATAAATTTATTTTCGCCATCTTTGCAAATTCGCGCTTATGCGCAGAGTGCTTGAAGGCAGATTCTGCTTTTTGTTTCACAAAATCGCTACCCGCGCCAGTAGCAATGAATTTGTCAAGCTCGTCATAGGTTATCCCCATTTCGGACTCATCGGTCTGCCCATCCCAAAGTGCTGCCGTTGGTGGACGGTCAATGATTTCCTGTGGCACACCAAGGTAACGCGCAAGGGAAAAGACCTCTCCTTTTAACAAATCAGCAATTGGCATAAGATCAACGCCACTATCTCCATATTTTGTGAAGTAGCCAAAGTAGATTTCATCCTTGTTGGAACCGCCACAAACTAACGCACCTTGACTCTGTGCAATTGCAAAAAGAGTTGTCATACGCAAGCGTGGTTTTATGTTTGCAAGAGCAAGTTCTGTTAAGTTATCTTGCGTAGCATTCAACATTTCAGATTTCAACACATCAAAAGTTTTTGTTAAATCAACCTTCACAACATTGAAACCAAATTTTCTAGCAAGAAGCAATGCATAATCTTCATCTTTTTGCATACTGTGGCAAGGCATAATGACACCAGTTACATTCTCCTTACCAAGAGCACGACACAATAGCACTGCCAAGACAGCAGAGTCAATTCCTCCACTAATGCCAAGCACTGCTTTGCTCAAATGCGCTTCTGCAAAGGCATTTTTTAACCAATCTACTAGATTGGCAGTCAGTAGCTCAGCATCACGATAAATTGACATTATTTAGATTCAGCTTTCAGAGCTTTAATGACATCGTCAGTTATATCGACGCCACCATACAAAACATTTTGGCTATCTACCAAAACCGTAACGCCCTTGGATATTGCAATCCTACGTGCCACAAGATTAATCTCTTTTATTGCAGGTTCAATGGCTGACTCTTCTTCAATGCGAAGGTCAAGTTCAAGCTGCTGTAGCATTTGTCTTCGCGCCTTTTGGTCATTTACGTTAGCAGCCTGTTTCTTCAAAGAAGCAATCTTTTGCAGTGCTTTTTCCTTGTATTCCTTACGTATCTCCGGAATTTTTTTTGATGCCGCAAAAGCACGCTCTTCATAGAAATAACCAATTGTATCAGCGGCAAATGAAGTTAGCGCTGTGCTAACTAATAATAAGCTGGCGAAAATACAACTTATAAGAATTCTTTTCATTATCGTTATTCTCCTTACTTATTTTTTCTTTCTCTTGTTTGGCTTACTGGGAGCAGTTTTTGTAGCCTTTTGCACAGATGCCTTGCCACCTGTCTTTTGCATCAATATAGCAATTGCCTTCTGCAACTGTTTGTCTTTCTTTTTATCTCTGTTTATTTCACCCTCAACTACAATGTCTGGATTCAAGCCTTTCTTGTCCATCATATATCCACTTGGAGTAAAATATCTTGCAATGGTAATGTAGATACCAGATTTGTCTGGCAAATTAAATAACGTCTGAACAGAGCCTTTACCAAAGCTTTTCTTACCAATTATTGTCCCACGCTTGTGGTCCTTTATTGCACCAGAGAAAATTTCACTTGCGCTTGCAGAGCCTTCGTTTATGAGAACCACAAGTGGAAGTTTGTTAGCGCGACCTGGAATTGCATAAAGCTCCTCGTTGGCACCTGGGAAACGCCCCTTCATACTAACAACAAGTCCTGTGTCAACAAATTGACTTGTAACCTTAACACAAGCATCTAACAAGCCACCTGGATTATTACGAAGGTCCATAATAAAACCTTGTGCCTTCTTCGTCATCAACTGCTTAATAGCCGCTTCTACATCTTCATTTGTTTTTTGATTAAACTGGTTTATCTTGATATAACCGAGTTTACCAATCATTTCAAAACGAACTGTTTTTATCTTTATCATCTCACGAACAAGGTGAACATCTATCAATTGGAATGTATTCTTATTCTTACGACGAATAGTAATGTCTACTGGCACTCCAGCCTTACCACGTAGCATCTTTACCACTTGATCGAGCTTCATGCCATGTGTGCTTTTCTTATCAACCTTTACAATTTCATCCAAAGGTTTAAGCCCAGCTCTATCAGCAGGTGTTCCTTCCATTGGAGCTATAACCAATATTTTTTCATCGCGTTGACCAATATAAATACCAAGTCCACCATATTCACCCTGCATCTCCATATTTTCTTCTTCCAAATCCTTTGGCTCAACAAAACGCGTATAAGGATCTTTTAACGAAGAAACAAGCCCCTTCATTGCACCATAATAAAGCTTCTCATCGTCATAGGTCTCTTTTTTGTCCGCATCAACCTGATATGCACCAAGTGTACGCTTGACCTGCATAAGAATTTCCATCTGTTTAGGTGTAAATGGAAGCCCCCCAGTATTGGGATCATCTTCTGCAACTACAGACCAACAGAAAACACTGGCAAGCACCAAAAGGCACAAAGCAACCAGGATGAGAGCTCTCTCTTTGCTAAAAAACTTCTTCATGTAACACACCTCTAAATATAAAATAAATTTTTGCTTTTCAGCAATTATTTGCAAATATTACCTCAGATAATTCAAAGGGTTTTTTGCTTTGCCATTAACACGAACTTCAAAATGTAAATGGTTACCAGTAGACATCCCAGTTGAACCAACTTCACCTATAGTAGTGGCAGGTGTTACTTTCTTTCCTTCACTAACGAGGATTTTTGAAAGGTGACCATAAACGGTTATCATATCTCCACCATGATCAATCATTATAACATTTCCATACCCTCTTTGCCAACCTGTAAAAAGAACCTCTCCGGCAAGTGCTGCTTTTACAGGAGTCCCCTTTGGTGCAGCTATATCAAGTCCGGTATGTTGCCGTTTGACCTTTAAAACAGGATGCGTCCTTGTACCAAATTGGCTACTAAGGCGCCCCTGACACGGCCAATTCAACTTACCGCCTGTGTAATATTTAGTTTCTGGTGGAGCAGAAGCTCCTTGTTTTGCTCGCAAAGCCTGTCTTTGTCTTATGAGCCTTTGGACAGTGTTGTCAAGTTCACGCTGTGCTTTTTTTATTTCTTCAAGCTCGGCAAGATATAGTTTTTTATCCCGTTGAACCTGTGCAAGAACCCTATTTTTTTCTTTTGTATCAGCCTGAAGCTGGATATTCTGCTGACGCAAATCTTCGTGCTGCACCTTTAAATTTGAATGTTCTTGTTCTAATCTAATCTTTGAATCACCAAGACGTCTTGTTTTTGAACTTAATTCCGTGATTAAATCCTGATCTTGCTTAGCAATTTTCCCAAGCAAATGGACATTCTCCATTGCATCATGCGTGTCTTTTGTTGACAACAACAGATCAACATCTGCCAATTGAGCATGTTTATATATGTCTATAAGTCTAGCTCTTAATAGTTTTTTATCTCTAATAATTTGTCGTTCAAGCTCTGCAATATTGTTCTTTGTAACAACGATGTTGTTCTCTGTCTTTTGAATTTTTGCTGTGACAATATTTGTTTTTTGCTGTGTTAAGACAACCTTCTTGGCTAGGTGATTAAGTTGCTGTGTAACATTTTTTTCCTTCTTACGGCTTGCTTTTATCTTTGAATTAACATTTTTCATTTGTTTTTCAAGCTTTTTGTAGTTGTTTTCTTGAAGCTTGATTTGTTCATCCAGTTCACGCTCTTTCTGCTGGTCAGCAAAGGTAGATACAGAAAAAGTCAAAAGGAAGCACACAGTAAGCAATAAAAAAATACATACATTTTTTTTCATATTACAGCCTTTTGTTAGCTCTGTGAACAAAATCACATACAGCAATAAAACTTGCTAAGAAACTAACAAAAGTCCCCCCTAGTATTAATTTCCATGAGAGCTCCATAACAAACTGAGATGAATCAATAAAAGCAAAAAACGGCACAAAGGATTTTAATACATTAATTAAATTCAAATATGATAACGAAAGTGCAGCAGAAGCAATTGTAGCTGAGACTCCTCCGAGAATTGCACCTGAAATCACAAATGGAGCTATTACATAGCCACTAGTAGCACCAACTCTAACCATCATATTTATTTCGTTGGTATGTGAATATGCTGTAAGTCGTATCGTATTAAAAAGAATCAATGAACAAGCAACAAGAGCCATCACTATCATAGAAAACGATAAATTATCCAAAAATTTTGATACTCTAGCTAATCGTTTCACTAAATCCCCTGCATACACGACATCATCTACTTCATCCATTGTTTTTATTTTCCCCACAATTGAAGGAAGAAACTCAGAATCAGTGGCAAAAATCTCTATGCTCTCTGGCAAAGGATTGTCCCCAACCAATGTAATTGCTTCAGATTGGTTGCCAAGACGAGAGCTTAACCTTGCCAATGCTTCGGATTTTGAAACAAAATTAACATGGGAAACACCCTGCAAATTCTCCATCCTTGTTCTTGCTACTGCAATATTTGTACCTTGCTTTAAATAAGCTTGAACAGACACGCCATCATCCAGTGAATCAAAAATGCTATTGACATTGCTAGCAAAAAGCCATGTTGCTCCGACTATTGCAAACACGCAAAATGACGTAAGCAATGTAAAAACTGTCATTCCCCATTGGCGTGCCAATAGTCTCATTGCATCACGAAAAGCATATCTTAATTTTTGCATAAGCTGTACCCCCCGTTTGGATCATCTCTGTTTATGCAACCATGGGACAATTCTATAACCCTATGACGGAAATCATTGACGATCTGCATATTATGTGTTGAAACAATTATGGTTGTTCCAGCAGCATTTATATCAAAAAGCAAATCCATAATTGCACCTGCAGTTCTGGGATCAAGGCTTGCAGTTGGTTCGTCTGCCAAAATTATATCAGGCTCTGTAACAATTGCTCTTGCAATAGCTAAACGTTGTTGCTCTCCACCAGAAAGGAAGCTTGGCAATAAATCTTTTTTACTCCATAACCCCACCTCATGCAAAACTTCCCCTGCGTGATATTTCACATCCTGAGGGCTTAATCCTAATATTTCAAGTATAAATGCTATATTCTCAAACGCAGTTAGCTGTGGTAATAAAGCAAAGTCCTGATATATTATGCCTAAATTTCTCTTATACATTGCCGTTTCAGTGCTAGACATTAGTGCGAGGTCATAATCACCGACAATAATCGTACCACTAGTTGGTAACACTTCACATGAAATAGTTTTCATAAAAGTACTTTTTCCTGAACCAGTTGCACCAATAAGATACACAAACTCACCTGTTCGGATAGTTGTGGTAACATCTTCTAGCGCGATAGTGTCTTTACCAAACACCTTAGAAACATGTGAAAATTTAATATCCATATTCTCCCTCCAACTAAAATTTAAATATTTGTTAACAGTTGCTCCAATACAATTTTTTCTGAAGCAAGTCTCGTGAAATCATCCTGTAGAATTTTTTTGAATACTAATGGCTGATCTGCCCTTTCCATAAGTGGTAGGTCATAATCTTGTGCAAAGCTACGCACTTTTGGATTGTAGGGGCAAAGTGCTATTGGCAATTTTAGTGCAGCAGAGAGGATACAAAAGTGCAAGCGCATACCAAGAGCGTATTTTGCGGATTGAGCTTCTGATTTGAAATGTTCGAGGTCTTTTACCAGTGTAATTGACAATTTGGGCAAGATATTAGCCTCAATAAGCCTTTCAAACTCATTTACGTCGCCAGAAGAAAAAGCAATATACTTCAAGTCCAATCCATTTTGTGCAACAAAATCTTTTACTTTATTTGACAGTAATTCTGCAAAGGCAGAATACCTATCACGAACGTTTAACAGCACAAAATGTGCTTTGTCATCATTACAAGTTACTTGAGAAAAATTATTTAGTAACAAAACCAAATCACTATGCAAGTTACATTTTATGGAGCGAAGCTCTAAATACTCTTTGCTTAATTCGTCTCTTACTGTTACTTTTGTAGCCAAACTAAATGCAATATTAGTAAGAAATTTTCCACATTTTGTATTCAACGGACCGATTGACTGCCCTATCATATATATTTGACAGCCACAAATTCTGGCAATAATTTCATAGAATAGATAATAAAGACAGCTCAAAACATTTTTTTCATCTTGAAAAATTCCACCACCACCAAAAAGTAGCACCTTTGTCCTTAGAAAGATTTTTACATTTGCAAACAAATTTTTGCGAAACAGTGCCTTTATTCCTAAAGACCTTGCCGTGAAATCATCAGACCCCACAAGGATACGCAAGGTTTCAGCTTTATAACCAAGACGCGACAATTCAGCAATGAGCGAAGAACAAAGCAGTTCATCTCCTAAATTGCCAAAACCATAATACCCAAATAACACAAAATTTATTGGTCGGTTAGCGTGTTTCATTGCTATATATTTTCATAACCCTATGCAACACAATTTTTAATGCTACTACCGCAAAAAATCCTAACACTGCCCCTAAAATCATACCGTTTGCAACTCGAATAAGCGTCATAAAATATGCAGTGTGGAAATGACAGAATGTATTAAACGCCGACCCAAAAGCAATGCAAGTCGCAAGCCGAAGCACCTCCCTGTATTGCGGAATAAAATTGTTTTTCCTAATGTAATGATAAAGAACTAAAGCAGGATAACCTAACAAAAATTCTTTAGTGCGTGGGCGAACAATAAAAATACGCTCTAGGAGATTTCTAAAAGCCATTTCCGAAGAAGATACTTCTTCAACGTTTCCGCTACGTATTGCCATAACAAGAAGAGCAAACATCACAAAGCCAAGTAAAACAAGCTCTCCCCACAATGCAGGACGAGAAACAATTTCTTTTGGTGATTCAGGATGCACTTTTTTTAACAAGTCATATATAAACACAAGCAAGATTGGCAATAAAAGTGTCAACTTCACACCGCTAAAGGGGGCAACGCGAACAATAGCTTCTGTTGTCCCATAAAAAGCGGCAATAGATGTACCACCTGCAAAAACCACTAAAATTGCAAATAAATAATTTTTTAATACATTCTTTTCTTTTGCGTCCAATGCTATGAGTGTCGCAACGGTAGCCCCTAGTCCAGCACTAATACCGCCTAAAACTTTACTTACCAATTCAAATTTGTATATAGCAAAAGCTAGTAAGACAGTAAAAATAGCACTAACTAAAGCACTTACAAGGTTAAATTTTTCACTTTCAGTAAAAAGTGAAGCAAAATACAATAAAGACGCAACAAAAAATAACGCCATCGCAACTGCGGCAATTGGCGAACGCTGAACATCTGGAAAATCCAAGGGCAAGCCCATACGGAAACCAAATTTGGCAAGTGAATCACGAACAAAAGAAAGATCTGCCTTAAAATCTTCAAATTTGTTCCCCATCTGTAAATCATAAGGATGTAATAGAAGAACTCTTATTGACCTTTCATATATTGCACGAGTATATCTGTCAAGGGCAGTTTTCTTTGTTATGTTTCTATTAATGATTTCATCTTTTGTAAGACTGTGAAGCTGTAAAACAAATGGAGACATCTCTTTTGCAAAATTTGCTGTCCCTATTTGTTTTACAAATTCAATAAGACTCAAAGAAATTCTATGTTTTTTTAACTCTTCTGCTACTGGCTTAACATCTGGATAAGCTGGGACTACAACACCGTTAACACAAACACTAAAAATGCTAGGGCAGAATCCTACAAGATCATCCATATAAGATGCAACATTTGTTCCATCAACGCCAGTGGAAGCACCTAAACGAAAAATTACAGGGATGTTATTCTTTTGTGCTTCATCCAATCCTTGAAAATCTGGTAAATAGAATGTCGTGGCAATATCTTCAATTGCAACAGGCAAGGCGACATAAACACCACCTGAAACGTAACACCCCTTAGAAGTTGGATATTTTTTTGAGAGGTGCTTAAGCAACTGGTCTTTATAGTCATAGTTATTGGCAATAAACAACACCGCTTGCCCAGGCTTAACCCCTTCTACTGAGGGGCTACCCTGCAACTTAAGGCCATCCGTTACTACTCCGCCACTTTCCACTATATTATATTCACCACTAACAATGGCGCGGACACCAACATCATAGAGCTCATCGTAAATTTCCTTTTGACTTCTTTGAGTTAAAAAAGCTAGGTTGCTTATGTCCTTGAAATCTACAGCTATACAAACGGTTTTAGCTTTTTTTTCAAAAGTCAACCGAGACGATAACGAAAAAAAAGAAAGAATAAAAACACAACTTAAAATTACAATCGTAATAAATTTCTTATTCATTTGTATTTACTCCACTAAATTGCTGTGCCAAAGGGAACCCCAATTCTACCATCATAGAAGATAGGAGCTCTAAAGGTAAACCAACGATATTGAAGTAGTCACCTTCTATGGAAGAAATGAGCAATGTCCCTTTACCTTGAATTGCATAGGCTCCTGCCTTGTCAGAACTCTCTCCACAAGATATATAAGATAAAATTTCAGACTTAGTTAAAGACTTCATCGTTACAAAGCTTTGAGAAAACTTTGTTAAAACCTTCCCTGTAGGATTGATGACCGTAACACCGGTAAATACTTCGTGAGTACGTCCTTTAAGGCTTAACAGCATTGACAGTGCTTCTTCATTGCTCTTCGGCTTACCTAATATTTCCCCATCTACAACGACTATTGTATCAGCACCAATAACCCATGAAGATGACGTAGAAGAGGCTACATCTTGCGCCTTTTGCAAAGAAAGCGACATAGCTATCTCTTGTGGCGCAAGGTTTTTATCCACATTTTCTGGTTTATCAGACGGCATTACATCAAAGCTCCAACCAAGCCCTTTTAATAACTCTATACGTCTAGGACTTTTTGACGCCAAAACAATTTTCATAAATATTTAGTAGCAAATTGCTACAACTCCTATTATAAAACAATAGATACCAAAATAATGCCACTTCGCTTCAATTATCATTTTTTTCAAAAGAGCCAAGGATAGATAACCAGCTAAAAATGCTACTAAGGCTCCTAAATACCATCCATCAGGAAGTGCAAGAAAAAATACCTCAGTTCCTAAATCAAAATACTCTAAAAGGCATGCCCCACAAATAGCAGGAATGGATAGCAGAAAAGAAAATTTAAAAGCCTCGTCTTTATCAATTCCAAAGAAAAGTGCGGTAGCAATAGTTGAACCAGAACGTGAGATGCCTGGTAGTGTAGCCATACCTTGGATAAGTCCAATAAACGCACTGCTAGTATAGCCAATTTTATCTCCCTTATCTTCTGCAAATTTGGTCAGCAAAAGAACCGCACCAGTAATACAAAGGAAAACTCCCACCAAAGCAACATCCTGCGAAAATGTCTCTACAAGTTGTTTAATAGAAAGACCGATGATTCCCGTAAGGAAAGTTCCTATAAGCACACCACAACCCAGTCTCCATGGTGATTCGTGACGTAATTTTTTGTCTTTTAGGGCACAAAACCAACTAGATACAACTTGGACTATATCATTTCTAAAAAAGAAAAGCGTAGCAAGTGCTGTAGCTATATGCAAAACCAACTCGTATGGAAGTGAAGATTTTAATTCAAGTCCAAGAATTTCCTGAAAGATAGCAAGATGTCCAGAGCTGCTTACTGGCAAAAACTCTGTTGCTCCTTGAACTATGCCAAGAAATAAAGATTTCCACATATAAAATTACCTCCACCAAAGAAATTATAGGTCAATGCCTTAATACTGTAACAAGTGGCACTATTGTAGGAAAATCCCGTGTCGTTTTTGAATAAATACGTCTTATTCTTTTTCTGATTTCTGTCGGCAGACTTTCAACATCAGCGCCTGGTACCCTTTCAAGCTGGGCGACAGCATCCTTTATTGCATGAATAAATTCATTTTTATAGTGACGAATTTCTGAATTTATTACTGTTCCACGTGTTTCCACCTGTGGCTCAGCGACGAGAGAATAACGAGCACTAAGCACAACAGAAACAGTGACTACACCTTTTTCACCAAGGTCACGTCTTTCCCTCATTATGCTCTTTTCAAACTCACCAAGAGCAATCCCATCTATGAGCACTGCACCTGTTTGAACAGGCTTCCCTTTTACTGCTTTTGTATTCGTATTCATACGTAACACATCACCATTTTGCAAAATAAAAACATGCCGTGGACTGAGTCCCATTTCATGAGCCAATGCAGCATGATGGACAAGATGTCTATATTCACCATGACAAGGAACAAAAAATCGAGGTCTAATTAGTGAAAAAAGAAGTTTTAATTCTTCACGGGAAGCGTGACCAGAAACATGAATAATATCTTGACCACTGCCATGTGAAGAATAAACAACCTCAACACCAAGCTCAAAAAGTCTATTTATAGTATCAGAGACAAGTTTTTCATTCCCAGGAATTGGAGTAGCTGAAATTATGACAACATCTTTATTACCAAGAGTGACTTGCTTATGAGAATTTCTGCTCATGATAACAAGTCCGGAAAATGGTTCACCTTGACTTCCGGTTGTGATAACAGTAAGACGATTAGGCGCAATATTTTTGGCCTCTTCTGCTGTGATTAACATACCGGCAGGAATTTTCATGTATCCCAAACGGCTTGCTAATTCCACATTTGCTACCATACTGCGTCCAAGTATAAGCACCCTCCTATTAAAGCGTTGGCTAACCGCAATGATGCTTGCAATCCTGTTCAAATTACTTGCAAATGTAGCAACCAGAATACGTCTGTCTTTGTATCTACGAAAAAGTTTATCAAAGGTTTCTCTCGTGCATTTCTCAGACGGCGTAAAGCCTGGTCTTTCCACATTAGTGGAATCGACCATCGCAAGCAAAACCCCTTTATCACCAATTCGTGCCAAGGCACTAAAATCAGGGCTTACGCCATCAGTCGGAGTTGTATCAAACTTAAAATCTCCACTGTGGAAAATAATTCCAAGTGGCGTTGTAATAGCCAGTGCGCAGGAATCAGGAATAGAGTGACATAATTCTATAAACTCAACCTCAAAATCTCCGATTTTAACGTGATCACACTGCTCTACAATCTTAAAACGAGGCTTGAAACGAGGACAAGCTTCTGTCAATTTATTCTCAATAAGACCTGCAGTTAGCTCAGTGCAATAAACAGGAACATTTAATTTTGGTAATACAAATGGCAATGCTCCAATATGGTCTTCATGCCCGTGAGTAATAATAAAAGCTAATATATTGTCTCTATTTTCCATTAGATATGACACGTCTGGAATAACAAAATCTATTCCTAGCATATCTTCTTCAGGAAATTTTAAACCACAGTCAACGACTATGTATTTTCCACCATAGCCTAAAACTGTCATATTTTTCCCTATTTCGCCCATTCCTCCGAGTGGGCAAATCATTAATTCTTTTCTTCTTCTAATCATGATACTATCGAATCAATCGCTCCTTCCATTATGGATGCAACATGCCTCATCAGCTCTGCATCACGAGATTCTACAAAAATTCTAACTAATGGTTCTGTCCCAGAAGGACGTAATGACATACGCCCTTTTTGACCAAGCAGGGCAGCAGCTTCTTGCTCAGCTTGTTTCAATACTGGAGAAGCCATTATTGCATTTTTATCCTTTACAGTTTTATTTATCAAAAGCTGTGGATAGGGATTAAATCTATCCACAAGAGTATTTAAATCTTCTCTTAAGTAAGACAGAGCTGTAAGGAAAAGTATAGCACTAGCCATTCCATCGCCAGTATTAGCAACATCAAAAGCAATTATATGTCCAGACTGTTCTCCTCCAAGACGAGAACCAGTTTCTTTCATTTTCTCGAGCACATAACGATCTCCTACATCCGTGCGATAGGTCACTATCCCTTCCTCAGCCAAATGGTCAACAAGTGTCATATTTGACATTATTGTAGCAACAAGTCCAGCTCCCAATTTATTGGTAGCAGCAAGATAACGTGACACAACAAGCATCATTATGTCACCATCAATTGTTCTGCCCTTTGCATCACACATAAGGACTCTGTCTGTATCACCATCAAAGGCAATTCCAAGGTCAGCATGCTCTTTTAAAACAACAGCCTTTAGATTATCTAAATGCATGACACCAACATTTTCATTGATATTCTTACCGTCTGGTGAATTGGCAAGAAAAATAACTTCTCCATCCCAGTGAGAGAATAATGGTTCAATAAATGCACTTGCGGCACCATTTGAAGCATCAACTACAAGCTTCTTGTTATATCCCTTTACAGCACCAAAGGTAGAAACTAACTTATCAAGGTAAATTTGCCCTAGCTTCATTCCATCTTGCCATATTACTTCGTCTGTATTTACAACAAGATTTGCATCATAAACCTTGTCAAAAATCTCCTCTATCTCAAATTCATCCTTGTCGCTAAGTTTAAAACCATCTCCATGGAAGAATTTTATCCCGTTATATTGCCATGGATTATGAGAAGCAGAAATCATAGCTCCCCCAGCAAATTTGCCATTTTTCAAAACAAAACTTACACCAGGTGTTGGCAAAACACCTAGAAATACCACTTTCCCACCAGCAGCAACAATTCCTTGTGCAAGTGACTTTGCAAGCACTTCCCCACTTATTCTTGTGTCCATACCAATTGCTATTGGTAAAGAATCGTGTTCTGTTGATTTATTCCACATTGCATAAGACATACCTAGTGCATAAGCAAATGCAGTTGTCATATTTCCTTGAAAAGCTATATCACGGACACCGTCTGTGCCAAAATATTTCCTTTTATATGATTCCAATTTCAACACCTTCCAACATATTTTAGGAATTTCTACTCTCGTGTAATCGTTATAATGTTAGGCACTATACTTATTAACTTGATCCCGTTTTTTTTGCGTTTAAATGATATTGGCAACGTTATTTTCTTTTTTACAACATTCGTTGTATCAACAAAAAGTTCAAAAGGTGGTTCACCGTACAAGTCATTCAAGGAGGAAGCAATTGCTTCCACACTAACGGTTGCAAATTTGCGAGATAGTGTCCAGTTTAGCTCGTTTGAACCAATCAATTTTATAGGAATATTCTCATAGATTTTTTTAACCGTAGCCTCTTTACAAATTAGATTAAGCCGAACATTATCAGGAGCATCAAATTTAACTATGTATTGCGAATTCCTAAATTCATTTGGTATAACAAATGGAACAGATATAGTGGTAGTTCCACGAACATTTGAAATATCAACCTTACCAAGGTCTATATCTTTAAAGGTCTTAAAAAAGGATGTCTTGGCAGTTGCCTTTACTGTAGCAGGGAGTAGAACTGCCCTTGATACAATCAAATTATTTTGTGGATGTCCAACAAGTGAAAATTTTAGAGGCAATTCTTTGGAAACTACCTCATCATCAAAAACGACATGAGCCATAACATTTTTCTGCGAAAGTGTAAGCTCCGTATCATTGACAAGATCTTCTGCCACTCCCTTGATGATTATTGGCAATATAACATTTGCCTTATCATCCAATTTTGCTGTGTCTAACAAGATATTAAGTTCAGATACAGATTTAACAGATTCTTCTTTACCTGAAACAACTATTTGTGACGGAGTAACAATAACATCACTAATTTTTTTGTTCTCTTTACTCCCCACAAAACTTACACTTACCGGCAAAACACGTTTCATTCTTCTATAAATAGTTACTCTACTATGCAGGGGATAGACGCGAGAAACTGTAACATTATTCGATGTAGATGTGACTTTTATGTCCTTAAGATGCGTTCCAACTGTCGCCCCCTTCAAATCTACAACTGCCTTCAAATCATTTGAGGAAAACATTAAAAGGGATTTTTCTTTTCCAGAAACCTTAACCCTAGCAACATCGACAGAACCTTTTTTATCCAAACCTGAAGAAAGTCCTATGTAACGGACAGGAACAGAAAATGTTCTTATGGCTTTTACTTCACTATCATACGAAACAAAGCACCAAAATGCTATAGAAAGCACTAGAGAAAACAAAAAAAGAAGAATATGTGTCAGTTTTTGTATTCTTACTGGCGTATGGAAGCCCAATGTAAGAACCCCCAAAAACTTGGAAACAATTTTTTTTACACGTTCTAACATCAATTGTTCCCTCCCAAATTCTCTCTCAATTCCCCTGCAAATTTTTCCAAGAAACCACCTTCAGTTTCATTCTGAGAAAAATAATGCATTAATATTTTTGAAAGTTGTTCTTGATTTAATGGTTTTGAAAAATTACCGGAAATAGCTGCACGGATTTCACTTCTTTCCTCAGAAACAACAAGAGCAATTGCATCAGTCAATTCAGTAAGTCCTAGTGCAGCTCTATGACGTGTGCCATACCAACTGGAGATATCAAAACGCTCTGTCAAAGGCAAATAACAAGCTCCTGCAATAAGATTTTGGCGATTACAAATTAGAGCACCATCATGAAGCGGAGTGCCTTCCCAAAATATTGTTACAATTAATTCAGAAGTTATATCAGCGTTCAAGACTTTAGAAGTCATCCAATATTCTTTCAAGCTTGTATTTCTTTCCAAAACACATATGGCACCTATACGATGCTCTGCACAATAAAGCAAGGCTTTTGTAACTTCACTAGCCTTTTTATTTTGCAAATCATTTTCACCACGAGATCTCCAGCCACTACCCTTTCCCAATTCCTCAAGTGCCCTACGAAGTTCCGGTTGAAATAAAATCGGAATAGCAATGAGAAAAGCACCGAAAAACTTAGTAATTAACCAAGAGAGGCTTCTTAGGTTAAAAATATCTGCCAACGCTCCTAAAAAGGCAACAATAATCAGCCCCTTGACAAGTTGCATGGCACGTGTGCCAACAAAAAGCAGGAGCATCTTGTAAATTATGTAAGCCACAATGAGAATATCAATTACATCTTGAAATCTAATTTCGTAAAATAACATCGCTTACAAAGCCTCTTTTACTTCTTTACTAAAATATATACTACATTTCCCTTGTCATATGTTCCGGAATTGTCTTGACTTAATGTAGTGTCTTTATATAAAGGGATTTCATCCTTCATCTTGAACAATCGATTGGCCACACCGCTATTAGCCTCTAAATTCCCTTTGGTAGCAGAACCGTCATATTTCACAAAAAGCACACCGGTGTTACCCCCCCCGCTTGTTTCCAGCGAAAAGGGTGAGCCATCATAAGATACAGATGCCTCCAAATAATCATTCAGCTCAACAACATCACTCGGATATTTTCCGTTTTCAGCATAATAAAGGACACACGCAGTCTTGACATTCTGCATATCTGAAACAATTTTTAAAGCTTGCGCTTTGTCCGTAGCATTGCTAGAAGAAATAGCCAAAAGTCCAGACATAATACCAATAATCGTCACAGCAATTAGCACTTCTAAAATTGTAAAAGCGGGATGCGTTTTCATAATATATGTGTCCTCTCTGTTATCTTTACAAAAATAGCGGTTAATTTTAGCACAAATTCAAGGCTTTTACTAGTATAAATTTTGCTTATATCCTGCAAAATAAAACAGCTCGTTCAATATTTAGAACGAGCTGCCAATTAATGCATATTCTCTTCAAGATATTCTTTTAAAAATTTTGCTGTAAAACCTCTGCTTTTAGCGACTTCTTCCGGTGTTCCCTTTGCTACAAGTTTTCCCCCAGCTTTGCCTCCGTCCGGTCCGAGGTCAATTACATAGTCACTTGAGGCTAAAATATCAAGATTATGCTCTATTGCAAGCACGGAGTGACCATTATCAACAAGTTTATGCAAAAGCTTCAACAATTTTTTTACGTCCGTATAATGCAGTCCGGTTGTAGGTTCGTCAAGCAGATACAGAGTTGGACCTTGAAATTTTTTGGCAAGCTCAGTAGCAAGCTTTACCCTTTGAGCTTCGCCACCAGATAAGGTCGTTGAACTTTGGCCAAGTTTTATATAACCAAGTCCCGCTTCAGAAATTGTGGCAAGACGATTGGCAATTTTTGGGATATTTGCAAAGACACGGCTTGCTTCGTCAACTGTCATATCAAGCACATCAGCAATGGTATGTCTGTTAAACTTTACTTCAAGCGTCTCTCTGTTATATCTTTTGCCACCACAAACGTCACATTTTACGTAAACATCGGGCAAAAAAAGCATTGAAACCTTTGTAACACCATCACCGTTACAGGCTTCACACCGTCCACCCTTGACATTAAAACTAAAACGTCCAGGTGTATAACCACGCATTTTCGCTTCCGTCATCTCGGCAAACAATTCACGAATTGCACTAAAGACTCCGGTGTATGTAGCAGGGTTTGAGCGTGGCGTCCTACCTATTGGGCTTTGGTCTATAAGGACAATATTTTTTAATCTATCGGCCCCCGTTATGCTTTTGAATTTTCCTGGCAAAGCCCGAAAATCACTATCAAAATGATGACGCAACCCCTTGTAGAGTATTTCATACAAAAATGTGCTTTTGCCACTTCCAGAAACTCCAGTAAGACATGTAAATGTGCCAAGTGGAATTGAAATATCTATGTTTTTTAGGTTATTTTCTGCACAGCCTTTTACCGTTAAAAAGTGATTTGATTTTCTGCGATTTTTGGGTTTTTCTATGCCGTTTTCTTCACCTCGCAGGTATTTGCCCGTGTCGCTCGTTTTGGCAGTCCCGTGGATAAACTCATCAAATTCACCTTCTGCTGTTATCTTGCCACCATTTTCGCCTGCACCTGGACCAATTTCCACAATATAATCTGCCGCTTCCATTGTCTCTTTATCGTGCTCCACAACAAGCACTGTATTTCCAAGGTCTCTAATCGTTTTCAGTGTCCCTAGCAATTTACTTGTATCCCGTGCATGCAATCCTATAGTTGGTTCGTCAAGCACATACATAACACCGGTAAGACCGGAACCAAGCTGTGAGGCAAGGCGAATACGTTGACTTTCTCCACCAGAAAGCGTATCCGCTCGTCTGTCAAGAGACAGATAACCTGCCCCAATATTTACCAAAAATTGCAGACGTTTTTTTATTTCATCCATTGCTACGCCAACAATTTTTTGCTCCCTCTTGCCAAGTTTTAAATTGTTTAACACAGCCAAGTGTTCTTCCACGGACATTGATGTCAGATCTGCTATATTGTAATCACCAAGACGGACAGCGAGCGCCTCTTTTTTAAGCCTGTGCCCTCCACAGGCAGCACATGTGTCTTCCACACAATACCGCTCAAGTTCTTCCTTTAACTGTTCGGATTCCGTTTCACCATATCTTTTTTCAAGCCACGGGATAAGCCCTATATATTTTCCTGTGTAATTTCTTTCAAATGTATTTGCTGTAAAGACAAGTTCCAACGGCGTATCATCACCATATAGCAAGGCGTCCTGCATCTCTTTGGGAAGTTCCCCAAAGGGGACATCAAGATTCCACTTTTTTTTCTCTGCTAGCATATTGGCACGTTCCAGCATATATTTTGTGTTTTTCCACGGCACAAAAGCACCTTCTGCCAAAGTTTTTTCAGAATCAACTGCAATTTCGGGCGAAAAATGTGAGTGAAAGCCAAGCCCAGCACAATCAGGACAAGCTCCAATAGGTGCATTAAAGGAAAAAAGTCTTGGCTCGATTTCAGGCAGACTAATTTCACAATGGGGGCAAACGTAATTTTCTGTGAATTCCTGCTCATCTTCCCCATTTGTAATGACAACAAAGCCAGAGGAAAGCTTCAACGCCATTTCTACTGCCTCTGTAAGTCTTGCTCTATTTTCCTCGCGCAATTTCATTCTGTCAATTACACAATCTATCGTGTGCTTTTCATTTTTTTCAAGTTCTATTTCTTCATCAAGACGATAAAGCGCACCGTCAACACGGACACGGGTATACCCTTTTGATGCAAGAGAAGCAAACAAATTTTTGTATTGCCCTTTTTTTGCTCTAACCATTGGGCTTAAGACATGGACAGCACTTTCTTCTTTCCCCTTGAAAATTTTATCAACAATTTCATCAACACTGTATTTTGTGACAGCCCTTCCACAGGATGGACAATAAGGTTTTCCAGCTCTGCCAAAAAGCAAACGTAGATAGTCATAAATCTCTGTCACAGTTCCAACAGTAGAACGAGGGTTGTGGCTTTTACCTTTTTGCTCGATAGAAATTGCAGGAGACAGCCCTTCAATTTCATCCACAAGTGGTTTCTCGGCCATTCCTAAGAATTGTCTTGCGTAACTGGAAAGGGATTCCATATATCGCCTTTGTCCTTCTGCATAGATAGTGTCAAATGCAAGAGAGGATTTTCCAGAACCAGATGGACCAGTCATTACAACCATGCTGTTTTTTGGCAATTTACAATTGATATTTTTCAAATTGTTTTGCCTTGCGCCAATAATTTTTATATATTTCTGACCAGTTTGCTTACGTTCACTTATTTTCTTGCTCATTTTCTGCAACCCCGTAAATTTGTCGGTTCATTTTTATGTGTTTTGTCATTTTAGTATTGTTTATGTATAAAATCAAGCGTTAATTCAGTCATTGGCAAAGAAATGTCACTTGCTAAAATATCATTTGCTGCATATGCATAAACTGGACGAAACAAGCAAAATGTGGTATTCTTACCCTCGTTTTTGTGAAACATTACATCTTCCATGTAATAAATACTGGAGAAAAATTAGTCACTTTGTGACAGAAAAGAGGAAAAATTATGTCAAGTAGCGCAGGATGGATTTTGGCAGCATTTGTTTTGTATCTAGGACTTATGGTAATCATCGGATTATTTTACGCCAAGCAAAATACAAATGCTGAGGATTACTTTTTGGGTGGTCGTGGTTTAACAGGGCCTGTTGCAGCGTTATCCGCTCAAGCTTCCGACATGAGTGGTTGGTTGCTTATGGGACTTCCAGGTGCTGTTTACGCATTCGGTACAGGACAATCATGGATTGCAATAGGGCTCTTCATTGGCACAGTTGCAAACTGGTTATTTATCGCAACACCTTTAAGGCTTTACACAATCAGAGCAAATAATTCCCTTACTTTACCAACCTATTTTGAAAATCGTTTTCACGACAAAAGAAGAATTTTACTCGGCATTTCTTCCATAACAATAGTAATCTTCTTTCTTGTCTATACGGCCTCTGCATTAGCTGCCGGAGGAAAACTTTTCACGTCTATATTTGGCATCAATTATCATGTAGCACTCACCATAGGTGCTGTTGTAATTTTGGCATACACATTCATGGGAGGCTTTTTGGCAGTTTGTGCCACAGATTTCATTCAGGGAACGTTGATGCTAATAGGACTTTTAGTCGTTCCTATTGTTGCTTATTCTGCTCTAAATGGCAATTTAATTGGATTGCTAAACACCACAAAGGTTGCGGGAGGAGCAAAAGGATATCTAGATTTATTTACCAATGGAGAACGCCCATATACACTGGTAGAAATAATATCGCAACTTGCCTGGGGGCTTGGATATTGTGGCATGCCACATGTAATTGTCCGTTTTATGGCTGTTAAGAATGAAACCGAGCTAAAAAAATCTAAATATATAGGAATTTTTTGGGTCGCGTTATCCCTTTTTGCCGCCTGTGCTATTGGTGTAATTGGTCGTGCTTTCTTGGCTCCAACTGTGTTAGAAGGTGGCGATTCAGAACGTGTATTCATAGAAATGATATTGAAATTATTTGTTCAGGTTAACAACACACCTATCATTGGTGGATTATTCCTCTGTGGAATTTTAGCTGCTATTATGTCAACAGCGGACTCACAGCTTTTAGTTTCTGCTTCTTCCGTTGCGGAGGATATCTACAAGGGAATTATCAAAAAAGATGCAGATGACAAAACAGTGTTAAAAATCAGCCGTATAACTGTCATGGCAGTTGCAATATTAGCATACATTATTGCACTTGATCCAAATTCTTCCATTATGAAATTAGTTTCTGATGCTTGGGCAGGACTAGGGGCTTCATTTGGTCCAACAGTTCTGATGTCTCTATTTTGGAGAAGAAGTAATTTTTATGGTGCTGTGTCTGGCATAATTTCCGGCGCTCTAACAGTTATTGTGTGGGATTACATTCCTCTTTGCAACGGTGTCACTCCCTCAACTGCAACAGGACTCTATTCACTGGCAATAGGGTTTGCAATATCACTTCTCTTTGTCGTTATAGGTAGTCTCCTTACCCCTGTACCATCTGAGGAAATTCTTCAAGAATTTGACGATGTTAAAAACAGAAAAGTAATTTAGCAATAATCACACTATAAACAAAGGAGCAAAATATCATGGAAAACAGGAAAGAACAAAACACATGCGATGATAAAATTCGCCTTGTGCCTGTAACTCCAGAATATCCACATATTGATCGCTTGCTTGACATTCGTGACGAAGCCTTTCCGCCAAACGAACGGATTGATTCACGCGATATATCCAACTACACCGAGGAAAACGGTTGGTTTTTTCTGGCGATTGAAAATCAGAATGAGCCTGTCGGCTTTACCCTATGGCATGATTGTGGTGAAAATATGCTTTTCGGTCTTTATATTGCCATAGCAAAGGAATTTCAAAATAAACATTATGGTGCACAAACCTTTGACTTGTTAATTGACGAATATTTCAAGGGAAAAACCCTTTTCGGTTTCACAGAGGCACCCTTGCCAGATACAGAGAACTATCAGCAACGACTCGCACGCGTCCGATTTTATAACCGTGGCAGATTGTTCTTGTATGATAAAATTGTAGACGCAGGTTCCTATGGAAAGTATCAGTTTGTTTGCACGGATCCTTCCATACCGCAGGAACGGTTGCTGAAAAAATTGCGTGAATTCTTACCACCTTCAATCCTAGCTAATCTAAAAATATAAAATACAAATGCAAAAATGCGATGAGAATTTACCTCATCGCATTTTTATTTTTGCATTTATTTGTTTTGAAACAGTTTAGTTACCAATCTTTGTTATTGCCGTTTGCGTCTTCTTCGTTTTTTTCATCATCAAGATTATATTTTTTTCTATAGAGTCTTGTCAAACAAATGAAGGCAAGAAGTGCAACACAGCCAAACACCATGGCAAGCCAAAAAAACTGCCAAAGGGAAAAGCCTGTTTGAGCAAGGTGTGAATTTGCCACAAGCAATCCGCGCCTTCCACTTGGCGTAAGGTATGAAAGCAATGATAGCAAAAAGAGAATCAGAAAAAATATGCTAAGTAGCCTTAATATTTTTTTCATTTTACTTGCGCTTAAAGACTATTCTTTTGCTATCAGAAGTTCTTAACCTGCTCTCTGCATAATTTTTGCCATAAGAACGATCCGGTCTGTATCCACTATCTCTATTTCTTGAATACACTTGGCGTTCTGTTATTGGCGTAACCTCAGCCACATCAAGTCCTTCCCTCACCATACGTTGATGGCGACGTTTCATAAGATCTATGCAGTCGTGCGAAAGCTCAACAACAGAGCTCGTGTCACGTAATCTGATATTACCGACATCGTCTCTGCCAACACCGAGTGAACGGCAAATTGCGCCTAGCAAACGTCCAACATCCCAGCCATCGTCTTTCCCGATGGCAAATTGCACACGGATTCCGTTCACCATATTAGAACGAATGTAGGAGCTAGAATCTTTTCTGTTATCTCTTGTGTCATTTTGCTGACGACGCTTTGCTCTGTCCATTTCTGCTTGAACATCAGCTCTAATTGAAAATCCTGACGGTTCTGATCCGTAGGCTTTTGCAAGAAGCCCAGAAACAATCATTGGGAGTTCTTCACGTGTCAGCAATTCACTTGCCCATTCCTGAAAGTCATCAGTTGACAAGGCATATTCTATAATATTTTGCTCAAAACGAATTTTTGCTTGGCTTTCTATTTCTGAGGCATCTGGAGCTGGCTGCCAATCTATATGTAATTTTGAATGGGCTTGAGCCAACATAATTTTGAATTGACGTGCTTCACGACTCGTCAAAAGAATAAGGTTGCTGCCTTCGTGTCCCGCTCTGCCTGTTCTTCCGCTTCTATGAACAAAGGATTCAAGGCTCTGTGGTAAGCCAAACTGCAAGACATGACTGACTGCATCTATGTCAAGTCCACGTGCTGCGACATCTGTTGCAACAAGTATTTGCACTCTACCGGCTTTCAAGGCAGAAAGCGATGCACTTCTTTCTCTTTGGCTCATGTCTCCGTGAATTGCCGTTGCTTTAAAGCCTATGTCGCACAATTTTTCTGATATATCCTGTGTTTCAACCTTTGTGCCACAGAATATTAACGCCTTGCTTGGAGCTTCCCAAATAAGCACATTTGTCAGTCCTTCAAAGCGCTTATGAGAGGGAATAATATATGCCTTTTGTGTAATATCCGCGTGGGTGGTTACGTCAGATACAAGCGAAATTCTCTTTGGTGCGTCCAAATATTGTTTGGAGAGTCTATAAACCTCCTCTGGCATTGTAGCAGAGAAAAGCCATGTCCTTTTTGCGTTCGTAGCGTTTGATAAAATTCCTTCAAGCTCATCATGAAAACCCATATCCAGCATATTGTCGCCTTCGTCTAGCACGACGCTCTGCACATCTTCCAAATTCAAGGTGCCACGACGAATATGGTCAAGCACACGTCCAGGTGTGCCAACAACAATGCAGGCACCATCTCTTAAGGAACGAATTTGTCTTTCTATATCCATGCCACCAACGAGGGTGGCAATTCTTGCATGCCATGGGGCGTTTTTGCCCTTCATTTCAGAGCTGAGCCATGCAAATTCATGTGCTGTCTGCTGTGCAAGCTCACGGGTTGGAGACAAAACCAAAATTTGAGGTGTTCTTTCATCACAATTCAGTGAATTCAAAAGTGGCAGGGCAAAAGCAAGCGTCTTTCCACTGCCTGTACGTGCCTGAACAATAATATCTGTTTCTAGCAAATTCTCCTGCTCTAACACGGCTCGCTGAACAGGCATTGGCTCTGCGAAACCTTTTTTCGCCAATGCACGTCTTAATGGGGCAGAAAGGTCATACATGTCAAATGTGAATGGTTCTTTTTCTGCTTCTGGTTCTTTATTTTCTACTTCCTTGTTTTCTTCGAATAGCTTAAACATACTAACTCCTTTGATACAACTAAAAAATACTAGGATAGTATATACAAAAACGCGGATTTGTCAAATGTGTTCCCATATTATACAGAAATAACTAGAAGGAAATATTGTTTTTTCAAAAACTTGTGATATCATACTCGACAATGAATTTTTTCAGAAAGAAGAGCAACAATGAATAAGGTAACAAGAAAAATTAAGGCGTTTCTTTCCCCTGGCGCACAAAATTTGACAAGGGGAGCTATCAGACCTCAACTAATTCGTTTCGCTGTGCCACTTGTATTAGCTAATCTGCTACAAGCTCTGTATGGCGCTGTTGACATGATAGTGGTAGGGCATTTCACTGACCCAGTTGGGCTATCTGCTGTGGCACTCGGCGCAGAATTTATGCACACCATTTCATCTTTTATTATAGGATTTTGTATGGCAGCCACCACGATGGTTGGAAATTATTACGGTGCAGGAAAAATAAAAGACATAAAAAAAACTATTTCCACACAATTATCTTTTTCACTTTTATGTGCAATTTTTCTTTCATGCCTAGTTTGCTTCAACATAAATGAATTTGTTAGTTTTCTTGGCACTCCTCAAGAAAGCTTTTCTGTAACAAGAGATTATGTCTTTATCTGTTCTGTTGGGCTTGTAACAGTACTTTTTTACAATGGTATTGCTGCCATCTTTCGTGGCTTTGGCGATTCAATATCACCACTCATATTTGTCGGCGTTTCCTGCATGCTGAATATTTTTGGCGACCTGTTGCTTGTTGGTATTTTTCATCTTGGAGCTGCAGGAGCTGCCTATGCCACTGTTGTTTCACAAGGGTTGTCCGCATATTTGGCTTACCACTATGCAAAAGCAAGAGATTATCAAATCAGCAGCGGAAGAAAACTATTCAAAATGCACCGTGAAAAACTCGTGCGAATTTTACGCCTTGGACTTCCCAGTGCTATTCAGTTTAGTATTGTAGGGCTTTCCTTTATTTTTATTGTTAGACAGGTAAGTCAATTAGAGGGGGTTGCCGGCGCTGCTGGCTGTGGCATTGTAACAAAGCTTGATGGTTTTGCGATGTTGCTCCCTATGAGCTTTAGTCTTGCAACAAGTGCGATGGTTTCTCAATGCATCGGAGCAAGAAAATACATTAGAGCAAGAAATGTCCTAAAAGAATCCATAATACTCTGTGCTTCTTTTGGCATAGTAATTCTTGCTGCTCTAGAGTTATCCCCAGAGTTTTTTATAAACATTTTTACAAATGAATCGGAAGTTGTCCTAAAAGCCGTTCAGTATCTAAGGTCTTTTGCTTTTGACGTTTTGCTGGTATGTTTTGTTTTCTCTTTTGGTGGGTTCTTTATGGGCACTGGGCGCACAGAAATCCCAATGGCAGTTGGCATCTTAACAGCAATCATTAGGATTCTTGCAAGCTATATGTTAAGCAACACGAAAAATCCAACCATGACCACCCTTGGTTTTGCTCCTCCTCTTACATCACTCATACAAATTTTCATATTCATTGTTATATTTTACTGGCAAACGAGAAACGTAAGTTTAATCCCTAAAAACAAGCAACGTAACAATTAAAATTGAGTATGAAGCCATTAACACCTATAGTTTGTAAAATTCCTATTGATTTTTTTTAGTTTTTTGTTATAATTCACGAGTTATGTATTTTGCATACGGTTTTAGCAAGGAGGTAGGATTATGTCAAAATTTTGTGATTTATGTGGAAGAGGTCCAGTAACAGGTAACGCAGTTAGCCACTCAAACCGTCACACAAGACGTCGCTGGGCGATTAACCTTCAAACAGTTCGTATTGACGATCCTTTCAACGGAGGAACACGCAGAATAAAGGTTTGCACAAAGTGCCTTCGTTCACAGTTCGTTCAAAGAGCGACAAGATAATTAGAAAAAATCACGAGCCTATATAAAATAAGGCTCGTTTTTTTATTATTGGTATTTTTTTAGATAAAGAGTGCGATTACCACAGATGGTAACCGCACTCTTTTATATTTTTATTTCATTGCTCTATCAAGCATATCAGCCGCAGTTTCTTCATCCACCAAAATTTCCCTTGGGCGAGAACCATCAGCTTCACCAATTATGCCAATTTGCGAAAGCATATCTATAAGCCGTGATGCACGGCTAAAACCTATTCGAAGTCGGCGCTGAAGTCCACTTGCAGAAGCCACGCCAGTTGCCATAATTGTGTCAAGTGCTTGTGGCAAAAGCTCGTCATCATAGACAGCATCTTCAATATTACCAGAATTCTCACCTTGCAAATCAATGTCAATAAACTGAGGCTCACCAAAACAATCCTGTATATAATCCAACCATGTCAAAAGAATTTTTTCGTCTATCCATGGCGATTGAATTCTAATGGCTTTTTTAAACTTTGTTGAGGAACAAAGCATATCTCCTTTGCCGAGGAGTTTTTCTGCTCCGGCTGAATCCAAGATAGTCCTGCTGTCTGCCACGCTTGGCAAGGTAAATGCCACACGGGAAGGAATGTTTGACTTAATGAGTCCTGTAATGACATTAACAGACGGACGTTGTGTCGCAAGAATGAGGTGAATACCCGTTGCCCTTGCCATTTGTGCAAGACGGCACACATAGTCTTCAACTTCCCTGGCTGCTGTCATCATCAAATCTGCAAACTCATCAACAACAATCACAATATGAGGGAGCTTGTCTTTTGGCAACACCTTTGCATTGTAACCTTCCAAATTACGAACTCGAGCGCAAGCAAAAATTTTATATCTCTCTTCCATTTCACGCACGAGGTATGCAAGCGCCGCGACAGCTTTCTTTGAATCAGTTACTGGTGGAATGAGCAAATGTGGCAAGTTATCATACATTGCCATTTCTACACGTTTGGGGTCAACAAGAATCATTCTGAGTTCATCTGGCGTGCGCTTTGAACAGAGTCCAACTATGCAGCAGTTAACAAAAACGCTTTTCCCAGATCCTGTCGTTCCTGCCACAAGCATGTGTGGCATTTCCTCAAGTGCCACAACCACAGGGTCACCATTAACGGCAACACCAAGTGGCAAGGGCAAATTTGCCTTACTTTCGGAGAAGGAGGGCTCTTCAATAATTGTTCTTAGAGGGATACCGCGACGTTTGGGATTTGGGATTTCTATTCCTACATACGGTTTGCCAGGAATTGGTGCTTCTATTCTCAAGGATGAAACTGCCATTGATAAGGCAATATCATTAGCAAGGGAAACTATTTTGCTAACCTTGACTCCTTCATTCGGTTGTATTCTAAATTGAATAACAGTAGGCCCCACTAGGGTTTCCGCCAAACTTGAAGGACTGTCAAAAAGTGTAAGCGTCTTTATAATTTTTTCGCCAAGTGGTTTTAGAAAATCCAATTCGCCACCAGTTTCACGAACTTCAGCCGGACCAAATAAATCCAAAGGCGGTGGGAAAATGCCTCTCTTATATTTTTTTTGACTTCCTTCAAATTCAAAATATGGTTCTTCCTCTCCAGTGGGAATAACTTCCTCTGTTTCTTCCGCAAATAACTTTGATTGACCTTGCGTAGTTAAATTTTTAACGTTCTTTACGATTTTCTTATCGCTTTGCCCTTGTAATTCTTGCAACTGAGCTACATCAGAGTCGTCAAGATAAGCATCATCATACGTATCTTCACTATCAATTTCTTCCTCATCATAGAAATTCTTAACTTTCTTGTTCAATTTTAAATTTAAAATTTTCTTCATCCTCGCAAATAAGTCAACGAAGAAAGAAAGCGTAGAACTAAAGATTTGTTTTGTTACGCCAAGACTCGTTAAAATGCCTGTTAAGGAAAGAAAAATAACTATCACAATGCCGAATGGGCCAATTACTGCATGCAACCATGTGGCAAAAAATCGTCCAAAGTCTCCTGCAGTAAGAAGCGGGCTTGTGATAAGTCTTGTATAAGCATCTATCACACCAACAGACGCAAACAGAAAAATAGATAAAGAGACAGTAAGGCCAATAGATCTAAACGGCATTACAAGCCTGTCATTTATCATGAACGATGCAAAAAAATACATAAAAAAAAGTACAGGAACAACAGCAACCCCGCCTAGCATTGTTAAAAGCACAAATGCTATTGAATTACCAAGTTTTCCCGTGTAATCATTAAAAAAGAACGATATAAGCACAAAAAACAAAAAAGCGAATGCCAACACACAAAACACTTTAGAAAGCAAACGGCAAATTGCCTCTGTGCTTTTAAAAGTGTCATTTAAAGATGATAACATTCTTGAAACAAAGCTAACGTTCTGCTTCGCCTGCTGTAATTTTCGTTTTTGCGACATTCGCTGCTGTGCCATTAATTTTCTCCGTTTCTTTTATCTACAATTCACTTCCACCAACTGTCATATTTTCTATCAAAATTGTTGGTTGTCCGTCCGTAACATAGGCAGTCTGTCCATTTTTCCCGCAATAGCCTGGATCAAGCCTCATATTATTTCCCAGTGCTTTTATTTGCATAAGTGATTTCGGACCATTTCCAGTCAAGGTTGCCCCCTTAACTGGTCTTGTAATTTTTCCATTTTCTATCAGGTAACCTTCCGTTACATTAAACACAAAATTACCACTTGTGGCATCGACTTCGCCACCGCCCATTTTCACAACATAAAGTCCATTCCTTGCTAACTGTAACATCTCATCTAAACTTGTGCTTCCAGAAGCAAGAAATGTATTGCTCATCCTTGGAATGGGTAAATATTTGTATGACTGTCTTCTGCCATTCCCCGTAAGGTCATAACCATACAAAAGACTTGTAGAAATATCTGTCATATAACTTTTTAAAATTCCATTTTTAATTAAAACAGTTTTTTTTGCCATTGTTCCCTCGTCGTCAAAATCGTATGAACCAAAGGCACCATCTATTGTTGGATCATCTATCATTGTCACATAATCAGGAGCGACACATTCGCCAAGTTTACCGGCAAAAACAGAACTTTCCTTTTCAATAATATCTGCTTCTAAACCATGTCCACAAGCTTCGTGAATAATTGTGCCACCAGCTTTACCATCTAAAACAACATTCATTACTCCTGCTGGGCAAGGGGTAGCCTCAAGCATCAATATCGATCGGCGAAACACCTTTTCTGCAATAGCAAGCGCTGTATCATCTTGCCAAAAATTTTCTTCGGATAAGGTGGAGCAACGCCTCTCTGAAGCAGTTTCAAGACTCCCGTTTTTTTCTACAACACACCCTACACTAAAAACTGTATTAGCGCAATCTCTACATATAATGCTACCATCGCCCTTTATAATTACAATTTGTTTTTTTGCAACACTGTAGGATAAGCTTGTATGTTTGATGTATTTTGAAGCGCAATCCAGCTGTCTAAACCTTTCCGCCAGTGAGGGGAAAAAATCAAAGTTTGGTCTTGCAAGATTTAGCTCATCAGAAAATATGCTAGTGTCATTTGATTTGTCGGCAAAACTTTGTTTTTCACCAGAAATTTCTGCAACTTTTCCAATAGCAGAGAGTGCATTGTTTAATGTCGTACCATCAGACGAGGAAAGAAAACTATGACCATTCTTTATAACTCTGGCTCCCACGCCATCAGCTATTCCGGAAGTCACCTGTTCTATCTTGCCGTTTTCAAAGCGCAAAGAATGTGTAGCCGATTTCTGTAAATAGAGGTCTGCATAGGATGCATATTTTTTGCAACGAAGAACTGCTTCTTGCAAAATTAATATATCGTCAGTATAAAATTTATCGTTCATTCTTTAGCTCTACGACATTTATGCCCTCATTTTTCAATGAGGTCATAAGATCCTTAACATAATTTTCTAAAAACTTTGTTGTATATATTGCTACATGTCCTTGTTTTGCATCAATTGTTTCAAGTAGCGCTAATTCATCACACGCATCTATTATCCAGCTTATGTAAAATATCTCGTTTTTAGGCACTATATATTCCAGTTTCACCGTAGGAAAAGCCATTCAATTTTACCTTTGGTTACGAAGATGTTCTTCATACGTTTTTGCAAACAAAGTATGTCCATCAGGCTTTGAATAAAAATACAAGTAATTCGTCTTACGAGGCGAAATTGCTGCCTTCCAAGAGGGAAGAGACGGAATACAAATAGCCATTGGCGGTAAACCTTTATTCTTGTAAGTGTTATAGGGTGAATTGATAGTAACATCTTTATAGCTCAACCGCTTTTTTGTCACACCCATTATCTTCCAAGCATACATAACTGTGGCACAACATTGCAGGGGTTTCCCTCTACTTAATCTGTTATGCAAAACCCCAGCAACCGTTGGTCTTTCATCATCAATCATCGCTTCTAGCTCAACTATAGAAGCCAAAACACCAAGCTTAAGGACTCTATTTGTTAAATGTTTTTCTTCCAGTAATGGTAAAATCTTTCTTGTCCACTCAATGGAAGCAAGCCGAACAACCTCATCTGCAAGGTCGCTAACTTCATTTGCGTAATAAGTATCTGGAAAAAGAAAAATAAATCGTAATTTCACGTCTTTTGGCAGAATGCCACGAATTTTCTTTGGAAAATTCGTTTTGTCTGCCATTGCTTTGTAAAGAGCATTTTTTTGATTATATTTTCTTTCAAACATATTTTCAAGATCACACAGTGCAGTTCCAGGAATAATTGTGAACTCTATCCTAACAGGGGGCGTGGTCAGCAGTTGAGTAGCTACATTTTTTGCCGAAGCACGCCGTAACTTATACGTTCCATACTGTATCTTTTTGTCTAAGCCATATTTCACCATATATTTAGACATTGATTTTGCACTATGGACAATTCCAGCCTTTTGTAAAATATGTGCAACTTGTTTTGCATTCACACCTCGTGGAATTGTAACCTGAATTTCTGCCAAGTTGTCATATACAAGCTCGGGGTAATTATTTTTTATATAATCAAAAACAATAAGCACAAAAAAAATTGAGGCAATAACTGTAACTATTATTGCCAAATTAACATCTCTTTTGTTTTTTCTGTAAAACTTGCGAAAAGGTTCTAAATTCACCACACTGCTCCTTATAAAAAATTTTCAAGAAAAGTTATTTTTCAAAACTTCTTTTGTTTTTGCCCTATCGCACGCAGGCAGTTTTTTTTGTTCTGAATTTATATTATCACACAATTTGCAAGAATCTTCAATCGAGCACCAAGATAAATTATATTCTTCTTCCGCCTCTTTTGCACTGGAAAAATTTATGGTGACTATGCGCTTCTTAAATTGACGTAGTGCTTTTGTAATAAGAACATAACGCCTTTTTATTTCATTTTTGCCAATAAATTGTTCGTCTTCCCATAATGTCCAAGGTTTGGGGACAAAAGGATTTATCGTGCATGTCAAAGACAAACCTGTAGCTTCAGTTATCGCTTCGCAAAAAGCAGGAATTGCCTTAACGTCTTCATCCGTTTCCCCCGGCAAGCCTATCATAAAATAAAGCTTCACTTTAGTAATTCCAAAACTTTTCGCTAAAATTAGCTTCTCTATAATGAGTGCATTGGTAAATTTTTTGCCACATAAAAAACGAAGCGATTCATTCGCAGTTTCAGGTGCAATGGTAATACTCTTGTGCCCATTTGAGGCAAGTGTTTCAAGCACATTATCAGAAAGTCTATCTATACGAAGAGAGGCAAAGGACACTGGCAAGTTTTTTTTCTTCAAGAGCACCAAAAGTTTATCCAGTGCATAATAGTCACCTGCCTCTGGAGTGACGAGTCCTATATTATGATCTGGAAATTTTTCGCAAATTGTTTCAACTACATTACTTATCTTTTCAAAATTCTTTTGGCGACACTTCCCAAAGCAGGCAGGAAGAGTGCAATATGCACAATTTCTTACACACCCTCTCTGTAACTCAAGCAAAATGCTTTTGCCAAGCACAGCATTAGGAGTAGAAAAGGTGCTTACTCCAGGATAAAAATCGCAATTCAAATCAAGATCACGCGAAATTTTTAACTTCCTAATTAACTTTCCCTCGTTAATGTCCACTGGTGGCACAAACACGCTTTCGTTTTGAGCCAATTTGCTCCACAATTTTTCTCTATCATCATGCGAGAAGTAAGAACGGAGGGATTTCACTACACTGTCAAGCTCTTGCACTCCATCTCCGAGTATAACAAAATCACAAAATGCGGTTAATGCAAGTGGATTAATATATGTTATGGCACCACCAACACCAATTAATGGAAATCCTTTCCCTGCTCTTTCACGAGGTGACAACGGTATGTTTGCATTTTTTATCCACAATAAGAAATTTTTTACATCACACTCGTAAGAAATCGTGGCAGTTATAACAGAAAATCGTTCCAACATCGTATCATTATCAATTGAACGATACGGAACGGGCGATACACAAAATCTTTCAGCCGCCACACCCTTACTACGCAAAAAAGAGAAAATAAATTGCCACCCAGAGCTTGAAGCTGCAACGGAATAATCATTTGGGAAAAGCACCGCCCATGGCAAGTCGCCTCCCGAAGGAAGCAACCTCTGCCAAAGCTCAATTTCCCGCAATTTTTGATTTGTCTCCCAGTGAGACATCCTTTTCAAGGTATATGTTGCTGTCTTCAGTTTATTGACCTTTCCTTAAGAATGGTGGGACATCATAATCATCATAACCTTTATTCTGCGATGAGAAAAGTCCATCATCCACTTGTGCTTCAGTTTGGTCAGAATAAAGTGCACTATTTTTTAACAAGTCAGCGAATGGATCTGGGCGGACAACCTGCTCCTGCTGCATCTGTGGCTGCGTCGTTTGATGTATTACAGATTGCTCATCGTTAAAAGTCTCTTGAACAGACTGTTCTTGTGCTACGGCACTTATAGAATTATTCTGAAAATCCACAAAAGGATCATCAGATTTCTCAACAATCGGGTCAATACGTGGTGGGATAATCCTAAATGATTGGTGGATGTCAATATAATCTTCTGCCTCATCAAATCCAGTAGCAATAACAGTAATTTGGATGGTATCATCCATTTGTGGGTCATACACATGACCAAATACAAACTCTGCCTCTTCATCGGCTTCGTCCATAACTGTCATAGCTGCTTCTTGAATTTCAAACATTGTAACATTAGCACCACCAGTGATATTCAATAATACACCCTTGGCCCCTTTTATGCCACGGCTCGGCATCAAAGGACCATGTGTTGCAAGGTTTGCCGCTTTCTGGGCTCTTCCTTCACCATTTGCCTCACCGATACCCATAAGAGCTGTGCCAGAATTCGACATAATTTTGCACACGTCAGCAAAGTCAACATTAACTTGACCAGGTCTTTTTATCAAATCAGTAACTCCCTGAACAGCCTGTAACAAAACATTGTCAGCTATTGCATAAGCATCTTGAGCCGTCGTCTTAGCATCTGCAATTGCAAGGAGCTTGTCATTTTGTATAACGATAAGAGCATCGACCTTTTCTTTTAATCTTGCAAGTCCCTCTTGTGCAATTCTATTCCTTTTCTTGCCCTCAAAGCGAAAAGGAGTTACAACAACACCGACAACTAACGCACCAGTGTCCTTTGCAATATCAGCTATTATTGGTGCAGCACCCGTTCCAGTTCCGCCCCCCATACCGGCAGTGACAAAAACCATATCCGAAGCCTTAAGCATTTGTTCAAGTTGTTCTTTTGATTCGACTGCTGCATCAGCTCCCAACTTTGGATCTGCACCGGCTCCTAATCCTCTTGTGGATTTTTCACCTAAAATAATTTTATTTTCAGCCAATGAATTTTCCAGATGAGAGATATCTGTATTTGCGGCAATAAACTCTACGTCATTCATTCCGGAATGAATAAGATTGTTGACAGCATTCGTGCCACAGCCACCAACACCAATTACCCTTATTACTTCTCTTTTTTGTGATGCACCATTATCTATTTGAAAAAGTTCTGACATTTTCTCGCTTCCTTTCATTAAAACATATCTTTGAATGCACTTTTTACCATTTCAAAAAAACTTGATCCGCCACGATATTCCACTTCTTGATTATCTGTTGTAGGCGCTCCAGTGTTACCCTTTAATTTCCATTTGTCAGCCCCGATATCAGTAAAATCATCAAGGTAGGCAATAGAAGAAAAAGTTCTATCTTGTATATACTTCAAAATGCCCATAGCAGTTACGTAACATTCGTTGTATTGCTCACTGACAAGCTGATCTTCAAAAGCGGGCAACACACGCTTTGTAGGCAAATCCAACGTTACTGCCACGACATTCTCTATTCCCTTAGTGCGTGCAACTCCACCAGTCAATAATGCCCGTTCATACGCAAAATTGCCACAGGCTTCAAGAACCGATTTTACCTTTTCTTCAATAATATTCTCTAATCTTGCACCAATTATAGCTTGTAATTCTGTCTTATCAAGATCATAGTTTCTGCCACCGAGATCAAAAGAAAGTTTCTCTCCGTGCAAAGCATTTGGTGTAAGCGGAATACCTTTCTTTATTTCTTCTGCCTTATACTGTGGTAAATGTTCCACCACACAAATGTCATGGGAAACATCATCACCACCAAACGGAACCGTAGCAAAATAACATGGTCTTTTATTTGCAAAAACTGCAATATCCGTTGTACCACCACCAATGTCTAAAATCACGTTATTTGCCACGACAGCTTCATTTCTTGGAATACCAAGAGATGTAGCTAGTGGCTTAAACAACAATGCGTGAACCGGTAAATCAGCACGTTCAAAACAATTCACAACGTCTCTTAGGCTAGACTTAGGCAAAGCAACAGATAAAAGCGTTACCTCAAGCTGTGTAGCTACCATTCCTATTGGATGAGTCACTTCACGATCATTATCAAGCGTATAGGCAACTGGGATATTATGAGCAACTTTAAGCAATGGATTAGATCTTAACGCTTGGTTTAATCTCAAATTATCAATAGCTCTTTCAATTGCATTTTGGACATCAACTTCAGTAACTAATGAATCAGCACCTCTTTGTGCAATAGGGACAACCCCTTTAGAAATAATATTGACAGCATTATCTGCGTTGAAAGTTGCAACCACTGCCTTTAAGTCTTCCGCAATCAAATTACACTCAGCTAAAACTTGAGAGCTAACTTGTTTTACTGTAGCAGCAGCTTGCTCAAGATTTATTATATTGCCGCGATGTATGCCTTTAGAAACGATATCATTAACGCGAATTATTCTCATATAGTTCTCTTGAGTTAATTCGGCAAGAACAGCAACGACTTTGCTAGTTCCTAAATCAATTCCCAACACATAGTTGCGGGTATCAGACATCAATCCTCTGAACTTTTGCAAGAAAATCCCTCCTTGTAAATCCGTATATATTACATGACAGGTTTCGCCAAAATTTTATCCCTTAAGTGTGCTTCTATACTCAATCCTTGAGGTATTTTATCTATACCCCCCCAAAGTTTTTTTAGTGCTATATCTTTGGCATTCCAACTAGAAACATCTTCATCCAAGACAATAACAGATTTTGTAGCATCAGGATCTGACGGTGTTAAATAAAATTTTATAAAAAACTGTTGTCTGTCTCGTTGAACACAGCAGGCAGATATATACTTCAACCACCCAAGTTCATTTGCTTTATTATACCACAATTTTAATTTTACCACATCAATTGATGTGTCAAAAATTACTCTTTTATCCTCAAACTCATCATAATCGCTGCCTGTCAAAATAAATTCTATATCATCTGCTATTATCAGTTTTGGAATATTAAATGCAATTTCGCCGTCAACATTTTCGTTTTCTTTGAGATCAACAGACCAAAGTTTGTTACGAGAATTTAGGTAATAATCTTTGCCTCTGTAAGACACCCTAAATATTGGTTTAATATTACCAAAAGCAAAACACCACTTACCCCAGCTAGTTGAAACTAATTTTATTTTTGACGGGTAATGTCTCTCCAGTTTTTTACATATTCTATAGCGTGTAATAAAAATCACAGGAAAACAATTTTTTTCAAAATACGAAAAACACTCCCAAAGCTTTTCTTCTGTCAACACTCCTTCAGGGCTTTGACGTATGTCCTTTACCCTAAGTGTGTGGTAAACTGTCTCAAGGCGAAAAACTGCCCCAAGCATAAAACAGAACAAAAGCATTAGGAGTTTTATTCTTTTATTTTTTTTTCTAAAACTTACCAATGAATTTGATTTCATTTTCTAACGTTATTCCAAAAGTTTTTTGAATTTTTTCTTTTATCAAACTAACTAAATTATATATATCAGCACTTGTCGCATTAGCTTTATTCTCAATAAAATTGGCGTGGCAATGTGATACTACTGCTCCACCTACTTGCAGTTCTTTACCCCCCATTTGATCTATCAACTTTCCAGCTGATATACCATTGCCAGGATTTTTGAAAACACACCCTGCCGTCTTGGCACCTATTGGCTGTCCTTTTTTACACGCAGCAAAGTGGGCAATCTTTTGCCTCACACATTCAATTTCTGTTTTTTGCATCGACAATACCATTGACAATATACACACAGGTTCCTCACACCAAGTTAATCTTCTGTATGAAAACGCTAATTCGTCACGTGCAATGTTACCAACCTTCAAGTCTTTAGTTATAATTCTTGCAGAATGAAAAATCGATTCTAAAGTTTCTCCCTGTGCCCCAGCGTTTCCATAGAGCGCTCCACCAAGTGTACCTGGAATACCGGTTAAAAATTCTGCTCCGGTAAGAGAATGTTCTAAACAGAAAGCGAGGAGAGCTTTCGTGCTTACGCCAGCACCAGCATTAATTATTATGTATTGATCTGTTTCATCTAGTATATCTATTGCATTGAGCATTAGACTTGACATTACACAAGCATCAAGCAAGCCATCAGCAATTAACACATTAGAACCACCACCTATTACGACAAGTGGTGTTTTTGTTTTTTTGGCAAAAGAAATATAATCCAACACTTCTTGTTCATCAGTTGGAGAAGCAAAATATCTCGCTTCGCCACCAGTTTTATACGTTGTTAAATCTTTTAACGAAAACCTCTCAAAAATATTCAGTGACATTATAGCCTCGTTTTTTTTAGATTATCTAGTATTTTTTCACCTAGTGTACCTACAGAACCAGCACCAAGCGTTAAAAAAACATCACCTGGACGGGCCACATTACAAACTGTATTTACAAGGTCATCAAAACTTCCTGATAATTCGTAATGGCTTCTTGCATCGTTTGAAGCAGCATCAAAAATCAATTTTGAAGATATACCATCTATTGGCTTTTCGTCTGAACCATAAATTGGCAATATCAACGCTCTATCTGCCAAAGAAAGTGCCTCAGCAAATTCTTTATAAAGGGCAGCAGTTCTACTAAAACGGTGCGGTTGAAATATTGCGACTATTCTTTTATTTTTGAAAATTTGTCGCATTGTTTTTAGCGTTGCCATAATTTCACTGGGGTGATGACCGTAATCGTCATAAACCAACACTCCTGCGACTTCACCTTTTTTCTGCAGGCGACGTTTGGCTCCAACAAACAAAGCTAAACCTGGTTTAATTTGCTCTATAGACAAGCCACATTTTTCGCTTGCAGCAATAGTTGCAAGACTATTCAGCACATTATGTTCACCAGAAATTTGCAATTCTATCTCTGTGACAAATTCACCTTTTTTATAGAGATCGTAGCGAATACCTCCGCCATCTATATAGGATAAATTTAACGCTCCATAATCAAAATCCTTACCAAGTCCATAGGTAATAATTTCTTTATCAATTTTGTAATCTTTCAATAAAATTTTGACACCAGGATCATCGGAATAAAGAATGGCACAGCCATTTTTCTTAACATTGCTTAAAAATTCGGCAAATGCGTCTGTAACTGACTTAAACGTCATATAATGATCTCTATGATCCCAATCTATATTGGTCACTACTGCAATCTCCGGATGAAAGTAAACAAAAGATCTATCACTTTCATCCAATTCAGCTGACATAAACTCTCCTTTGCCTAGCTTAGCATTTGTTTTTAACTGTAACACTTCACCGCCAACTGCTATTGAAGGATCAAGGCCAGCATTCTCTAAGACAACCGAAATCATAGACGACGTCGTTGTTTTACCGTGTGTCCCCGCAACACCAACACCACGATGAGAATTAAACACTGCAGATAAGATTTCTGCTCTTCTGCATACAGTAATTCCCTGCTGCCAAGCACGCAAAATTTCAGGATGATCACTAGGAATAGCACTAGAATAGACCAAGATATTCGCCATAAATTCATTGATATGGTGCTGATCATGCCCAATTTTTACTGGGATTCCCTGTGATTCAAGTTTTTCTGTATAGCTAGATGATACAGTGTCACAGCCAGAAACATTCGCTCCAATTTCATGGAGCAAAACGGCTAAAGCACTCATTCCAGAACCACCAACACCCATAAGGTGTATGTTTTGTTTTCTCAAATCCAACTTTTCTGAAAGCATCTTGATACCTCTATTTAACAATATTGTTGTCACTTACTAATGTTTTTATTTTGTCATAAACTCTAAAAGTAGCCTTTGCCTGTTCATCAATTGAATGGGCAAATTTTGTCTTCTGCAAAATCTCATTTAACATAATTTCGAGTTTATCTTGTATTTCATCTTCTCTTAACAAAAGAGCCACATTTTCCTTTACAAATTCGCACGCATTAAAATACTGATGATTATCCTTAGCTTCTTTCCACGGAATAATTATAGCAGGAATCTTCAAAGATTCAATTTCCGCAAGTGAAGAAGCACCGGCACGGGCAATAACTACATCAGCAATAGAGAATAAAAGTTCAGTCTTCCATATTTTTGGCAATAACCAAATATTTCTTCCCGCCATTTCTAGTTTTTCACTAGTTGCTGGCAAGATAAACTGCACATCATGAAATTTTTCATCTGCAACAAACGATAAAAGCTTGTCTTTTATCGTTTCACTGCCAAGTGAGCCAGTAAGGACTAGGACAACTTTGCATTGCAGCACATCAGATGGCAAACCTAATTCAGCTACTGCACTTTCCCTTGACATTATATCAAATTCTCTAACGGGAACTCCTGTATATGTAAAACTATTCTGATGCAACGGCATACAAACCTTAAATCCAGTCAATATAGGTTCGTGTAACCTTGCTAAAAACCTTGTAACTTTTCCCGCACACGCATTTTGTTCATGTGTTGCAATTGGTATTGAATGTAATTTTGCCGCAAAATAGACGGGAAAGGAAATATACCCACCAAAAAACAAGACAAAATCCGGTTTTTCCTCACGCAAAAAAGTAAAGGCTCTAAAAAAAGCGTGAACAATGTTTGTGCTTCTGATAACTTTCTGCTTTATGCTTCCAAAAAATGGTGAACCTTTTACTGGCAATACAATAGGTTTGACTCCTTGAGAAAAATATATATCTTGTTCTAATGTTCTGTTGCCACAAAAAAAGATAACAGATACATCTTCATCATTTTTTTCAATCCATTTTCCAAGTGAAATTGCGGGAAATATATGCCCGCCAGTTCCACCTGCAACTAATGCAATTTTTTCAATTTTTCTCTTCATTTTGCTCACTTTGCTTCACCAACCAGCTGTCACTTTCCAATCTCAAGAGAACCCCAACCTTCATCCACGTTGACACAAGACTAGTACCACCATATGTAATAAATGGCACGGCGATACCGGTTAGTGGAATAAATTTTGTCACTCCTGCAAGATTGATGAGGAGGGAAAGTAAAACAGAAAAAGTAATTCCCCAAATCAAGGTCGCTCTGAATCTATCTTTTTTATGCACTCGCAAATACGCACGAAATAGCTGTGCAAACCAAACGCCAAACAGAACTAAAACAAAAGCAGCACCCACAAAACCAAGTTCTTCCGCAATCGCTGCAAATATGTAGTCAGTGTAAGCCGCTGGCAGATAATTTAACTTCTGAAATCCGTATCCTAGACCTTGCCCTAAAAAACCACCATTTGAAAAAGCGATAAGACCCTGAATTATTTGAAATCCTTTTCCCTGCGGATCCTTCCATGGGTCTAAAAACGCAGCTAACCTTGCTTTTCTATAGCCTGCCATACTAATCATTACTGTAATGGCAGGAATTGAAAGGGCTCCTCCAATTATCATTGGTAAGACTATATCAACGCTTTCAACAAAAACACCCATGATACAAGCAGAAGCAACAACAGTGCTTCCCATATCCGGTTGAAGCAAAAGAGGCACAGCAACAGCAAGAATCAGAAGCCCAGCTACACAAAGCTTAACAAAACGTGAATAGTTATTTTTTTTCGTAAACATATCTGAAGCTTTTAAGACAACTGCTGTAAATAGAAATTCAGAAGGTTGAAATGATAATGGACCAAGCCTTACCCACCTCATTGCGCCACCAGGCGCATTTGGCAAAGCAAAACCTGGAATTTTTGGCAAAAAACACGCGCACCATGCAATTATCACAAGCCAATTTGACCACTTCCGCAGCAACTCTGTTGGAATTAACGCAACAGAAAACATTGCAACCAGTGAGATACCAAGCCACGCTACTTGCTTAAAAACAGAGTTATCAAATGAACTGCCAGCTGTTGAGCTAGCTATGGATAATATACCTATTCCAGTAAGGACCATTGGAATAAAAACTATAGACCAATTTGTCCTTTTGTGAAACAGCTGATTTAATTGTATCAAATGATTAGCCTCCAATCAAATCCTTAACACATTGTGCAAAATCTTCACCACGAGCTTTATATGAAGGATACATATCCCAACTCGTGCAGGCTGGTGACAAAAGAACAGTTTCACCAGATTTTGCATGGCTATAAGCCATAGCAACTGCTTCTTTCATATCGCGAGCAAAGTCAAAGGAATCGAATTTAATTCCTCTTAATGCGTTAGCAATTTTTTCTTTTTCCTCACCGATAAGAACTGCGTAACTTGCATTATCTGCTACAACAGGAGCAAGAGGTTCATAACTTTCCCCTTTTCCCTGACCACCTAAAATAATAACTTTTTTATTAGGAAGGGAAGTAAGTGCTGTTACTGTAGCTGCAACGTTTGTCCCTTTAGAATCATTAACAAAGGTAACTCCATTTTTCTGTGCCACAAAATTACAACGATGACCTGGAGCCTTAAAACTACGCAAAGACTCCTTTGAGCTTGAAACCTTAAAGAAATCTAATGTTGCAAGTGACATTGCAACATTTTCCATATTATGCTTACCTAATAAGGTCGTATCTGAGAAATCAAATAATTTATTTGCCCCAATAAAAGCACAAGAATCTTTCTCAGAACAATAAATATTATCGAAGCTATTATCGTTCCATGAAAGATATCTTCTTGTGACATAATCGCTTGTTTCAAGACGTTCTTTGTCACTTAACTGACAAATTGCAAGCCCACCAAAGGTAATTGATTTCAAGAGCACTGCTTTTGCCTCTACATAGGCCTCAAAACTTCCGTGCCAGTCAATGTGATCTGGTGCTAAATTTGTTATTATACCTACATTTGTTCTAAAAGTTTTAGCACGTGACAATTGAAAGCTAGATAGCTCAAGCACTATGTAATCAAAGGTTTCAAATGCAAGGCCTGCTATTCCAAGACCAATATTTCCACCAACAGCAGTTTTATATCCCTGTTCTTTTAAGAGATGTCCAAGAAGTGATGTGGTTGTTGTCTTACCGTTACTCCCCGTGATAGAAATTATTTTACCATTGAGATATGGGTAGACAAAATCTAATTCACCAAGCACTGGGACACTATTAGATTGCGCCATTTGTAAAATTGGTAGTGAATGTGGCACAGCAGGGCTAGGAATAATTTTGTCACATTCTAAAATTCTCGTAGTGTGCCCATTGTCCTCAAATTCTATACCAGTTGATATAAACTCCTGTTTCAGTTCCGCCTTAATTTCTTTTGTGTCAGAAACAAAAACAGCATGACCAAGCTTCTTTGCCAAAAAAGCAAGAGAAGATCCAGAAACACCAGCACCAATTATCGTAATTTTTTCCATTTTGTTCTCCCATACCACATCAGTCTAAATTGTTGATTTCAATAACAAATAGAGCAAAATAATTCCAATTATGTGCAAGATATAAAATCTCGCAACTATCTTTGTTTCACTATATCCTAATAATTCAAAATGATGATGAATTGGGCTCATACGAAACACACGTTTGTTAAACATACGAATTGTGAAAATTTGTATAGATACACTCAATATTTCTATGCCGAAAAGAAAAGATACAGGCACCACGAGAAACATCCTATTCGCGACTAAACAAACCGCAAAAATCAATCCTGCAAGAAAATGTGCACCGGTATCTCCCATAAAAATTGTGGCTGGCTTTGCATTGTGCCACAGAAACCCTAGGCAAAGACCACATGCGGAAAATGATATAAGCATTAAAAGATTATTGTATGACAATATAACAGCTAGTGCTAAAAACGAAAAGAGAGACAAACCTGATGCGAGTCCATCAAGCCCGTCCGTAACGTTAACTGCATTCTGCAACCCAACACCTAAAAACACCAATATAAAAGCATAAAGCCACATTGGAATCTTTAAACCAAAAAAATTTGGAGTTTGCCATCTCAATGCAAAAAAAACTGTAATTGCAGTAATTATCACCTGAAGGAATAACTTTTGCAAACTCTTCAAACCTTCACTTGAATGTTTAACATTTTTCAGCCAATCATCATAAAAACCGATAAGCGCAACAAATAAGGGGTAGAGAAAAAGTGCAATAAAATCCACTAATAGTTTTTCACTGGCCAAATAACAATTCAGCATTATCGGCAAACACATTACAAGAGGAAATGTAATGCCCCCCATTGATGGCGTCCCCAGTTTTTCTTTTTCTTGCCACGTCGGTCCATATTTCTTTGTTACCTGCTCAACATGTTTTTTGTGTAAATAATTTATCAAAATTCTTTCACAAAAAATTTGAGCAAAAAAAACAAAAAATACTTCAAACACGCAAAGATACAAGACATTAAAACACATTTAAATTCGCTCCTTTATATCATTAACTACATTACATAATCCGTATGAATTTGATCCCTTGATAAGCATAATTGTGTTATCAAAATTTTGCACTTTTTCTCTAACTAATTGTCTTAATGTATCTAACGAATCATGCAGCTCAACACTTTTTAATCCGCCAATGTTACACTCTTTCCACTCTTCTCCCAATAAATAAACATAATCAACACTGCCTAGCATATCAATTATAAATTGATGAGAAGATTTCGTTTTTTCCCCTAGCTCTCTCATACCACCAAGAATGGCACATGTTTTGTATTGCACTGCCTTGCCTTTTGCACCATACAACAAATTTTGAATTGCAACTCCACAAGACGTAGGATTTGAATTGTAAGCTTCATCAATGAGATAACAATTATTCTGTAAGGGATATATTATTCCTCTGCCTTCCAAAACAACCATTGAGGACAATGCAGTTTTAATTGTCGGTAAATCTATCCTCAAAAAACAGCCTAGGCTCAAAGCAAGTGCCATATTTTTTGTATGTTGCACACCAAAGAGTGAGCTTTCAAGCACTACTTTTTGTCCGTCAATTTCGTAGTCACACGATGTTTTTTGAGGAGAGATATTCAAATAAATTTGCTCCCCAATTCGGCAATTGCCATTTTTCCCAACTGAGTAAATTGGGCAAGAATAACTGTTATGGTCAAAGTAAGACTGAAGATGTGCATTATCTTTATTGTATATTACTGCTTTTAAATTCTCTTTGTGCGATAAAATACAGGTTTTTTCTTTAAGCACCCCATCTCGAGTTTTGAATGTTTCAAGGTGTGCATCTGCGATTTCTGTAATGATTGCGACATTAGGATTAAAATAATCAGCAAGCTCCTGTATTTCACCAAAATGATTGGTACCAAATTCAAGTATTAACACTTCTGTATCACACGGCATGGACATAATTGTAATACTAGTCCCTAACAACGTATTGTAGCTTTTTTTAGCTCCATAAGTATTATACTTGCTACATGCAACAGCAAGACACAACTCTCTTGTGGTAGTTTTGCCTACACTTCCAGTAATTGCCACCACAAGTGGTTTTACAATTTCCAAATAAGCCTTTGCAATACACGCAAAACCATGGGTAGATTCATCAACTAAAATAAAGGAAACATTAGGATTTTTATTTGCAATCTCTGTTACATAGTCACGTCTGTTTTTTCCCGCAACTATAACAGAAGCTCCTCTTGCTATTACATCTGGTATAAAATTGTGAGCATCAACCTTTGCACCTTTTATAGCTAAAAAACCGTTTCCCTCTTCCACAAGTCTGTTATCCATTTTCCAGTCTATTGTTAGAGAGTGGTTAGGTCCAATAACTTCAAAACCTAGTGCTTCACAAATTTCTTTTGCATAAATATTATTTACTTTATTTTCACGCATTTTTTCTCTGCCCAATCCATCAAGATGTCTTTATCTTTCAGTGGAATTGCCTTATCAGCAAAAATTTGGTGAGTTTCATGCCCTCTTCCAGCAATAACAACTACATCACCACTTTCGGCAATATCCAAGGCACGATATATTCCCTCTCGTCTATCACAAATTTTTTCGTAATATGCATTGCTTTCGCTTATTCCATTTTCTATTTCGTTAATTATTACGGAAGGATCTTCGCTACGTGGATTATCACTTGTAATAACAAATTTGTCACATAACTTGCCTACTACGTGCCCCATAACAGGTCTTTTTGCCTTGTCTCTGTCACCACCTGCGCCAAAAACACAGATAAGATTATTATGCGGAAAACGCTTTATAGCACCTAGCGCTTTCTCAAGTCCATCTGGAGTGTGAGCAAAATCTATAATTGCGGTAACTCCATTGCTTAAACTATACTTTTCTAATCTGCCAGGAACTTGCTCAACTTCTGGCAAAACAGAAATAATTGAGTGCATATCAACGCCCAAACCATAGACAGCAGCAATTGCACAAAGAGCATTATATATATTATGCCGTCCAACAAAAGGAATTGTTGCTCTGTATGTGTTTTTGAACACCCTAATTTCTAACTCTACACCATCTGTATTTTCTTCAAGTATTTTTGCAAAGATATCAGATGTTGCATCTTGCAAAGAGATAGTAATGCAACTTCCGCTAAAAATATTGGCTAGAGATGAACCCCAGCTTGAATCCACAACAATGCATGATGCACCATTTACCTTCAAATATTTTGTAAAAAGTAGTTTTTTAGCTTCAAAATAATTTTCCATAGTTTTGTGAAAATCAAGGTGATCTTCTGAAAGGTTCGTAAAAACAGCCACATCATATTTTGTTCCAGCAACTCTTCCTTGAGCCAGAGAGTGCGAAGAAACTTCCATCACACAAGCCTTGCAATGATTTGATACCATCCCATTGAAGAGCCTTTGCAAGTCACAACCTTCTGGTGTAGTGTGGTTTGCTGAATAGATATCTTTACCATCGTCATAAAGTATAGTGCCACACATCCCTGTTTTAATATTGAGCTTGTTCAATATGCTTCGCACTATGAAGCTCGTCGTCGTTTTTCCGTTTGTTCCGGTAATACCTATCATCTTAAGTGAATTTGACGGCACAGAATAAATAACAGAAGCGACAACTCCCATAGCTTCACGAGAATCCTGCACAATAATTTGCGGAATGTCATAGTCTATAGCATTTTCAACTAACAATGCGTTAACAGCATTTTGCCTTGCCAAATCCAGAGCAAAAACATGTCCATCAAAGGCAAGCCCTTTTGTTGCTACAAAGATAGACTCCTTGACGTGTTTTTCTCTACTGTTTGAATAAACATCAAAAAGCTCAATGTCTTCCAAATTCCTATCATCGCAATGCTTTGTAGTAAAATTCAAATTTTGGTCCTGCAGTTTTTGCAATAAAGTTTGTAAAGTCATTTGCATATCCTCGGATTATTCAACTTTTTCAATTTCTTCAACTATTTTTTTGAAACAAGGTGCTGCTATTTGACCTCCGTAATATCTTCCACCAGTTGGTTCACCGAGAGTTATAACCATAACATACTCGGGGGAGGAAGCAGGCCACATCCCAATAAACGATGCATTATGGCGTCCTTTAACGTATTGTCCATGTTCAGCAACTTGAGCAGTACCTGTCTTTCCTGCAATTTCAACAGTTTTGGATTTTGCTGCTCGTCCACCACCGGCTGCAACAACCTGCTCCATACCCGTTCTTATAAAATTTGCAGTTTCCTTTGAAATAACCTGATACCGGACTTTTGATCTTCCCTTGTAAACAATCTTTCCGTCCCTGCCATAGACTGTGTCCACAATGTATGGTTTAAAAATTTTACCACCATTGGCAATAGCAGACATTGCTGTCACCATCTGCATAGCGGTGACACCAATGCCCTGCCCAATGAATGTGTTTGCGGTAACTGTTCCGCGCCATTCCTCTGGCTTACGCAACAAACCGGCTTCTTCGCCTGCTGTATCAATACCGCTTTTTCTGCCAAACCCATACTGCACTAACATTTTATAGGCATCATAGTGTGGACACTTCTCTGCCATTAAGGACATACCAATATTGCAGGAATTCATCAAAACCTGATGCAATGTTTGATGTCCATGAGCATGGTTGTTTACATCATGAATTACCTTGTCATAAAGTGGCATAGAGCCATGACAGGTGTAAGTCATATCTTTATTTGTTCCGCCAAGTTCAATAGCAATAGACATACTAATAGGCTTAAATATGGAACCAGGTTCATAGTTACGACCGACGGCATTATTCATCATAACGAGAGGACTGGAAAAGTGTCTTGTATTGCCATCTGCTGTTGGGTAACTTGCCATAGCAAGCACCTCACCGGTTTTAGGATTCATAATAACACCTGTTGCCCACTTAACATTACTTTCCTTACCTGCAAGAGCCAAGTTAGCCTCCAGAATTTCTTGAAAACGGACATCAAGCGTCAATTTTATTCTGCTAATTTCGTCTAAGACATCGCCACCGTAACCATCGCTACTTCTTTTAGACATTCTTGCTGTGGTAAATTCTTGTGACTGAATAAAAAGCAAATTATCCCAAGCATATTCAAGTCCTGCTTGTCCATGACCATCTATATCGCAATACCCAAGTATGTGAAAAGCCAAACTTCCATGTGGATATACACGCAAATTCTCGTGTTTAAAGCTAAGACCAGGAATTTTGCGCTCAATTATGCGTTTGGCACTATCTAACCGAACATTTCTTTTAACGATTTGATATCTACCTGGTAATACTTGCGAGAATTTTCTTACCATTCCTTCACCGAAAAATTCTCTAAGCATTGGAGCATTCTGCACATCCCAATTTTTGGGGTCTATAAAAAACAGGACTGTCGGGACAGAAATTGCAAGAGGAGAGTCACGCCTGTCAAGAATTTCACCACGAGAAGCACTTATATTCATCTTCCCCCAGTATTGACTTTCGCCTCTCTGCACTACCCTTTCGTCCGGAAAAAACTGTCTAATGGCAGTAAAAAGAATTAAAAGCGCAACTGCTCCAAACATTAGCCCCCAAACAATATATCCTCTCATGTATCCCGTATCGTTTGCGGAACTTTTCGCATAACGCGACAAAAACCAAGCGGATCTGCTTCGTTTTAGCATTCCGCTTGGTTTTTGTCTATTTTGCTCTTCACTATTATTCTTTAGCATGTGCGCTTCCCGTAAAGAAAGCGGAATTGCCTAGCGTTGCAATAAAACCAGCTTTCTTTTCTTCTGAGGCAGAGGCAAACAAATCCTCAGCAGTCCTAGATTTACTAGCTTCTAATTCTTCTTTTGTAATAATTATATCCTTTGGCTTAGTTAATTCCTCTTCAATGGAATCACCACGAACCGCTCCCAAAACTCTGACAGGAGATGCAAGCTCGGTCATTCTTCGCCGAAGATCTGAGTTCTCTGACCTAGCGACAGAGATTTCCTTATTGACGTCACCTAGCTCCCGTTCAAGCTCCAAATTAATTCTTCTAAAATGCACAAGAGCACCGGCAAGAGAAAAAACTAAAAGTATAGCCATAAGCTGAACGCATATTTTAGATTCATAAAATTTTGTTTTGCTAGCATGGGAACAAAACCTTAGCATTTCGCCTTGCCTCCTTTTCTTCGGTTTCGTCAAATCGAACAAAAACTCTCATTTTTGCGCTACGTGACTTGTGATTAGATTCTATTTCTTCTTCTGTAGGTGTTATTGCCTTTCTTGGTTTGCAGATGCCAATGCAATCTGCTTCCTTTTTACGCATTAATTTTTTAACTATTTTGTCTTCAAGTGAGTGGTAGCTTATGGCGCACAAAACACCGTGCCCTTTTAGAAGGTCAAAAGCTGATGTTAGGGCTCTCTCCAATACATCCATTTCACTATTTACAGCAATACGCAGAGCTTGAAACACTCTCCGCGCTGGATGTCCACCAGAAGCACGCTGCACCGCTTGTGGCAATGTCATACGAATGACATCCACAAGCTCAAAAGTTGTCTTAAAAACAAAGCCATCCTGCCTTTTTCTATCTATTGCCTTAGCAATTTTGTAGGCGTATTTTTCCTCTCCAAATGTGCGAAATATTTCTGTTAGCTCCGCAACTGACAGATTATTCACAAGGTCTGATGCAGTATGTGCATCGTTATTGGATTGGTTCATACGCATATCCAGGGGCCCGTCATTAATAAAAGAGAAACCGCGTTCTGCCTCAACTAGTTGCAAATTAGAGACACCAAGATCAAAAAGTATAAAATTTAACCCATTAAAAGTTGGATTAAGTTTCAATTCAGAAATCTGACAAAAATTATTTGGGTATATTTCAAACTTACCCGTAAAATCTATCAAGTTATGCTCAGCAATTTGCCTTGCCTCGCTATCTTGATCATATCCATAAAGAAAATTTACATTACAATGATGGAAGATTGCGCGCGAATGTCCAGCCAAACCCAATGTTGCATCAAGAACAACAAATTCTTCATCACAACTGTTTCTTTGCGCATCCTTTGCACAGGCAAGGACTTCATTCAGCAAAACTGAAACGTGCTCAGGCATAATTAATTATTATTACCCTCAAGAGCTTCTGCCATTGACTCCAAATCTGCCATAATTTCGTTTTCATGTTCAGTCCATTTTTCAGTGTCCCAAACTTCAACGTGGTTTTCAACACCTATCAATGTAATTTGAGTGGCAATACCTGCATAACTTTTGAGGTCTTGTGGTATAATAATCCTACCAGCGGCATCAAAGTCCAGCTCGTATGTCTTAGACAAGATAAAACGCCTAAAATCACGTGCATCTTTCTTGAAAGTGGAAAGTTGCTTTACTCTTTCCAAATACACATCCCATTCCGCTCTAGAGTACACAGCAATGGAATGTTCCATGCCAATGGTTACAACGACAGATGCTCCAAGCTCCGAACGGAACTTGGATGGAAAGACTACTCTTGATTTTGCATCCGGTTTTGGATTATATGTTCCCACTAACATGAAAAATCTCCCACTTTCCTACTACTTTCTACCACTTTCTCCCACTGAGGGGAATTTTATACTTTTTTTTTCACATTGCAAGTCTATTATTTGTATCAATTTGTAAAACTATATTTACAAATTGAATTTTGTCGTTTTCTTTTTATTGTTTATTAACAACAGTTTAATAAAGGGAGATATATTTACTTTTGCAAAAAAAATATTTTTTTATAAATCTTCATTTTTGTGCAAAATTTTTGTCTCTTTTATTTGAAATTGTAAACAAATCACCCTCCAAGCATAATTTCAGCAAAGCGGAAGAAAAATAACTAAAAAAAACGTGAAATAGTATGAAAAATATTTTCTCTTACCTTTACAAAAATTATAAAAAATTAACAAGCAAGAGTTCGTCAAGGCAATCTCACCTTGACGAACTCTTGCTTGCTTTAAAATTACCGCACAAAAACGTTCGTCGCTTTGAAAAAGAAGATGCAGAATTTGGCAGTTTTGCAGGACTATCTGCAGAAATCATAAAAATGCTAGACGAAAGAGGAATAAAAGGTTTATATCGTCATCAGTCAAATGCCATTTGCCTCGCCATGTCACATCAAAATTTTGTTATTTCAACTCAAACAGCTTCGGGGAAAACTATGTGTTACAACCTTCCTGTATTGCAAACTATCTTGAATGACACGTCAGCAACTGCCTTATACCTTTTTCCTACAAAAGCATTAGCACATGACCAGCTGACAGAAATTAACACTATGACAAAAAGTCTATTCGGTAAAAATTTTGCCTTCTCTTATGACGGGGACACAGATAAAGCCTCACGGCATAAAGCACAGAATGAGGCAAAAATCATCGTAACAAACCCCGACATGCTACATGTTGGAATTTTACCTAATCACAAGGACTGGGAAAATTTTTTTACAAATTTGAAATACATAGTGGTTGATGAGCTTCACACTTATCGTGGTATATTTGGCTCACATGTGGCAAATCTCTTTATCCGTTTACTCCGCATCTGTAAACACTATGACTCACATCCAACTTTTATTTGTGCCACAGCAACCATAGCAAACGCAACAGAACATGCACAAGCCTTAACTGGCTGTGCGATGCAGTTAATAGAAAAATCCACAGCCGGCACAGCCGAAAGAATTGTCGCTATCCATACCCCACAAAAAGAAAATATCAAGTCAGAAATCAGAAACAGCTCATTGCATGAAACAGCTGTATTAGCCACTAAAGCAATTTGTCATAACACAAGCACAATAGTTTTCGCACGCTCAAGAATTGCAGTAGAAATTCTTCTGCAAACGATAAGAAATCAGCTACATGAAATTGGACTAGATGAGAATTTAGTTATGAGCTACCGCGGTGGTTACTTGCCACAAGAAAGGCGCAAAATTGAACAAGATTTGCGAAACGGCAAGTTGCTTTGTGTCGTCAGCACAAACGCATTAGAGCTCGGCATAGATATCGGCTCACTTTCCTGTGCCATTTTGCACAGTTTTCCCCCTACAATTGCCTCTGCATGGCAGGAAATTGGCAGGGCAGGACGGCGCAACGAAAAATCTTGTGCTGTCATTGTAGCTACAGCCTCACCTAAAGACCAATTTTTTGCAAAAAATCCAAGTATGTTTTTTGATGCAAAAACTGAAAAAGCACGAATAGATTCTGGCAATCCATATATTTTGTCAAGCCACGTAATGTGTGCAACCCACGAATTGCCTTTTTATGAAAACGAAACTTTTGGCTATTTGGAAGTGAGCGAAATATTAGATGACCTTGTTGCCTCTGGCAATGTCCTTAAGGTTGAGCAAAGCACTGGCTCAAAATATATGTGGCAAGGCACATCTTCTCCTGCTATAAATGTTTCGTTGCGCTCCGCCACAGGAAAAATTTACACGATACGTGACATTTCAGACGAAAAGAAACATAAAACAGTTGGCACCATGGACGAAATAGGTGCAACGACCTTGCTCTTTCCTGGTGCGATTTATTTTCATGGCGGTATTTCATACAAGGTTGAAGATATCAATATAGAAAATAAGCTCTGCTTTGTCCGCCACTGTGACACGAACTATTACACAATTGGGCAAACATCTCTTGAAGTTTCTGTAACAAATATTCTCGAGAATGATTACTATGGCGGATTTGGAGACGCCACTGTCACCATCATTCCAAGCACATACAAAAAGCTGGATTTAAAAACTCACAAGGCCATAGGCTTCGGAGAAATTCATCTGCCAAAGGTAACACTCACCACAAAAGATGCATGGATTTTTCTTCCAACAATACAGGGCATCACAGTAACGAGCTTCACACTGCGTGGGCTGGAGCATATTTTAAAAATTATCACCTCGCTCATTCTAATGTGTAGCATGGATGATGTAGTTATCCACGCAATAAAGGATGATGCCAATTTTGACAAGTCTACAATCCACATCATAGACAACACACAGGGCGGAATCGGTTTAGCAGAAGGCGCAAGAGAAGATATGAAGGCTATAATTGCTACTGCTTTATCGCACATACAAAACTGCAACTGCAATGCTGGTTGTCCTGCCTGCATCGGTGCAATGGAAAGCAAAAAAGAAAAATTAAAGATAATACAAATCTTGGAATATCTTCATTACACTCTTTCACCACGCTAATATTTACATCAAAATCCTTGCAACAAAAGACATTTTCGTCTAAAATTTCGTAATCTTATCAAAACAATAGGTGAGACAAAAAATGCAAATTTTAAAAAAATTACAAGGCAAAATTAAGTGGAAACAATTCAGAATTACAGTAATTGTCGTCTGCATCGCTTTTTTACTTGGGCTAAAGTTGGGACAATTCTTTTACAATAAAACAGAAACTCGTCAAGAGTTTTTATTGGGCACCTTTGTGCAGATAAAGCTTTTCGGGTCAGACAGTGAAAAATTAAAATCCGTTGCAGATAAAATAACAAAAGAAATAAAAGATTGTGAGAGCAAATTTTCTCTAAACGTAAAGGATAGTGAGCTAAACAAAATAAACAATGAAAGTGGGCATTTTGTAAAAATTTCACACACAACCTATGATATTTTGGAAAATGCACTGTATTTTGCAAAAATCACAAATGGTGCTTTTGACCCAACAATTGGCGTAGCTACAAAACTTTGGCAGATTGGAACAGATAAGGAACACGTCCCCACTGCTGGTGAAATCGCACAAGCAAAAAAATTCATCGGTTACAACAATGTAAAGTTGAAACATAATAATAAAAATTATTATGCCAAGCTTCCCCACGGCTTTTCTCTCGACCTTGGTGCAATTGCCAAAGGTTACATTACAGACAGAATACGGCGCCTTATTCCTCAAGATATAGATGCAATACTCGACCTTGGCGGCAACATTTGCGTCATTGGCAATAAAACTCGCAAAATTGGACTTCAAAAACCTTGGGCAGAAAGAGGCGAAATCTTCAAAAAAATTTCTGTCAAAAACACCTGCGTTGTAACCAGTGGCGCATACGAAAGATACTTCAAGCAGAACGGGCATATTTATCATCACATAATTGACCCCGCAACAGGCAAACCGTCCGAAAGTGACCTTGAAAGCGTAACAATAGTGACTCCTAACTGCACCATGGCAGATGCACTCTCCACAGCATTATTTGTGATGGGGCATGAGAAAGCCAAGCAGTTTGTTTCAAGATACAGCACGCAACTTGGTTTTGAAGCAATTTTCAAGAGCAAAAATGATAGGTAAGTGCCATGAAGTCAATAAAAGGAAAAAATCTAATTTATATTATTCTTTTTCTGATAGTGATAATTTCACTGTGTTTTTATGTCTATTTTGCGTTTTTTCAAGAAACAGCTGTTTCACTTGTCGTTATAAAACAAGATGGACACATTATAAAAACACTTCCACTTGAAAACGATGCTGAATTTCTTGTCAAATCTTCACTTGGAGAAAACCATGTGACTATCAAAGACGGTAGCGTAAGCGTTACCCATGCAAACTGTCCTGACCGTGTGTGTGTGCGGACATCGCCATTAACAAGAAACAACGCAGCAACATCAGTTATTGTCTGTCTGCCACACAAATTGATAATTTCGTTAGAAAGATAAATATTTGACCAGTCAATAAAAATTGAGGTATAATAGCGAGTTTTGTAAAAAATTAAAAATCGAGGAGAGATAAATATGCCTTATGATTTTACTGAAATAGAAAAAAAGTGGCAATCAAAGTGGCAGGAAGCCAAAATCTTTGAGACAGACAGAGACGAATCAAAAGAGAAATTTTATTGTCTTGAAATGTTTCCATATCCGTCTGGTGCTTTGCACGTCGGTCACCTTCGCAACTATTCAATAGGAGACCTCATTGCACGTTTCCAGAGAATGAACGGCAAAAACGTGCTTTACACAATTGGCTTTGACAGCTTTGGAATGCCAGCGGAAAACGCCGCAATCAAAAACAAAACTGCTCCTGCAAAATGGACATGGGAAAACATTGAGCACATGTCACAGCAGTTAAAGCACACCGGCTTTTCATACGACTGGCGTCGCCGTGTTGAAACCTGTGCTCCTGAGTATTACAGATGGAATCAATGGTTGTTCCTTCAGTTTTACAAAAAAGGGCTCGTTTACCGCAAGCACGCACCTGTCAACTGGTGTGATGAATGTAAAACCGTCTTGGCAAATGAGCAGGTCGTCGGTGATGGTGTTTGCTGGAGATGTGGTCACCCTGTAACAAAAAGAGGGCTCGACCAGTGGTTCATAAAAATAACTGACTATGCCGATGAGCTTGTCAAGGATTTAGATAAATTAACTGGCTGGCCAAGCCGTGTTGTAACAATGCAGCGCAACTGGATGGGGCGTTCAACCGGTGTCCACTTCAAAATGCAAATTGAAAACTTTGACAAGGAAATTGAAGCCTTTACAACGAGAATTGACACAATCTTTGGTGTAACATTCGTTGCAATGGCACCAGAGCACCCATTTGTTGAAGAGTTTGTAAATATAATTAGCGAACAAAACAAGCAAAAAGCAGATGAAATTCGAGATTTTGTAAAGAGAATTACTGCAAAATCCGCAATAGACAGAACAGCTGTCGGCAAGGACAAGGAAGGAATTGACACAGGATTCTTTGCCATAAACCCCGTTAACGGAGCAAAAGTTCCAATTTGGATAGCAGACTATATTTTGACGGACTATGGCACAGGCGCAATCATGGGTGTTCCTGCCCATGACCAGCGCGACTTTGACTTTGCAAGAAAATATAACATCCCCGTCATCACGGTTGTCCGTGAAAAGGACAAGGATGCACCTGACGGCACAACAATGACATCCGCCGCTGCTGCAAACGGAATTTCCTGCAATTCAGGTTTCCTTGATGGGCTGGAAACACAAAAAGCAATTGAAACAGCAGCTGCATGGTTTGAAGAACACGGAATCGGCAAAAAAGAAACACAATTCAAGCTCCGTGACTGGTTGATTTCCCGTCAGCGCTATTGGGGCACTCCTATTCCTATGATTTACTGCCCACACTGCGGACTTGTCCCAGTGCCAGAAGACCAGCTTCCCGTTGAATTACCGCTAGACATCAAAATGCCAGAAAATGGCGGTAATCCACTTGTTACAAGAGAAGACTGGGTAAACACCACATGCCCTGTCTGCGGTCACGCAGCAAAAAGAGAAACAGACACGATAGACACATTTTTCTGCTCCTCTTGGTATTTCAGCCGTTACACAACACTAGACAGAGAAAACACCCCCGCCCCATTCAACAAGGACGACGCAACATACTGGCTTGATGTTGACCAATACATCGGTGGCATTGAGCACGCGTGTCTCCACTTAATATATGCAAGATTTTTCACAAAGGTCTGTGCTGATCTAGGACTTTTGCCAAAGGATTACCGCGAGCCATTCAAAAAACTGCTCACACAGGGAATGGTTATAAAAGACGGTGCAAAAATGTCAAAATCACTTGGCAACGTGGTTGACCCAGACGTAATAATCAAAAAATATGGTGCCGACACGGCAAGGCTCTTTATTCTCTTCGCTGCTCCACCGGAAAAAGACCTTGACTGGTCTGACCAAGGCGTTGAAGGTGCACACAGATTCTTAAAAAGAGTTTGGAAACTCGTTGAGCAAAACCTTGATGCCATAAAGAACGCTTCTGCCAAGCACATTCCAATGGCAGACTTGAAGGACACAGCGGACAGAGACATCAAGCGTCAAATCCACGCAACCTTGGCAAACGTCACAAAGGACATCCGCGACGAGCAACAATTCAACACAGCTGTTGCACGCCTTATGGAGCTTACCAACGCACTCGGCAGTTTTGCTCCAAAGACAGAGACTTCTTGGACAGTTATGAGAGAAGGTGTTGAAACACTTCTCCTTTGCCTTAATCCATTTGCGCCACACATCACGGAAGAGCTTTGGCACATGATAGGCAACGACGACTTCCTTTCAATTCACCCATGGTTTGCCGTTGAGGAAAGCGCCTTGGTGCAGGACAGCGTTGTAATAGTGTTACAGATAAACGGCAAGGTTCGTGAGCAATTCAATGTCAAAGCAGGACTATCAAAAGACGAATTGCTTGCAGATGTTATGTCGCGACCGGAAACACAGGCAAGAATTGCAGGGCAGACAGTCATAAAGCAAATTGCTGTCCCCGGCAGACTGGTAAACCTCGTCGTCAAATAATAAATAATTAAATAAAAATGCCAAATTTTTACATAATTTCTGCCAGCGGAACAACCCAAAGACAGATGTTAGAAACAGTTCTTGAAGAGCTGAATAAAAAGGGCTACACAGAGGGCACAAGACAAGAGGGGGGCGAATGGTCAGAGATAATCTCCGACAGCCTCTCTGGCGGTCTCTTTGATGACAAACGCTACATTCTTGTGGAGAGTGCTGCCTTGCTCGGTGAATTGCCAGAAAAATACGAGAAATTTGTGTCTGCTTCGCCAGATGAATCTGTCGCAATCATTTTGGTTTATGGCGATGACGCAAAGGCAACCCACACAAAATTTTTCTCAAAAGAAATTTTGAAGTCTTGCCACATTTCAAAGCCTGCTCCATTCCCCGTTTGGGCAAACGAAAGAATCGTTTGGGTGCTTAATCGCTCCCGTGAGCTTGGAATAAATATGGCGCGTGACGGAGCACAGGCGATTGTTGATTCGCTTGATTCACCGGAAGAAATTGCAGCCGTTCTGCAAAATTTCCGTGGCTTTGACAAGCCAATCACGCAGCAACTTGTGTCTGACCTCGTGCTTGATGACGGCAGCAAAAATTCGCTCCGCCTTATAGATTCTCTTTGCACCGGTCAGGTTACAACCTGCATGAAAGCTTTCCACGCCCTAGCGAAAGACGACTCACAGGCGACGATGATTCAAACGCTCGCTATGCTTGAAAACAGGCTTCGTCTTTGCCTCTTTGCCAAGGAGCCAGACAGCCAAGTTTATGCCCGTGCGGTGGAAGCAAAGAAAAATTACGCTTGGAAGATGGCTCGTGCCTGTGCTGCAAAATATTCAGCACAAAGCATTTTGAAATATCTGTCACGCATTATCGCAATTTCCATTACAGAAAAGAGCGGAACAGGCGGTGGCTGGCAGGGTTTTGAGCTTGCAACGGCAGAATTTTTAGCAGGAAAATGAAAATTGAAAAAACACAGCGGAGTTAGTCATTATGATTAACTCCGCTATTTTTGTATTTGAAAAGCACTATTCTTTATGTGGTATAATATCGAAAAATTTGATTTGCGACAAAAAACGAGGTAAGAACGTTAATGCAAAACATAAAAATTAAACGCTATCCTAATGCAGAACTTTTCCTCACCTTTGCCAAGATTGGACTTTTCACATTTGGCGGTGGGTTTGCAATGCTTTCGCTCATAGACTATGAATGTGTGACACGCAAGAGCTGGCTCACGCCAAGCGAGATGCTAGACCTTGTTGCAGTTTCTGAGTCAACTCCAGGACCTATCGCTATAAACTCTGCAACCTACGTTGGCTACAAAAAAAACGGCATAATCGGTGCAATTTGGGCGACCTTTGGAGTCGTGCTTCCGTCATTTGTAATTTTGTTTATGATTTCAAAATTCTTCGTTCATTTCATGCAATATAAAATTGTTGCAAAGGCATTTGCCGGTGTCCGCATTGGAGTTGCTATCCTCATCATCCAAGCAGCAGTTAAAATGCTACAAACCATGTTACAAGAAGCTCCAAACAAGCTAATTTGCACTGCTTTTACGACCGTGTTTTTTGCAATTCTCTTTACTCTAAATTTGCTACAAATTAACTTTTCAACAATTTACTTAATCACCATTGCCGGACTTCTTGGTTACGCTATCTACGGCATACAAGGCAAAAAGTAAGGAGATGTGACACAGATGATTTTGTTAAAACTTTTTACAGAATTTCTAAAGGTTGGCACATTCTCCATTGGAGCATACACGGGAATTCCCTTGACGCAGGAAATCGTTTTGCGAAATGCTTGGATAGACAAGGCTATGTTTGCCAATATGTTGGCAATTAGCGAGTCAACCCCTGGTCCTATATTGGTAAACGCTGCAACCTACATTGGAAGCGTCAAGGCAGGTTTTCTGGGCTCTATCGTCGCCACATTTGGCGTTATCCTGCCGGCTTTCCTTGTTATTGTTTTAATCTGTATGCTTTTCAAAAATTGGAGTGAAAGCAAACCTGTGCAGGCAATTTTGCGTGGCGTGAAGCCTTGCGCAATCGGCATAATTTTTGCCACTGGGGCTAATATGCTTCTTGCCTCTCTCCTGACAAACGACACTTTGGACAAAACAGGGATTTTAATTTTGCTAATTCTTCTAGCTTGCGCAATTTTCTACCACATTCGCACAAAAAAATTCCTTTCACCCATAAAGCTGATAATTTACTCTGCCGTGCTTGGCATTTTACTTTATTAAATTTTTACGCAATAAAATAACAAACTCGAAGAATTTTTGTGGATTACGAAAAAATTCTTCGAGTTTTGTTTATATGCAAATTGTTCTCCTATTGTTCTTTTATAGCTCTCTCATTGATCAATGGATATAGGTTAGTAGGTCTTATTAGGTAGCTTTTTACGTATATATTCGCTCAGCTTAGCATCAGTACAGTAAATATAACACCCTTTCATTCCTCTTGTTATTAAAGTTCGGTAAGTGTTTTTAATAATTTCATCAGCTATCTTTAATGCTTTGTCTGGATCTTCATTATACAGTTTTTTTATACCTTTAATAGATTGGTCTGTCGAAGCTCTTTTGGTAAAATCAGTTATAATCTCTCCGTTTTCATACCTTAAATCGTCACCAATAATAACACCTACATAATCGAATTCAAGGCCTTGGGTAGTGTGTATGCAACCAGCCTCATTTACTGAATTTGGATCAATAGCAAAAGCTAATCCATTAGCTAAATTCCAACTTATTTCAAAATCACCAATTTTAATATCATGGTAATTAGTGTTATTTCTTCCTTCTTTAGGCCAATTCCAACAATATCCTGCTAATATTCGTGCTTTATTTGCGATTTTATTCTTTTCAATTATTCGAGTCCTTAAATCTTCTGGAGAATCACAAATTTGAACATCATAGTCTAATCCATCCAAAGTAAAATTAGCAGTCTGCCTAATTTCCAAAAGATTATCAACCCAAGCAAGATAACCATCAGATCCATTACAGCGAAATTGCGATTCTAATTCCATCTCTGTTACTTCAGAATTCTCTTTTAAAGCCCATTTTTTTATTTCATCAACAGAACCAATATCATCGACAGTAACTCTTTGACTTTCATCAATAAAGAACACTGAACACTTGGCAGCATGAATAAGCTCTTTAATCTGGTTTTCACCTAAATTATGAAACATACCTGATTTGGCATTCAATCTATGTGCTTCGTCAACTAAAACAGTATGAATTATGTTTTTAGAAACATCAACATAGCTCCCAGACCCTTTAAACATGTTATCTACACTGCTTTTCTTAATCTTATCTTTCAATTTAGCAGCATACACCGTCCTTGGAGCACTATTTTTGGAAACATATTGTACTAATTGCCCTCTTTGAGTTAGCTTCCCTAGCAAATTAATTGCTATTACACTTTTACCAGTTCCTGGCCCACCTCTACAGATTATTGTTCTTTTCTTAGCATCCTTTTGGCAGTTAATAGCTTGCTTAAAGATTTCATTGAACACAACCTCTTGTTCATCAATCATTACAAACTCTCTATTACCTTCAAGCATTGATGCAATAGAATCCTGTAAGCTTTTAGAAGGTCTAATCTTGCCATGTTCAACTAAATTTAGAATTTCTTTATTGTCTCCCTTTTTTACGAATTTTTTTATAAACTCTCTAAAAGCTTCTCCATCACCGCTAGAAAATGCAGGTGCTTCAGAAGTATATATTCTATATTGTTCGTCATCAAGCGGATCATTATTCACTCTTCTATAATTGTGTAGATAGGCACACGGTTCAATTCCAATAGCTTTATCCTGCACGCTAGCATTGTAATCTCTAATCAATTGAGCATAAGACCATGCTTGATATGAGGGATGCACAACCATTCTATTAGCCCCTCCAGTAAAAGTTTCAACAAGGCTGTCAGATTCTTCAACTTTCTTAATACTACTCCATTGCTTCAACTCAACAATGACCATATTAGGTATCATTTCATTGTCATATCCAGAGATCATAAAATCTACACGCTTAGATGTCTGTGGAACATTGTATTCAATTGCAATTCCTGCATCTTCAGGAATCTCACCATCATTAACAATTTTATACATAAAATTCATAGAGTTAGACCATGAATTTAATTCTTGGGCACTGGTATGTCTTCCCAGTTTTTGTAAAACTGCTTCTTCTATTTTTGAAGCTATCGTATCTTTTTCTACACTTTTTAGAAAATCACTTTTTAACCCATCATATACAATCATTTTTTTACCTCAAAGATCAGTATATTTTTTAGAATTACCAAAAGATTTATCTACAGGGTACTTTTTATTATTCTCTTCTAATTTGGCTGTAACAATCTCGGGAATATCTACCCCCAAGTCATTAGCCAATAGACAGCTATAAATCAAAACATCAGCTAATTCTTCTCGAACTTTATTTATTTTCTTGTCTGCGGAAACATCTGCCCCAGACCATTGAAATATCTCCAACAGTTCAGCAGCCTCCAAAGATATAGATATTGCCAAATCTTTAGGATTGTGAAACTGCTTCCAGTTTCTAGCATCTCTAAATTCTACTACTTTTTCTTGTAATTCCTTAATCGAATCGCTCATACTAGCCTCCATAATACACAGTAAATAGATAATTATTCAGAATAATAAACCGTTCAAGTTAATTTATCAACCTAATTTTATGATATAAAAAACCTTCATTCTCCACCAGAGAGCATCAAGAACATTGGTAGCTTAAAAAATTGCGTTTAGCGACTTTAATTTTACTCATCAACACCCACAAATTTAGTAAAGTTAACACCACCGTTTTCCATAGGCTCTTGCTCCCACCCCATTTGCTTTAATTTTTTCAACAAGCTTTACTTTTTTTCTTCTGATTGCAGTTGCCGAGGTTTGTAGCTCCTTTAGCGTTTCTTCGCACTCTACATCACCTACATTATGTGTATTTTTATTCCTTTTCCCAATTCCAAGTGTAGCTCGTGTATCTGCCACCGCCGATTTTGGTAATTTCATTTTTGTTTATTAAGTCTGCAAGTGTCCTTTGAACCGTTACTTGACTAATATTTGGGCATTTTTCCATAATTTCAGTTTTTGTTATTTTGCCGGTAGTTTGTTTGATAACTTCACGAATTTGATCCGGTTTGGAATGCTTCTTTGTCGTTATTAGCTCAATTCTTTCAGAAAATTCACGGTATGCAGCAAGGATTACGCCAAGCATATATTGAACAAAGTGCAAATAATCGTTTTCCCCCTCATGCCAACCAAAAGAGCTATCCTGCAAAACTTCATAATATGTATCTTTGCTGTTTGCAATAAATTTTTCAATACTGATATATTTTCCCACGTTATAACCCGAACGGTAAAGTAAAAGAAGTGTAAGAAGTCGACTCATTCTTCCGTTCCCATCATGGAAGGGATGAATACAAAGGAAGTCAAAAATGAAAATCAGGAGCAAAATCAGTGGGTCTAATTCATCCCTTTGCAAAGCGTCATTAAAAGCATCACAAAGATTTTCCACAGCTTCTGCTGTCTGCCATGCCGGCACAGGCTCAAAACGAACATGCTTTGTTCCGTCCAACATTTCCTCTGCAATAACATTGTCAGAATCCTTGAACTTGCCACCGTTTGCACTGCCACTATATTTGAACAAATCTCGGTGAAGCTGAAGAATCATTCCTGCTTTTGTCGGAATGTAATTGTGACTATCGTGAATTGTTGCTAGCACGTCTCTATAACCGGCAATTTCTTTTTCGCTTCTGTTCTTTGGTGTGGTTTTATCACGGACGATTTTTTTCAAACGTTCGTCTGTTGTAATAATCCCCTCAATGCGGTTTGACGCTTCTGTGCTTTGAATTTTTGCAATCTCAACCAAGCTATCAAGAACACTCTCTTTTGCACCCACAAACTCCCCCTGCTTTCCTTTAAGCTCGTGAATTTGTGAAAGCAGAGCAACGATTTCCGGTGTTAGTAGTTTTTGGTATTCTTTTTTCAAATCAAATTTTCTCACGAAATAACCTCGCTGTCTCAAATTACCGCGAATATAATAACATCATTTTTATCAAAAAACAATCAATTTTATCATTTTTCTTCAAAATGATAAAATTAAACCAAAAATGATAAAAAAGCCTAACTATACAGATTATTTTGTATAGCTAGGCTTTTTATAAAATCAAAAAAACAACTTTTAATTTTAGTCGTCAACATCCACATATTTAGTAAAGTGAACGCCACCGTTTGCCATAGGCTCTTGCTCCCAGCCCATTTGTTTTAATTTTTTCAGCAAGCTTTCCTTTTTCCTTCTGATTGAGGCTTCCGCAGTTTGTAGCTTTTTTAGTGATGCTTCGCACTCCGTTCTTTCCGAGACTACCTTCACTTCAAGCTCAATGAGTCGTTTTACTTCCTCTATATATTGCCAATCTTCCGTATATTCCGTCTCAATGAAAATCTTGTCTTCCTCTCCACAGAGTATATCGACAGAGTAAGTCTTTGGTGCACTTCTTGTGACAATAGATTGATTTGTATTGCTAACAGTTGGGGAATTTTTGCGTCTGTTGAGCTCTCTTTCAAGGTTAGCCATTCTTTTTTGTGCTTCTTCAAGTTTACTTATCTTTCTTTCCGCTTCCTTGAGTTCTTCCCTAAGACGTGATGCATCATCATTGCCAAAGATTTCATCCCCAATTTTTTTCGCCCCGAACAATTCTAAAAAGTTCATTTTTCATCCCTCATTTTTGATAAAATCCATATTATTTTTCGCTTCTTCTTTTGTTCCCTGAAAGACAGCTTCTCCGTTTTTTAACACCAAAAATTTGTCCGCTACTGCAAAAGCGCAATCAAAATTATGTGTGATAAAAATTATTCCAATTTTTCGCTCTTCGTTTTCCTTCAAACGACAAAGAAGCTGTAAAACTGCCCTTGTGGCAAAATCGTCAAGCCCTGCCGTTGGTTCATCCAGCACCAAATAATCTGGTTTTTGCGCTAAGACAGAAGCAATCGCCACAATTCTCTTTTGCCCACTGGAAAGTTTCAACGGGTCACGACGCAAAATATCATCACTCAAAGCAAGTTCTCTTGAAAGTTCGCGCACAATACGCTCCGTCTCCTCTGCCGAAAAACCAAAATTCTTTGGAGCAAAGGCAATTTCTTCCTCAACTGTTTGACAAAAGATTTGCTTTTCTGCCTGTTGCATAACGTAACCTATACGGCGAGTTATCTCCATTTTGTTTTCTGCCTGTGACACGTCCTGCCCATCAAGCAAGACACGCCCAGCACTCGGCGTTAAAAGTCCGTTAAGATGGTCTGCCAATGTTGACTTGCCGCTTCCCATCTCACCAACAACAGCAGAAATTTGCCCAGCAGGAAATTCCGCATTCAGCTCATTTAGTGCCAGCGTTTCGTCTTCAAATCCCTTGTTATATATTACAGTCAAATTTTCAATCTTTAAAGACATTTCAATTCACCTTACAATTTTGCTACAGAATTTTAACATAAAAATAAAAAAAGAGCCACAAAGGCTCTTATTTTCTATGTGTCAATATATCTTTATGCAATCAAATTTTCCATTCGCAAAAATCCAAGTTCCGCCAGTTCAATATCCGTCATTGCAAAAATTTCTTCAGGTGTTTTTTGCATCACAATTCTGCCATTTTTAAGCACAAAAACTCTATCACTATTTTTAATTTTGTTAAGTGAATATTCAGCACTAATTATAGTTGTGCCATCATTGTGAAGTTTTTGCAAAAGTTCTCCAATTCGTTCTTGTCCTTTTCTGTCCAGATGGCTTGTTGCGTCATCCAACAAAAGCACGCTCGGATTCATTGCCAAAGCATCCGCAATTACAAGGCAAGATTTTTGCCCACCGCTTAAGCACTCAACATCCGCGTATCTTTTATGTGAAAGTTTCACAGCTTCAAGCGAATCACAAACACGTTTTTCAATTTCCTCTTGTGGCAAAGCAAGGTTCTCCGCACCAAAAGCAACATCTTCCTCAACAGTGCTTGCTACAATTTGAAATTCCGCATCTTGAAACACATAGCACACTTCGCCTTTCCGTGCTTCCTTTATAGGTCTGCCGTCAAGCAAAGCATCGCCATCAGTTGGTGACAGTAATCCCGCAATAATTTTCAAGAGTGTAGTTTTTCCGCTACCATTTGCACCAAGCAAGCACACTCTTTCACCAGAGAAAATATCAAGTGAAATTTCATTCAATATTTTATTATCTTTTGAATAACCAAAAGAAATATTTTGCAAAGAAATCTTCGGCGTTTGCTCCATAATTTTTCTCCACCAAATTTACACTTTTAACATAGACAAAGCCAGCAGAATAAATGCACATTATGCACCTATTCTGCTGGTTTAAATTATCTAGTCAACAAGGCTGATAACCGCCATTGGAGAAGCATCCCCAACACGGTTGCCAAGCTTCACGATGCGGGTATAACCGCCATTGCGTTCCTTGTATTTTGGACCTAGCTCATCAAACAACTTTATTACAGCTGCTTTGTGTGGCATACGTGCAATAACAAGTCTTCTGTCTGTAAGGCTACCATTCTTTGCTTTTGTTATAAGCTTTTCTGCTACGCGACGAAGTTCCTTCGCTCTTGTAACAGTTGTCTCAATGCTACCCTCTATAAAGAGACTTGCCGCCATATTACCAAGCATTGCACGCCTGTGTGAGCTGCAACGCCCAAGGCGTCTCATTGTCACATGGTGTCTCATCGGTTAATCCTCCTTTATCTCGTCTAGGTAAGTGTCGTAAGACATGCCACTATCCCCAGCCAAATGTAAATCGTATCTTGCAATCTTCTCTTGAATTTCTGTAAGGGATTTTCTTCCCAAGTTACGATATTTCAAGAGTTGTTCTGGTGATCTTGCAACCAATTCATGAATGAAGTTTATGTTTGCTTTCTTCAAGCAATTCAAGCTACGGACAGAAAGATCAAGCTCTTCAACTGTCTTTGTGTAGACTGAGTTTTCACCCATTGGAAACTGCTGTGACATTGGATATGCCCCAGTAGTTTGAAGAGGCTCTGCCGTATTTATCTCTGCATCTTCTGCAAATTTTTCCACATTTTCTGCGGCAACTGCATTGATGATGTCTATATAATAGTTTCTCAAAATGCTGCTTGCCTCAGCAACGGCGTCTTTTGGTGTGACAACACCATTTGTCCAAATCTCTAATGTGAGATTGTCATAGTCTGTCTTTTTACCATAACGCTGTGGATTTACTTCATACTTCACGCGCTTAACTGGTGAGTAAAGTGCGTCTGTCTGAAGTGCATCAATTGGTAAATACGGTGCACGTGGCCTGTCAATTGAATCATATCCGACGCCAACAGCGACATATATGTCCATTTCAACAGAGCAACCATCTTCCAATGTGCAGATGTATGGTGATGCCCCATCTTCATCCAATTGAAATTCTACTTCACTGTTTGGTTCTATGTCCTCTACTGTGACTTCCTTCGCTCCACCCTTTGCCGTAGCAGAAAGATGCAAAACCTGCACTTCATCTGCTTCACAAGCAACTGGTATATGCTTTAAATTCACAAGTATTTCAATTACGTCTTCCTTAACACCAGGAATCGTGCTGAACTCATGGACAACACCATCTATCTTTACAGCAACGATTGCCGCTCCTGTGATAGATGAAAGCAAAACACGACGGAGTGAATTTCCCAATGTTACACCATAGCCCTTCTCAAGAGGTCCTATGTTGATTTTGCCGTATGTCTTACTAGAATCCAATAATGCTATTTCATATTGACGTTCATGCTGCATTTTCGTTCCCTCCCTTTCTGTGCGAATGACAACAGCACTCAAGCGCCACACTGCAAAAACAATGTGGTGCTAAAATACTCTCGCTCGCTATATTAGTTACGTGCGTAAAATTCAACGACCAACTGTTCGTCAACTGGAGCGTCTATCTGCTCTCTCAATGGGTTTGACGAAACTGTGCCACTCATAGCTTTTGCGTTGAATTCAAGCCATGCGGGAACTGCCTTTTTGGCTTCAATGTTTTCTTTTATAATGTCTATGTCACGGCTGCCTTCAGCAACTGCAACAACATCTCCAACCTTTAATCTTGCGCTTGGAATATCAAGCTTCTTGCCATTTACTGTGAAGTGTCCATGGCAAACAAGCTGACGTGCCTCTGCACGGCTCTTGCCAAAGCCAAGGCGATAGACAACATTGTCCAATCTTCTTTCCAATAACTGTAAGAAGTTGTGACCTGTCTGTCCAGCCATTTTTGTAGCCTGCACAAATAGAGTGCTGAACTGCACCTCGTGCAAACCATAAAAACGACGAAGCTTCTGCTTCTCACGAAGACGCATTCCATATTCTGTCATCTTGCCTCTTTTTGCACCGTGTTGACCTGGCTTTGAATTACGTCTATTCAAAGAACACTTCTCTGTGTAGCAACGATCTCCCTTTAAGAAGAGCTTTGCACCCTCTGCACGGCAAAGACGGCATACTGGTCCTGTATATCTGCTCATTTCATATCCTCCTATAAATTACACGCGGCGACGCTTTGGTGGGCGGCAACCATTGTGTGGAACTGGTGTTTCATCACGAATGACATTAACATTAAGTCCCGCAACCTGAAGGGCTCTGATAGCAGACTCACGACCTGGGCCTGGACCCTTGACGATGACGTCAACATCTACCATTCCATTGTCCTGCGCAACCTTTGCTGCCTGCTGAGCAGACATCTGGGCTGCGTATGGAGTTGACTTGCGTGCTCCCTTGAAACCAACGTTTCCACCGGAAGCCCAAGACAACGCGTTTCCTTCTTTATCTGTCAAAGTAACTATGGTGTTGTTGAATGTTGAATAAATGTGTGCAACTCCATAGCTTACGTTCTTTTTTTCTCTGCGTTTACGACTACGCACTACACGCTTTGCCAATTAAAATCCCTCCCCGTAGCCTACTTAGTGGCTTTCTTCTTGCCTGCAACCGTGCGTTTTGGACCCTTACGAGTGCGAGCATTTGTCTTTGTATGCTGCCCTCTAACTGGGAGTCCAAGACGATGTCTAAGACCACGATAGCATCCAATGTCCATTAGACGTTTGATGTTCATCGCAACCTCGCGGCGAAGATCACCTTCAACTACGCGGTTGTTTTCAATTTCTGTTCTGAGCTTCTGCTCATCTTCTTCGGACAAATCCTTGACTCTTGTGTCTGGATTTATCCCTGTTAATTTAATGATATCCTTCGCAATCGCTGGACCGATACCGTAGATGTATGTTAATGCCACCTCGATACGTTTCTCGCGTGGAAGGTCAACACCGGCTAAACGAGCCATTTACGTTACCTCCTTGCACCCTGACGCTGCTTATGGCGTGGGTTTTTGCTGCAGATTACACGGACAACGCCGTGACGTTTGATAACTCTGCAGTGTTCACATATTGGTTTGACCGACGGTCTTACTTTCATAGACTGATACCTCCAAGGTAAAATTTACTCATTATTTTGTCTACTTGAATCTGTATGTTATTCTGCCCCTTGTAAGGTCATACGGTGTAATTTCAACCGTGACCTTGTCCCCCGGCAGGATGCGTATGAAGTTCATCCTCATCTTACCAGAAGCATGTGCCAAAATTTTGTGCCCAGTTTCTAGTTGCACTCTAAACATTGCGTTCGGTAGTGGTTCTAGCACTGTGCCTTTGACTTCTATTGCATCGCTATTTTCAGCCACTGATTTATTCCTCCTTCGTGGAAGATGCACCACGTAGCCTTTGGATAAGCCATCCGTTATCTAGAAGTCTTCCTTCTGCCACATATTGAGCAACATCCCCAAGATAAAAATGTGTGCGCTGCAGGTGAATAACATTCTTTTTTTTGGGCTTCACTGCACTGTAATTAGCCCCATCAGCAATCAAGACTCTGTCTTGCTCGCATCCGACAACCGCAAATGGAAGATGATTATATTTCCCCTGCTTCACAAGGACAACATCTCCCGGTTTGTATGCCACACTTACTCTTCCCATGGTGTCAATATCTCCGACCCCTCGTCTGTAACGAGAAGAGAATATTCAAAGTGTGCAGCATCACTTCCGTCAGCCGTATAGACTGTCCACTTGTTTTCCTCATCAAGCACTACATCCTCTGAACCAGCGGTAATCATAGGTTCTACGCAAAAAGTCATATGACTTTTTACCGTAATTCCTGTTCCCTTCTGTCCAAAGTTGCACACCTGCGGTGCCTCATGCAAATGGCGACCAATGCCGTGACCGGCATAATCCCTGACTACCCCATAACCATGAGGTGCTACTGTTCTTTCAACAGCATTGCCGATGTCTCCCAAGGTTGCCCCTGGGTGAATAGCATCACGTCCCTTATGAAGAGACAAGAGCGTTAGATCAAGCAGTCTCTGTCGATCCTCGCTTATTTGTCCTACCGGTAAGGTGATCGCCGCATCGCCAAAGAAACCTTTGAACGATGCTCCTGTGTCAATGCTTATAATATCTCCTTCTTCTAGGAATCTATCCTTCAAAGGAATCCCGTGAATAATTTCGTTGTTTATAGAAGCACAAATTGTTCCGGGGAAAGGTGGTGATCCTGGAACCTTATAGCCCTTGAAAGCCGGCTTAGCATTGGCCTTAAGAATAAGGTTTTCCGCCGCTTTATCAAGCGTTAAGGTGTCTATTCCAGGATGAACCATATCTCTCATAAGTTTTAAAACATCTGCAACAATTCTTCCTGCTTGACGCATTAAGACAATGTCGCTATCACTTTTAAAAGTTATCATAGACTAGCCTTTTCTCTCAACTATTTTTAAGACTGAATCTTTGCCTGCTGTTGCATCAACAGAAATTAAGATACCAGCCTTTTTATAATATTCAATGAGAGGGGCAGTCTGTTCGTGGAATACTGAAAGACGATTTCTGATGGTGCTCTCGTTGTCATCAGCACGCTGAATAACCTCGCCACCACACTTGTCACAAACACCTTCAACACGGCTTGGCTTGCCAATCGTGTTGTAGATTTCTCCGCATTGTTTGCAAACTCTACGAGAAGTTAAGCGACTAACCACAACTTCATCGTCTATTTCAAGAGAAACAACTGCATCAAGTGCTATGCCAAGCTCGGCAAGCATCTTGTCTAATGCTTCCGCCTGTGCAATTGTGCGTGGAAAACCATCTAGCATAAAACCTTCTTTACAGTCTGGCTCAACCAGTCTTGCTTTCATCATATTGATGATAACATCGTCTGGCACGAGCTTACCACTTGTCATATAACCTTGAGCAAGTTTGCCTAACTCAGTTCCTTGTTTCACATTTGCACGGAGAATATCTCCAGTAGAAATGTGTGCAATGTTGTATTTCGATTTTACAACATCTGCCTGTGTGCCTTTACCTGCACCCGGCGCACCTAATAAAATTAATCTCATTGCAAACGTCCTACAGTCTGAGCAAGCTACCGCTCTTGCCACCATTATGTTTCAAAATTCCTTCATAATGGTGCATAAGAAGTTGTCCTTCAATTTGGTGAACTGTTTCCAAAGCAACACCAACAACAATGATTAGTGCTGTGCCGCCAAAGGCAAAGGAATGTATGTTCATCACTCCGGACATTATGTTTGGAATAACAGCTACAATTGCGAGTGCAATTGAGCCACCAAGCGTTAATCTGTCCATAACACGCTGAATATAATCCTGTGTTGGCTTACCTGGACGAATACCAAGTATAAAACCACCATTCTTTTTCATATTATCAGCAATTTCTTCTGGCTTGAAAACAATTTCAACATAGAAGAAACTAAAGAAAATAATAAGAAGAACAAAAAGAATTAAATAGAGCGGTTTATCTGGACCAAGATATTTTTGAACTGCTTGAGAAATTGGACCCTGGAAAAATCCAGCAATAGTGTATGGGAAAATCAATATTGATGAAGCAAAAATTATAGGAATAACGTTTGCAGTATCAACCTTCAAAGGAATGAAGCTTGATTGACCACCATACATTTTGTTGCCCATCATCCTCTTTGCATATTGCACTGGAAGTCTGCGCTGCCCCTCTTGAAGCATAACGCAACCGGCAACAACCAAAATCATTAATGCAATTGCAATAAGCAATGCAACGGGATTTACTTCGCCAAGCTTCAACATCTGGGTTGTTCTAATAAATGCTTCTGGAATACGAACGACAATACCTGCAAAGATCAATAGTGAAATACCATTGCCAATGCCAAAGTCTGTCATAATTTCGCCTAACCACATAACTGCCACAGCACCAGCTGTGAGAGTTACAGAAACAAGAATTAATCCCCAAAAAGAGCCTGTATAAATTCCAAGACTACGAAGCCAACTTGTCATACCTAGTGCTTGAAGGAATGCAAAACCAATTCCACCATAGCGTGTCCACTGTGCAATCTTTTGTCTGCCCTCAAGTCCTTCCTTTTGCATTGTTTCAAGTGAAGGAATAATAACAGCCAAAAGTTGCATAACGATGCTAGCGTTAATGTAAGGTGTGACTCCCAAAGCAAAAACAGAAAATCTGCTGAGAGCTCCACCAGCAAACAGGTCTAAAAAGCCAAGCACTGTGCCAGTTGCAGAACCCTGCTTAAAGAGTTCAGCCAAGGCAGTTGTATCAACTCCTGGCGTTGGCACATGAGACCCTAAACGATATATAAAGAGTGCTGCTAACGTAAACAGTATCTTACGTTTTAAGTCTGGCAATGCAAACGTGCCCTTGACGTTGTCCAACATTACAAGACCTCAGCTTTTCCGCCTGCAGCTGCGATTTTCTCGCTTGCCTTAGCACTAAATGCATTTGCACGAACGGTGAAAGCTTTTGTAAGCTCACCGTCTGCCAATATTTTGACAAGTGAAACTGGTGAGGAAATAAGACGAATTCCTGCTAACTTTTCAGGTGTAATTTCTGCACCTGCATCAAATTTTTCTTCCAAAGCGGAAAGGTTTACCACTTCAAAATTCTTTCTAAAGAAGAAATTTGAAAATCCACGTTTTGGAATACGACGTGCAAGTGGCATCTGTCCGCCTTCAAAGTTTGCCCTGATGTCTGGGCTCTTACGAGCTTTGGAACCTTTATGACCCTTGCCAGCGGTTTTGCCGTGACCAGAGCCAAGTCCCATACCAAGGCGTTTTGGAGCTTTTCTTGAACCTGGAACTGGTTGTAAATCTTCTAGTCTCATAGGCTCGCCTCCTAATCTACATTCTCCCACTCGAGGAGGTGAGAAATTTTGTTCACCATACCACGAATTGTGGGGATGTCTTCACGAACGACTGTCTCGCCGAGTCTGTGAAAACCTAATGCCTTTATTACTCTTTCCTGCTGTGGAGGTCTGCCGATTGTGCTTCTCTTCCATGTAATACGAAGTTTAGCCATAATCTCTTACCTCCTATGCTTCCTTGGTTTCCTTGGTCTTGCCACGGAGACGATAAATCTCGTCTGGCGTGCGGAGTCTGTTCACAGCGTCCATTGTAGCATAAGCAATGTTTATTGGGTTTGCTGTTCTACCAATGACTTTTGCTATGACGTCCTTGACTCCACCAAGTTCCATGATTGGTCTAACTGAAGAACCTGCCAAAACACCAGTACCAGGAACTGCTGGACGGATAAGCACTTCTGCTGCACCAAACTTTCCAACAATTGGATGTGGTAATGTATTGCCAGTTTTCTTCAAATCTACAAGATTCTTTCTTGCGCGCTCAATGGCTTTTTTCATAGCAATGGAAATTTCCTTTGCCTTGCCCATACCAAGACCAACTTGGCCAACGCTGTCACCTACTGCAACAAGAACGCTAAAGCGGAATCTCTTACCACCTTTAACAACCTTGCTAACGCGGTTTACGGCAACAACTCTTTCTGTGAGCTCAAGACCTCTTGCACTGAATATTTTTGAGTTTTCACGTGTTTCTTTTGCCACTGTAATTGCCTCCCTTAGAACTTCAGACCTGCTTCACGAGCTGCTTCTGCAAGTGCCTTGACACGTCCCTGATAGATGTGACCGCCCCTGTCAAAAACAACATTTGTGATGCCAAGTGCTGCAGCACGCTCGGCAATAAGCTTGCCAACTGCTTTTGCAGCTTGGACATTACCGGTGCCCTTAACTTCTGCAAGCTTATCTTGGACTGTGCCAGCAGAAGCAAGTGTGTGACCCTTTGTGTCATCAATAACTTGTGCATAGATATGCTTCAAGCTACCAAAGACTGCGAGACGTGGGCACTCAGCAGTTCCTGAAAGTTTTTTTCTAAGACGAAGGTGGCGAAGCACACGCATTGCATTACGACTGCGATTACTCATTTACTTCACCTCGCCTTATTTCTTAGCACCGGTCTTACCGGCTTTTCTAATTACATATTCGTCAGCGTAACGAATACCCTTACCCTTATATGGTTCTGGGCTTCTCCACTCACGAACGTTTGCTGCTGTTTGACCTACAAGTTGTTTGTCAATACCAGAAACAATAATTCTGATTGGGCTCTCACAAGCAAAGGTGATACCTGCTGGTGGGTCAATATCCACGACGTGTGAATAGCCAAGGTTCATGCTGAGGGTTTTGCCCTTCATCTGAGCTCTGTAACCGACACCAACAATGTCTAAGGTCTTTGAGAAACCTTCGGAAACACCAACAATCATGTTGTTTAAAAGTGATCTCGTCATACCGTGTGCAGATTTGACTGGTTTTGTCTCGTTTGCACGGGTTACTGTCACTTCTCCGTTATCAACTGTAACACCAATGTTTGGCATAATGTCCATCTCAAGTGTGCCTTTTGCACCCTTGACTGTGACGTGTGAGCCATTCAAATTAACTTCTACGCCCTGTGGCAATTTTATTGGTTTACGTCCTATTTTTGACATGTCAAACCTCCTCTATTACCACACAAAGCAAAGGACTTCGCCACCAAGACCTTCTTTTCTAGCTGCATGGTCTGTCATAATGCCCTTGCTTGTTGAAATTATTGCAATGCCAAGACCGCCCATAACCTTTGGCAATGATTTATGACCAGCATAAATTCTTCTGCCAGATTTACTAACTCTCTTTAGACCTTGAATAACTCTTGTCTTCTCTGGACCATAGTTAATGAAAAGTCTTAAGATTGGCATTGGCTGCTTTGCATCTGTAATTGTCTTGAAGTTACGAATGTAACCTTCTTCTTTCAAGATTCTTGCTAATTCTGCACGCATACGTGAAAGTGGCATATCTACCACTTCGTGATAGACAATGTTTGCATTTCTAATGCGTGTTAGCATATCCGCTATTGGATCTGTAATAAGCATAATCGATCCTCCTAACTCGCCGTTACCAGCTTGCCTTCACAACGCCAGGGATTTTTCCCTCGCGTGCGAGCTTGCGGAAGCAGCAGCGGCACATGTCAAATTTGCGCATGTAGCCGTGTGGTCTGCCACAAAGTGGGCAACGGTTGTATTTTCTAACTTTGAAACGTGGCTCTTGTGTAGCCTTAATCTTCATACTTAAACGTGCCATCGTTTATCCTCCTACCTGCTGAAAGGCATACCAAGGGCTGATAAAAGCGCCATGGCCTCTTCGTTTGTCGCAGCTGTTGTCACAAATGTGATGTTCATACCGCGCTGACGAATTACCTTATCATAATCGATCTCAGGGAAAAGAAGTTGTTCTTTAAGACCGAGATTGTAGTTACCTCTGCCATCAAACCCCTTCTTTGAAACACCTTGGAAGTCCTTAATACGTGGCAAAGCAATAGAGATAAGTCTATCAACAAATTCCCACATTCTGTTATTTCTCAATGTAACAGCACAGCCCACAGGCATTCCTTCACGAACCTTGAAACCTGCAATAGATTTCTTTGCACGTTTCAGCACTGGTTTCTGGCCAGAAATTATCGTAAGCTCATTGAGAGCAGCATCCATATACTTCTGGTCAAGCTTTGCCTCGCTCACACCAATGTTGATAATAACCTTCTCAAGGCGTGGAACCTGCATGATGTTTCCATACTGAAACTCTTGCTTCAAGCGGGAAATAACTTCTTTTTTATATTGTGTTAAAAGACGTGGAGTCATGTTCTTCCCTCCTATGCCTTATCTATGAGTTCGCCACATTTTTTGCAAACGCGAACCTTTTTGCCACCATCAAGAAAAGCATGTCCAACTCTTGTAGCCTTGCCACAGTTTGGGCAAACAAGCATGAGTTTTGCCGCATTGAGTGGTGCTTCTTTCTTGACAAGGCCACCTTGTGGATCCTGCTGTGAAGGACGAACAGCCTTTGTGATGATATTTACATTTTCTACAAGGCATGTATTCTTTTGAAGATTTCTCTCCAAAATCTTACCTTCCTTGCCAGCGTCACGACCGGATATTACACGGACTGTGTCGCCTTTTCTAATTCTCATTCTAGACATGATCACTACCCCCTATACAACTTCGGGCGCGAGGGACAAAATACGCATGTATCTTTTCTCTCTCAATTCCCTTGCAACAGGCCCAAATATACGAGTGCCTCTTGGATCACCGTTTCCGTCAATGAGAACTGCTGCATTATCATCAAAACGCACATAAGAACCGTCTCTACGACGAATTTCTTTCTTTGTTCTGACTATAACAGCCTTGACCACATCGCCTTTCTTGACATTACCACCTGGGGTTGCTTCCTTTACGGAAGCAACAATGACGTCACCAACGGTGCCAACCTTGTGGAAGCTTCCGCCTCTCACCTGAACACACATGATGCGTCTTGCACCAGAGTTGTCAGCAACATTCAATACTGTACGTAACTGTATCATTATCTAGTTGCCTCCTCGTCTGAGCCCAAGATCTTAGCCTTCTCGACGATTTCCAAGAGTTCCCAGCGCTTGTGACGTGAGAGTGGACGTGTTTCGCCTATTAAGACGACGTCGCCTTCACGGCAAGCATTCTCAGAATCTTGAACTAAGAATTTCTTTGAGGAAAGAACTGGCTTGCCATAGAGTGCGTGTTTTGCCATACGCTCAACCTTAACAACGATGGTTTTATCCATCTTGTTGCTAACAACTGTTCCTTTACGGATTTTACGCTGTTTGCCTTCCATGGTTTAGTCCTCCTTTGCCTCGCCGTTTTCTTTTTCAGTCAAAACTGTAAGAACACGAGCTATATTTTTCTTCACTTCTTTGATTCTGCTAACATTATTCAACTGACTAATTGCATTCTGGAAGCGAAGATTAAATAATTCTTCTTTTAATTGCTTATGCTTATCCTTGAGCTCAGCGATGCTCAAGCCACTAAATTCCTGTGACTTCATAATTATTCACCTGCTCCTTCTCTGGCAAGCATCTTCACCTTGATTGGCAATTTGAAAGAAGCTGTACGGAATGCCGCAACTGCAACTTCCTTTGGAACGCCGGCGATTTCAAACATAACACGCCCACGCTTTACAGCCGCTGTCCAGTATTCAACTCCACCTTTACCTTTACCCATACGAGTTTCCAAAGGCTTCTGTGTAACTGGTCTATCTGGGAAGATTCTTATCCAAATTTGTCCGCCTTTTTTCATTTTTCTTGAGATAGCAACACGGACCGCTTCTATCTGACGAGCAGTAATCCAGCCATTTTCACATGCCTGAAGACCATATTCGCCAAAATCAACTTTCGTTGCTCCCTTGCTATAACCACGAAGGGCTTTCAAGTGAGGCTTACGATATTTTACTCTCTTTGGAGCTAACATCTCTATCCCCTCCTATCCCTTCAATGGCTCGGCGGAAGAAACAGGTTTCTTTCCTATCACTTCGCCTCTGTAAATCCAAACCTTGATGCCTATAACACCATAGATTGTGTGTGCCTCTGCAAGACCATAATCAACATCTGCTCTGAGTGTTGAAAGTGGAAGTTGACCTTCCAAATACCACTCTTTGCGTGCGATTTCTGCACCACCAAGACGACCTGCACATGAAAGTTTGATTCCAAGTGCTCCGCCCTTCATGGCGCGGAAGATAGCCTGCTTCATTGCACGACGGAAGCTAACACGACGCTCCAATGAGGAAGCAATTCCTTCTGCAACGACTTGTGCTTCGATGTCTGGATTTTTCATTTCTTTAACATTTATCATGACACGGTTACCGGTCATGCTCTGAAGTTCCTCACGTACAGCTTGGATTTCAGCACCTTGTTTACCAATGACAACACCTGGCCTTGCTGTCCAAACTGTAAAACGCATTACGTCTCCAATACGTTCAATTTCTACACGGCTGATACCTGCCTGTGACCAGTGCTTCTTGATCCAGTTACGAAGCTCAATATCCTTGTGTAAGAATTTTGCATATTTTTTGCCGTCTGCGTACCAACGTGATTCCCAATCTTTGATAACGCCGATTCTATAACCAATCGGGTGTATTTTCTGACCCACAGTTCATACCCCCTTACTGCTCACACACTGTCACCGTAATGTGACAGGTGTGGTGTCTGAATGGATGTGCACTGCCCTTGCTTACTGGGCGGAAACGTCTCATGAATGGACCCTGATCTGCCTGTGCGGTGTAAACAACAAGCTTATCCATATCAAGACCGAAGTTGTGCTCAGCATTAGCAATTGCACTTGCTAAAACCTTGTAAACAGCTTCAGATGGTCTGTTTGGTGTATATTTCAAGATCATAAGAGCTTCCTGTGCATTTTTACCACGAATAAGTGCCAAGGTCCTTCTCACCTTTTCAGCGGCGAGTCTGACATTTTTCGCATATGCTTTAACTATTTTCTTTTCCATGATAGAGCCCTCCTATTACTTCACAGAAGTTTTCTTTTCCTGTCCAGCGTGACCGCCGAACTTACGGGTAGGAGCAAACTCACCAAGTTTGTGCCCTATCATATTATCGCTAATATAAACAGGAACATGAATTCTGCCGTTGTGCACCGCTATTGTGTGACCAACCATTTCAGGAACGATTGAACAAGCGCGTGACCAAGTCTTCAAGACTGTCTTTTTACCGCCATCATTCATGCTCTCAACCCTACCTAGAAGTCTAACATCTACGTATGGGCCTTTTTTAAGTGAACGAGCCATTATAATTCCTCCTACAGGTTACTTGTTACGACGACGAACGATGAACTTATCAGAAGGTTTCCTCTTACGTGTGCGGTAACCTTTTGCTGGTGTTCCCCAAGGTGACACAGGGTGCTTGTTTGATTTAGACTTACCTTCACCACCACCCATTGGGTGATCGACTGGGTTCTGAATCATAGCACGGATGTGAGGTCTCACACCGAACCAACGAGTTCTACCTGCTTTACCTGAGATAACATTTTCATGTTCTTCGTTTCCGACTTGACCAACTGTTGCCATGCATTCTAAAAGAATAAGACGAAGTTCGCCTGATGGCATCTTAACAAAAGCATACTTGCCTTCTTTTGCCATGAGCTGTGCAACTGCACCAGCAGTCCTCACAAGAACTCCACCTCTGCCAGGCTCTAACTCAATATTATGAATTATAGTTCCAACTGGCATATCTTTTAATTTCAAGGCATTTCCTGGTGTAATGTCTGCACCTTCGCCTGCGAGAATTGTGTCTCCCACCTTCAAGTCAACTGGAGCCAAGATGTATCTCTTCTCACCATCTTTGTAGTTGATAAGAGCAATACGAGCTGTTCTGTTTGGATCATACTCGATTGCAGCGACTACACCTGGAACACCAAGTTTGTTGCGCTTGAAGTCTATAATGCGATATTGGATTCTGCCATGACCACCACGATGACGTGATGTGATGCGACCATTGTTGTTACGTCCGCCTGACTGTGAGAGCGAAACTACCAAACTACGCTCTGGCTTTGACTTTGTGATTTCAGCAAAGTCAGGAAGTGCCATCTGGCGACGTGCCGGCGTAGTGGGACGAAATTTTTTAATTCCCATCTTTCTTCTCTCCTTTCAGCCTATGCTTGTGAACCTTCAAAGAAGTCAATCTTCTCACCCTCAACGAGAGAAACGATTGCTTTTTTCCAAGTGCGTGACCTGCCCATAAAGGCACCCATGCGCTTTGGCTTTGAAGCGACGTTAACAGTATGAACTTTAGCTACTTTAACCTTGAATGCTTCTTCCACTGCTTTTCTGATTTCAATCTTGCCTGCATTTGGAAGAACTTCAAACGTGTATTGTCCTAATTCCATCTGACGGCTTGTTTTTTCCGTGATGATAGGACGAACGATAATGTCAAATGCTGTGACTTCCATTATGCAAATACCTCCTCGAGCTTTTTGATGGCTTCTGGTGTTGCAATTAATGTGTCGTGATTGAGTAGGTCATAAACATTGACGCTATCAACATGCTGCACAAAAGCACCCTTGATGTTTGCAACTGACTTTGAAACGTTTGCGTTGCTCTCGTGAAGCACAATAAGTGGCTTCTTTCCTGCTTTGATTGCATCAAAGAATGCCTTGAATGTGGCTGTCTTTGGTGCATCAATTGCAAACTTGTCAATTACCATCATATTTTCTTGTGCCTTCAATGAGAGGGCACTGCGAATCGCCAACTGACGAACTTTCTTGTTCACCTTCTGGTGATAATCGCGTGGATGTGGACCGTGTGCAACGCCACCACCAATCCATAGTGGTGAACGGCTGCTACCGGCACGAGCTCTGCCTGTGTGCTTCTGTCTGTATGGCTTTCTGCCACCGCCACGGACATCGCCCTTGTCTTTAGTATTTGCTGTGCCTTGTCTGCAGTTTGCAAGGTGTGCAACCACAACCTGATGCAATGCAGGCATGTGAATTGGGGCTCCGAAGACAGCATCGGACAAAGTGAAATCGCCCAAAATTTTGCCAGCAAAATCAATTTTCTTTACGATAGGCATTGTCTTCTTCCCTCCTTACTTCTTTTTGACCACTACAAGGCTGTCCTTTGCGCCTGGAACAGGTCCTTCAATAAGAAGCAAGTTGTTCGTGGCATCAACTGCAAATACCTTGAGGTTCTTTGTTGTAACTTTTTCTGAACCCATGTGACCGGCCATTCTTCTTCCCTTCATAACTCTGCCTGGGAAGCTAGAGCAACCGATTGAACCTGGGTGACGGTGCGTAACGGAATGTCCATGGCTAAATGGTGTTCCACCAAAACCATGGCGTTTCATAACGCCTGCCGTTCCCTTACCTTTACTGATGCCTGTGACATCAATAATTTCTCCTCCTTGGAACAAAGAAACTGTAATTTCCTGTCCCACCTGGTAGTCCGCTGTGTTGTCAATGCGGAACTCCCTCAGCCAGCGCTTTGGAGCAACTTCCTGCTTGTCAAAGTATCCCTTCTGTGGTTTTGTAAGGTGAGAAGATTTAACTTCGCCAAGACCTAATTGCACTGCGCTGTAGCCGTTTTTTTCAGGTGTCCGGATTTCAACGACTGTGCATGGGCCTGCATCCACGACTGTGACTGCTACGGCTCTGCCAGCTTCGTCGAATACCTGGGTCATCCCTACCTTACGGCCAAGAATACCCATACTCATTGTTGCTTCACTCCTTCTAAAAAAACTTTTTACAGCTTAATCTGTATATCCACTCCAGAAGGCAAATTCAACTGCATAAGAGCTTCCATTGTCTTCTGTGTTGGTTCAACTATATCAATCAAACGCTTGTGCGTTCTGATTTCATACTGGTCTCTTGCATCTTTGTCAACGTGTGGTGACGTAAGAACACAATAGCGATTCACTTCTGTTGGAAGTGGCACTGGACCAGAAACTTTTGCCCCTGTGCGAACAGCAGTTTCCGCAATTTGCACTGCGGAACTGTCGAGCACACTATGGTCAAATGCTTTTAATTTAATACGAATTTTCTTGTTAGCCACGAGAAATCGCCTCCCGTGTATTATTCGATGATTTCAGTTACGACACCAGCACCGACTGTTCTGCCACCTTCACGAACTGCGAAGCGAAGTCCTACCTGCATTGCTATTGGAGCAATCAAGGTAACTTCGAATGTGCTGTTGTCTCCTGGCATAACCATCT
>JAZLJR010000034.1:0-5870 GCA_045617925.1 Synergistaceae bacterium
GTTGCCTATCGTTCATCTTTCAGGCAAGGTAAAACTCTTGTGTGGCACGGAGAAAATGGCGAAGGTAGCGACTTTGGCACAACGTGTCACGCTGTTTTGCGCAGGTGGAATTTTGTGCTTGATAACTTGTATTTAGTAACAAGCAAATTTAAGCAAAGAAACAAAATATATGATCTATTATCTTCCTTTACAAAGACCAAAACATTTAAGGAGATAGCAGAGCTAGTTGCCTGTGGCAAGGTTATTCGTGAAGCACCTTTTGATGTGGAGCTTACATACAATAATGAAACACTTCATATAGTAGGGGTTATAGACCTGCTCTGGCAAGATGAGGTTGGCCTTCACATTCGTGACTGGAAAACGACGGAAGAAGAAAACGCGCCAGACGGTTTTTACCAAAAACAACTGGATTTCTATGCTCTTGCACTACATGAATATATGAAGAGTATTGGTAAAACTGTTGCAATAGATGCTGCCCTGATTTACCTTTCCTCAGGGAGTGAAGCAGAGGTAACATCTTATAAGCAAAGCGATTTTGAAGCCATAAGGCAGAGTGTGATAGATTGTTCTGTCGCTTGTGCTGGAAGTGTTTTCAAGCCACAAGAAAGCAAATGTAGTTATTGCCCGATGGCAAATTCGTGTTTGCAGAGGATACATTGAAATAGCTTTAGCCATAAGCGCCGTGCTTTGCACGGCTAACATAAAAAATCACAAGGGATTGCAAATAAATTGCAATCCCTTGTGATTTTAGCGGACGAAGTTGTTCTTTATAAGCTTTAGGACTAAGATTTAATAATTAAATACATATTAAAGGTCAATACAAGTCAAAAGTTTTATTCCCATTTAAAAATTAAAAAAAGACAAATTTTTCGTATAAAATTCGACGAAGCCTTTGCAGTTCAGCAAAGAAATAATACTTGACTATTTGCTAAAAAAATGCTAATATACGCTCCGTTGTTGCCGGGATGGTGGAATTGGTAGACACAAGGGACTTAAAATCCCTCGAACGTAAAGTTCGTGCGAGTTCGATTCTCGCTCTCGGCACCATCCAGCTCAATTAAATATCGCGGGGTAGAGCAGTCTGGTAGCTCGTCGGGCTCATAACCCGGAGGTCATAGGTTCAATTCCTGTCCCCGCAACCAATTGGCGCTGTAGCTCAGATGGCTAGAGCATCCGGTTCATACCCGGACGGTCACCGGTTCGATTCCAGTCAGCGCCACCATTCAGAAATAACAAAAACCTCTCTTGCAAGAGAGGTTTTTTCACTAATTAGACATTTAACGGGGTGTAGCGCAGCCTGGCTAGCGCGCTTGGTTCGGGACCAAGAGGTCGTGGGTTCGAATCCCATCACCCCGACCATAACATGACAAAAAGAGGCAAAAGCGTAAAAACTTTTGCCTCTTATTTTTTATGCAGTTAATGTAATGTAATTATTTTGTCAATTTAGATTGTAGTGCTTCGGGCCCGAAGCTTTCGGGAAGCATTTCTTCTAGAGTCATTTCTTTGTAATCGGTAGGTGATTTAGCGAAGAGCACAGTGAATTCTGCGGGATTACAGAATTCTCTCATCACCTGACGGCAAATGCCACAAGGAGCACAGTAATCTTTTATAGTATAGTTTGGACCACCTACAATTGCTATGGCCACAATCTTTTTTTCGCCCTCTTGGATAGCATGAAAAATTGCATTGCGTTCTGCACAAATACCTGCAGGGTAGGAAGCATTTTCCACATTAACACCCAAATATATCTTGCCGGACTCTGCCAATACAGCAGCAGATACATTGTAATTGCTGTATGGTGCATAGCTACGCACTTGGTTGTCCATAGCCATTTTAATGAGTTTTGATTTGTCAAAGGTTGGTTTTTGAGTGGCATGTGCAGCCTGCCCTGCTATGCACAAAAACATAGAAGTTAAAGCTATTACTAATAAATTTTTCATATTATTTACCTCGTTTATTTATGTAATTTTTAATTTTGAACAAATGGCTCTGGGACAAAATGCTTTTGGAAAAAGTTTATTGCAAATCTGTCCGTCATGCCGGAGATGTAGTCAACTGCTTCCCTTGCGTCACCTGCGTTTTGCTCCAGCCTATACATAAATAGTTCTGTTATGATGTGTTGCACCTTTTTTACTTCCTCTAGTGCATTGCAAGGCTTGTAAACCCGTTCATGCAAGAAGTGTCGCAAAGCCTCTATTTGTGACAGCATTTCGTCGCTAAGGCGGATTTCGTTTCCAGTGCTGTTTTGCACGACGTCTAGCACCATTGCTTCAATGCGGTCGCTTGTTGGCACTTCTATCAATTTTTTTTCGTCATCTGTCAGCTCATTTATGTTTATAAAGCCAGCACGCAAGGCGTCATCTGTGTCATGATTAACGTAAGCAAGAGAGTCGGAAATTCGGACAACCCATGCTTCAAGGGTAGATGGTTTGTCAAGGTTGTAACCGCTTTTTACAGACACCTGGCCTTTTGAATGTTGAATGATGCCCATTCGCACTTCCCATGTAAGGTTTAATCCTTTGCCGTCACGTTCAAGAACGTCCACAACGCGGAGACTTTGTGCAGCGTGGTGAAACCCTTCAAGCCCGTGTGAACGTGCCAATTTGTCAAGGACTCTTTCTCCAATGTGTCCGAATGGCGTGTGCCCTAGGTCATGCCCCAAGGCTATTGCCTCTGTGAGGTCCTCATTTAATCGTAATGCTCTTGCGATAGTTCTTGCAATTTGCGAGACTTCAAGAGTGTGTGTGAGGCGTGTGCGGTAGTGGTCGCCTTCCGGCAGGAGCAGGACTTGCGTCTTGTGTTTTAATCTGCGGAAAGATTTTGAATGTAATATTCTGTCTCTATCTCGTGCAAAGCAAGTGCGAATGTTGCACTCCGGTTCTTCCCATTGCCTGCCACGGCTTTGACTTGCAAGACACGCAGAGCCAGATAACATTTCTTTTTCAAGTTTTTCTCTTTCTTCTCTAATTGATAACGCCATTTCAACCACCTCGGAGAAATTATATCACGAAAAATTTTTTTGTGAAAGATGCGGACTTTTCACGCTAACATAAGCTAAACAGCACGGTTGTTTTCATAAAATTTCTCACATTTTAGATTGCGTTTATGTATGCTATTACTGTATTTAGTGTCTGTGCGATGTCCAGAAAAGTGAACATTTTTTTTGAGTTGTATAGTTTTTTGAAAAATATGCTATACTAACCTTAATATTAAAGACTAGGAGGAGTAAAAATGAAGCTACCCAATTTTACTGATTCACTCCTCATGGACAAGTTGAAAGAAGCGGCGAGTGCAACATGGCCGATTATGGCAATTGTTTTTGTTGTGGCTTTTGCCTTTGTTCCAGTTCCCACTGGTGCATTGCTTGAATTTGTCTTTGGGGGTGCTTTTTTAATTTTTGGCACAGCAGTTTTTTCGCTTGGTGCAGACATTGCAATGATGCCTATTGGAAGTCACATCGGTGGAAGTGTAACACGAACCAAAAAACTTTGGTTTATCCTTTTTATCAGTTTGTTAGTAGGTATTTTTGTCACAATTTCTGAGCCGGATTTACAGGTTTTGGCAAAGCAAGTTCCGCATATTCCGGACAATCTCATAATATGGTCTGTTGCAGTGGGAGTTGGTGTTTTTCTGCTCATTGCAATGGCACGTCAATTCTTGGGTGTGTCGCTTCAGACTGTTATTGTGATTAGTTACTTGCTTGTCCTTAGCCTTGTGTATTTTGTTGACAGTGGATTTATCGGGGTTGCGTTTGATGCTGGTGGCGTTACAACAGGGCCAATGACAGTGCCGTTTTTAATGGCGCTTGGTGCTGGTGTTGCTGCTAGCCGTAGTGACAGCAGCTCACAAGAAGACAGCTTCGGTCTTGTTGGTATTGCTTCTATTGGTCCAATACTCGTTGTGTTAATTTTGGGGCTATTTTTCACCGCTCCTCGTGTAGCCGGTGGCTCGCCTCTTGTCGTAGCACCAGAATTAGCAAATTCACTTGAACTTTGGAGCTATTTCACATCAAGATTTCCGCATTTTTCAAAGGAGATTACAACTTCTCTTATTCCTATTGTGATTTTCTTCCTTACATTCCAGGTGTTTAAGTTACACCTTCGTCGTGATGAATTGACGAGGATTTTTGCCGGTGTGCTTTATACATATATAGGACTTGTAATTTTTATGATAGGAGTAAACGTTGGATTTCTCCCTGTCGGCTCTCTTGTGGGGCAAGGAATTGGCGAGCTATCTTGTAATTGGATAATTGTGCCAATAGGTATGTTAATCGGTTATTTTATTGTTCAAGCGGAGCCTGCTGTCGGTGTGTTAAACAAGCAGGTTGCAGAAATCACATCTGGCGCAATTGCAGGCAAGGCTCTTTCAACAAGCCTTTCCATTGGTGTTGCGGTTTCCGTAGGGCTTTCCATGCTTCGTATATTGCTTGGTTTTAATTTGCTGTATCTATTGATACCAGGTTACATCTTGGCGATTGCATTGACTCGCTATTGCCCACCGCTCTTTGTTGCGATAGCCTTTGACTCAGGTGGAGTTGCTTCTGGTGCAATGGCTGCCACGTTCCTTTTGCCATTAGCCATGGGACTTTGCCTTGCTGTGGGTAGAGATATTGGCAAGGACGCTTTTGGTGTTGTCGCCATGATAGCCATGACACCACCGATTACAATTCAAATCTTGGGACTTATATATAAGTGGCAGCTTGCTAAAGTGAAACGCATGGAAGAAACACAAGAGATTACACTCTAGCGAATGGAGGGTTGAATATGTTAGATGCAAAATTTATAATTACAGTTGTTCAAGAAGAAGACCAAAAGGCATATGAAGAATTTTTCAAGAGGAATAATATAAAGTTACTCTACTCCTGCCCTTGTGACGGAATGGGAAAGAATAGAACCTACACAACATGGGGACTGGAAAAAATGGAATATTTCTGCAATTTCCTTTTCACAACATCAAAAAATGCAGAGCATGTTATGGATTTATTGTTCCGTGAAATGAGAATAGATGCTCCGGATAAAGGGCTTGCAGTAATGTTTGGTGTAAATGATCTTGTAGGCGTAAAGGTAAATACAATAGAAAATAGTGAGGTGACAAAAATGGAAGGAAATTTAATCATTGCAGTAATAGCAAACGGTACAACAAAATTGCTTATGGATATTGCCACAGAAGCTGGCGCAAAGGGTGGCACGGTTATTCACGCAAAGGGCACCTTGACAGAAAATATGGCAAAGTTCTTGAGCCTTGAAATTGCAGAGGAAAAGGAACTCGTTTTTATTGCTACAAAGGATAATGAAAGCAAGGAAAATATCTTAAAAGCAATAGATGAAAAGGCGGGGAAAGATACACCAATAAAAGCTTTTGCCTTCTCCATGCCAATTGAGAAAATTGTTGGGCTTGCCAGTTTATAGTTTTTGAATAAAAAAAGAGGTGCTACTCATAACGAGTAGCACCTCTTTTTTGTTTTCTATGAATTTTTAGAGCGTAAAAGGTAAAAGCAATGCACCATGCCATAAATAGTCAAAATCTTTGCCCAGCCTAGCCAAAAAGCAACTAAACGAGAAGTGAATGAAAAACTTTTCACGGTGAATGAAAAAGGTGGAATAAACATAGCGCAAAACATTGCTATGTAAAGCAGTGTGCTTAATTCAGAGAGAGGAGAGACCCTCTCTTCTTTTTTTGTTTTTGATGGGAAACTCTTAATTATGAGTGTGGCAAAAAGCACAGCAATGAAAATGTAAATGGTGCGAGCAACTTTTGACAAGATTTCCCAAATCAAGGGTGAAGAATAGGTCTGAATGCAAAATAGGTGTCCTGGTATGCCACAGAAATACGCTAAAAGTGAGAATAATGCGAAAATAATTGCAAGAAAT
>JAZLJR010000035.1:0-3568 GCA_045617925.1 Synergistaceae bacterium
ATTTACGGGGTGTCCGTGATGAAAAAATCATATTTTATAATAATTGTATGTGTGTTTGTGCTTTTCATTGGAGCGTTTTTTGCGTTTACCGGCAAAAAAAGCACATCTATAAAGAACAGCGATGAAGCTTTCTCCATTACTGTTACAGATCAAGCAGGGCGAAAGGTTGTCATTGAAAAGCCCGTTGAGCGTATCATTAGTGGTTATTATGTTTCAACAAGCGCATTGATAGCCCTTGGCTTGCAGGATAAACTTGTCGCTATCGAGGCGAAGGGGCAAGCAGGAAAAAGAGCAATATATGGACTTTGTGCGAGACGTCTTTGGGATCTACCAACCACAGGAACGTCCAAAAATTTTGATGTAGAAAAGTGCATCGCCTTAAAGCCGGATCTTGTTGTCCTGCCTCAAAGGCTTGCGTCTGTTGTTCCCTCTCTTGAAAAATTGGGCATAAAGGTCTTGCTTGTTCGTCCAGAGAGTTTTGACGAATGTCAAGAAATGATAGACATAATTGCTCGCGCAACAGGCACGGAAGAAAGAGCAAAAAAATTCCATGCCTTTGCAAAAAAGCAAAAGGATTTCCTTGCAACCTTGCCAAAAAATGGCAAAAAAGTTTATGTAACAGGCGTTCCTTCTCCTCTCATGACCTTTGGCAAAAATATGTCCCAGTCAAATATGGTGGCCATGGCAGGCGGTAAAAATGTGGCAGACGAAATTGCCAACTTGCTTTGGGTTCGCATAAGCTATGAACAGCTTCTTGCTTGGAATCCGGAAGTTATTGTAATTGCAGCAGACGCAAGGTTTGACGTGCAAGATGTCTTGAGCGACAAGCGCCTTGCTAACTGCCGTGCGGTAAAAAGTAGCCAAGTTTTCAAAATGCCAAACTACATAGAAGCGTGGGACACGCCAATTCCTGCCGGCATTTTAGGCTCTCTTTGGCTTGCTTCAAAAATGTATCCAAATAAAGTTAGCAATGAATATTTTGAAAAAACTGTGAAGGAATATTACAAGGAATTTTACGGGTTTGAATATGAAAAATAAGATTTTATGCACTTTGTTTTTTGTTTTAACCCTCGCCCTTGCAGTCTTGAGTCTTTTCATTGGCAAATATCATTTTTCTTTTGATGAGTTAGCCAAGCTGGACGCGTTGCAATGGCAGATTTTTTATACCCTTCGCATCGGGCGCACCATTACGGCTCTTGCTGGGGGCTTTGCACTTGGGCTTTGTGGCTTTGTGTTTCAAATTGTGTTCAAAAATGCCTTAGCTTCACCGAGCATCATTGGCGTTTCTTCCGGTGCTAGCGCCGGAGCTGCAGCAGGAATTCTGTTCTTTGGCGGAACGCTGGCTGTAACTTTCTGCTCCTTTGTTGGTTCACTTTGTGCCGTTGCCCTTGTTCTTTGGTTTTCTTATTTTGACAAAAACAGCAGAAAAAGCTCTATCGTTCTCGCAGGAATTGCGGTTCATGCCCTCGCACAAACTATTCTTATGTCCTTAAAGCTTTTGGCAGACCCAGAAAGCCATCTTGCTTCCATTGAATATTGGATGATGGGAAGCCTCAGCAATGTTTCAATAGATAGACTTTGGTGGTCTGTTGTTGTGATGGCTGTCACCTCTATCGTTTTGTTTGCGTTGCACAGACAGCTGATTTTGCTTTCCAGCGATGAGGACGAAGCACGAAGCCTTGGTGTTTCTGTTCAAGGCGTTCGCCTTGTCGTCTTGTTCCTTGCAACCCTTTGTGTTTCAAGCGTTATCAGCATGACGGGGCTGATTAGTTTCATCGGGCTCGTTGCTCCGCACATTGCAAGGAAACTGATAAAAAATAACAAACTTTCTACAATGTTTATGGCTGGCGTAATAGGTTCATTTTTGCTTATTGCCTCTGATATTTTGGCAAGGTCTCTTGCCAAGAGTGAGCTCCCCATTAGTATATTTACGAGTGTTCTCGGTGTGCCATTTCTCATTTGGCTGACCTTGCATCAGGAGCGTTTGAGATGACATCTTCCAATTCAAAATTTTTTGAAGTGAAAAACTTTTTTGTTTCATATGGAGCAAAAGAGATTATCGCAAATTTGTCCTTTGAAATGGAGCAAAATGAAATTCTTGGAATTTTAGGCGCAAACGGATGCGGAAAAACCACACTCCTAAAGGCTATGTGTGGTGCTTTGCCGTCCAAAGGAAGTTGCTTTTTGTTTGGGCAAGACCTCTTGGCTATGTCCATTCAAGAGCGTGCGAAGGTGTGCAGCTACATTCCACAGCGTAGTGGCATTTCGCTTGATGTTTCTTGCCTTGATGTTGTGCTTATGGGTTTTAATCCATATTTAGGGCTTCTTGAATCGCCAAGCGAAAAGATGAAAGAAACTGCAAAGAAAGCTCTTGAAAATGTAGGGTTTGCACATCTGTGTGATGCAAATTATCAGACGCTTAGCGAGGGGCAAAAACAACTCGTAATCTTGGCACGAACCCTTGTGTATAAGAGAAACATTATTTTCCTTGACGAGCCGGAGAGCGCCTTGGATTTTGGCGAAAGATACAAGATGCTTGCAAAAATCCGCAGTTGGGTTAGTGAGGACAGGCGAGGTGCTATTGTCACATTGCACGACCCGCAACTTGCCTTAAACAACTGTGACAAAATTTTATTCACTCGTGGTGGCAAGGTGGAAGCGGTGATTTCGCCAAAAACTACGCCAAGGGGAGAAATAGAGGAGCATTTGAAAAATATCTTTGGCAACCTTAGTTTGCATCTGTGTCAAAATAAACAGGGAAAAGAGCAGTTTGTTTTGTTGCGAGAGGAAGCATAATGTGCGTTACGAAAGAAGCAGTAAAACGAGCGTTTGAAGCGAGTAAAATAAATGGCAAGCGTCACATTTTGATAACTGGCTCCCGTGGTAATGGCAAGACAACTTTGTTTGATTCTTTAACAAGCGGTATAACTTGCGGAATAAAGTCACGGAAAGAAAATGACACAAGTGTTACCATGTCGGATTTTGCAGAGGAAGTTAAATTTCAAATTGGCACTTGCCTTAAAACTGCAAAAAAAATGACACCCTGCATTGAAAATATAGAAACAAAGGGTGTCCAACTGCTTGAAAATTGCATTTGCTCAAAAGAACAAAAAGTGGCGATTGACGAAATAGGTTTTTTGGAATGCGAATGTCCCGCCTATTGCAATGAGTTAGAGCGACTTTTTGATGCCAAAAATATTATCGCCTGTGTGAGAAAAGATGATTATGAATTTTTGCAAGGGCTTCTTTCTCGTGATGATGCTTTTGTGGTTGATTTGGACAATCCCGTTAATGGGCTTTGCAGTATTGTTCTTGCTTCTGGGATTTCTCTTCGCTTTGGTAGTAATAAACTAATGGCAAGCTTGGTGGAAAAACCTGTCGTTGCCTACACGATAGAAAAGGCGAAGAAACTTTCCGAGATTTTTGAAAAGTCCATTGTTATAACACGCTATGAGGAAATAGCTACGCTTTGTGAAATTTACAAGGCAAATTTTGTCCTGCATGACCTGTCATACAAAAACGACACTGTTCGGCTTGGCATTGAAGCACTGGGCAAAAAGCAGGGCTA
>JAZLJR010000036.1:0-18097 GCA_045617925.1 Synergistaceae bacterium
TGTTACTAAATACAAGTTATCAAGCACAAAATTCCACCTGCGCAAAACAGCGTGACACGTTGTGCCAAAGTCGCTACCTTCGCCATTTTCTCCGTGCCACACAAGAGTTTTACCTTGCCTGAAAGATGAACGATAGGCAACAGGGCACCAAGAAAAAAGAGAATAGGCACTCGCCGTTAATTTTTCCAGCCTCTTTGGCATCTTTGTAACAAGGTCAAGATCTTGACCTATTATATTTTCTTGTTTTGCCTCATATAACACAGTGCAGGCTATATCTTCACTAGTGATATTGATACGCTCAACAGGTGAATAGGTATGAAACAAAGCAAGTTCATTCACAAGAGAATAAGTGCCACCACGTAAATCCTGCTTTTTCTTTTCTTCCAATTCTTCCTTTTCAAGTGTTGGGTTATTGTCTTTGTCTGTTACAGCGATTGTGAGAGTTTTCTTTGCACGGGTAAAGCCGACATAGACAAGCCTTTCGGCTTCTGATTTTTCATCCCGAGTTTTTAACTCATTTGACACCCTGCGCAATATTGTCTTTTGCTCCACTCCTTGAAGCAAACAGCTTGACGCAAGGCACCCCAATTTGTTTGACACGGTGATACGCTCTGTGTCTGTGTGAGGTCTTTCCTCTTCACCTAACAAAAGATATACATTATTAAATTCTAGCCCCTTTGAAGCGTGAATCGTCATAACTGTTACCGCATTGCTACCTAGTTCTGCAAGGTCCGGCTCTTCACGGGAAATGTTTTTATTCAACGAATCCTCTAAATAGGCAACTGTTTCTGCCAAACTTGGAGAGAAGCACTCTTCAAATTCTTTACAAATTTCTTTTATATGTATCAGATTAAGCAATAATCTTTTTCGTGAATTTTCACTCACAAAACGCAATAAATTCTCTTGGTGTTCTAGTAAATTTTCTATTGCAGCACTTGCTCCCATTATTTTTGCATGGCCTGACGCAATTTGCAGAGCCTCTGCGACATCTGGCAAAAATTCTTGGAACACTTCCTTCAAGGCAAGGGATTTGTTGTGTAATTTCTTTCCTATCTTTTCATATTTTTTTATACGTGCCTCTGCTACTTGCAAAATTTCTCGCGCTTTCATCTGCCCAACGGCAGAAATTGGCGACATAAGCCAGCCTGCAAGTGCTGTCATATTATCGTTGTCATCTAATAATGAAAGATAATTTATAACATCCTCTGTTTCAATTTTGCCAAAGAAATTTTTTGCTTCACAAAGAACGAAAGGAATGTTGCGTTTGCCAAAGGCATTTTCTAGGTGTGTAAATTCTGCCCTATTACGAGCCAACACACAAAAGTCACTCCATTTTTCCTGCTTTGCTTTTGCCTTTGTAATTATATCCTCTGCAACGGCTTCCGCCCTAGTGCTGCGAAGCTGAGCAATAGTTTTTGATTTATCTTTGCCATAACACCAAAGGACGCGGCAAGGCACGGTGTCAAGTGTATCGTTTGTTTGCTTTGCAGCGGGACAAACGAGGTGGTCGTCTGTGCCATAGACAAAACCTTTGCCCCGTGCACTGCTCCAAAGGTGAGAAAAGAAATTATTTATGCTATGAATTAGGTTACAGTCTGTGCGGTAGTTCTCTGCCAAAGCAATAAAGCAAGCGAGATTTTTATTATCCGCCTTCAAGGCATAATCTTTGTAATTTAAGAGGAGTGACGGATCCGCACCACGGAAGCTATATATAGATTGCTTAAAGTCACCTACAAGAAAGAGGTGGTTTTCAATATCATTTTCTCCGCTCGGTTTATGCCAAAGAGCATTGATTAAGCTATCCTGCAATGGGTCTGTATCTTGAAATTCATCAACAAAGATATATTTGAATTTTTTTGCGTATTGGGGGTCGCTTTCAAAAAGTTTTTTTGCATTTTGCACAAGCTCTGAAAGCTCCACAAGGTTATTTTCCTTTTTGTAGCTGTTGTATGCTTGCCAAAGGACAGTACAAATACGCTCCAAGAAAGTCTTTTGCTCAAGCTCCGCATCAAGGTTTGCAAAATCACAGAATGGTTTAATTTTATTTTCGTAATTTCTTTTCCATTCTGCAAAGGTTCCCTGTGGCAAATATTGTTGAAAATTCGCTGCTGGTGAGCCTTTTCTTATTGACGGAGCATCCTTACGAGAATTGATTAGCTGTTCAATTTGCACTGCAAAGGCATCTAATTCTTCTTCACTTTCCAGATTTTCAATCTTCATAACGTAACGAGCAAAGTTAAAAAGACAAATTTGGTCAAAGTGTTTTTCGTCTATCGTTTCAAAGCTAATATTGGCTGAAAGATAATCGCTTGCCGCATTTTGCCAGTCATGAAGCACTTCTAGCAACTTTTGCTTTCTTACAGGTTGGCACATGCTGTAACCAGATTTTTTGTCTTGCCAGTACCAAAGGTCTTGGGCAGTAAGGCCATGGCTAGGAAGCTCCCCTCCGATAAGACGAACTGCATTTGCTATGGAAGCAATACCATAAAACTGCAATGCTTCTTTTATATCCTCACTCTTACCATTAAAAAATTCTTCTGCTTCTCTTCGCGAAATTTCGTCACTTGTCGGCTCTTCTGCGAGAAGCGAAATGAATTTATCAATGCTTCCCTTGCTAAGCTCCTCTTCAAGACCGCTAAACCAACGAGCAGCTTGCGGCTCTGCAACTATAGTAGCAGTTGGATCAAGGTCAAGAGCAAGCCCACCTTCGCTAATCACACGCTTTGAAAAAGAGTGAAGATTTGAGATGTAAGCATCATCAAGTGTATCTAACTTGTCTTTCAAATATGCAAGTCTAGATTTTGCTACCGTTTCGCCATATCGCCCTGCAAGCTCGGAGAACTTTGCTTCATACCACTCGGCAAGGGTTGCTTTTATACGCTCCTGCATTTCCTGTGCAGCCTTTATCGTAAAGGTAAGAACAAGGATTTCGTCACTTGCTACATTTTTTTCTTCGTCACACAGAATGTAGGCTACCTTTTGCGCAAGGGTAAAGGTCTTTCCTGTTCCAGCACTTGCAGCAACAACAGTCAGGGCAGAATCGCTTTCTATCGCTTCTTTCTGCGCCCTGTTCGCACCACTGTAATACTCTTCAAACGAAAGTTTTTTCTTATCCCGCTTATCCATTTCGTTCATCTTTATTCTCAATTCACTATTTTTGCTATTCATTTTCAACTGCCTGCTTTCTGCAAATTGGCTTGTATTTGCAATATTGACAGGCAGGATTATCCTTGCCATTTATCTTATAAACTGGCTTCCATTCGTCGCCATTTACAAGGTGTTCAACTAGATTAGCTGTGACCTCTTTTGCCTCTTTTTTTCTGTCAGCAAGGCTTGTCCTTGAACCAACAACACGCTTATCGCCCTTGTAATAGCCCTCAAACTCTTTTCTGTCCTCATAATAAGCGGACATTGGTGTTTCGTATGCACCTTTGAGTCCAAGCCATGCAATAGCCGTTACATTAAGTTTAGGCTCTAAGAGTGACAAAATAACCGCATAAAGTGGAAGCTGTAGGTCAGACTTGTGCTTTTCCGATTCGTTTGATTTATAGTCCAAGATTACGACCTCGTCACCAAAGACATCAATTCTGTCGGCCTTGCCCTTTATGTGGCAAACGGGGCTTTTTTCTGTGTCAGAAATAGGTAACATCTTCTCAAAGTCAAGGGTCTTTTCACGTAACATCTTTATTCGTTTCTTGCCAAGTTCTCCTTTTTCAAGAGAATCTAGGTAGCGCGCCATTTCAAATAAATTCTTTTTGAAATTATCTGCTTCTATTGCAAGACGTGGATCTGTGAAAAATGTTGGATAAATGGGCTTGCCATGTTGAATTTTTTGTGCGTAAGTTTCTACATTTTTCTCTATAAATTCAAGGAGCGATTTAGATGCTCCCTTTTCAAGAGCTTCGAAACCTTCCTCAAAAAGTGCATGCATAAGGTTTCCCAAAGCACGAGAATCAAGCAATTTTAGTTTCTCGTCATCGAGATAGAGTAAATTTTCAAGGTAATATTTTAGAGGGCAACGAGCAGACTCAATGTGTGACGGCTTTATGTAGGGGACATCTTCTGGACTTGAAGCAAGGCACGGCATTTCTTCAACTTCCTGCAACGACAGCCGTGAAGCCTCCGCACCATTTAGCCTATCATCCTCAAGGTGTGGCAAGAGGTCATCAAGAGTTACTCTGTTCGCAATTTTTTCCGCTTCTTCGGCTGATAAATTCAAAAATTTATTCAAGAACGGCGAGGCAAAAACTGGTCTGCTTTCCTTGTCTGCCACAGTGCGAGAAAAAATCAAGCCAGCCTCTGCCGTTTCTATCAAACGGCGGAAGATTGCTTCCTCTTGAAGCCTTTTTTCTGCCATATCTGGAATGTGGGAAACATGCAATGTGTTTGCTTCATCAATATTTTTGTTAAAAAGTTCCTTTGCCTCTGATGACAAAAGCTCAGATTCCCTCATGGTCTTTGGATAATGGTTTGCATCACAATTAGCGATGATAAAATATTTCCTGCTGGTGAAAACTGGAGGCACCTTTGTCCAAATTGTTACACAGGAAGCAAGTGGCATGGTAACTGGCAGGGTGGAAACGCTTGCCCAAGAAGTGAAGAAATCCAAGGCGTCACTTCCAACCAAAAATTCGTCTGTCGCTTCTCCGACAACTTCTGCAAGATCTGCCATATATTTTGCTTTTTTACCAACTTCAAAGATTGAATTATTCACTGCCTTTGCAATGTTATCAAGGTTTGGCATAGTTTCTGTTAAAGCAATGACTTTATCACCAAGCTCTATTGCTTCCAAAAACTCGTAATAGGCAGAAAGCAAATTTGACGGTGTCGTTCCGTTTTTTAGCACCGAGTAAAAGGCTTCTGCGCTTTGTGCTACAAATTTTGCATCGTCTGTTAAAAATTCTTCCCAGGATGTGCGGTCAAGTGGATGAATGTTTTTGGGGACATCAAAAAGTTTTCCGGTTTCTTTGTCTGCAAAGATGAAAGATGAAAGAAATGCTCTCGCGTTTGATTCTTGCCAGTTGCTTTCGTAGGTTTGCCAGACAAGATGAGGGAGATGTCCCACAATATTATCCGCAACGGTTGAAATTTCCTCCTCATTCCACGGAATTTTGTAGCGATTGAAGGCAGAGCGAAAGAGCTCGACATTCTCCTTTGAGCAAACTAGCCCAATGTCGCTAAGGCTTCCAAATGCACCAAAATTATCAAACAACAAGCCCTTGTTATTTTGCCAAAGAGCAATCTGACGAGCCAAGGTGGCTGCTTCTAAATCACAATTTGACGCATGATAAACTAAATTTTTTCTTTCTCGTCTTTGGCGTGAGTAATCCGCAGATGTTATCTCAAACATGCCTATTTGCTCTGCTGCACCCTTAAAATCTACCACTGTCGCCTTTGGCGCACCAACTACGACAGGGCCTGCCGTGTAACGAGAAACTTCACGCACCAAGGCAAGCTGCGAGCCAGTGAAGGATAAAAACCCCACAAAAAAGGCGTTTAACCTAGCTAGGTAATCAGCAGCGTTTTTATTTTTTGCAATGAGCTGTCTTGTATGGAAAGGCACAGAGAAAACATCTGTAATTTTGTGAGAGGCAAGATATTTTTTATACTCTTTGTATAGGATACACAGGATTTTTTCTGGTGTTAGATTGTTTTCGTCTGCAAGGTTAAGGCGAGCCTCAAACTCTTCTGGCGTGACATCTTCTGTAATAAGTTCATGTAGCTCGTCACCTAACGTTTTTGGGAAGCCTGTCTGCAGTACACCAACGGGGAGCTCAATATGCTCCGCTTCACATTTTGCAATAAATTTTTTCACTATGAATTTTAATATTAGTGTGTGATCCGGTGGGTCAATAACAAAAAGCGGTTCTGTTCCACACACCTCTGCCATCTCTTGATACAGTTCGCCAAGAGTTAAAATTCTTGGTGCCTGTGTCAAAAATGACGAGGGCTGAATCATTTTTTGTAATGTAGCCTTGTCTAGTGATTGAGGCACAACAAAGACCCCTTGTTCCCCGTTATCCTTGAAAAATTTTGCAAGGTAGGGCAAGAGGTCTTTGATTTGATAATAGTTAATTATTGAAAATTTGTTTGGGGTTTGCATTATTTATCCCCCTAGAAGGTAAAATTTGTTCTAAAGCGCACACAATCTTCTGAACCATCCTGCACATTCGATATAGCGGAAGATCTGTAATTGTTTCTGTCATATTGCAGCTCAAAAGCAATGTTAGGCTTATACTGATATGATACACCGACTGTCCATATATCCTGTTCGAGGCTCATGGTCGTCTTTGCCTCGTCTCGAATGGAAGTAAATCTTGCATAGCAAAAAAGCTTTGGGTTAATCTGTCTGTGAAAAGCTACCTTAATTATACGAGCGTCAATAGACGATATTCCATCATCAAAAATGTTATACATAGAGCCTTGTCTCATTGCGGGATTATAAAAGAACCCCTGTCCCATTTTGCCATATTCAAGCCAAAGGGAGCCTATTTTTATTATACTCTGTCCAATTTCCGTAATAATACGCCACTGACTGGCAGTGTTGAAATGAACAGGATCTTTATAGCTTCCAGTTGCGCTATCATAAGGTAGCCAAACGGTGGAAGATTTTTGCTCGTTATATGTTCCCTTGATTGTCCATTCAGGGAGAATTTCATACCAAATATAGACACCGTAATTTTTAATACTGCTAAGATCCCATATACCCGGAGCGCGCCTCTGATACTGCGGATTTGTTTCGTCCCAATGTTCCTGACCATCCAGCCTTGAATATCTACCAAAAAGACCTATGCGCAATTTGCTAGTTTTATAACCAATTTTTAGCCCATAGGTCATGTAGTATTGATCTGTCCAGTCACCAGTGGTAACCTCGTCCAGCCCTTGAGTGTTTCGCCCTACATAGGTATCTATCACCCATTTGCCAAAATCTTTCTTAAAATACGCTCCCATATATTTTAACCCAGACCAAAAATTTTCTCTATCACCCAGGTCTGCAAAAAATTTACCGTTTTTTAAGCCATATTCGGTATCCCATTCATTTGCTTGGTAACCCAAGGTAGTTTCAATTTGTTCCGGCAACTGTGTGGAAAACCAAAGTCTTTGCACTCGGAAAAACTCTGAGCCCTTGCCTTCTAGCGAATTGCAATCAACCTGCATGTGAAAAAAAGTGTTATCTTTTATTTCTTTGTCCAAAAAAAATCTGGCTCTGCCAAATGCAAAAGACGGAGCAGTTGACTTTCTAAAATCAGAGCCAGCCCATGTTGCATCAAGCCAAAATTCGCCCGTGAGGTGCAAATCCCTGCTTGACGCAAATGATGTACTACTCAATAAAAGCATAATAATAAGTATATTTAAAGCAAAAAACTGGCGACAAGGCTTTTTCACAAAAGAATACCCCTTAAACTAATCTAAACAAACTTATTTTACAATAAAAAAGAAATTTTTGCACAAAAAAAGAAGCACAACATGCGTTGTGCTTCTTTTAAACAATTAACTAAATTAGAATGTTAACTGTGTGCGGAAACGGAAGATAACTTCCTTTCCCTTGTAGTTAATATCTCTGGCACGCATTGCAGGATTTGGTGTACCATCACCATAGTCAGAGAAAGCAACCTGTGCCATGAAGTGGAGATTCTTGGTGTATTTATATCTGCCACCAAAGTCCCACTGGTCTGTTGTATCAGGACCATAGCTATTCAAAGCAGACACTCTTGTGTAACGAAGATACATATCAAACTTCTTTGAGAAGTGATAGTCTATCGTTGCCATGATTGTATCATGGCTGTAAAGAGTGTGGCCATAAGCACCAAAGTTAAAGAGTGGGTCGTCCATTGGGCTATATTGCTCGAGGATTCCGTCGTTGTAGATGAAGCCAGCATCACGTCTTGAATACTCTGCACGGAAGCTAAAGCCAGCAAGATAATTATTCCAAATTTCTACACCAGCAAGCCAAAACTTTGCATTACCATCGATAACATCACCGCGAAGTTCTGAAGGAGTTTTGTGATTTTGAACAGCATATGTGTTAGCAAGCTGCTGGTTAAAGGTACCGAAGAATTCTCCGCATGGAACTGAATATCTAAAATATGCACCATAGTTTTGAACAGTACCCAAGTCACCTGCTTGGATTACCCATCCATTATCTTTGCTCTCACGCAACAATACTTTCTTTTCATCACCATCAAGTTTTTCACCTGTGTAGAAAAGACCAAGCTTGAGCGCTTCACCCTTATAGCCAAGCTTTGCGCCATAGCTCATATAGGATTGATTGCCATATTCTCCATCATAAGAGTCAAGTGTGAAATGGTTTCTGCCAACAATAGCCTGGACATCAAACTTGCCCCAGTCTTTTACGAAGGTGAAACCCATAAATTTACGCTTTGACCAAAGAGCATCTCTATCACCAAAACCACCAATATGCTGGTCATAGAGGTGATACTCTTTATCCCAGTCCTGAGTCTGGTAACCGATGGTTGCCTTTATATCCCAAGGGAGCTTCGTTGTGAAGAACAAACGGTCAACCTTAAATGCATTTGATTTACTCTTGCTATCCATGCCCTTAAAGTTTACACGGGCCAAGAAGGAAGTATTTTTGTCAACCTGATAGTTAACAAAGTAACGAGCTCTCTGGAAGTAGAAAGAAGGTGCCGTTGAATCCTGGTTGTCACTACCTTCCCACTTCGCATCAAACCAGATAAATCCGTTCAAACGAAGACCGCCAAGACCCTTTTCAAGTCCTGCAACTCTCTTGTCAAGGTCAGCAACCTTAACACCAAGTGCATCGAGTTCATTCTTGTACTCTGCAACGAGCTTCTTAACGAGCTCAACATCTTCTTTTGTTGCTTTGTCCATGTCAATTTTTGTCAAGGCACGTGCTACAACAGAAGCCATTTCATATCTTGTTGCGAGCTGACCGCCCTTGTATTGACCATCTGGATAACCGCTAACTACACCACGGCTTGCCAAAAGTGCAACTGCATCATATGACCAATGTCCTGCTGGGACATCTGCAAATGGGTTGCTATCAGCAAATGCAGGTGTAGCTAATACTACTAATGCTACTAAAACTAAAGAAATTAAATTTTTTTTCATAATTTTACCTCTCCATTTGTTTTTTGCGTTGTCACATTCAATTTGATGTGAAGGAGAGCAAATAAAAAGTGTCCAAAGTTTCCTTTTTTATGCCAACCTAATTATCAAAAAGAATCAATTACTGTAATCAGACTGTTAATAGCTTTTGGAGAGTTCACCACCTTTCCCACCTCGCAGTTAAAGATTACTTATATTACAACACAAATGCATATTTTATAAAAAAACACAAATTTGTCAAGAGATATCAACAAAAAATTTTAAATATTTGTGTAAAATTTTCTGTTTTTTCATAAAATATTTGCAAAGTTTATCTTTTTTGATATAATTTTCGCGTATTTCTAGGGTAGTTTATGAAAGGAATGGTTTTACATGGAAGATATACTTGTGAAGGATTTAATCTGCATTCGTTGCCCAATGGGTTGTAGCCTTCACGCAGAAAAAGATGGAGAAATGATAACTGTAACCGGCAATACCTGCCCTGCTGGCAAGGCCTATGCGGAAGAAGAACTGACTGAACCCAAGAGAATGATTACAAGCATCGTAAAGGTTACAGGCCGCACCATGCCACTTTCTGTAAAAACAAGTATTCCCATTCCAAAGGACAAAATTTTTGCTGTAATGGAACAAATTATGGCAACGACGACAGAGCCACCAATAAAAATTGGAGATATCGTCATAAAAAATGTGCTAAACACTGGCGCAGATATTGTGGCGACAAAAAATATAGATTAACAAGAGGAGAAACAAAATGAAGAAATTCACATCTTTACTCCTAGCATTTACAACTCTCGTGTTTTTAGCAACGCAGGTTTTTGCAGCTGAGCCAATTAAAATTGGTGTTTTTCAGCCTTTGACCGGAGCTTTTTCCGGCGCAGGTAATATGCAGTTAAGAGGCATCAAGCTTGCTCACAAATTAAAAAGCTCCGTGCTTGGACAACCTATTGAATTGGTTGTAGAAGACAACAAGAGCAATAATGACGAAGCACGAAATGCAGTCTATCAGCTCGCTTCTAAAGAAGTAAATGCAATTATTGGCAGTTATAACTCAACCCTTACTTTCCCTGCATCAATTGTTACAGAGCTTCTGCAGGTTCCTCTTATAGTTCCTTCCTGCACACACCCAATCATCACACAGGACAAGAGAACAGTTTTTCGCACCTGTTTCTCTGACACAGAGCAAAGCAGAGCCGCAGTTGACTATGTTTACAATGTAATGAAGAAAAGAAAGGCTGCCCTCATGGTAAATATCGTTGACGAATATGCCACAAGCCTTGGATTTCTCTTCAACGCAGGTTTTGTTGCTAAAGGTGGCGAGATAGTCACCACCGTAGCCTTTGCTCCATCAGATAAGGATTTTACACAGAAATTGAAATTCATAATCGACAGCAAACCAGATGTCCTCTACTTGCCAACACATTACAATCTTGGAGTCAATATAATTAAGCAGGCAAGAAAACTCGGAGCAAAGTTCCCAATTGTTTGTGCTGACGCAATGTTCTCGTCAACAATTCAAAAAGACCTCGGTGCTGATGCAGAAGGGTTAACCCTTACAACAATGTCATTTATGGCTGATGCTCCTGCCTCACAAATGACAAAAGAACAAAAGCAATTCTTGGAGCAATGGAAAAAAGAATATGGCACTCTAGTTCCTTCAACCTCCGCAGCCTGTGCATACGATGCTTACATGGCACTTATAGCTGCAATTGAATCAAGGAAAAGTGCAAGTCGTGGTGATATCGTGGCCGGTATGGAAGACATAAGCAACCTACCAAGCGTCACCGGACCAATCACGATCAATAGCGACCATAATTCTAATTCACCAATCATTGTTGTAACAGTAAAGAATGGTAAACAAGAAATAGTAAAAACTTACAAAAGCAACTAATTTAGTAGCTAAAAACAAAAAACGAGGCAAACCTTTCGGTTTGCCTCGTTTTTATTTTGCAAGATTATTTTGTTAATAGCGCTGTCAGTTTTGCTGTGAAGTCTGCAGCATTTTTTATGCTTTCACCATCTGCTGCTTGTGCTAGTGCATAAAGCACTGTTGAGTAGTCAGCAATATTGTCTTTATCTTCCATCATTTTCTTAATAAGTGGATTTGCGGGGTTCACTTCTAGCACTCGTTTTTCTTCCGGCACAGGTTGCCCCATAGACTTGAAGAAGTTTCTCATCTGTGGAGAGATTTCCTCACCCTTTTGCGTAAAACAAACAGGTGAATCAACAAGGCGATGAGAAATTTTTACTTCCTCCACGAGGTCTCCCAAAGACTTTTTAATTTCGTCTGTAAAGTCCTTGTATTGTCCTTCGTCCTTGACCTCTTCTCCTGCTTCTTTTGCTGCTTCCTCGCTTGACACTGAAACAAAATCATATTTATCAAATTTTGGCACATTGTGCACCCAAATTTCATCTATTGGATCCTTCAAGAGAAGAACATTCAGCCCACGCTTTTTGAAGCTTTCAAGCTTCGGGCTATTGATTACAGATTCCCCTGCCGTTGAAGCTAGGTAATAAATTTTTTCCTGTCCTGGCTCCATGTGCAACACATAGTCTTCTATAGAAGTTTTTTCTCCCCTGCTTGTTTCAAAAACGCAAAGTTTTAAGATGCTTTCCTGATTAGCTGTGTCCTGCATAAGCCCTTCTTTCAAAACCATTCCAAATGTGTTCCAGAACTCTCTATATTTCTCTGCTTCTTTTTTCTGTAGTTTTGCTAATTTTTCCAAAACTTTTTTCACAACAGATTTTTTTATTGCAGCCGTCCTGCTATCTTGCTGCAAAATTTCACGAGAGACATTTAGAGGAAGGTCTTCGGAATCCACAACGCCCTTTACAAAACGCAAATAGCTTGGAATTAAATCCTTGCAGTCCTTCATTATAAAGACTCTTTTTATAAAGAGGTCAATTCCGTGTTTGCTGTCTGGATAGAAAAGATCCATTGGTGGGTGCTTTGGGATATAAAGAAGTGCAGAAAATTCGTTTGAACCCTCTGCCTTGTAGTGCAACCAGTCTAACGGCTCGTCCCAATCGTGGCAAAGGTGGTGATAAAACTCTTTATATTCATCGTCTTTTATCTCCTTTGCTGGACGTTTCCAAATTGCCTGCATAGAGTTTACTGGCTTTGGTCCCTCTTTTTCTTCCTCTTCTGACTTCTTTTCGCCCTCTTCTTCCAAAAATATTGGGTATGTCACAAAGTCGCTATATTCTTTTATGATTGACCTGACATCCCATTTGTCTAGATAGTCCTTGCCTTCTCCCTTGTCCTTTAAATGGAGGGTAATGGTTGAACCTACCATTTCACGTGATGTTTCGTCAATTTCGTAACTTCCGTCTCCTCGTGATGTCCAAATATAGGCTGGGCAACCTTCTTTTTTTGTTTCAACAACGACTTCTTCCGCTGCAATAAACGCAGAATAGAAACCAACACCAAATTGACCAATAAGGTTTTCTGCTGTCTTTGCGTCTCCCTTTGCTTCACTAAGTGCTTTTGCAAATTCCTTTGTCCCACTATTTGCAATTGTGCCAAGGAAAGCAACAAGGTCGTCCTTATCCATACCGACACCGTTATCGATAAAGGAAAGGGTCTTTGCATCTTTATTGATAACAAGGGTAATACGCCCTTCCTCTGGCGTTTTGCCATTTTCCAATGCTTCAATGCGCCGTTTGTCTATTGCGTCACTTGCATTTGAAATCAACTCACGAATAAAAATATCCGGATTTGAATAGACAGAATTAATCATTAAGTCCAAGACTTGACGAGCTTGGGCTTGAAATTCATGTTTCTCCATTTTGTTACTCCTTCGTTTAATCTGCGTTGTAATTATACACTAATTCACCATTTTTTGCATCTATTGTTATCGTTGTGCCGCCTTTTGCCTGTCCTTCTATAATTGCACGAGCTACTGGAGTTTCTATTGCACGCTGAATGTAGCGCTTAAGGGGGCGTGCCCCGTAAACTGGGTCATAGCCATTTGTTGCAATAAGTTCCTGTGCTTCGTCCGTAATGGCAAGAGAAATTTTTTGCTCTTCCAAACGTTTTGAAAGTCCCTGTATCATAATAGCAAGAATGGATTTCATATCCGCCTTTGTCAAGGGATTAAAGCAAATTATTTCGTCAAGCCTATTTATAAACTCTGGGCGGAATTGGCTCTTTAGCAAAGCAATTGCCTTTTCTTTTGCGTTGGGGCTCATTGTGCCGTCATCATGCAAGCCCTCTATCAAGTCATTTGCTCCGACATTACTTGTCATAATTATTACTGTGTTTTTGAAATTCACAGTGCGTCCTTGGCTGTCTGTAATTCTACCATCATCAAGGATCTGTAACATGATGTTAAAGACATCACTGTGTGCTTTTTCAATTTCATCAAAGAGGACAACAGAATAGGGAGCGCGACGAACTGCTTCTGTAAGTTGTCCGCCTTCGTCATAGCCAACATATCCTGGAGGTGCTCCGACAAGACGTGACACACTGTGACGTTCCATATATTCGCTCATATCAATACGAACAATGTTATCCTCACTGTCAAACAAGGCTTCCGCCAAAGCCTTTGCAAGCTCCGTTTTGCCAACACCAGTTGGCCCCATAAAGATAAATGAACCTATCGGACGAGATGGATCTTTAATGCCTGCTCTAGCACGAAGCACAGCATCTGCCACAAGGTCAACTGCCTCGTCCTGACCAACGACTCGGTGATGTAAGATGTCTGCAAGGTTTATGAGCTTTTCTCTTTCACTCTGCACAAGACGAGAAACAGGAATTTTTGTCCAACGGGCAACAATTTCAGAAATTTCGTCTTCTGTAACTTCTTCACGCAAAAGCCTTGAACCTGTCTTTTGCTCCTCGGACTTCTCTTCTGCTTCCTTTAATTCATTTTCGAGCCTTGCTAGGTCACCATATTTCAAGCTAGCGACTGTGTTCAAGTCATAAGCACGCTCTGCTTCTTCTATTTTATGTTTTATTTCTTCAATTTGCTTTCTGAATCCACGAATTTGTCCAATTTCTTCTTTTTCTTTTTCATATTGAGCCGTTAAAGCACGAGCCGTTTCTCTTTCGTCGGCTAATTCCTTTTGCAAGGTTTCTAGCCTCTTTTTGCTTTCTTCATCCTCTTCTAGCTTTAAGGCGGTTTCTTCGATTTCTAGTTGCATTACGCGTCGGTTTGCTGCATCAAGCTCCGAAGGCAAGGAGTCAATATCCGTTCTTATCATGGCACATGCTTCATCAATAAGGTCTATTGCCTTGTCTGGCAAAAATCTGTCCGTAATATAACGATTTGAGAGAGAGGCAGCAGCAACAAGTGCATTGTCAGAAATGCGGACACCGTGATGCACTTCAAAGCGTTGTTTTAAGCCTCGCAAAATTGACACTGTGTCTTCCACGCTTGGAGCTTCCACAAGCACTGGCTGAAAACGTCTTTCAAGTGCAGCGTCTTTTTCAATATATTTTCTGTATTCATCAAGCGTAGTCGCACCAATGCAATGGAGCTCTCCACGAGCAAGAAGTGGCTTTAACATATTCCCTGCATCCATTGAACCTTCCGTTTTTCCTGCTCCAACTATCGTGTGAAGTTCGTCTATAAAGAGGATAATTCGCCCTTCGGACTTTTTAATTTCGTCCAGCACAGCCTTTAATCTCTCTTCAAACTCTCCACGATATTTTGCTCCTGCAATAAGGCTCCCCATATCAAGGGCAAAAATTGTGCGATCTTTCAAATTTTCTGGCACATCACCCTTCATAATTCTCATGGCAAGCCCCTCGGCTATTGCAGTTTTACCAACGCCAGGTTCGCCGATTAAAACAGGATTATTTTTTGTTTTTCTGCTCAATATGCGAATTGTGTGGCGAATTTCCTCGTCTCTGCCAATGACAGGATCTAACTTGTTTTCACGTGCGGCAGCGACAAGGTCACGCCCCCACTTTTCTAGTGCCTCGTATTTCTCTTCCGGATTATCGCTTGTGACTCTCTGGTTTCCACGCACCGCGACAAGGTTTTGCATAAAGTTCTCTTTTGTAATGCCAAAAGCTGAAAAAATCTTGCCTAGAGGTGAAGTCGCTTCTACATTGCCAAGCACCGCAAGGAACAAATGCTCAACAGAAACATAATCATCCTTAAAATTTGCTGCTTCCTCCTCTGCGGAAGTTAAAATTTTGTTTAACTCCTGCGTGATGTAAAGTTGTTCTGTTCTTGCTCCTTTAACCTTTGGCAAACGGTCAATCTCTGATTTAACAGCATTGGCAAGACTCGTAACCTCGAGAGCTGCTTTTGTCAAGATGCGTGGAATGAGCCCTTCATCCTGTGTCAATAGAGCATAGACAAGGTGCATTGAGGTCATCTCGTTGTTACCAAGACTGTTTGTGAGATCTTTTGCTGCACCAAGTGCTAACTGTGACTTTTGTGTAAATTTTTGTATATTCATATTAACACCACCTTTGTGATATTTTTTAACCAATTTTGACTAAACGCTGGTATTATATAACATCAATAAAAATCAAACAAGTGGTTTTTTGAAAAAATTTTATTTTTTAGACATTTTTATCATGCTAAATAATTAATATTATAAAAAACGGGCACGAAAAAAATTCGTGTCCGCATTATATGTGAGCGTTCAATAAGCCGAGTCTTGTATGTATCGGTCATTTATCTAGCAAGGTGTTTGCACACCTCGACAAGCGGTCGCACCCGAGAGAACTGCGGGCAACAGCTGTGATCGTGTCACGTCTCTCCTATTCGACCTTGCTTCGAGAGGGGCTTACCATGCGCGAATTTTACTCCGCCGGTGGGCTCTTACCCCGCCTTTTCATCCTTACAGCTTTCGCTGCGGTTTACCTTTCTGTGGCGCTTTCCCTAAGCTTGCACTCGCAGGAATTTCTCCTACTCTCTGCCCTATGAAGCTCGGACTTTCCTCGAGAATAAATCTCGCGACCGAGTCAAACACTCAAGGTATTATATCATAATTTTTTTTCAGTTAGCAAATTCGTATTTCCAGTGTCCGGAGCCAAGTTTCGTAAATCCGCTAAGGTGTGCAACAGCAGACATCAAAAATTTTACCCGTTTGCTGTCTGAATAAATTTCAACATTTACTGCGACCTGCTGTGTATCAAGGTTAAACGCAACTTCTCCTGTAACATTTGAAACATCATTTTTCAAAACCATGTTTGTAATTTTTACAACATTTTCTTGGTAGACAACATCTGCAGTCGCTTTTGAATAGGCAAAACAATCACCAAAACCTGGTATTGGCACATTCAATCTAATTGGAAATTCCACACGCCCTTGCCCTTTTGAGGCAGCAGAATCAACAAGGTCAAGATATACATCACCATGGAATGTAATAGCACCATTCAGCCTTATTCCCACAGGTCCATAAATATCTTGACTACCAGAAATCTTACCGGAAAGTCCCTTGGTAGCATCAAGTGTGAAAAATTTCCCTGTTTCATACTTCACGCCAAGTTCACCAGGAGCAAGGGTGATATTAAAGCCCATAAAGGTCGCAAGAGACTCTTGATCCCACTGCGCAATAATCTCTGACGAACCTGGAAGGACAAACTTGGAAGATGACACAGGGATTATCACAAGCTGTGGGGAGGACAAGCTTAATTTGTCTCCAATAGACCATTTAAAGTTTTCAAAAACAACACGCTTGGCTGAAAAATTTGTATCTTCCAAAGCCACCACTGGCGATACACCTCCTAAAAAAAAGACTGCAAGGATAACAAAACTTGCAAAAATACGTCTTATAAATTGATTCATTAGAAAGTCAATCCCTCCTCTTAAAATATTCTCTCAATTCTTCAAATTCTTTCGTATTAGTCATATCGCGCTGCACGGGGGTAACAGACACATACCCCTTGTCAACTGCCGTCACATCAAACGTGGGAGAATGAATGTCAAATGGTTTGCCCCCAAGGGTCACCCATATATCACTCTCTGTTTTTGATATCACATGGACAGCATCTTCATAGCGACGAATGCCCTGCGTTGTGGCAAGAACACCTTTAATTTCTGACAGAGGCAAATTTGGCACGTTGATATTATAAAGAAAATAACAATTGTCACGAGTCTTTAAAAATTCTATAAAATCAATCGCTACCTTCACAGCTGTTTCATAATGCTGATAGCCAGAAATTGACGAAGATACAAGCGAAATTGCAAAGGAAGGGATCTCATGCAAATACCCCTCAAGAGCAGCACAAAATGTGCCAGAGTAGGTAATGTCATCGCCTAAATTAGGACCAAAATTTATACCGGATATTACCAAGTCAAATTTTGGCAAGATATGTTTTGCCACGCCAACACAATCTGTAGGTGTACTGGTCAAAGAATACATTTCAATATCATCTGGCAAATCAAAGGTCTGAGAAGAGATTTTTATCACATGTAAAGGTTTGTTCATTGTCATTGAGTGTCCTGTACCACTCTTGTCCTCACTTGGTGCCATGATAGTTACGGAATAACCACACTGTGAAAGTGCACAAGCAAGCATGTGTATACCAACAGCAGTGTAACCGTCATCGTTTGTTAGTAATATTCGTTTTGGATTAAAGTTCATTTTAGATAAGCACCAACTTAAATAAGAATGTAAAGATAGGATTCATAATAACAGGAAGAATATTTGTTGCAAGCAGTAAAAGCACGACAAAAATGCCATATTGCTCAAGGCGATACCAAAGATAAGACAAGCGAGGTGGCAGGAACAGAAAAAGCACACGCGAACCGTCAAGCGGAGGAATCGGAATAAGATTGAAAGCGGCAAGTCCTATGTTCGTATAAATCATAGCGCGAAGAAACCCGACCGCTCCGTATGATGTGAAAAGCGCAGGAAAAAGCCTGGCAAAGTGAATACAAACAAAAGCGGTAAGCACATTGCCAAGAGGACCAGCAAGCGCTACAAGTGTAAAATCTCTCTTTGGCTTTTTGAAATAACGAACGTCTATCGGCACTGGACGCGCCCAACCAAAGTGAAAAAACAAAAGACACGCCGCACCAAGAAGGTCAAAATGGGCAAATGG
>JAZLJR010000037.1:0-15657 GCA_045617925.1 Synergistaceae bacterium
CAAGGATTAGATACTTTTAGCTATCTAATCCTTGTTTATCTCTGCTAATGTAACAAAATCTTTTGTGGCAAAGCCACTATAAATTGTGGCGTAGCCACACATAAATTCTCAATTCTCCATTTTCAATTTTGTCGGCGTAGCCGATAACTCCATGTCCTCTATGTTCTCGTATAATAATGTGGTAGTGTTTAGATCTTTTTTAAGGTTATGCTACACTGTATGGGATGTTGTGGATTGGTATCTATGTTCTACCGCTTGACGGTTTCATAAAGACTCCAACCACAGCCCCTTGCTTGAATGTTAATTAGATAGATACCGCATGACGGTTTATGTAGAACGAGGATACAATCGCAAGGTGTTCTGTGGAACCATACAGCATCAAATATTTATACACTGTTACGGAGGATTTTCCATGTTTTTTGTTGGTATTGATGTTGCTAAAGATAAGCACGACTGTTATATTGTTTCTTCTGAAGGTGAAGCACCTTTTGGTAATTTCACAATCACCAATAATATCGATGGTTTTGAACTGCTTTTTTCTCGTATCAAGTCTGTAGCTCATGATTTGACGAAAGTAAGGGTAGGACTCGAAGCTACCGGACACTATAGTTACAATATTATCGGGTTTTTGCTAGACAAAGATCTTCCCACTCTTGTCATTAATCCCCTGCACACCAATCTTTTTCGCAAAGCCCAAAGTCTTCGTAAAACCAAGACAGACAAGGTCGATGCACGCACCATTGCAAATATGTTGATGTCTGAAGTAAACTTGGAATCCTACTCGACCACATTATACCACAATGAGGAGTTACGGTCACTTACAAGATACCGCTTTGATCTAGTTAGTAAAAGAGCTAAATTTAAACAGTCTCTTTCACGTTTAGTAGTCATCTTGTTTCCTGAATTGGAAAAACTATTTTCAACATTACATTCTGATGCTGTTTATGCTCTTTTGTTAGAAGCACCAGATGTAAAACAGATTGCATCTATGCATATTACACGCTTAGAACGCATACTAAAGGTAGCCTCTAAAGGACGTCACGGCAAGAAAAAAGCACTAGAGGTTCGTGACGCTTCCCGCAGATCTGTTGGCAGCTCTATCATAGCCAAATCCATGGAATTGAAGAATACAATTCAGTTCATTAAAATGTTATCAGAGAGTATAGATGATGTTGAAGCTAAAATTGAAACTATGATGAATGAAATTAAATCACCCATTCTTTCTATTCCTGGCATTAGTTACCGTATGGGAGCTATGATTCTTGCTGAAATTGGCGATATCTCCCGTTTTTCTTCTTCGGATAAATTGCTTGCTTATACAGGATTGTCTCCTTCTACGTATCAGTCCGGACAAATGAATAGTTCTCATTCTCGTATGGAAAAGCGAGGTTCTCGCTATCTACGTTTCGCACTCTACAATGCTACTAAATGTGTTTGTTTGTGGGATCCAATCTTTGCCACATATCTTGCAAAAAAATTGGCTGAAGGTAAGCATTACAATGTTGCCATATCTCACGCAACGAAGAAACTTGTGAAAGTTATATTTGCCATTTTGCATTCAAATGAGATCTATAGAGCTGTTATATAACCTTAAAAAAGCATTTTTATCTCATCCTTACATAGTTTAAAAATTCAGTTATAGCCTGTAAAAAATATTTTTTTTGCTACTTGACATAACATAGATAGTCTTTATAGCTATTGATTTTAGGTAGATTGTAATTTCAACTTGCAAAAAATCTATGATTAATGAGTTTGTGAGCAATGAGGTGTTTTTTGCCTCTAAGATTTTCTCTGCAAGCTTTGTAATTCCTTATAAAATAATTCTTCTGGTGTGCTGTAGCCAAGGATTTTTCTCGGAAGTCTATTACACAATTTTGTTACTTGACTTATATATTCATCTGTAAGATTTTCTATCTTTGTGCCCTTTGGAATGTAACGTCGCAAAATTCTATTGTGACGTTCATTAGCTCCTTTTTCAAATGCTGAATATGGATGGGTAAAATAAATTAGCGTCTTACTTATCTTTTCTAATTCAGAAAGATTCGTAAATTCTGAGCCATTATCTGTTGTAATGGTCTTGAAGATTTGGTTCTTTAATATACCAAATCTATTTAAATATTCTTTTGCTGCAGCCACAACTGCTTTTGTCTCTCTTGAACTTACTGCTATTGTAACATACCAACGTGTTTTCCGTTCTAAAAGAGTAAGTAAAACCTTTTTTCCTCCTCTGCCCCCAACTACTAAATCTGCTTCCCAGTGTCCAAATTCTTCTCTTGTTGCGACTTGTTTTGGTCTTTCTTCAATACTTCTGCCTAGATGTTTACGGTTGGTTTTTTGCGTATGTTTTTTCTTTCTTTTGCGTTGCATTTTTTCAGGCAGGTTATCTGGTTTTATACATATGATTCCTTTGGATATTGCGTTATACAGTGTTTTTGTGCAAACAATATCTTCTCTTTTGAATAACTTAGATTCTAATGACTTGCCAACACAGGCATCACATGACCAACCTTGAGCAAAATGACTATAAAAATATTCGAAGAATTGTCTTTTAGCTAATAGGCTATAGTATCTTTTACAATTTTCACGGTTATAAAGATAGGTATCATTACCAATATCAGCGTTATATCCAATTTGCCTACCGTTATACTTGAGGATTTTTCCTCTTTTTAGTTCATTTTTAATTGTATTGTATGAACGTCCTAATGCTTCGGCTATCTCAGTAATAGATTTATGCTTGTTGTAATGATGTTGTATGATTTTGCGTTCAGGTAAAGTTAAATGTTTGCCTTTTTGAGTGTTTGTGATAGAATGAGCTCGTTCCATGGTTGATTCCTTTCTATAAAATGTTGACTCAAACTCATTTTATCACAGAATTTACCGTGGAACTTTTTGTTACTTAATTTTGCAAGTTACAATTACAATTTATCAAAAAAAATAAAAAAATATTGATTTTTATACCATTTTTTCAGGATTTACGATTTTGTCAAACTCTTCCGCCGTTACAAAACCGAGGCTTATGGCACTTTCCCTTAAAGTTATGTTTTCTTTGTGGGCTTTTTTTGCGACAAGGGCAGCGTTCTCATAGCCAATTTTTGGACTCAAAGCGGTAACAAGCATCAGCGAATTTTTAACATAATCAGCAAGCTTTTCTTTGTTTGGGGTAATCCCTGTTGCACAGCGTTCTCTAAAAGAATTCATTGCGTCAGCCAAGAGGCGGACAGACTGCAAAAAGTTGTAAATGCAAACTGGCATAAAGACATTTAGCTCAAAATTCCCCTGACTTGCAGAAAATCCAACAGCCACGTCATTTGCCATAACCTGCACGCAAACCATTGTAAGTGCCTCGCATTGTGTGGGGTTTACCTTGCCTGGCATAATGGAAGAACCTGGCTCATTTTCTGGAATGATGAGCTCTCCAAGTCCACAACGAGGACCAGAAGCAAGGAACCGAACATCATTTGCTATCTTCATCAGGTCAGTTGCAAGAGCCTTTAATGCACCGTGTGCAAAGGCGAGTTCGTCTTTACTTGTAAGTGCATGGAATTTATTTTCCGCCGTAACAAATTTTTTGCCAGTTAGGGAAGAAATTTCACCGGCAACGAGTGTGTCAAAATTCTTGGGTGCATTTAGTCCAGTTCCGACAGCAGTGCCACCGAGTGCGAGTTGCCGTAAAGGTTCAAGTGACACCCTGATGTATTCTTCGCACTTTGCAAGTGAAGCAGCCCAACCACTAATTTCCTGTCCCAAGGTTAATGGCGTTGCGTCTTGTAAATGAGTTCTGCCGATTTTTATTATTTCTGCATAGTCATTTGATAATTTTTCAAAAGTTTTGCGTAGGCTAACCAAGGCTGGCAAAAGCTTATCTTCAATTTCTGTTACAGCAGCAATGTGCATAGCGGTGGGGAAGGTGTCATTGGAGCTTTGAGATTTATTCACGTCATCGTTAGGGTGGAGAAGTTGCTTGCCTGCTATGTTGTTAGCACGATTAGCGACAACCTCATTCACATTCATGTTGCTTTGCGTGCCACTTCCTGTCTGCCATACAGCAAGAGGAAACTCGTCATTTAATTTTCCCTCTAAAATTTCGTCGCAGACGGTGCAGATTGCTTTGTATTTTTCGTCATCAAGCACGCCAAGTTTGTTGTTTGCAATGGCAGCACCTTTTTTCAAATATGCAAAGGCACGAATAATTTCTGTTGGCATTTTTTCTGTGCCAATGGGGAAATTTTCAAAGCTACGCTGTGTTTGTGCTCCCCAAAGGTGATTTGAAGGCACACGCACCTCGCCCATTGTGTCATGTTCAATTCTATATTCCATGCTAAATTTTCTCCAAAAGAAAAATTTTAGCCATAATGAACATATGTTCTTTATGGCTAATGTTTTTTTATTCTGCGCAAACTTCTTTCAAAACATCAATTGCCTTGACGAGTAAATCAAATGGAATGTTGAGAGCAGGAAGGAGACGCACCTTGTCGTGAGCAGTGAGGACAAGAACGCCACGTTCAATGCATTTCATGACAACTTCTTTGGCAGGCTTTACCGTCTTTATTCCAATCATAAGCCCCAAGCCAGTAACGCTCTCAATTCCCTTTGCACCTTGCAAGGTGCTAAATATGTAATCAGATTTATCCATAACACTTGCAAGCAAATTGTCATCAATACGTGACAATATGTTCAAGGCACCGGCGCAGGCTACGGGGTTTCCGCCAAAGGTTGAGCCGTTAAGTCCTGGAGCAAAGGTGTTTTCAACCTTCTCTCCAAGCATGGTAGCACCGATTGGCAACCCGCCACCAAGCCCCTTTGCAGTTGTAACAATATCTGGCAAGAAATCGAAATTCATAAAGCTGTATAGTTTTCCACTTCTGCCGTTTCCTACTTGAACTTCGTCAGCGATAAGAAGAATGTCACGTTCCTTGGCAATTTTCACCATTTCTGCGACAAATTCTTTTGTTAGTGGCAGGACACCGCCCTCACCACGAACTAGCTCAAACATAATTGCTGCGACTTTTTTCTCTTCTACAATGCGACGCAATTCTTCAACTGTTGGCTCAATGTGGCAAAATCCATCAGTTAATGGCAAAAAGTCTTTGTGAAAAGCGTCTTGCCCCGTGGCAGCAAGCGTGGTAAGGGTTCTGCCGTGGAAGCTGTCACGAAGTGTGACTATTGTGTAATAGCCCTCGCCCTTTGTGTCACGGGCGTATTTTCTTGCAGCCTTGATAGCACATTCGTTTGCTTCCGCACCGGAGTTTGAGAAAAATACTTTTTTGAGTCCAGTTCTTTTACAGAGTTGTTCTGCTAGCTTTGCACAAGGGAAGGTGTAATAAAGGTTTGATGTGTGCTGGAAAGTGTGAAGTTGGGTTGTAACTTCTGCCATCCATTCTTCGTCGCAAAAGCCAAAAATGTTAACGGCAATTCCTGCTCCGAGGTCTATGTAATCCTTGCCGTTGTTGTCAATGGCAACGCTTCCCTTTCCTGCTACGAGATTTACAGGAAATCTTGCATAGGTGGGAGCTACATACTGTTTGTCTAATTCAAAAATATCCATTTTGATAGAATCCTCTGTAATTCAAACTATGCACGAAACATTGTGCCGAGTCCCTCGTCAGTCAGTGTTTCCATAAGGATAGAATGTGGCACACGGCCATCTATAACAAATACCTTTTTAACACCGTCTTTTATAGCATCAGTGCAGCACTCTACCTTTGGAATCATTCCGCCTGTGATTGTGCCGTCTGCCTTGAGCTCTTCTGCAGATTTCAAGGTTATACGACGAATAAGGCTTGACTCGTCCTTTGGATCACGCAAAATGCCAGGTGTGTTTGTAAGAGAAATTAAACTTTCTGCCTTTAACGCAGCTGCAATTTTTGCCGCTGCTGTATCTGCGTTTATGTTATAGACAACACCATCTTCATCGCCACCAACAGTGGAAATGACAGGAATGTAACCAGCATTTAGCAAATCCAAAATTGGCTGCGGATTTACCTCTGTGATTTCTCCAACAAAGCCAAGTTCTTTGTCCTTTAAGGTTGCTTTTATGAGGTGTCCATCAATTCCGCAAAGTCCTATTGCATTGCCACCGAGGCACTGAATGAGATTAACAAGGTCTTTGTTTACCTTGCCTGCTAGCACCATCTGTGCGATTTCAACAGTTTCTGCATCTGTAACACGTAGCCCATTGACAAAACGGCTTTCTTTCCCAACACGTTTTAACATGTCAGAAATTTCTGGACCTCCGCCATGAACAAGCACGACCTTTACGCCAACGAGGCGAAGAAGCACGATATCTCTCATGACACAATCTTTTAAAATACCGTCCGTCATGGCATTTCCGCCGTATTTTACGACGACAATCTTGCCTGTATATTCTTGAATGTAAGGCAGAGCACGGACAAGTATCTCTGCTCTATCTGCATTGTTCAAATCCATATTTTTCTCTCCTAGTTTTTAGATTCTTTTATTTGCAAGAAAACTCCCCATTTTCTTTTTGAGTGTGTATTTTAGCATATATTTGCTATTCTGTGCAAGACAAAATAATTTTTTCAATTGTGCTATCTGTAAGCCCACAGCTTTTTAGATAATTTATAGCACCTGTCTTCAAGTTTGTTTTTTTTATCTTTCCCTCGTCTTTTTCTCCTGAAATGGCCTCCATAATGTCCAAGAAATAAGCTTCAATTATCGCATTGTATTTATCTGGAGTGTCTTTTTTATTGACATGATAATAGTTGTCATAGGTCTTCATATAATCAGCTTCTATTTCGTCATAGTTTGCACCGGCAAGTGCTTCAACCAAAGCACAGACAAATCCTGTTCTGTCCTTTCCCTCTGCGCAATGAAAAAGAATCTTGCCATTAATGTTTGGCATATTTTTTAATGCATCTGCTATGATTTTTTTTGATTTATTTGAATAAAAATTTGGTGCAAGTCCAGTTAATATAACTCGTCCTTTGTCATGCAACGATTTATAATAGTCAGATTTGAAATCACTTTTTGTAATGTGCTTATTGTATTGTTCCGTATTATCTGCCAAATTAAAAACAAAGTTTATGTTATCCCTTTTTATGAGTTTATCAGCATATTTTGCTCTATTGTATTTATTATCGCAAGGGGAACAGGATCTATAGAATTTATTTTTTTTCAGCTTGCCACCACTCATAACCCTGTAATTGGCAAATATTTCATCGCTTGCAAAGTCGGAGCGGTTGTTAACGTATTTTTGATGAAGGAGTAGCTCTCTAGCTTTATATTTGCCTGTTTCATTCAAGGTAACGCATCCTGTGTTTTTTTCTGACATTCCAAATACTTCCCAGGCTTTTTCCCCAGTTTTAAAGGCAAAAGTAATGTTTGTATCTCCGTAATATGCAACAAGCACAGGCATCCCTAATTTTACATAATATCCCGTGTGATAAGGAATATCTTTTATTTCATGTCCGTTGCTAAGCTTTATATCAACACTATCACCAGGCTCAAATCCTAGCTTTTCAAAAGAATCTATTGATATTTCCAAAGCTATGCTACCAAATACATTTTCATGTATGCTCAATTCTCCTGTGGTGATTGCTTTTTGTCCGCAGGCTGTCAAGGCAGTAAGAACAATAAACAGTCCAACTAGTAGTGTAGTTTTAAGTGTGTTTCTTAGTTTCACAGGTATCTCTCCTTTACCGTCAAATCTTTAGCATAAATTTTCGAGTTGCATTGAAAAAGTGGCTAATTTGGAATCTTTCATTCAATTCCAAATTAGTCGCTTATTTTTAGTTACAGGCTAAATTCAATTTTTTATATAAACTTTGTAGTCAGCAGTTGAAAAAACTTTTTTATATCGCGTGGTCAATTTTCCTTCATTTTTCCATAGCCCGTCAAGTGGCGTAACGAGAATTGCCTTTACCTTTAAATCATCAATTATATAATCCACTTCAGATTGAGCGGGATTACCTTCAAAGAATTTAACAACACGATCAAAACGGGCTTGTAGCTTGTTCAAGTCATAATTCATGGAATAGCACCATGAAAAAAGTGGATCAGATACAGGAGTAGAGCGCCTAGCGTAGCAAGAGAAGAAAGTATCTACCCAGTAATTATCCTCAATATTGCCAACATAACATAAATTCTTAAAGGTTACGGGATTGGATAACACCAAATCTTTTTCATCTGTAACTTCTCTCACCTTTTCCCAACCCTTTATAGCCTTGGTAAAAACCATGCGTAATTCTGGGTAGTCTGTGCGAATTTCTATTGGCTCACTATCCTGAGGATACAATAAGGCCACCACCTGAATTATCGCTATAATAACGATAAACGCATATGCCAATTTCTTTTTATTTTCATACAGGAAATTATAAATCTTGACAAAGCACAAAGATGCAAAGGCGTAGAGAAACAATAAGGTAGGTTCTAATGTTCTCCAACCAAAATCGTTTGAATAAACAGTGGAATGGATAAATGATATGAAAATCAAAGTTGAAATGGTTAAAAGCTCCCCAAAAAGTATAAATCTGTCCTGTTTTCTTATCACTTTTGGGTTGAAAATATGAATAATAATAAAGCCAACACCTAGCACATAAAAAAGCCCAAGTTGCTTTGGTAGAATAATAAAATAAAAGCTAAACAGATATTTAAGAATGGGGAATAGTCCGCCTCTGAATGAATCACCGTAAGCAGGTTGCACTCCTAATTCAACAGGAAGGCCTCCTAGCTGCGTAAAAAATTGCCTTAAATAAGGAAAAGCTATCGCGAAAGCTATTGCAAAAGCACATAATTTATAAATAAGCTTTGAATTAAAGTCTTTTCTAAATATGTCATCTTTGATATAGACAAATGCCAATGCAACAAGTAAAAATCCAAAAGGAAAAACTCCTGCATAGAGAGATGTAATAACTGATGCAGAGGCAATAACACCTATAAATACCGTAAGAACCGTTATATTTTTTTTATCACGGCAAGATAAGAGCAGGTAGTATAAATAAATTATAAGCACAGTAAAGGCTGCAGCTACGCAATGTTGCGAAGACCAAATGCTGCCATTTTCAATAGGCCAAAAACCTAGCACCGTTAAATTTGGTGAAAGGGCTGATTTTATGCCTTGCGGCAGGAGCTCAAAATACGCAGAAAGTCTCCAAGCAAAATACATAAAGCAAAATGAAACAAGCAGAATTTTCTTGTGGTGTTTCTCGTAGAAATTACTTTTCTGTGCCAACTTGAGAGTAAGAGCCATCATAGATGATGTGCTGATGAGGATGCAAAATCCGATAACAAGGGCAGTATCTGCCATATATCCAGAGATACCAGTTAAAAGCGTAAGCTGTGCTGCAAATGCATGCAAGCCGTAATAATAAATTACGTTAACGGGAACACCATTATCTGCAATCCAAGGATTTTTTGGTGGCAGTCCAAAGTTTGTAATAGAGTCAATTAAAGCAACTTTAACATGATCATACATAGAAGTGCCAAAGTAAATTTTCCCATTAAATTCAAGTGGTGCAATAGAGCAACAACCAACAAAAGCTGCAACCAGTATAATTGTCAAAAAAATCCAATATATCTTTGAGCTTGGAATAAAAATCTTGCCCTTTTTTAGATAGATAAAGACGCATGCTATTGCAAAAAGCGTATATATCAAAGGGCGAGTAAAGCCTACGACAAGCCCAAGCGAAACTATGCAGGAAATCCAAATGGCAGTTCCCAAAATTGGTGATAAAAGCGCAACAAATTCTTTATTTTCATCACCTAAATTATCATTAAATACAGCAGATGGCATCAAGGCCATACCCAAGATGGTAGTAAAAATATAGGCAATAAATGCAATTATGGTGGCAGTTAATGCAAAAAGCATATAACGTTATCTCCTTCTACAAGTAAAATTATTGTATTATTTTATGCTATTTAGCTTTTATAGGTATCGTAGAATTGATCCTTGAAACTTTTCCGGATGGTCATGAATTGCTTTTTTAGCCCAAATTCCAAGCCAAGTTGAAATAGCCAAAACAAACAATGCAATCCCGATTATGGCTACAAAAGGAATGTGACGCTCAGCGACAACAGCCATTATGCACGTAACGAGCACCCAATGCACTAGGTATATGATGTTTAGCGCATTGCTCATGGTCATGCAGAAGGTCTTTAGTTTTAGTGAAAATAGCTTTGATACAAAGTGGAGAAGAGAAAAGCTAAACATGCAATAACACAGACAAAGAACTGCATCCGTCAGTATCATGTGATGGTAACCTAGCTCGTCTTTCATCATGTTTATACCATAATGGCATTCAAACAACACCCCGATGATGCAAATAACAAGGCATGGAAAGACAATAGTTAAATAAAAACGATCTAGATTTTTGATGTTTCTTAACTTGTTACCAAACCAATAGCCAAAAGCCACAAAGATAAACCAAGTTGCTAACGGAAAAGACCCAGCAGGAAACTTGCCGACAGCAAACAGTATAACCAAACCGGCAGCTTCACTAATCATAAGCCCTTGCGCTCTTAATGTTGGAATCATTGTTGCACAGAGGGAGAATATAACGCTTAAAATGAGAATCGAAATATCCCGCAACTTGATATGCCGAAGTATGCCAAAAAGAATTAGAGCAAGACCTGCAAACTGAAAAATATCTCCCGCTAACAAAAGGTTTGTAATCATCTTTAGATGTTCCAAGAATAAACCCCTTAAGAAAAATGAAAGAGCTAACGGTGTTGTTCTAAGAAAATTCAAGATGTATCCGGCAAGTAGAAGAAATGTACCACGTGAGATAATCGTTTTAGGGCTATTATTTTTAGAATAGGCTAATCCGACCCCAATACAAACAACAAAGACAGGAGCTCCCATAAATCCCCCTATCCACAAATCCGCAACATAGCCGAAGCCTGTTTCAACATTTACTCCCAAAAACACTAACGAGTGAACTAGTATCATAGCAACAATTTCGTAGCATTTAGCTACGTCTATGTTAAGTTGCCTTCCTGTGTTGCATTGTTCTTTTATCATAATTTTTCTTCTAGTCCTTTATTAAAAACTTCTTTGCTTACGAATTCGTTTTATTAGCAAAATTATGGCAATAAACGCCACCAGTTCAATAATGTTATACCACATATCTTCGCGTGGTATCATTTCCATATAAAATATGTCTGGTGCTGCTTTTTTCCCAGGAATTTTAAGATATAGACCTTCCATTACGGAAAAAAGGAAAAACTGCCATAGGTATAGTGTCATTGTATTCTGCCCAATTGCAGAGAGCACCCGCTCTACTGCACTAATTCTAAACTTTTCTAAGAACTTGCATAATATCAAAACAGCCACGGTAGCACAAGCCCCCGCTACAAAGGTCATATATGAGCTCCATAACCCATAGGAACCGTAATTGCTTTTTATCATTCCGGCTCCTCGAATGTTTAAGCCAAAAATGAATATGAGAGAAACGACAGAAGTAGCAATAAGAACAATTACCTTAGTCCAGTTACTGCTTTTTTCAAAGAAGGACATTTCTTTTAATTTGTAACCTACGAGCATAAATACTGCACCTACAAATCCTCGTCCAAGACCATATGGTAATTGCGGCACGCCATCAAGAGACTCTATCCCTGCAATCAGAAGGAACAAAATTGAAAAGGTGACCAATGCAAATTTTTTGTTTCTGAAGTGCTTTATTAGGACAAAAAACAAGATGCTTGCAGTAAACATTGCCGGCAAAAACCATAAGTGACAATTAGCCGGCAGGATAATATCAACCGTAAAAGGCAGTTGTATCCTATAGGGTATGCACTTTGTCATTAGTTCACCTAGACCAAACACATTTGGCAGTTTTCCCGCAGAACCATATATCGTGTTTAACAAGGCTGGTAATGCTACCTTATATGAGCCATATTTGAAGAAATATGCCCTTGCTATTTCAAACGGGATATCTAGCAACATCACATACCAAAAAGGGAGAATTAGTCGCTTAAATTTAGAACGTGCAAACTCACCAAGAGTTGTGTTTTTTATGTTACTCGTATAGCCTGACGTAATAAAAAACATAGGCATTGTAAATAACACTAACTGCAAGAAAATCTCTAATTCCAAATGGGCAGTTAGCACAAATAATATCGCCAATGCTTTTCCGTAATCAATAAATGCGAGTCTTTTCTTTTCCACGGTTATTTTCTCCAAAAATTTTCTAAATTAGTTATGTATTTTAGCATAAATTTTCAATTTGCAATATTAAAGCGACTAATTTGAAATTCAATTCCAAATTAGTCGCTTATTAGTCAAATTAAGTTATTTTAATGTTTTTTATTAAGAGTTAAACTTTGTGGTTTAGCTTGTAAACTGATAACTATATCTGGAGAAAAATTGTTGATACAGTTGACAATGCTTCCTGTGAAATTCCCATTTGTTGGCCTAGTGTCTATCAATACAAGCTCTGAACACGACAATGCAAGGTAAGGGGCAACAGCGATAGCATAAGAATCTCCTATTATCAAAATTTTAGTTCCACTAGGATTATTCAAATTTGTAATTTTCACATAAGGACGTGTTCCATACAAAATTCGTTCATATACATACCCACCGCCCTTGTTGATATCGGATTGCAGGTTCTCACAATCAAAGAATATCTCTTCAAAAGCCCCAGTAGTGGCTATTCCTTTATCGGGAATTTCCAACTTAAAATTTGTGGCAAATTTAGGATATAAAATGTCAAAATTTTCAGATTTTTCTACATAATGGGTTACTGATTGCCCAGCAGAGCCGAACATCGCGTTTTTATATGTTATTCGCTTATAGCTACCTAAATTATACACATTGGGTATCGCAATACCATAATGATTACGTATCTCTTTTTCGATTGTGGAAGTAGCCCACATTGCTGCATTTATGTTCCAATGATGGTCGGTCTTGTAAAACAAAGAGTAGTGGTCAAGCTTATCTCTATGTAACAGTTGCCTCATGTCAATATTATCAATCCTATATTGATTCAGTGCTTGTAAATAGATATCAATATTTTGATTGCGATAGGAAACAATACCATGCGGAAATTCATTGTCTAAAGCACATTCTCTGTCAGGTGTAAAGCAATATAAAAATTTAATATTTTTCTTAGATAAATATTTATTCAAGGAAGCATAAGAAGCAAGTTGTGCCTTTGCATCATCCAACGATAGCTTTGAAGAATCTACTCGTGTCCAATATCCATTTTTTAATTTAACATAAGTATTTCCGATTGACAGGTCTGTTAGTTTTGAAGTAATTATGTAGCCTAGCTTTGATATTTCATCATAATTTATGATGAATTTTGACCAGTCACTACCAAGGGAGGCTAGTTCTGCTGCTTTACTGGTAATATTGTCCAGAACGCGGGGAGAAGTTTTTTGCAAATTGTTAGAAATCTTAATTTCATCGACAGTTGTATCATAGGGATATCTTTTCTCCCAATCAATGCTAATTGTATTTGAATTGCCAGGGTTTAAAGCTTTTTTTGAGGCTTTAATTTGTTCTTGGAACACCGCACCACTCAAAAGAGCAAGAAATAAGGTAAAAACGAGAACAAGAGACACAATAACTAGCAACTGATTCTCTTTTTTTATCATATTCCGTCACCCTCCTTAAAATCCTGCATACAAGGGCGCAGAATATCCACGGCTTATTGTAATTATTATGCAAACAATAAAGAGCATAATTAAACCAGTATTGTAAAGTGTATTTGTGATACTTCTATTTAATATCTGTTTTTTTATTTTTAATCCAATATCTGTGGAGAATATCATTGCAAGGATTAAAGGAATTGCATATTTGGAGATCATAGAGCAATCTCCTGTTGTATAGAGTGGGTTGCCATTACATCCAAACATAGAGCTTATGTATGAGAACGCAGAAGTCAAGCTTCTAGATTTAAATATTACCCATTCTATGATGACAACCAGGAGTGCATATATATGACCTAAACGAATTCTATTCAGGAAATCTGGAAATTTTGTATATTTCTCTAAAACTTGAAGCACAAAATAAATCATTGCCCAGAGGATAAAAGTTAGATTTGAACCGTGCCACACGCCTGTCACAAGCCATACTACAAGAATATTAAATATATGCCTTGAAGCAGTTTTCACTCGTGAACCGCCGAGGGGAATATAAATATATTGTGTTAACCATTTGGTTAATGATATATGCCATCTTTTCCAGAAATCAGAGACAGAATTTGCCATATATGGATAATTGAAATTTTCAGGTAGGTCAAATCCAAACAAATATCCTGCGCCAAGTGCCATATCTGTATAACCGGAAAAGTCAAAAAAGAGTTGTAGCGTATAGGTGACCGCTCCAGCCCAAGACATAACGACACTTAAATCTGGTGACAAGAAGCATTGATTTGCCAATGTGCTAATGCAGTCAGCTATTATAACTTTCTTTCCAAGACCGATTATTAATCTTTCAAATCCACGGTAGGCATCATCTAATGATGGAGTTTTTTTGTTTCTTATTGTAGGCAATTCGTTTCTGTATGTTGAGAGAGGCCCAGAAACGATAGTGAGAAAATTAGAAATATATATTGCTACATCTATAAAATTCCCATTTCTTACGTCTTTACTATCAACGACAAAGGAGATTGACTTGAAGATAAAATATGACAAACCTATCGGAAATGCAATAGAACTAACACTTATATTTATAAGTCCTGATGCAAAAATCTCATTTATATATTTGAAAAACAGCAATATTAGAGCATCAAGGACAATTGCAATTACCCTATAGGCCTTTACGTTAAATTTGTCGGATAGAGAAACTAGTGCAAAATTAATGAAAAGCACGGCAAGCAAAAGCAAGACATATACAGGTTCACAAAAGGCAAATAAGCATAAGTTTGCTACAAGCAGTAGCCCCTTCCTAAATCCGTTTGCTTTAAAAAATGGATTATAGTAGGCAATTAGTAGTAATGGAAAGTAGAACCCAATAAACGAAAGACTTGTTAAACTCACTGAAATTCCCTATATATTCAATCCTGTTGTTGGGTCAACTCCAAGTACATAATTTAGTGCTTCAATAGCAGCACCGCTTGCGCCCTTTCCCAAATTGTCATAACGCGCAATGAGCAAAATTCTATCTTCATTTCCAAACACGGAAACTTCCATAGAATCTTTTAAGGCAAGCCCAAGTCCAGACATAAGCCCATCAGCGTCAGCCTGATCAGTGTAGCTAACAATTGGTCCTGTGTATTTTTTCTTGTAAATTTCCTTTACTGTTTCTATCGTTGCACCGTTCCTCAAATCTTTTGCAAAAAGTGGCACGGTGACTACCATACCGCTATAAAAATCAGAAACGATTGGGCAGAATATAGGGGCATTACTGACTCCTGATATTGCCACCATTTCCTTTAGGTGTTTATGATTTTGTGTGAGTCCATATTGGCGCGGTGCGGAGAGCAAAAAGTCTCTGTCCTTGTCCTCATACTGTGCAATCATTTTCTTCCCACCGCCACTGTAACCGGTAATTGAATGGCAAGTTAAAAGTGTATCGCGTGAAACAATGCCTGCTTCAATTAAAGGATATACAAGACCGATAAAACCGCTTGCGTGGCAACCTGGCACAGCGATTCTTTTGGCAGTTTTCAAGCGTGCTGTGAAGTCGGCAGAAAGCTCTGGAAAAGCGTAGCACCAGCCCTCGTTTGTCCTGTGAGCAGTTGAGGTGTCTAT
>JAZLJR010000038.1:0-5115 GCA_045617925.1 Synergistaceae bacterium
TATTGGTAAAAAGTACAAATCATATTATAGTTATTGAAAACAAAATTAAATCAAGTATTAACGGAATAGATGAAAAGCATAATATAGGGAGTAAATTGGTGCAAACGCAACTATCTAAATATTATAAATATATACAAAAAACGTATCCGAATAAAGAAAAAAAATATTTTATTTTTGCACCTAATTATAATCATTTAAAACTTGACAGCTATGAGTGCGGTGAAAATTATCAATTAATTGAATATAAAGAGATATATGATTTTTTTGAAAAAAATAAAAATTTATACAAGAATATTAAATATTTTTCAGAATTTCTTTTTGCATTAGAAAAACATACCAAACCTATTGATAATAATCACGAAGAAATTATGTATAGGAGATTTTGTCTTGCCATTAAAAGAAGTAAATCTAAAAAATCTTAGATTATACCGAAAAATAATTACAAATTGCTTGACAATTACAAGTATTTTTATAAAATAAAGCACATTAAACGCGATGATGAGGAGAGTAGTTTGCAAAGCGCATCTGACAGAGAGAGTGAACGTGGCTGAAATTCACTTATTTGTGTTGCAAATGAAGACCACCTACGGAGCGGTTGCACGAAAGACCTTGTGTCATTAAGGCAAACGGTTGACCCCGTTAAAAGTCATAAAGGCTCGCAATAGTTGCGAGTGAAGCGAAAGTGGAACAGCGAATTCAAAATCGCCTCTCGCAAATTTGCAAGAGGTGTTTTTTTTGTATTTATATCCTTGTAATAAATTTTATGAATAGGAGAAGATAGAAATGGGCGTTATCAAAAACTATGGGCATTTATTGCCAGTAACAGAAAAAACTCCACAAATTACCTTGGAGGAGGGAAGCACTCCATTAGTTTACTATCCTGCCATAAGCCGTGATCTTGGTATAAACCTCTATGGCAAGTTGGAAATGTGTAACCCAACTGGTTCATTTAAGGATAGAGGTATGGTGCTTGCCGTTGCAAAGGCACTTGAAGAGGGAGCAAAAGCTTTAATTTGTGCTTCAACAGGCAATACATCAGCATCTGCAGCAGCATTTGCAGCTACGGCAGGAGTTCCCTGCTTTGTTTTGCTTCCTGCTGGGCACGTTGCAATGGGAAAACTTGCACAGGCACTTATGTATGGTGCAAAGGTTATTGCAGTTCGTGGTAACTTTGACAAAGCACTTGAAATGGCTCGCAAGGCAGCAGAAAATGACGGTTACGCAATAGTTAATTCTGTCAACCCATACAGACTTTGGGGACAGAGAACAGGTGCTTTTGAAATAGTGGACAAACTTGGTGATGCTCCAGATTGGCACGCTTTGCCAGTTGGAAATGCTGGTAACATCTCTGCATATTTTGCCGGCTTCTGTCAGTATAAAGAGCTCGGCAAGAGCACAAAAATTCCACGCATGATGGGCTTTCAGGCAGAAGGTGCAGCCCCACTTGTTACAAACAAACCATGCCCAAATCCAGAGACAGTGGCGACGGCAATTAGAATTGGTAACCCTGTGTCAGCTCACCTTGCAAAAGAAGCGGTTGAGAAAACGAATGGTGAATTTAACTCTGTAACTGATGAGGAAATTTTGGTAGCACAAAGGTACCTTGCAAGCAAAGGTGGAATTTTTGCTGAACCTGCGTCATGTGCTCCACTAGCAGGACTTTGTAAGCTGAAAAAAGAGGGTCGTTTGCCAAGTGGCATAACTGTTACAATGGTGCAGACAGGTAATGGATTAAAGGATCCTGACACAGCATTAAAACAAGTTGGAAAACCAATAGAGATTGGTGATACGTTAGAAGAACTTTTAGCAGTAATGAGAGGCTAATGCCAAACAATGGATAGTTTATTATCTATCAGAGTTCCAGCGACAAGTGCTAATCTTGGTTCTGGATTTGATGCCATGGGCTTTGCCCTAGGTCTATATAATATTTTTAAGATAACGGAGCTTTTGCCCCAAGGTGAATACAAAATTGAAGCGAAGGGCGAAGGAGCAAAAGAGCTTACAGACCCCAAAAAAAATTTGGTCATTAGAGCATATGAAAAAACCTTGAAGAAATGGGGCATTACTGGTCCTGGTTTTATAATGTGGTGTCACAACATTATTCCTCTTTGCCGTGGGCTGGGTAGTTCTTCAAGTGCGGTTGTGGCTGGTGTTCTTATTGCTAAATACCTCACGAGTCGCGATGTTACGGACGATGAGCTGATTACCATCATGACAGAAATTGAAGGACACCCTGACAATGTTGCTCCGTGCTTTAAGGGGGGCATGGTGGTGTCTTGTTGGGACAAGACACAATTGAGATATGTAAAGCTTCCTGCCCTAACGAAAGAAATACTTTGTGTTGTAGCTGTTCCAGAGGAACGAGTTAGCACAAGCGATGCTAGGTCTGTTTTACCCGAAACAGTTACATTTGAGGATGCTGTCTTTAATCTTGGCAGAGCAGCACTTTTGGCTTCTGCGTGGGCAACTGGCAAATGGGAGCATTTGAAGTGGGGAATGGAAGACAAACTTCATCAGCCATATAGAAACAAACTTTTTTCTGGTGGAGATGTTATCTTTGACAGAGTTAAGGAATTGCCTGAATGTTTGTCTGTTGCAATTTCAGGTTCTGGTCCTTCTGTCATTGCTTTTGTTGAAGGCTCAACTGTCAGCCGTGTTGCAAATGCGATGTGCAAGACCTTTACAGAGCATGGAGTTCGTTCACAATTTTATGTCCTAGAGGGAACAGAGAATGGCGCTGAAGTTAAGGTTTCAAAAGAGTTACATAAAGCACTTCAAGGAATGGTGAAATAAAATGGAGTGGAAAGATAGACCTATTACAGTATTAAAATTTGGTGGCACTTCTGTTGCAAGCCCTGAAAGAATGAGGCATGTAGCAGGGATAATTGACCGCATCAGAAACGAAGGCTACCGAGTTGCAATTGTTGCTTCTGCTATGGGTAACACAACAGATGACCTTATCGCTATTGCGGAAAGTGTTTCCATGACACGAGATGGCAGAGAAATGGATCAGCTACTTGCCACCGGTGAGCAACAAGCCTGCGCACTTTTGGCACTGACATTGCAACAGTTTGGCATTCCTGCCCAGTCTTTTACCGCAGCACAAGCTGGAATATATGCCAAGGGTTTCCCTATGGAGGGGCGTATTTACAAAATAGAGCCAGAATATGTCATAAAGGCTCTTGATGAAGGAAAGGTTGCAGTCATTACGGGCTTCCAAGCTGTAACAGATTTAGGAGACGTCATAACACTTGGCAGAGGAGGCTCTGACCTTTCATGTGTGGCACTTGCTGCAGCTATGGGGGCAAAGTCTTGTCAATTACTAAAAGATGTTACAGGGCTTTTGACGGCAGATCCAAGAGTGGTGGAACACCCTGTCAAGTTGAAGCAGATTGGGTTTGACGAAGCTATGGAAATGTCCGTTCAAGGAGCTGGTGTAATTCAGGCTCGTAGTGTTGAAATGGCAGCGAGGTATAAATTACCAATATATGTAGCATCAAGTTTTGTTGAAGAGGAGGGGACATGGATTATGTCAGAAGCAGTTAGTGAAGGACTTGTGATAAAAGCAGTAGTGCAAGATACATCAATAGCAAAGGTTGTGTTGCTTGGTGTGCCAGATACGCCAGGTGTGGCAGCAAGACTATTTGCTAATTTAGCAGACGAGGGCGTAAGCTCGGAGATGATAATTCAAAACAACATGAGAGGCGGTGTCAATGACATTGGCTTCTTGGTGAAGAATCAGAGTTTGGAATCTGCAATAAAGGTTTGCCGCAAGCTCTGTGACGAGGTTGGAGCACAAGGCGTTTCCTTTGACACAGAGGTTGCTCGTGTTTCAATCATAGGTGCTGGTATTGCAAATCATCCAGAAATTCCTTCAAAAATGTTCAAAATTCTTGCAGAAGCTGGCATAAATATTGAGATGATAGCATCCACTTCTCTTGCATTGACTTGTGTTGTCGCAACGCAAAATGTTGACGATGCAGTGCGCACATTGCACAAGAATTTTATAGAAGAAGTATAACAAGCACATAGAAGGAGATAAAAAAATGTCAAAACCAAATGCAAAGAAAGTTGCGGTTCTTGGTGCTACTGGTCTTGTTGGCACAGAGATGTTAAAGGCACTTGAGCATTATGATTTTCCAGTGTCTGAATTGATTGCCCTTGCAAGCCCACGCAGTGCTGGCAAAAAGTTGAAATTTAAGGGTGAAGAAATAGAAGTCAAGGCAGTTGCAGAGGAGCATTTCAAAGGAGTAGATATTGCACTCTTTTCTGCTGGTGGTTCAACGTCAAAAACATGGGCACCTATTGCAGCATCACAGGGAGCACTAGTTATTGATAACAGCTCCGCATGGAGAATGGATCCAGATGTTCCTTTAATTGTTCCAGAAGTCAATGCAGCCGATATTTCCTATGCAAATAAGAAAAATATTATTGCAAATCCAAATTGCTCAACAATAATTGCAAACACTGTGCTTTTCCCATTACACTTGGCAGCTGGATTAAAATATATCAATGTCAGCACATATCAGTCTGTTGCTGGCACCGGAATTAAAGCAATTACTTCTTTAAGAGATGGGAGTGTTGCCTACCTAAACGGTCAGGAGTATAAGGACGAGGTCTATCCTCATAATATTGCTTTTAACCTCTTGCCACACATTGGTGCTTTTGATGACGAGGGAATATCAGAAGAAGAGTGGAAAATGGTAAATGAAAGCAGAAAAATTATGCACATTCCAAATCTTCAAGTATCTGGCATAACTGTCCGTGTGCCAATTTTCCGTTGTCACGGTGAATCTATAACGGCACAATTTGACAAGCCTTTGACACCAGAAGAAGCAAAAGAAATTTTGAGTCATGCACCAAGCGTTAAATTAGTGGATGATCCAAAGAACAATGTTTATCCATTACCATCAGACGTAATTGGAACATACGAAGTGAATGTTGGTCGTATTCGTCGTGATACTGGCCTTGAAAATGCTCTTGCAATGTGGGTAGTTGGTGACAATACATTAAAAGGTGCAGCACAGAACGCTGTGCAAATTGCACTTTTGACATTATAATGGTGAAGTTTCTCAAGAGCTTTAAGCAAATTTTTAATCTAGAAACAGAAAAACA
>JAZLJR010000039.1:0-6451 GCA_045617925.1 Synergistaceae bacterium
GTGCCACTAAATATATTGCGACGAATAGTAAGATCTGGACTTGATGAAGCGATTTTAGGCACAAAGCAACTAGCAAATAGCCCCAATGCTGCCACTATTACAATTCCAGCTGACACCAAGGCTCTGCCGTGTGGCGTCATAATGAGAAGTCCGCCACAAATTGTCCCAAGCAAAATTGCTACATTTGTGCTTGCATTGACAAGTGCATTTCCTGTAATTAACTCGTCCTCTGTCAGCAACTCAGGAATTACAGAGTATTTCAAGGGACCAAAAAATGTGCTTTGTGCTCCCATAAAGAAAAGAAGCACAACCAGTATAGGAATATTAAGCTTGATAAAGCAACCGGCAGTAAGAATCATTAAAACAAGTTCTGTTACCTTGGTCATTTTTACGATAAAGGATTTTTCAAATTTGTCGGAGATGTCTCCTGCAAGGCTAGAAAAAAGAAAAAACGGTAAGATAAAAAGCCCCGCTACAATTGTTACTAGAACGCCGGAAGAAATGCCGAATGACGTTATCATTCCGTAGGTGATGAGGGTTACAAGGGCGCTTTTGAAAAGATTGTCATTAAACGCTCCAAGAAATTGAGTGAAAAACATGGGTGCAAATCTGCGAGATGTAAGAAGGTCAATCACAAGTGCCTTTTTTGTTGAACTCATTTTGTTTTCCTTTCGCAATTAAATTTCGCTCTCAACGGGAATTTTTACCACAATTTTGTTGTGAGTGTCGGTATTCTCTGCTGTAAGGCAGGGGGCATGGGCATCACAAGGGGCAAGAAATATTCCATTGCCCTGTTGCAGGGTAACAAAGTTTCCGCCATGTTCCTCCACTGTGCCATAAAATTCTATATCTGCCGTTTCGTCGTAGCCTGTGGTGGGAGAGCCAATATTTTCAAGTGGCAGAACGCCAATAGCTTCCTTGCCGGAAAAAATTAGTTGCAAATCCCACATTTTTTTGTGAGCTTCGTATTTTGTGACAGAGGGAGCTTTTGTTGTTATGGTGCTTGGTCTAATGTCTAGCTTAAAATTTTGTGGCAAAACTTCTTCGTAGCTGTGAGAAGCAGCAAAGGTGAGAAATTTTTTAATTTCCTTGGCAGTTGGAGTTTGAAATTTTTCAAAAGCAAAGGCTATTAACTCTTTGTATGTTCCAAATTTCATTTTGACACCCTGCTGAAATAGGGAGCTCTTTCTGTTATCTTGTTTAATTTGCGTAGCTCACGGGTGTTTGCCTTGTCTAGGCTGAAGGCAAAATCCTCATCTGTCATTCTCCAAACCCAGTTGCCGCTGCAGGTGCCAGGAATGTTTGTTCTGCAAGAGTTGTCTTTTAACAAAATGTCCTGCATTGGTAGGACTGCCAACTTGCTTCTTGCAATAAGGCAAGTATAAATCAATTTTTTTGCCAATTCTTCTGCGGTCATTTCCTCATTTATCTTGAGCAAATCAAGAGTTTTTTGGAAAGAGGCCTCATCACGAGACTGACACCAGCCAAGAATTGTGTTGTTATCATGTGTCCCTGTATAGCATACATTATTTTCTGTTATGTTCTTTGGCAGATATGGATTTTTCTTGTCTGAGTCGAATGCAAATTGCAGGACCTTCATTCCAGGGAGATTAAAGTGGCTCAGCATGTGTCTCACCTGTGGTGTTATTATGCCAAGATCCTCTGCTATGAGTGGTAATTTGCCGTCAAAATCGCTTTTAACGAGGTTTAAGAGTTTATAACCAGGTGTTTTAACCCACTGCCCGTCAATTGCAGTGTCACAGGTTTCATTCACGTTCCAATATGCTTCAAGGGCTCTCATGTGGTCAATTCTGCAAAGAGTTGAGTAGGTCAAGGTGTGCTTTATTCTTTTTCTCCACCATGAGAATTTATCTTGCTCCATGTAGCTCCAGTCGTAAAGTGGATTGCCCCAGCGTTGCCCAGTAGGCGAGAAATAATCCGGTGGCACTCCGGCTACGCCACGTTGTGTGCCGTTTTCATAGAGAGAAAAGTTTGCCTTGTTTGCCCAAACGTCACTGGAATCATAGGAAATGTAGAAAGGCAAGTCAGAAATTATGCCAATGCCCTTGCTTTTTGCATAGTCAAAAACATCTTTCAGTTGTTTGTAGAACACAAATTGCGTAAAGCATACACAATTCCAAAGGTCAAAATTTCTTTCCTTTAGGTCTTTCAAGGCATTTGCATCACGATTTTTTATATTTTCGGGAAAATCACACCAAGCGACATCTCCATATAGTGATTTAGCCGTTACAAAATCTGCATAGGGAAAAAGCCAGTCTGCATTTTCTTGGCAAAAATTGTCAAATTCAATTTTCAATTCTTGAAATTGTGAAGAGTTGGCAGAAAAATTTGCATAGGCAAGGGAGATAATCTCTTGCTTTGCTTTCGTTGCCGCTTCATAGTTGCATTTTCCTGTGTTGACTGTTTCAAATTGCAGAAGTTTTCCTTCGTCAACGAGTCCAAATCGTGCAAAAAACATTGGGTCAATAAAAAGGAAATTGCCGGCAAATGCACTGCTTGAACTGTAAGGAGAGTAGCCATTTGCTGCATTTGTTGGAGCTAGTGGCAAAATCTGCCAGTAGCTAAAGCCAGATTTTTTTAGAAAATCAATAAAAAGTCTTGCATTGTCCCCAAAGTCACCAATACCAAATTTGCTTGGCAAGGAAAAAACGGGGAGCAATACACCAGATTGTTTTTTCATAGTAATTGCCTCAATATTAAAAATAACGGGTTATTATACAAAAAATGGCATTTTTTGGCAACAGCAAAGAATTACAAGAAATTACTAAAAGTCAAATTGATAATTTATGGGTAACATAAAAATTCTTAATTATTTTTACGTTCTTTGCCTGCTTTCACCTTGTTGTTAGTATATTTTGTTTTTTTATCAGTGTAAAAAACAAACAAAAAAACTTTGAAAAAATAGATGTCCGAAATAGTGGAATTTGCAAAATGAATTATTTTGTGATAACATTAGCGAGTTTTGAGAATACTATGAAATAGGAGAACAAATATGAAAAAAATTAAGAAAATTTTATCAATCTTATTGGTTACAGCATCACTCTTGAGTTTCTGTGTGGCGGCATTCGCAGACCAGTTTGACGACGTAATGAACCGCTGGCGCAAGACAGAATATTACAGCATGAATGCTGTGGGAACCTTGGAAATTTCAGTTACATATTTTTCTGCAGAGTATTTGGAAGCCTACTTCCAGAAAGAAGCAAAGAAAAATCTTTGGACTGCTGAGGAACTTGAAGATTTCAAATTGCGTTATCTTTCGTCACTCAATATGAATGAGATGATTCCACTGCGTGTTGAATTCGTAAACTATGGTCCAACAATGTATATGAGTCCTTTTGACATACAGTGTTATATAAAAATAAAGGGCAAGGACTACAAATTAGCTGACTACGACAAACGTTTAAACTTTAAGTTTCAAGGTGAGCGTGAAGGCTTAATTTATTTCCCTAGATATGACCAAAAGACAGGTAAAGCACTTTTGGAAGGTGCAAAAGACATTTACTTCACCATAAAGCCATCAATTAGTTCTGTTATGGACGGAAAACAAGCACAATTTATCTGGAATGTTGCAAAGGATAACCCAGATAAATTATTCAAGGGCAAAACTGGAGCAAGAATGGAGCTTGATCGTCTTATGAAACGTCTTGAGCTTTTGCGCAAAGATAGAGCAGCAGAGGAACAAAAGATTAAGGCAATAGACACAGAAATTTCATCAATTCAAAAACGTGTTGACCAGTTAAGTACTTCTGCACAATAAAATCAAATAAATAACAAGAGTGGCTTAGGAATTATTCCTAAGCCACTCTTGTGTTGTGTGTTATCTAATTTTAGTTTTGATATGCGGACCGCTTTGGTTTTGCGGATATTTATTTTGTTTACGTATTCTTAACTCTTGTTCCTGACCATATTCTTGCTCTTGTTCCTGCTCCTGAGTATCTTGTCTATTGTCATTTCGTTCAGGCAAGTTTTGTTTACGGAAATCCTGTTCAAGTGATTTTTCTTCGCGCAAGTTTTGTTCACGGATACTTTGATCAAGTAAATTTTGTTTCTGTAAATTTTGTTCGCGTATATTTTGCTCTCGTATTCGTTGCTCAAGTAAATTTTGTCTTTGCAAATTTCTTTCACGCATCTTTTGGTTGAGTAAATTTTGTCTTTGGAAGCTCTGATCCGGTTTTTCTTTTTCTAGGGTGTTAAATTCTTCTATGTTTTGCTCCGAGTTTTCTTTGCGTGTGTTGCGTTTACGTTTGTTGTTTTTATTTTGTTTATATTGCGGTGTCTCTTTTGGTGCATCTCCAGGTATTGTTCTTGGTGTGAATTGTGGTACAGTATTTTTGGGTGTTAGCTTTGGTGTGATTTCTGGTGCTGTATCTTCTGTATCTTTTGGAATAGGTAGTGTTTTTGGCGTGAATTGTGGCGTTGTATCTTGAGGTATTCGTTTTTGTTTGATTCTTGGTGCTGTGTTCTGTGGTGAGGGTTGTGGAATGTAGTCAATATTTTCCAGCTCGGAGTCGTATTGTCCAGAGCGGATTAATATAGCGTAGGGTATTTTTCTTTCTGCTCCATATTGATTAGATGGTCTTGAAAATCTAATTCCATTCCACCAAATTGAGCTTGAACCACCACCGTCAAGATTGAGTGCATTTACAAAATGACGCTCCTCGCAGAAACGTCTCAGCTCGTCCATTGTCATTCCTACACTATGAGCAGCATTTCTTCCGTCCACAAGCCCCCAAACAAGTTTGCCGTCTGGTTGCTCCGCAACGAAGCTTCGAGGATGGCGTCTATTTAAGATGTTTGGACTTAAATTTTCCGTATTTTGAGTAGTTTCGCCGTTAAAAATCAGCATTGGTCCCGCTTGAAAAACTTCTGTGTATTTATCAAAAACTCTATTGCCCACAATTGCTTTTGTGAAGCGACCATCGAAAAATCTATGCTCTCCATAGTTGTTCCATGCAATGCCGGATCTGTAAGGCCAAAAATATTTTCTCATATCTTTTCCTTTAAAGCGAAGCACTCCTATTATTAGCCCAGGTGCTGCACCAAAGTAGCCTCCATTGATAGCAAGTTCCACTCCTTCTTTTTGTCTCGCCAATATGGAAAGAGGTAGTTTGTCGTGCTTATATAGCTGTGCGGGGGTAATCTCAGCAAATTTTCTGTATGGATCTTGCACATAATAAACAATGAAGAGAGGAACATTTTTTGCCTTCATGTCCTGCACATAACCAGATTGAGTAGGGACACCTTTTTTTATAAGATAGAGCGAATTGCCATTGGCAGTAAATTTTGTTTCAAGTTTGACATGTCTGACACATTCTCTTACCCATTTCTTAAGTTTTGTAAGATCTGCTTCTGGAAAAATATCATCTGATGGAGTGAAAAGATCTTCTGGCGGTGCAGGGTCTATGTGGGTTCTGATAAAATCAACAGGAGAAAAATAGGGATATTCTCTAAATACAATCAACTGTCTCAGAATCGTTAGTGTATTTGCCCACCCCATTTTTGTTAAACAGGCTAAAAATACCTCTTCTCTAGTCAAAGCTTCTTGATCTCTGCTTGATTGTGAGAGGGTAGTATCTTCATCTTGATCTTGTAAATCTTGAACCAATGAATTTTGTGTTGGGAGTTCTTGAAATCTGGTTTTTTGTTGGGTTCGCGGAAGAGAACTTTTTATTGAAAATTTATTTTCGTTTGTCGCATTTGTGGAATTATCGTGAGTGCCTAAGGATTCTCTTTCTACATAGGAGTTATCTTGTGGAATTTTTATCACATTAATTTTTGGTTTAGTTTTTTTGCGTAACCTTCTACGTGTTTCGTAGAAAGTTGTATCATTTGCAAGTTTCTCTTGTCTTTTGTCGGTCTCATCAAACTCTGTTGGCCCTCGTAAGTCTTGCGCATCAGAAAGTTGTTCTGTATAGTTTTGCTGCTTTGACTGAGGTACTCTTTTATTGTGGGTGCTTCCGTTTTTAGGAGAAGATAGTGGAGTTTGAATTTTATTTTTGTTTTGCTGTAATGGTAAGATATCCTCTGGTATTTCGTAAGAATAGGGGTCTTTTTCAAGTTTTTCTTGCTCAAGGATAATATCAATTGAATTTTCTTGCTGTTTTGATGTCTTCTTTTTATGATTTTTGCGTGCGGAAGTTGCAACACTTGGTAAGTTCCTTTCCTTACCGTGTATTAGTGATTGCATCATGTTTTCTACTTCCTGCCTTGTTACAGCGTTTGAGACATTGGCAAAGAAAACCATTATCAATAAAACAAAAATTGGCAAAAATCTTCTTTTCATAAATTTAGCCCTCTAATAATTTATCAAAAAGCAATGCATGGCGCAATGATTTGTCAGACACAATTAAATTGTCTTGTCCACACGCAGACATTATAGCGTATGTAATGCAACATCCTGCAAGAATTATACCAGCACGTTTTGGTGCAA
>JAZLJR010000040.1:0-17990 GCA_045617925.1 Synergistaceae bacterium
GACAGTGGTGGTTTTCAAGTCTTTTCCCTCGCTGCTTTGAACAAAATCACGGATGACGGAGTGGAATTCAAAAGCCACCTTGACGGCTCAAAGCACTTTATGACACCAGAGGACTCAATGGACATTCAACAAAAACTCGGAGCAGATATTGCCATGGCTTTTGACGAATGTGTTCCCCTGCCAACAACAGAGAAATATTCTCGTGACGCAATGGAAAGGACTCTTCGCTGGGCTGACCGTTGCGCAGTTCACCACACAAGGGAAGACCAGGCTCTTTTTGGGATAGTGCAAGGAGCTTTGTATAAAGATCAACGCATTGAGTGTGTAAACAGACTTGAAGAAATCTCATTGGCTCATAACGATAAATTCTTCGGCTATGGAATTGGCGGTCTTTCTGTTGGTGAAAGTCACGCTGAAATGTATGAAATGCTCGGCGTGTTGCAACCTGTAATGCCACGCCACAAGCCACATTATCTTATGGGAGTGGGTTTTCCTACAAATTTGGTTGAGGGAGTTGCTCGTGGGGTTGATATGTTTGACTGCGTTTTGCCAACACGCAACGGTAGAAACGGACAGGTCCTCACGAGTTTTGGCAAGATGAATGTAAAAAATCTAGCCCTAGCCCACGACTTTTCGCCGATTGATCCAGACTGTGACTGCTATGTTTGTCGCAATTTTACAAGAGCCTACATTCGCCACCTCTACATTGCAGGTGAAATTTTGGCAGCACGACTTTGCACATGGCACAACGTACACTTCCTTGTGAACCTGATGAAAAAAGCAAGGCGTGCAATAATTGATGGAAACTTCCCCGAATTTAAGCACGAATTTTTGAGCAAATTTGCCGATGGAGCATACCTATGTCCAACCGCCAATTAGTAAATAAGAGAGTCGATGAACTCATTGCAAGCCTTTCACCTGAATTGCAAGGCATAACAGACAAGGGAGCAAAGATAATTTCAGACGGTGGACTCGTCGCTTTTCCAACAGAGACGGTTTATGGTTTGGGTGCAAATGCTCTGTCTGACTCTGCAGTGGCAGAAATTTACAAAACAAAAGGGCGTCCGTCTGATAACCCCTTGATTTTGCACGTAGCGTCTGTTGAAATGGCAGAAAGACTCGTGGAATGGAATGAGCGTGCTACTAAATTAGCTAACACTTTTTGGCCAGGAGCACTTTCACTTGTGCTTCCTGCCCGTGACATTGTGCCAAGCATGACACGTGGAGGGCTCTCCACAGCAGCAGTCCGCATGCCAAACAATGCAATAGCGCTAGCTCTTATAAAAAAATCTTCCCTGCCTATTGCTGCCCCATCAGCAAATATTTCTGGCAGACCAAGTCCAACAGAAGCAAGCGTTGTAATTTCAGAAATCGGTGACAAAATTCCCCTCGTGATCGACGGTGGGCAAACAATTTTTGGCGTTGAATCAACCGTAATAGACATAACAACGGAACGGGTAGTGTTGCTCCGTGCCGGTGGTGTTTCAAAAGAAGAAATTGAAGCAACCCTAGGCGAAAAAGTTTTCGCCCCACAAACAGAAAACGAAGTAAGGCGGTCTCCAGGCACACGCTATCGCCATTATGCACCGCTTGTGCCACTTTTTCTAGTTGAGCAAAATGAAAAAATTGCAGAAAGCAAAAAATGGTTTTGGATAGGAACAAAAAAAGCAAGATTTTCTTTAACAAAACCGCTTGCAGAAAAAATCTGTCTCGACTATAATGAATACGCACGAGAGCTTTTTAAGACTCTGCGAAAAGCAGAAAAAGTTGGTGCTGAGGTAATATACGCCGAAAAACCGTCAGAAACTGGCATAGGACTTGCCTTGAAAGACAGGCTAATCCGTGCAGCAAGTAAAGAATAGTGAATCTTTAAGGAGGATTTAGCAAATGTTGACAACGTTAGGTGCATTGTTTCATGGGCTCATTGGTTTTATAGTAGAAACTGTTGGTTCTCTTGGTTACCTTGGAATTGTCGTTATGATGTTCCTTGAGTCATCGTTTTTCCCGTTTCCAAGCGAAGTTGTTATGCCACCGGCAGGTTACCTCGCAAGCCAAGGGGAAATGAGTCTTTTCCTGGTCATTTTCTTTGGGATTTGTGGAAGCATCTTGGGTGCAATTTTCAATTACTGGATTGCAGTAAAATGGGGCAGAGCATTTTTTGAAAAATATGGAAAATATTTCTTTGTGACAAAAGAATCTTTGGACAAGGCGGAGCAATTCTTTGCAAAACATGGTCACATAAGCACCTTTACAGGTCGTTTGCTCCCCGTTATTCGCCAATACATTTCGCTTCCTGCGGGGCTTGCAAGAATGAAAATGAGTTCGTTTTTGTTCTTTACAACGCTTGGTAGTGGAATTTGGGTCATTATTCTTGCACTGCTAGGTTACTTCCTGGGACAAAATACGGCGCTGATAAACCAAAATCTGCACAAAATTTCAATTGGGCTTATTATCTTCTGTACTGTGCTAATTGTTGGATATTTCTTCTACCAAAAATACATGGGTAAAAAGAACAATAAAAAAGACTAGAAATTTGGTATTTATAATTAAAGAGGCTACTCAAATCTTGAGTAGCCTCTCTTCTTTTTACTATAATCCAACAACTTATTTCAAAGGCTGCTTTTTCAAAGCCTCATCCATAATTGCATAACCTTCGTCAAAGGCCTTTGCGTTAAGCTCTTCTGTCCCTTTTGGAACACGGGCTAAAATGGTTTGTTTTATCGCACTTGGTGCAAGGAGCTTTTTCTCTTCCAAAAATCTTGCTGCTGTGCCAAGTGCTACCATATTGACAACAATTTCTCTGCCAATTTTTTCGCGCGCCGTGCGAACTATTGGCAAATGATAAATCTGACCGTCAATTTTTGGAAGCTCTGTCACAAAAATATCATCCAAAATTACTGTAGCACCCTTTGCCGTGTCACCAATGTAGCTATCACAAGCCTTTTGTGTAAGAATTAGCTGGAAATTCGGACTCGTTGCCTTTGGGTAGTCTATCGGTGCTGTGTCGTAAATTACCTCAGATTTTGCCGCACCGCCACGCGCTTCAGGACCATAGGCTTGGCTCTGCACAGAGTTCAATGTGTCTGAATGAAGTGCTGCTGCTTCGCCCAAAATGACGGCTGCCAAAATAACACCCTGCCCACCAGAGCCAGCAACACGAATTTCAAATCTATTACTCATAACGAAACCTCCTATGCTTTCTTTGCACGAGCGATAACATCATTGTAACGATTACTGTATTCACGTGCATCCTCAATGTTGACAAATTCACCAGTGATGATTTTGTCTTTCAATTCTTCTTGTGTTAATTTTTCTGCCTGAGCAATGCTCACAGTGTGATTCTTCAACCACTCCAAATTATCCTGTGGCCTGCTACGTTTGTTTTTTCTTCCAAATTGTGTATGGCAGAAAGAAACTATTTCAACAAGAGCAAATCCTTTTTTCTGATGCTCAATGCCCTTCTTTATGAACATTGTACATTGTGCGGGATTTGCAACTGTGGCACGAGCGACATACGTTGCACCAGCTCCAGCTGCCAATTTGCAAACGTCAAATGTCGGGTCAATGCTTCCATAGGGAGCTGTTGCTGCCATTGCTCCTTCAGGTGTTGTTGGAGAAGCCTGTCCACCCGTCATTCCATAAATATTGTTATTCATTAGAACTGCAGTAACACCGATATTTCTTCTGCATGCGTGGATAAAGTGGTTGCCACCGATTGCGGTCCCGTCACCGTCACCCATAACATTCACAATTGTAAGATCTGGATTTGCCATACGGATACCCGTAGCAAAGGCAAGGGATCTGCCGTGTGCAGTATGTAGCGTGCAGGCGTCTATATAGCCTGGCAAACGGGAGGAACAACCGATACCGGAAGAAATGCAAATCTTTTCTTTTGGAATTTGCAAATCCGCCAAGGCACGGAGAATTGAGTGCATAATGATACCGTGACCACAACCTGGACACCAGATGTGTGGCATAAATTGTTCTCTGATAAGATTATTTACATCTGCTCTTGGCATCTTAGCACACCTCCTTGATGTAAGACATAATCTGACTTGGCTTGTATAATTCGCCATTTATCAGGCTATGACCGATAACCTCTGTGTATTTGCCAGCAATACGCTCAACTTCGTGAACCATCTGACCTGCATTGAGTTCTGGCACAATGATTGTCTTGACACGTTTTGCAAGAGCCAAGACTTCTTCTTCTGGGAATGGCCAAACTGTAACTGGACGGAAGTGCCCGACCTTTACTCCCTCATTTCTGAGTTCAATGACAGCACGAAGTGCAGAACGAGAAACAGAACCGAAAGACAAAACGGCAATTTTTGCATCGTCCATGTAGTCTTCCTTATATTCAATCACTTCAGATTTGTATTTTTCAACCTTGTCAATAAGTCTATTTGCCTTGAGGTCTATCCACTTTGCGTCATTTGTTGGGAAGCCCCATTCATTTGACGTAAGACCTGTGACATGCCATCTGTATCCATCGCCAAAACCTGGCATTGGTGGCACACCGTCTTTATCAGGCTTGTATGGCACAAATTCATCTGGGGAAACTTTTGGCTTTTTGCGGTTTACGATTTTATATGTGCTTTCCTCAGGAATTGTGATTTTTTCCCTCATGTGACCGATAACCTCGTCTGCCAAGATAAGGACAGGCTGACGAAATCTTTCCGCAGCGTTAAAGGCTTTTATTGTTAGCTCGTAGCACTCTGGAATGCTTGACGGTGCGTATGCAATCGTCGCATGGTCACCATGTGTGCCATATTTTGCTTGCATAAGGTCTGCTTGAGAAACCTTTGTTGGAAGCCCTGTTGAAGGACCACCCCTCATAACATTACAGACAACAAGCGGAATTTCTGCAATATAGCCATAGCCTAAAAGCTCCTGTTTTAATGAAATACCAGGGCCAGAACTTGCAGTCATTGATTTCTTGCCGGCAATGGAAGCACCAAGAGCCGCGGCAATTCCCGCAATTTCGTCTTCCATCTGCATAAACTTGCCACCGAGTTTTGGAAGCTCCTCCGCCATTGTTTCCATAATTTCTGTTGATGGTGTTATTGGGTAACCGCCAAAAAATCTGCAACCAGCAGCAATAGCACCCATGGCAAGAGCTTTGTTCCCCTGCCAAAATTCATTGCGTGCCATATTACTCACGCTCCTTTACTGTGATAGCGAGGTCTGGGCAAATGTTCTCACACTGACGGCAACCAATACAATCATCCTGCTTAGTTGCAACAGCCTTGACCGTTTCGCTCATTTCAATAACCTGTTTCGGGCAAACAGCAACGCAAAGACCACAGCCCTTGCACCACTTTTCTTTGACTTCTATGGAAAATTTCTTTGCCATATAAACGCCTTCTTTCTCGTATAAATTGCAAATCAACTTACTAACTATGTGTATGATACCAAATTTTTTATGAAGTTTGAAGAGCTTTTATAAAAAATAGTTGAATTTATAATCAAACTTGTAATTCATAATTTCTTTCTTGACACTCGTGATAGAAATGATTACAATAATTCCGCCCGAAAGGCTTTTTACGTATCATAAAAAATAAAATAAGGAGTCAACACAGATGGTAGCATGGAACAATTTTGACACATTGAAGTCCTATAAGAAGCTTGCTTCCCTCGTAAAGAGTGTGAACTTGAAAGAGGCAATGAGCGGTGAAAGCGGTGCAGACCGTGTAAAAAAATATTCCGTTCCGATGGCAGGCGGACTATCATACAACTTCGCTGCAAAGCAGGTTAATGATGATGTCCTTGTAGCTTTGGCAGAATTGGCAAATGAAACACAATTAACAGAAAAATATGAAGAACTCTACAATGGAGCTGTAATAAACACAGGTGAAAAAAGGCTTGTCCTTCACCAGTTAAGCCGTGGTCAACTTGGCAAGGACGTTATTGCAGACGGCGTTAACAAGCGTGAATTTTATGTAGCACAGCAGGTGCGCGCAGCAGAATTTGCAAACCGTGTTCACAATGGTGAAGTTACAAACGCGAACGGCGAAAAATTTACAACCGTTGTGCAAATCGGTATCGGCGGAAGTGACCTTGGCCCACGTGCCATGTATATTGCACTAGAAAGCTGGGCAAAAGCAACTGGCAATTTGAAGATGACGGCAAAATTCATCAGCAACGTTGACCCAGATGATGCTGCTGCAGTCCTTGATTCAATTGACGTAGCACATTCACTTTTTGTCCTTGTTTCAAAATCTGGCACAACACTTGAAACCCTCACAAATGAATCTTTTGTTAAGGACGCCCTCACCAAACAAGGGCTTGACCCAGCAAAACACATGGTGGCTGTGACGAGTGAAACTTCCCCACTTGCAAAAAACAGCGGTTATTTGGCTGCATTCTTTATGGATGATTACATTGGCGGTCGTTACTCCTCCACATCTGCTGTTGGTGGCGTTGTCCTCTCCCTTGCCTTTGGTCCCGAGGTCTTTGCACGTTTCTTGAACGGTGCAGCAGCACAAGACGAAACAGCAAGAAACAAAGACATTATGAAAAACCCATCTATGCTCGACGCCCTTATCGGCGTATATGAAAGAAACTTTCTTGGTTATACGGCAACTGCTGTTTTGCCATATTCACAGGCCTTGAGCCGTTTTCCTGCCCACCTTCAGCAGGCTGACATGGAGTCAAACGGAAAGAGCGTAAACCGCTTTGGCGAACCAGTCAATTATGTAACTGGTCCAGTCATCTTTGGTGAACCTGGCACAAACGGTCAGCACTCCTTCTACCAGTTATTGCATCAAGGGACAAACATAATTCCGCTCCAGTTTGTTGGTTTCAAAAAGAGTCAATTCGGAAAGGATGTCCTCATAGAAGGCAGCACAAGCCAAGCAAAACTCTGCGCAAATGTTGTGGCACAGATTATGGCTTTTGCCTGTGGCAAGGAAGACGAAAACAAAAATAAATTCTTTGCAGGCGGTCGTCCATCAAGCATCATCATCGGTGAACAGTTAACACCAGAAGCACTCGGTGCTCTCCTCGCTCACTTTGAAAATAAAATTATGTTCCAAGGCTTTATCTGGAATCTTAACAGCTTTGACCAAGAGGGCGTTCAGCTCGGCAAAGTTTTGGCAAAGAAGGTTTTGGCACATAACACAGACGGCGCTTTAAAAGCCTACGCAGAACTCTTGAGCATTTAGTTTTAACTCTACACAAAAGCACGGTATTGCAAATGCAATACCGTGCTTTTTTATGCTTAATTTTTTACGAACAATCTAGTCGTTTTCTACGCCAAAGAATTTGTAGAGGTCAATAGAGGCCAGATAGGCAGTTATAAGGCCCAAAATTCCATAAACGATAACGATACCGAGCAATTTCAAAGAAGTAAAGGACCAACCTATCATGGTCTGTGAAAACGCCATAGCCATACCAAAGAAGATTGCTGTCGTATTATTCAAATACGTTTTTGGGAAGTTGCTAAACCATACTGCAAGGCCAGACACTGCGCCACCGGCGATCACGCTAGCAAGCTTGACGCCAAAAACGGTAACAGGAAAATATGGATAAAGAAAGTTGCCAGCAATAACCATAAAATATGCTGCAAAGAAACCTACAATAATATCAATAACTGCACGAATTCTGTCCTGAGTGAAAGAAAAATAAGTCCAGCTAACGAATGCCATCCAAGTGTAATTTGCATTGAATGGTTTGTCTGTGCCAGGAAAATTAAGGCGTGGGCCGTCAGGCACATTTGGACAAATGATGTCATTTGCAAAGAGCAAAAAACAAGCAAGTAGCCCATTCCAAACAGGAATAGCAATATATTTAATCCAATTTCTTTTTGTCATTACCTATGCACCTCTTCAAATTTGTTATTTAATGCCGAAATTTTAAAGAATTTTTCTGTCATTGTCAAGGCTAAATGTATTTTGTTTACATACATAAACATTAATGTGGCACATAAGTGTGCCCCAATGCACCAATTTTTGGAAGGATATGCTCTGGGTTTAATAGTCTGCCATCTTTTCTCATCTCAAAATGTAGATGATTTGCAGTTGTGCGTCCGGTTCTGCCAACAACAGCAATTTTTTGCCCGCGCTGAACAATTTGTCCTACCTGAACATAAATCGCACCACAATGCGAATAAAGTGATGTTGTCTCCTTATCAGGATGTGATATTACGCACGTTTTTCCATAGCCTCTGTATTTTGGGTTATTCACAGAAACAAAAGTTACTTCTCCGTCAGCAACAGCATAAATTGGCTCACCTGCACGTGACATCATGTCCACCCCAGCATGTCCTCGTCTAACGCCTCTTGAAATATAGCCGTAGCGAATAGGCCACACATAACTGTCGGGGGGAAGTTCTGCAACGTCTCCAGATAAATCTGGGTTTGCTTTAAGCATTTCTGTTATTTCTGCATTTTTCTTTTTCTGTGCAATGGATTCTGCAGAGGAAACATACCTCGCTCTTCCGCGACGCCTTCTATGTTTTCTGCCTTTTCCCTTGCCTAGACTAACTTTTTTGCTGTGTTTTACAACTTTACCCTTTTTGTTTTTCTTGCTTGCTTTAAGATTCTTGGCATTTTTAGCATTTTTAGCTTTTTTGCCACTTTTGCCTGAATTTTGCAGGCTTTTTGTGCTTCCTGTCTGCCCCGCTTTGCCTGAAGCATAGCTAATATCGCATGGCGCAAATGCAAGAAACACCACAATAATAATCAAAAGTGTTTTTTGCAATGTCTTTTTTATAAATTTATTTTCTTTCATTGTTTATATTTATCACAAACGAAGCTAACATATTTTGATATGTCTGCCCTTTGCAATTCCCTTCTTATTGAATATCTGTCAATAAGTATACATATCAATTAAAAATGTGTCAAATTTTGTGCAAACTTAAACTGATAAATCTATTGACAAAAAAACACACAACTTTATAATAGTAAACATAAAATCAAGTTCATGTGAACTAATATAAAAAAGGAGAATTTTTGCTATGAAACTCAAGAACCCTTACTTAAACCCAGAAGATGGTGCACTTTATCACATTCGTGTGAAACCAGGTGAAGTTGGCAAATATGTCATTTTGCCAGGTGACCCTTTCAGAACAGATGTTATCAAAGATTATTTTGACCAGCCACGCCTCGTAGCCCACGCACGTGAGCACAAGACATGGACAGGTTACCTTGATGGTGAAATGGTTTCAGTTTGCTCAACCGGTATGGGATGCCCAAGTGCATCTATCGCAGTTGAGGAGCTCATAGCTTGCGGTGCAGATACATTCATCAGAGTTGGAACAGCAGGTCGCCTTGCTGATTCCGTTCAAGATGAAGCAATAAATGGAGCAATCATCACAGGCTCCGTCCGTGACGAAGGCCTCACAAGCCACTATGTTCCAAAAGAATATCCAGCAATGGCAAACAGATTTGTCGTAGAAGCTCTTGCACAAGCGGCAAAGAAAAAGAACCTCTATTATGTCGAAGGTATCGCACACTGCAAAGATTCATACTTTGGAATGGTTGACCCAGATTCACTTCCAAACGGTGCAGCATTAAAGACACGTATCCAGATGTGGAAAGATGCAAACGTCATCACCACAGAAATGGAAACAGCAGCACTCTTTGTTGTTTCACAGATTCGTGGTTGCAGAGCCGGTGCTGTTATGTCCTTCACAGGAGGCAAAGGCGGCCACCACACAGCCGAGTCAATTGAACTCGCAGTTGAGGCAATCAGAGACCTCATCAAACAAGACAAGGCAGCAAAGAAATAATAAAATTAAATTTTCAAAGGAAATGCCCCACGGCATTTCCTTTTTTTTGTGCTAATTTTGCAAAAATTACCCAAAATAAATTGATACTGTTGTATAATTGCTGATAATATTTGAAAGGATGTGACGAATTTGTATACCTTTAATCTCGGTGCAAAGATTTATATGTCTGAATGTTCGCTTGATCCGGTTCTTGAAGGCAGAAAAAATGTCCTTATAATCACGGACAAGTTCATTGCAGATAGTGGAATGGTGAAATATGTAACAGATCACCTGGATAAAATCTCTGCCCAATATTCAGTTTTTAGTGACGTCCATCCTGACCCAGACACTGGCACTGTAACCGCTGCACTTGAAGCTATGGAAAAGCAAAATGCTGACTGCATTATCGCAATGGGCGGTGGAAGTCCGATAGACACGGCAAAGGCTGTGCGTTTCTTTTGGGAAACAAAACTTGGACAGCCCCCAGTGCATTTCATAGTTATTCCAACCACCTCCGGCACTGGTTCCGAAGTTAGTGCCTATGCAGTCATTACAGATAAGCAAAAGGGGGCAAAATATCCACTCATTAGCGACAGACTTTTGCCAGATGCGGCTGTGCTTGATGCAGCCCTCGTTCTCTCTGTGCCACCAAAGGTAACAGCAGACACTGGAATAGATGTTCTCACTCACGCATTAGAAGCCTTTGTTTCTATAAAGCACAGTGACTTTTCTGATGCAATGGCAGAAAAGGCAATACAGCTTATCTGTCACAATCTACCCATAGTATATAAAAACGGGAAGAATATAGAGGCACGCCAATCTGTTCATGATGCCGCCTGCATGGCAGGAATTGCTTTTTCAAATGCAGGGCTTGGGCTAAATCACGCAATGGCGCACGCACTTGGAGCAAAGTTTCACATTCCGCATGGCAGAGCAAACGGAATTTTGTTGCCATACGTTATGAAGTTTAACGCTGGCTGCGAAACAAAATTAACAGATACCGCTCAGCGTTACGCAACTATGGCGCACGTCTTGCGAATTGAAGGTTCATCTGTTCGCCAAAGTTCACTCGCTCTCATTCGCGCTGTAAAGGGCCTTGTAGAACGCATTGGCATTCCAACAACTATAAGGGAAGCAGGTATTGCAAAGGAAGAATTTGAAGCTGAGCTTAATAATTTAGCAGACCTTGCAATGGCAGACAGAACCCTTGCCACAAACCCAGTAAAACCAACAAAAGAACAGGTTATAGAATTATTCCGCGGTGCATATCACGGAAAATTGTAGAACAAATAAGATATTAGCCATAGAGAACATAAAGAGCATATAGGTTCTTTTGATTTTTCGCGGACAGAGTCCGCCTTTATGTCCTTTATGTTCTTTATGGTTTCAAAAACGAGGTAAAAAAGTGTTTGAAATCATTTCAAAAAACCAGATAACAGACAACGAATTTGACATCACTGTGTCAGCGCCAAGAATTGCAAACCACGCAAAGGCGGGACAATTTGTTGTGCTTCGTGTTGGTGACACGGGAGAAAGAATTCCTCTCACAATCGCCGATTATGACACAGAAGCAGGAACAATTCGCCTTATTTTTCAAGTTGTCGGGCGTAGCACTGCTTTGCTGTCAAGCTTAAATGTGAGTGATAGCATTACGGACGTTGCTGGCCCACTCGGTATGCCTAGCGAAATTGAAAATTATGGCACAGTCCTCATGGTTGGCGGTGGAGTTGGCATCGCAGCACTTTTTCCCATCATAAAAGCTTTGAAAAAAGCAGGAAACAAGGTTATTACTATCCTTGGCGGCAGAGATAAAGACTTAATCATTTTGCAGGAAGAATGCAAAAAATATAGCGACGAAGTAATTTTTACCACTAATGACGGCAGTCTTGGTATGAAGGGCCTTGTTACCGACGCTATGCAACTTGTTGCAGAACGTAAAGGACAAAAAATTGACAAGTGCTGGGCAATAGGTCCTTCCATTATGATGAAGTTTTGTGCGCAAAAATGTCGTGAGCTTGACTTGCCTTGTGTAGTTTCGCTAAATCCTCTAATGGTGGACGGAACAGGAATGTGTGGCTGTTGCCGTGTGACAGTTGGCGACAAAATTTTCTTTGCTTGCGTTGACGGGCCTGAATTTGACGGGCTTGCTGTCGACTGGGACGAATTTTTGGCAAGAAGCAAGCAGTATAAAGATGAGGAGACTCTCTCCTTTAACAACTACAAGGAGGGAAAATAAATGGCAGTTTCAAAGACAAAAACTCCCATAAAAGAACAAGAGCCAAAAGTTCGTGCAAGAAATTTTGCCGAAGTTTGTCTTGGCTACTCGCTAGAAGAAGGGCGCCTTGAAGCAAACCGCTGTTTGAATTGCAAAACAAAACCCTGTGTGCAGGGTTGCCCCGTCGGGATAGATATTCCAGCCTTCATAGCAGAAATAAAAAATGGCAATATGGAAGAAGCGTCAAATATATTGTCACGTTTCACCAGTCTTCCTGCTGTCTGTGGCAGAGTTTGTCCGCAGGAAAATCAGTGTGAGGGACTTTGCACTGTGGGAAGAATAAAGGACAGCCAGCCTGTCGCCATAGGAAAACTTGAGAGGCTCGTGGCAGACTGGAAGCTTGAAAACAAAAAAAATGATGGAAAACCCGTTAAAACTCAAAAAAATTATAAAGGGCGTGTGGCAGTTGTGGGATCTGGTCCCTCTGCTCTTACAGTTGCTGGAGACCTCGTAAAACTTGGCTATTACGTCAAAATTTTTGAGGCACTTCACACAGCAGGTGGCGTTTTGATTTACGGTATTCCGGAATTCCGTTTGCCAAAGGCGATAGTGAAAAAAGAAATTGAAAATTTGCTTTCACTTGGTGTTGAAATTGAATGCAATGCAGTTGTTGGGCAAACTGTTACACCAGAGGAATTAAAAGAAAACTTTGACGCTTGTTACATAGCTGTCGGTGCTGGTGCTCCAAAGTTTCAGGGCGTGCCAGGCACGTCACTGCCAGGCGTTTATTCCGCTTCAGAATTTTTGACAAGAATAAATTTGATGAAGGGCTACCTTTTTCCCGAATATGATACGCCAATAAAGCGCGCAAAAAATGTTGTGGTCGTCGGCGGTGGCAACGTTGCAATGGACGCTGCAAGGAGCGCTCTGCGTCTAGGTGCAGAACATGTTACCGTTGTTTACAGAAGAAGCGCAGCAGAGCTTCCGGCTCGTGTGGAAGAATATCATCATGCGGTAGAAGAGGGAATTAACTTTGCATGGCTCACAAATCCTGTTGAATACATTGCAAATGACGAAGGCGTGCTTTCCGCAGTTCGTTGCATAAAAATGGAGCTTGGCGAGCCGGACGAAAGTGGTCGTCGCCGTCCTGTTCCCGTGAAAGGTAGCGAGTTCACCATTGAAGCAGATTGTGTAATAGAAGCCATTGGACAAGGGGCAAACAAGGTGCTACTCAGCAACTTCCCAGACCTTGAGCTTACAAAGTATGGCTACATAAAAACGCAAGAAAATTCCTGCAAAACAAATTTGCCATGGGTATTTGCAGGTGGCGACATAGTTACAGGTGCTGCAACAGTTATCTTGGCAATGGGAGCCGGAAAACTTGCAGCAAAAGAAATTGACGAATTTTTGAATAACAAAAATAAAAAATAATTTTACAGGAGGGTTTCACAATGGTAAAGGTTTATTCAACACAAACGTGTCCTTGGTGCGACAGAGTTAAGGAGTACTTAACTGCTTTGAATGTCAAGTTTGAAGTGGCAGACATAACAAACGACAGAGCCACTGCTATGGAGCTTTTGAAGCACACAAGGCAAATGGCAGTCCCTGTCACACAAATTGACGATGTTTATATCGTTGGTTTTGACAAGGAAAAACTTGATGCAGAGCTAAAAACTCGTGGTCTTATTGCATAGGTATAGGTTGTAATTTAAATTTTTTTGTAAATTTTTTTAAAAAACCTATTGACAAAATTTTATCCTAGTGATATACTTCTCATCGTTGACGGTACGGAACGTTGAGCGAGCATTAAAACGAGAGTGGAGATGCAAGAGCAACGGAAGAGCCGAAGTAAGACAAGTGGAGGAATAGTGAAATTGGTGAATAGCCAAGAGAGCTAGGACGAAGAAGCTTGGAAGAAAAGGCAGCTAGCGAAGAACAAACCTAGAGATAGGAGAGGGAGCTAGAAGGTGCTTGTTGAGTAGGAGAAAGGACGAGAGTCCGAGTAAACGAAAAACGATAAGTTGAGTAGAAGAAAGAGCGAAAGCTCGAGTAAACGAAAGACGAAAGTCAACAAAAAGGTGTGTAGGCAGAAGGAAACAGAAAGTACAGAGATGTAAAAGGAAACAGAAACTGCAAGACACAGACGTTTGATTATAGCTAGTAGGTGAAAATCCTACAGCTATAAAAACAAACGGAAAGAAAACCTGCCGAGAGGCAGGATTTTTTTTGGCAAAAAATTTCTTAACAAAAAAGCGAGTCCAAAAGATTTTTGTCTCTTGGACTCGCTACTATTAAAACTTATTTATAACTTCCGACTCTATTACCATATTTGTCATATTTAATTATCTTGCCGGAAGAAGTTGTTTTATAAGAGCCAGTTTTGTTGCCGTGTTTATCATAAATGGTTGTTGTGCCACTTGAATTTGTTTTATAGCTTCCGGTTTTGTTACCATACTTGTCATAAGAATTATAGCCACTGGAAGTTTTCTTGTAGCTTCCCGTTTTTACTCCCGATTTATCATAAACATTATAGCCGGAAGATGTCTTTTTATAGGAACCAGTTTTGTTACCATTTTTATCATAACTATTGTAACCGCTAGAAGTTTTTTTGTAGCTACCGGTTTTTGAACCATTTTTGTCATAGGAATTTATTGCAAACGCACAATTTGCAAAGATAAGTATCAAAAACAAAATCAATAATTTTTTCATTATTGCCTCGTGCTTAAAAAATGGAGCCGACTTCCGGATTCGAACCGGAGACCTACGCATTACGAGTGCGTTGCTCTACCAACTGAGCTAAGTCGGCATTTTATTGGAGCGGACAACGGGATTTGAACCCGCGACACTTGGCTTGGGAAGCCAATGCTCTACCCCTGAGCTATGTCCGCGACCGACGGGCTGTATGATACCACAAATGAAAAAAAAAATCTAGACCGAAAATTTGCATTATTTTTCAAAAAACTATTGCAAAAAGTGGGGTTCTTGTGGTATTATATCTCCCGTTCATAAAGAAACAAAGGAGGTGTCCTCTAATGCCTAATAACAAATCAGCAAAAAAGAGAGTCTTAATTGCAGAGAGAAATCGTCTTTACAACCGTTTTTGGAAGACACGTTGCAAAAACGCTGTTAAGAAAGTTATCGAAGCAGTAACAAATAAAGATGCGAGCGTGGCACAGGAAAAGTTCAATGAGGCTCAGTGCGTGTTGGACAAGGCAGTTGTAAAGGGTGTTATGCATAAGAACACTGCTTCCCGCAGAAAAGCATACATTGCAACTGCAATGAAGTCACTCAGCAAATAATTAATGACAAAATATTCGGTTCGCAAGAACCGATTTTTTTGTAGATTTTGTAGGTGATGAAATGAAAGCATTAAAATCTCGTCCGTCAGACTGGAACTTTAAGCTTCATCTTGCCGCTGTTCCCCACGACGGCACAGCTTACACAGATGATTTTTCTGTTTCAATGCCTGCCCCAGTTTCCTACTATGGGCAGGCATATAAATTGACAAGCCCTCTCTCCATTCATGTGGAAGCAGTCCGCAGTGGTGAAAGGATACTAACATCTGTCGCCATTGAGACAGAAATTGAGACACCATGCTCCCGCTGTTTGGAGCCTGCACAGGCAAAAATTTCTTCCACACTGCGTTGGGTTTTTTCCATCACAAAGGAAGATGAAAAGCAGGGCGAAGAATGGGAGTATGATGAAATCGTTACTCTTGACAGCTGGGAAGAACATGTCGAGCTAGGGGATTATGTTTGGGAAACCTTTGTTACTGCCCTGCCGGTTGCGGTTTTATGCAATGATGCTTGCCGTGGACTTTGTCCGAATTGCGGAGCAAATTTGAACAAGCAAACTTGCAACTGCCACGAAGAACAGGGAGACCCTAGATTTTCCGTTTTGAAAAATCTTTTATAAATTGCCTGCATAAAATTCAAAATTTTTTTTGAAAATATTTTCCGTAAGGCAATTTTTGTGATATAATCTTCCGTTGTTTGTATGAGATTAATAAATATATGGAGCTTGGCTCCATTGGGAGGTAATAAGAATGGCAACACCAAAAAGTAGAGTTTCACATGCGCGTACACATTTACGCAAAGCACAATGGCTTGGGGAGCTTAATGCGCCTAGCCTTACCAAGTGCAGCAACTGCGGTGAGGTGATACGCAATTATTGCGCATGCCCTGCGTGCGGCTTTTACAGAGGTCGTCAGGTTATAAAGAAAATAGCAAGTGAAGCATAGCAGATAACAGCAACACTATAATATAGTGTTGCTGTTGTTTATATAGATTTGAAATTTATTTAGAAAGGAGCAGACAAAAATGTCAGCTTACATTGAAAGAGTCATTGACTCAGTGAAACAGAAAAATCCAAACGAACCAGAGTTTATTCAGACAGTTGAAGAGGTTTTAAGATCCCTCGAAACAATGGTTGAGAAGCACCCAGAGTATGAGGCTGCTGGACTTCTTGAGCGCATGGTTGAGCCAGAGCGCGTAATTTCGTTCCGTGTGCCATGGGTTGACGATGCAGGTCGTGTTCAGGTTAATCGCGGTTACCGTGTTCAGTTCAACGGTGCAATCGGGCCATACAAAGGTGGTCTCCGCTTTGCAAGCCACGTCAATCTCTCCGTTATGAAGTTCTTGGGCTTTGAGCAAACATTCAAGAACAGCCTTACAACACTTCCTATGGGCGGTGCAAAGGGTGGATCAGACTTTGATCCAAACGGAAAGAGCGATGCAGAAATTATGCGTTTCTGCCAGAGCTTCATGACAGAGCTCTATCGCCACATTGGTCCAGACGTTGACGTCCCAGCGGGCGACATCGGCGTTGGCGCAAGAGAAATCGGTTTCCTTTTTGGTCAATACAAACGCATCCGTGGTGCATTTGAGAATGGCGTTTTGACAGGAAAAGGCAGAGCATACGGCGGTTCCCTCATCAGACCAGAGGCAACAGGCTTTGGTGCAATTTACTATCTTAACGAAGTTTTGAAACACGAAAACGACACAATCAAGGGCAAGACACTTGCCATCTCCGGATTTGGTAACGTTGCATGGGGCGTCTGCAAAAAGGCAGCAGAGCTTGGCGCAAAGGTTGTCACCCTCGCTGGTCCAGACGGCTACATTTATGACCCAGATGGTGTCGTAACAGAAGAAAAGATTGACTACTTGCTTGAAATGCGTTCAAGTGGCAGAAACAGAGTGCAGGATTACGCAGACAAATTCGGCGTGCAGTTCATTGCAGGACAGAAGCCATGGGGCCAGAAGGCAGACATCTGCATGCCATGTGCATATCAGAACGAAGTTGATATGACAGAGGCAAAGAAAATCCTTGCAAACGGCACAAAGTATTACATTGAAGTTGCCAATATGCCAACAACAAACGACGCTCTCTTCTTCCTCATGGAGCAGAAAAATATGATTGTTGCACCATCAAAGGCAGTCAATGCCGGCGGCGTTGCAACATCAGGACTCGAAATGAGCCAAAACTCCGAGCGCCTTTCATGGAAAGCAGAGGAAGTTGATGCCCAGCTTCACAACATCATGGTGAACATCCATGCTGCATCCGTTGCAGCAGCAGAAGAAGCAGGACTTGGTTACAACCTCGTTGCAGGGGCAAACCTCGCAGGCTTCAAAAAGGTTGCCGATGCAATGATGGCACAGGGCATTTGCTAATTCTTTTGCCATAAAGAACATAAAGTTCATAAAGCATACAAAAAATGGCCACAAGTGAAATTTCACTTGTGGCCATTTTTTTTGCTCTATTACTTCTTCTTGTTGGAACGTGATTTTTTCTTTTTCTTATCTTCTTCCTGACGTTTCTTTTTATCTTCTTCAGCCTTCTTCTTCTCTTTAATATATTCTCTCAAGGCCGCGAGTTCTTCTTCCAACTGTTGAATACGAGCAGTATTATCATAGCTGGCTGCTTCAAGGTCGTAATTGCGCTGTGCAAGTGTTTTTTGCTGTTTTGCGAGCATCACTTGCTGATTGTTTACGGTATCAAAGCCCTTTTCTATGTTAGACAATGTTTCGTTCATCTGGTGTGCTTGTTGTCTTGCAGCACTCAGGCTCT
>JAZLJR010000041.1:0-6108 GCA_045617925.1 Synergistaceae bacterium
AGTAATGGAGAAAGCTTCATCGCTGTTCTTTATAGATGTGCTTTTTTTGCCGGTAAACGCAAAAAACGCTCCAATGAAAAGCACAAACACACATACAATTATTATAAAATATGATTTTTTCATCACGGACACCCCGTAAATTATTGATGACAAAAATTATAGCATTATATCCCATACCGTGCAAGAATTTGTCACATAGAACAAAAAACAATACTAACTGTTTGACAAGATGGCTTTTTATGGTATCCTACCAATAGTTTGAGAATAAAAGAAAGAGGAGATAAACATGCTTAACTGCAAAAATTATGTCCGTGTCAAAACACTTGACGAAGCATACGAGCTTAACAAAGCAAGAACAAATAAAATTATCGCCGGTATGATGTGGCTTCGCATGAGTTCTCTCCCACTTCAAAACATCATAGACATTTCCAATCTTGGGCTAGACAAAATTGAAGAGACAAACGAGGAATTTTCTTTTGGTGCAATGGTGACACTCCGCCAGCTTGAAACAAACAAGTCTTTTTGCGACTACACAAACGGCGCAATAGGCGATGCCCTTCGCAATATCGTTGGCGTTCAGTTCAGAAATATGGCTACCCTTGGCGGCAGCATCTGGTCACGCTTCGGCTTCTCCGATGTCATGACGCTTTTTGCTTCCATGGATTCCTTTGTGGAGCTATACAAGGGCGGACTCATTCCAATGTCAGACTTTATAAAATCAAAGCAGGACAATGATATTTTAATTCGCATAATTGTCAAAAAAACTCCTGCAAAATTTATCTATAAATCAATGAGAAATCAAAAGACAGACCTTCCTGTTTTGACCTGTGCTGTTTCTTGTCTTGCAGGCAATTATAGAGTTGTAATCGGGGCAAGACCGGGACGAGCTATGATTATAAATGACGAAAGAAACCTTTTACAAGGCACTTTAACAAAAGAAGCTGTCAAAAATTTTGCCTCATACGCAGAAAGCATTACACCAACTCAAAGCAACATGAGAGCCAGTGCAGAGTATCGCTCACATCTTGTCGGAGTCCTGACTGAGCGTTGCTTGAATGAATTAGGAGGGTTACTCTAATGGAGATAACATTAAACCTTAACGGACAAATGCTGACAACCAATATTGAGCCAGATGACACGCTCTTTTCCATGCTTAGAAGCAACGGGTGCTTCAGCGTAAAATGTGGTTGTGACACTTCTAATTGTGGGCTTTGCACGGTCTTATTTGACGGACGTCCAATTCTTTCCTGCTCTTGTCTTGCCGCTCGTGCAGACGGGCACGAGGTTTACACCTTGGAAGGTCTGCAGGAAGAAGCAAAGGAATTCATAGGCTTCATTGCAGAGCAGGGTGCGGAGCAGTGCGGTTTCTGCAATCCCGGTTACGTTGTAAATATCGTTGCCCTTCTTCGTGAAAACAAAAACCCCACAGACGAAGAAATTAAAGAATATTTAGCTGGTAACCTTTGCCGTTGTTCTGGTTACGAGGGGCAACTGCGTGGCATTAGGAATTTCTTGAATAGTCGTAAAGGGTAAAAAGGGTGCGACAGATGAAAATTGATGAATTAAAGGTAGTAAATAAAAGCATAAAAAAAATACAGGGAGAAAGCCTTCTTCTCGGCAAGCCTGCTTTTACAGATGATTTTGCACCACAAGACGCGTTAATTGTTAAATTGCTAAAAAGCCCCCACGCAAACGCAATGATAAAAACAATTGACACTTCCATTGCAAAGAAAGTTCCTGGCGTGGTTGACATTTACACTTGGGAAGATGTCCCAAGGAATCGTTTTACCACAAATGGCTTAACATACCCTGAGCCTTGTGCCTATGACAGACTTATTCTTGATAGACATTTGCGTTTTATTGGCGACCCTGTCGCAATAGTAGTTGCCCAAACAGAAAAGATTGCGTTAAAGGCCATGAAGCTGATAAAGGTTACATACGACGTGCTGGAAGCCGTAATTGATTTTAGGAAAGCAAAGGACAACCCTGTAATCGTTCACCCAGAGGATGATTGGAGCATTCCGTTTGACACACACCCTTCCAGCAAAGGAGTAACGCTAGGGGCAGACCAAAAAAGAAACCTAGTGGCAAGTGGTGTTCATTCTGACGGCGATGTTGACTCTGTTTTCAAAACTTGTGATATCGTCCTTGAACGAACATACAGCATGAAGGCATTTAGCCAAACACCTATGGAAAACTTTTCAACCTTTACCGAAATTGACAAAATGGGAAATTTGCGGGTAGTTTCTTCCACACAAGTTATTTTCCATTGCAGACGCATATTGGCAACAGCACTTGGCATTCCAGTCAGCAAGCTCTATGTTGAACGTCCTCGCATTGGTGGGGGATTTGGCGCAAAGGGCTCTGTTGTGTCAGAAATTTACCCAGCATTTGCCACATTAAAGACAGGCAAACCATGCAAAATGATATATACAAGAGAAGAATCCATGACCATCGGCTCACCTCGACACGCAACAGATGTTACCGTCCGCATTGGTGCTATGAAAGACGGGACAATACGGGCAATAGACCTCTACACACTCTTGAATGCCGGCGCATATAGCGAACAGACATACACAGTGGCATTACTTGTCGGACACAAGTCTATTCCTCTTTACACGGCAAACCTTGAAGCTTACCGTTTCTCCTATGAAGCTGTATATACAAATTTGGAGTCATCAGGCGCATACCGCGGATATGGTGCTCCACAGGGAACCTTTGCAGTAGAAACAATTGTTAACGAATTAGCAGACAATCTAGGCATTGACCCCGTTGAAATAAGAAATAAAAACATGGTGCGTGAGGGTATGCTGATGAAGTCATACGACGACGTCGAAATGGCAAACGCCTGTGCCCTTGACCGCTGTATGGAACATTGCAAAAAAATGTTTAACTGGGAGGAGAAATATCCCGTGCGTGATATGGGGTCGGGTCGTGTTCGGACAGCTGGTGTTGCCATGTCAGTGCAGGGCTCTGGCATTCCCGGCCGTGATATTGGCGGTGCTACACTAAAAGCACTGGAAGATGGCTCCTTCGCACTTACAATTGGCGTGGCAGACCTTGGCACTGGTTCGGACACAATTCTTGCACAAATGGTTGCAGAGTGTATGGAGTGTAGTATGGATAAAGTTCAAGTGTATGACCCTGGCACAGACTTTTCACCATACGATTCCGGCTCATACGCTTCCGCCGGAACATACGTCACAGGGCAAGCTACAGTTAATGCTTGTGAAAAATTAAAAAAGATTCTCCGTTTTGCTGCAGCAGAAGCATTAAATTGCAATTTGGAAGACACGGTTTATAAAAACGCCTCTGTGGAATGTAAGACAACTGGGCAACGTATGAGTATAAGCGAGCTTGTTTACAAGAGTCAAAACGATTTTTTGTGTCCCGTGTCTGTAACGGAACAATATTCCTCAAGTGTTTCCCCGCCTCCATACATGGTCGGCATGGTGGAGCTAGAACTTGACAAGGCAACAGGACATGTTGAAATACTTGATTACTGTGCCGTGGTTGACTGTGGAACTCCGATTAACCCTGCACTTTGCAGGATACAAACAGAAGGCGGTCTTGCTCAGGCAATAGGTCATACCTTGACAGAAAATGTTACCTACACAGAAGCTGGGCAGATAATGGAAAGCTCACTCATGCAATATAAAATTCCGACAAGACTCGATGTCGGTCACATGAGGGTAGAGTTTGAAAGTAGCTACGAGCCAACAGGACCATTTGGTGCAAAGTCTATCGGTGAAATAACAATAAACACCCCAGCTCCTGCAATTGTTCAAGCTATTCACCGTGCAACAGGCGTATGGCATAGAGAGCTTCCTGTAACACCGGAAAAAATCGCAATGTCGATGAGGGAGAAAAATTAGCCGTAAAAAATCACATAAAGCCCTTACAAAGCTAAAAAAACACCAAAACAAAAACGAGGATTAGATGCCTTAGATGCAACGCGGTTGGGTGCAAAAGAAGCGGAGGTGGACTAGTCGTCCATCGAGCATTCTTTTGTATCCAACCGCAAAGCAGGTAAGGTATATAATCCTCGTTTTCTTGTAAATTAAAATCTTGTCTTAATACTAACTCCGTTTGATAGTAATTTCATCAAGGGGTCATCTTTCAAAGGTGTGTCCTTTGTTTTTGAAGCAAGTTTATAAAGCTCAAGCCCGTATGAAAAATCTGTTCCGTTGTTTTCAATTTGCGTAATTGGGAGTCCTGTTACTTCCTCTGCAAGCTGTTTTAAGAAAGGAATTGTAGCTCCTTCCATTTCTCCGTGGTCTGCTCCAACGAGTGCAAGCCCTTCATAGAGTGCTGCTTCCCTGTGGTGATATGTGAGGTCTGATGTGATGTAGCAATCCGCATTGGCACTCTTTGCGAAGCCCCACATGCTGGCACCACCGCCACCGACAATGGCAATTTTTTTCACACGCCTGTTTGTCTTTAATTCATCAAAACCGTAAAAAACGAAATTTTTTTGATGGCATTTTTCTTTCAAGATAATAGAAAGCCCCTTGGAATCTAGCGCCTCTGGCAATTCGCCCCAAACGCCAAGACCGTATGCTTTGTTGTTACAGGGGGCAAGTGGCGTGATATTTTCAAGCCCCATGAGCGTTGCAAAAGCGAAATTGACTCCACGTGCTGCACTGTCAAATGGCGTGTGGCAAGAATAAATTGCAATGCTATTTTTCAAGGCAGAAATTATTGTGTCGTTTGCAAGGCTTCCGCCACAAACATTTTTGAGTGGAGAATAGATGATGGGGTGGTGAGTCAAGAGTAATTCTGCTCCCATTTCTTTTGCCTTTGTCACATTTTCAGGCGTGGCGTCAAGTGCCAAGGCAATGCTTGTTATTTCTTTGTCTCCCTCACTCACCAAAAGACCGGAATTGTCCCAGTCCTCTTGAGTGAAAAGTGGCATTATTTCTTCAATTTTTTTCACAAATTCACTTAATTTCATTTTTTGCTCCTCTATTTTAAAAACTGGTATGCACTCATGGCGGCGATTGCGCCGTCTGAAGCTGCCGTCACAACTTGGCGTAAGAATTTGTCACGCAGGTCGCCAGCGGCAAAAATTCCTGCTTCTGATGTTTCCATTTTTTCTGTTGTCTTTATCCAGCCACCATTTGCCGTTTCTATGTTTAAACTGCTATCCTGCAAAACAGCAGTATTTGGCTCTGTTCCGATAAAAACAAAGACACCGGAGACTGCTATTTTTTTTGTTTCGCCAGTCTTTACGTTCTTTACTGTCACACCTTCAACAAAATCTTCACCGTCTATGCTTTCCACTACGCTATCCCAAACAGGAACAATTTTTTTGTTGCCAAGTGCCTTTTTGCTTGCAGCGTAATCTGCCCTAAATTCGTCGCGTCTATGAATAATATAAACCTTGTTAGCAAAATTTGTGAGGTAGCAGGCTTCTTCCACAGCGACATTTCCGCCACCAACAACGGCAACATCAAGTCCTTCAAAGAAAGGCGCGTCACAAACAGCACAGTAGGAAACGCCCATACCCGTAAATTCCGCTTCGCCCATTACACCAAGCTTTCTAAAATGTGCACCGGTAGCAAGGATAACAGCACCTGCTTCCACCTCGCCATCTGTTGTGACAATTATTTTTTTCTTGTCGTCCTGCGTTTTTTTAATGTACTTGACCTCTGTCATAAGAAGTTCAACACCAAAACTCAAGGCGTGTTCCTTAAAACTTTTGCCTAGGTCTGCACCTTTCATTTTTTGTGTTCCAGGCCAGTTTTCTATTTCATCTGTAATGTTTATCTGTCCGCCAGGAGCAACTTTTTCTATCACAACTGTTGTTAGCCCTGCACGGCGAGCATAGACCGCTGCAGTGAGCCCTGCTGGTCCTGCTCCGATTATTGCCACATCAAAATTTCTCATAAAAATTCCCCTCAAACTATATGATTTTTACAACTATCCTTATTAGTCAACACATATGAAAGTATAGCATAATTTTCTAATAATTGTCCATAACTTTCACCCACTTGACAAGTGAAAGGACTTGATATATAATCCGATTTCCACGAATTCTTCGTGGAGAATAATTTTCCCTGCGTCTAAAGGGTTAGACGCCGGAGTCCAAAGGGAGGTGAAGAACGT
>JAZLJR010000042.1:0-33673 GCA_045617925.1 Synergistaceae bacterium
TCAAGACCATTACAACAGATAATGGCTCAGAGTTTACGAATCTTTCTGAATTAGAAAGGACAAGTAAGACGCTAATTTATTTTACCCATCCATATTCAGCATTTGAAAAAGGAGCTAATGAACGTCACAATAGACTTTTAAGACGTTACATTCCAAAGGGCACAAAGATAGAAGATCTCACAGATGAATATATAAGCCAAGTAACAAAATTTTGTAATAGACTTCCGAGAAAAATCCTTGGCTACAGCACACCAGAAGAATTATTTTATAAGGAATTACAAAGCTTGCAGAAAAAATTTTAGAGGCAAAGCCCCCCTATTGTCCACAAACTCATTAATCATAGATTTTTTGCAAGTTGAAATTACAATCTACCTTTTTATTTTTTATAAAAATTTTGCTTGACAAATCTAAAAAAAAGTATATAAATGCACTTACTATCTTGTGTGGGTGCTTGCCCACAAATATTATTGGAGGTGCTTTGAATTGACGAAAGTTGATCTCGTTAATGCAGTAGCAAAAGACGTTGATGGTCTTACAAAGAAGAAGCTCGCAGCTGTAGTGGACACAATCTTCGCTGACATCTTCAAGTCATTGAAGAAGGGTGAGAAAGTTCAGTTGGTTGGCTTTGGTACGTTTGATGTGCAGAAGAGAGCTGCACGCAAGGGACGTAACCCACAGAAACCAAGTCAGGTTATCAACATCCCAGCGAAAAAAGTTCCTGTTTTCCGTGCTGGTAAGCACTTAAAGGAAGCTGTAAATCGCTAAGTAAGTAACAATAAAGAGAGATGCTCATTGAGTATCTCTCTTTATTGTTTTTTATACAAAACATATTGACGAGCAAGGAAAATGAGGATAATATACGCTTCGTATTACAAGATAATTTTCTTCGCTCGAGGTAGCTCTTATGAGTAGTGAAAACAAAAATCAAAATATGACACAAATGATAGGTGGAGCGTCTTCTATGATGGTCGGCACCATGATCAGTCGCGTGCTTGGACTCATGCGAGAAATGAGCGTCGCGGCTTTTTTTGGTGCAACTTGGCAGCTGGACGCTTTTTTTGTCGCTTACACCTTGGCAAATATGGTAAGACAACTCTTGGCAGAAGGCGCGCTTTCTGCTTCGTTTGTCCCTGTTTTTGCCAGATTGTTGCAACACGGTGGCGAAAAAAAAGCTGCAAATCTCGCTAAGCAAGCTCTTACTGTCATTATTCTTGCCTCGGGCACAGTCGCTTTGCTTGGAATTTTTGGAGCTCCTCTTTTTGTAAAATTTATCGCACCTGGCTTCATAGGTGAAACAAAAACTGTCGCTGTAACATTAACACGATATATGTTTCCATTCATTATGCTCATTTCTGTTGCAGCTCTTGCAATGGGTGTATTAAATAGTGTAAATTCTTTCTTCATACCCGCAATTGCACCTGCTTTAAGCAACGCAGTTTTTATACTTTTTCTCTACTTTACAAGACATCATTTAACAGTTTATTACCTTGCTGTTGCAGTTTTGCTCGGTGGATTTGCACAAATGTTTCTGCAGATTATCTATTCATCAAAGAAAGGTTTTGCCTTTGTGCCTGCAATTCCACGCCGTGACAATGATGAACTGAAAGCAATGATGACGCTCTTTCTTCCATATGCAGCAGGGCTTTCCTTAAATCAACTCAATCCTATTATAAACAGAATTTTGGGCTCATATCTTCAAGCCGGCTCTATTTCCATTTTGAACTATGCAGATAGAGTTTTGCAGCTTCCTCTTGGGATATTTGTCATTGCGATAAGCCAAGCTGTATTGCCACTACTCTCCAAGCTTGACCCTTCAGACAAGGAAGGATTTAGAGATTTTGTGCGGGATTCACTTCGTTTTAACTTTTTTATCATTTTGCCTGTTGCAATTTGCCTCGCACTTCTCTCATTTCCGATTGTGCAAATTTTGTTCTTCCGCGGAGCATTTACTCATGAAAATGCAGTCGCTACTGCTGGAGCACTTTCCATCTATGCACTTGCTCTACCAGCAATGTCATGCGTAACTATAACCATGAGAGCAATATACGCAATTCGTTTGCCAAAGGTTGCAGTTAAGGTCACAGCAATAAATGTTGCCACAAATCTCGCCTGCGGGATAATTTTTTCCAGACTGTTTGGCCTCTATGGGCTCGCAATTTCTTCATGCGTTGCCTTTACAACTGCTGCAACATACGCGACCTTAACATTACGAAAAAATCTTGGGCTAAAGCTCGAAGTTTTTGCAAAAGATTTCACCGCAAAGCAATTGCTTGCCCTCGTAATTATGGCTGTTGTTACGACAATTTTTACATACACAATTCCATTCAACTTAAAGACAAGCATGGCTATTCGCATTGTGTGGCTTTGTGCAGCCGGTTTAGTTTCCATTGCAAGCTACACTATAACCACATTGTGCTTTAAATTTGATGAATGGTCACTCTTGCTTTCTATGTTACGGAAGAGCAAGGGATACAAAAATTCAGGAGATGAAACAAATGAAGAAGCTATGTAAAATTATAATTCTGCTTGCCACTCTGTCACTCTTTTCTCTTTCTATTGCCAATGCTGAAACTAGATTTGAAGGAATGACCCACAGCTTGGAAGAGCAGGACAAAATGTATAAAGAGAGACTCTCAGTTCTTTTTATTGATGCGAGTCAATTAGGAGACATGATTGTGGGGTATAGGGCAATTCTTGAATTTGTGATGAGTGACTATGAGCTCGTTGAAAATCTGTCAAATTTTAACAGTTTGCCAAATTGGTTCTACGACGCATCATTCTCTTTTGCAAATGCTGATATGGATAAGTATGTTTGTTTTGCCTGCCATGTAACTTTTGATCAGGTTTGGAATCTTGACCCACTAAAAATAAAAGTCGGGGATTATCAATTACAGCAAGACGACATCTTGAGCCCGTCTGCCTCGAATCCTTTTGGAGAGTTTCCGTCAGGGACAGACGGTTATTTTGTCTTTCGCGTGCCTACAAAGACACTAAAGGGGAAAAACACAATAGATATTTCCTATGAAAATAACAAGGTAACATGGAAAGTAATCAAATAAAATTTTTAACGCTTGGGATTGAATCAAGTTGCGATGACACGTCAATCGCTGTCATTGACGATGAACTTAACGTCCTAGCTGAAAAAACAGCAAGTCAAATTGACAGCCATAAAATTTGGGGAGGTGTTATCCCCGAGCTTGCAAGCAGAATGCACCAAGAGGCAATTATGCCACTTCTTGATGACGTTCTTGCCACCGCTGGCGTGAAAAACCCCTCAAAAGAAATATCGCTCATTGCGGCTACAACAGGGCCAGGGCTTATGGGGTCACTTTTGGTTGGAGCAATGACAGCTCGTGCACTCTCCTTTGGGTGGAATGTTCCCTTTACCGCTGTAAATCATCTTGAGGGGCATATTTTTGCAAATTTGGCAGATGCAAAAGACATAACGCCACCTTTTATTTCGCTAATTATATCAGGCGGTCACACAGAAATTGTTTGGGTAAAAGATTTTGGCAATTATGAGTTGCTTGGAACAACTCGAGATGATGCCGTGGGTGAGGCCTTTGACAAACTTTCAAAATTCCTTGAGCTTGGCTATCCTGGCGGTCCCGTCATTGACAAGCTGGCACAGACGGGGCAGGCAATTTATAATCTCCCCACACCATTATGTGACACAAAAGAAATAGAATTTAGCTTTAGCGGACTGAAAACCGCTGCAATAAACCTTGCAACAAATTTGAAAGATGATGCCAGCAAGCTCGGCAAAAATTTCCCATTAAACGACCTTGCAGCAAGTTTCCAAAATACTGTGTGCAAAATTTTAACTTCAAAACTTGCTCTTGCCTTTGAAAAGACGGGAGTCAAAACTCTCACAATTTCCGGTGGTGTGGCGGCGAATAGTGCAATTCGTTCGGCATTACAAGATTTCTGTAAAAAACACGGTATAACTCTTTACATGCCACAGAAACATCTTTGCACAGACAATGGAATAATGATTGCTCTTGCAGGATATTTTGCATACAAAAGAGGAGAAATTATACATCATAGGGTTAGTCCGTCATGGAGCCTATGGTAAAATAAAAAATAAAAGGAGGATTTTACGATGTTACGCAACAAGTTTTTAGCTTTTACGATGTTATTGGCAGTATTCTTTTCTGGCACTTCTATGGCAAGTGCCGCACAAAGCAAGTCCAAACTCCCCTACCTCAAGCCAGTTACAGCAAAGATCAAATCTTTTGACAACTTTGGCAATAGCGTTCTTTCACTGACCGTATCAGATTTTATAAGTGCCGGCTACAGAGCTGGTGACATCTTTATGGTGGAAGTGCCTCACGCTGGTGCTTTCTACGTTCCTTTTGTCAATTCCATTAAAGAAAACGGTATCTATGGTTTTTCGCTAGTTGCAGACAGCCATGCATCACCTTACCTCGCATTGGCAATTGCAAACGTAGATTTTGCAAAAATTTTCAAAACAAATCTTGGTGCTCCGATAAAAATCACCCGTGCAAGATACCAAGCACACACGCCAGATATGACGACTTTAGCAATGATACGAAAACTCCGCACATCGAGTGAACCTGCAAATTTTAGAGAAATTACACAGGGAAATATGAAACGTGGTGTTTTGTATCGCAGCTCAAGCCCCATTGACTTCAAGAAAAATTCTGCCATGTATGAGACAGCAGACAGACTTGCAAATGAAGCTCATATTGCCACCGTCATCAACCTTGCTGAAAGCAACGCAGAGGCACAGGCACTAACAAAACAGGCTAATGCTGGCTATTACAAAAAGCTTCTGGCAAACGGTCAAGTTTGCGCTATCAAAACACGTGGTTTCCATTTTGACAAGCAGGACACCGCAAGCTTTGCAAACGCTTTTCGTTTTATGCTCAAGCACGACGGACCATATCTTATACATGACACATTCGGTGATGAGAAGGCTGGCTTCTTCTGCTTGCTACTTGAAGGACTTGGTGGAGCAGATAAAACAGAGGTCACAGAGGATTACATGAAAAGCTATGAAAATATGTTAAACGTAGCACAGGGAAGCCCTGAATATAACACTATAAAGCAATACACCGTGGCAAGACTTTTGATAGCTCTTTGCACACCTAGCATTATGAAGTCTCCTCAAGCCGTTGATTGGCGCAGTGGCACTGGTGACAATGTTTCTTTACAGCAGGCTGTAAGGTCATATCTGCATAACTATGTCGGGTTAAGTGAAACAGAAATAAACCTTTTACAGACACGCATTTCAACTCAAACACCAAAAGCACAAAAAGATAAATCAAAAACACAGTCAGTTCCATCAAATCAAGACATAAAAAAAGCTGTTAAACAAAAGGTAAAAAATAACCTTGAAGCAATAAAAAACTGGTGGAAAAAATAAAATTATAAAGCAATAAAAGAAGCAGGTGCACACGATAATCCGTGTGCACCTGCTGTGTTTTTTTATATAAATGGTGGAGATAAGGGGATTCGAACCCCTGACCTCTTGAATGCCATTCAAGCGCTCTCCCAACTGAGCTATACCCCCACGAGCGTGTGCGATTATATAGCAAAAATTTCTCTCTGTCAAGAGACTGTTTTTTACGATTTTTAATTGACAAAAAATTAATTTTTTGCGAAAATGTGCAGGAAGGGAGTGTGGATTATGACTTTTTCAAAAAAATTTCAACACACATTTAAAACGCTTTTAGTTTCTTTTGTTCTTTTGGTTTGCCTTTGCTCAAGCAGTATTGCTGCAGAAACAGTGGCAGAAATCCTCTTCACACACGACACTCACTGCCATTACAGTGAAAATATTGGCTTCGCTGGTGTTGCCGCAATCAAGAATGATCTGCAAAGCAAAAATCCAAACAGGAAGTTGTTCCTCATTGATTTAGGTGACGCTATTCAAGGCACAGCCTACGGTGCTTTCTCATTTGGTGAATACACCGTTGACATTATGAACCTCTTGAATTACGACATCGCAATTCTTGGTAATCACGCATTTGACTACCAGTTCCCCGCACTTGTTAGTGCAATCAAACGCAGCAATGTTAAGAATTGGCTTGCATCAAACCTAGCTTACACTGGTCCAGGTAAAAATCCTCTTAACATGATTAAGCCTTTCCTTGTTGAGACAGTTAATTACGGCAAGGGTAAAAAGATGAAAATTGGTTTTGTCGGTGTTGTTACGCCAATGGCAATCACCGATGGTAACCCAAGATATTTCATGAAAGATGGAAAATACATCTGGTCACTTTGGGGAAGGGGCTCTGCACAAAACAGTCCCTCTTTCTATAAAAGTGTGCAGCAGGCAATCAATTCCTGCCGTAAGGCTGGCGCAGAAATGGTTATCCTTCTCACCCACTTGGGCACAGATGCAAACTTTGCGCCATACCAGTCAATAGACCTTGTTCACAACACAACAGGTGCTGACCTCGTTTTGGACAGCCACTCACACAGCGTTCTTCCACGTCAAGAGGAGAAGGACAAGAGTGGAAAACTTGTTCCTATTACAAGCACAGGCTGCTGGTTGGAGAATGTCGGTCATGTAACAATTTATAACGACAAGACAGCAAAAACAGAGCTAATTAATAAAAAAGATGTGGCAAAACGTGACGAAGCAGTCCAGAAAAAAATTGACGCTATTGTCGGTCAAATGGAAAAACAACTTTCACGTGAAGTTGGTGAAAGCGAAGTCACCATGACTCGTTTGAACGAGAAGGGCGAACGCCTCTCCAAGGTTGCAGAAATGCCATTTGGTAATTTCACAGCAGATGCTTCACGCTATGCAGCAGGAGCACAAATTGGACTTATGAACGGCGGTGGCTTAAAGGCAAAAATCAGCAAGGGGAAATTAACAGAAAAAGACCTCTTTAACCTTTTCCCAGCTGTCAGCTTCCTCGTCAAAATTGAAGTAAGCGGTCAGCAGTTGCTTGACCTTCTCGAATTTGCATATTCAAAAACAGCAAAATATGAAGATCTACACTTCGACCCAAAGAGCAAGGAGCCAAAGGAAGAGAACGGCGCCTTCATGCATATATCTGGACTCAAGGTTGTGGTTGACACCTCAATTCCTACCCCAGTCATCATTGAAAATAGCCTCTTTAAGGCAATCAAGGGCAAACGTCGCGTTGTTTCTGCGAAGCTCGTTACAGATGACGGCAAGGAAGAAGCAATTGATCCAAAGAAAACCTACACAGTTGCCGGTAACTCCTTCGCACTCATTGCTGGCGGTGACGGAAACACCATTACGGAAAACTGCAAGGTGTTGAACCAGATTACAAACGAGCACTTCTACAAAACATATGTGAAATACATTGAGGGCTCCCTAAAAGGAAAAATTCCTGCAAGCGAATATTCAAAGACACAAGGAAGAATTATTATAAAATAGTTTATAAAAAATATGAGTTAGCAAATGCTAACTCATATTTTTTTGTCTTAATTCTGTTATTTTTTCTTGTTATATCTTTGGCGTTATGTTAAAATGTTCAGGTTAGACAATGGCGGTTTGTTATATTGCAAATTTGGTTACATAAAATATCTTCGGAGATGTCAAGGGTAAATGAAGAGATTTATTATTAAATTTTTAGTTAGATTTTTCTTTAGAGTCAAGGTAAAGGGAATAGAAAATTGGAAGAACATGGGCTCTGGCGTGCTTATAGCGCCTAATTATGTTTCTTTCATTGACCCTTTGCTCTTGGCACTTTTTTTGCCCGAATCTGTGCCATTTGCTATTGAACGCCGCCTTGCACAAAAAAGATATGTAAAATATTTCCTACCTCTCGCAGAAACACACATTCTTGACGCTGATTCACCAATAACATTAAAATATTTCTTAACACTTCTAAAAAGTGGTGGCAGGTGCGTCATCTTCCCCGAGCTACAGCCAACAACGACGGGAAACCCAATGAAAGTGTCTGCTGGCGTTGCCGCGATTGCGTTACACACTGGCGCACGCGTTCTTCCAATACACATTGAGGGAACAGAGCGCACGCACTTCTCTCGTTTGGCACACAAAAAGTGGCCACGCTTGTTTACCCATGTTGAGATAACAATTCTTCCTGTTCAAGATTTAAAGCTTGGACAAAGCAACAGTGATAGCGACGAAATGCAACGCACTTCCCGCATAGAATATGCAAAGGCAGGCAGAGCACTAGAGCGCTTGATGGATAATGCCGCGCTCATCGCTCGCCGTCGCCATAAGCCTACTTGGGACGTTTTGCTGGATAGCCGCGCAACCTATGGCGGAAAAACACGACTTTACTGCGATGCAGGTTCGGAGCCTGTCACATACAACGGTTTAATTACTCGCATTTTACTCTTTGAACACCTTATAAATAAGCTAAAGATAAAAGAGCAATATGTAGGAGTTCTTTTACCAACTTCTGTGGCTGGCGCAGTTACAATCTTTGCATTGCAAAAGATGAAAAAAGTTCCCGCTATGCTAAACTTCTCTCAAGGCGTGAAGCAGTTAAAAAATTGTCTAAAAATAGGCGGTATAAAAACAGTTATTACTTCCAGCAAATTTGTTACAATGGGCAAGCTCGGGCATCTAATCAATGCTGCAACAGAAGCCGGCTGCCGTGTAATTTATTTGGAAGACGAAGCTCATATAATAACGGCATGGCAAAAATTGTGCAAAGCTATCAAGACACACTTTGTATCCGCTAGACGAGCAAGCGCAAAGCTTTTAAAAGAAACAGAAGAACCTGCCTATCTCCTCTTCACATCTGGTAGCGAGGGACTTCCAAAAGGTGTTGTCCTGTCATACAAAAACATAAACACAAATGCCTATCAAACTGTAACGAGGGTTGATTTTTACCGCACTGACAGAGCGCTTTGTGTGCTGCCAATTTTCCACTCCTTTGGGCTCTGCGGACTTTACTTCCCAATGGTGCTTGGCTTCATGGCATATTTCTACCCCAATCCATTGCAGTATAAAACCATTGCTAGCCTGTGTTACGACGAGCGTATCACAATTCTTTTTGCCACAGATACATTCCTTGCTGGCTATGGCAAGGCGGCAAGCGATAATTACGACTTTGCAACAATGAGAATTGTTGTTCAAGGCGGAGAAAAAACAAAAGCCTCTACACAAAGTATTTGGATGGAGCGTTTTAATATTCGCATTATAGAAGGCTATGGCGTCACAGAATGTTCACCAATTGTTGCCCATAACTATTATGCACACCATAGAACTGGCACAGTTGGTCCAATTGTTGAGGGACTTGAATATCGCCTTGAACCTATAGAGGGTGTGACAGAAGGTGGCAGACTTTGGCTGAAGGGTGACAGCATTATGAAAGGCTACATGCGTGCCACTGCCCCTGGCGTAATTGAACCATTGCCAGATGGCTGGTATGACACTGGCGATATTGTAACAATAGATGACATGGGCTATGTCACTGTATTAGGCAGAGCCAAACGCTTTGCAAAACTTGGCGGTGAAATGGTCTCTCTTCCGTCTATAGAAGAAGCTTTGCTAGCTATCTACCCAGACAAAACCTTTGCAGTTGTGGCACAACCAGTAGGAGAAAAAGAAGTAATCGTAGCAGTTACCACTGATCCAGATTTGAAGTGTCAGGAAGTTAAAAATGCATTATCCGAAATTGGTATGGCAGAAATTGCAATTCCAAAGAAACTTCTTTACATGGAAGAATTGCCACTCTTGGGTAACGGCAAAACCGACTACCCCACCTTATTAGAAAAAATTAACGCTTAACTTTTTACAAGATATAACAAAAGAGAGCGAGGAATTATCCTCGCTCTCTTCTTTTTTCTCTATTATTTCAATGCATCTGTAATTGGTGGAACGATTTGTTTCTTACGGGAAACAACACCCTTCAAAAGCACGTGATTATCCACGAGATCCTTGTTAAAGGCTTTCTTTGTTATCTGCTGCGCCATATCACCAAGGACAAAGAGCTCTGTATCACTCTTAAGGATATCCGTCACCATCACAGCAAAGAAGTTTATTTTGTCCTCTGCTATAATCTTTTTCATTTCTGCTTCAAATGCTTTTTGTCTAGCTAAAAATGGCTTTGTTGTAGTAACATTCACCGCAGACACTCTGTATTTAACACCGTTTATTTCATAAAGCTTTGAATCTTCAAGCAAAACATCTCTTTCTGATTTTCCGTCAATGGTCGCACTAGCACTCAACATTTCACGACCATATTTTTGAAGATCAAGCCCAAGTAACTTTGCTAACGCATTTGCTGCTTCTTTGTCTATGTCCGTTGTGGTTGGAGAAGTAAGGCAAAGGGTATCAGAGATAATTGCGCTCAATAAAAGTGCATTAACTTCCTTGTTGCTTAACAAATTCTCAGCCTTCAACATACTGTAAAGAATTGAAGAAGCAGCACCGGTTGGATAGGTGTGAATTTCTATTGGGCTTGACCATGTGAAGCCACTCAAACCATGGTGGTCGATAACAAGCTTCAAAGTAGCATTCTTAATGTTTGGTGCGCTCTGGCTAAACTCATTGTGGTCAACCATAATAACCTGCTCTTTGTCATTGACCTTGTCAATTTTCTTTATGTTTGGATTAAGATTAAAATACTTTAATACAAACTTTGTTTCACTGTTATAGTCGTCCAATCTGCAAGCTTCTGCATCAATGCCACGGTTTTTCAAAAGATACACCGTCGCGACTGTGCAAGCGACTGAATCAAGGTCTTGATGACGGTGGCCAAAGACCTTTGGATTTTTTAACCCCATGCCCCAAACTGTTGGGGTAGCAGTCTTTGACGGTGCAGAAATTGCAGAACCTGTTACGTTAAAAACAAGAACAAAAGCAAGAAGAACTACGGAAAAACTTCTTAAAAACTTTTTCATAAAAACTCCTCCTAAAAATTTGATAAAAAGATTATAACAAAAAATTACTTAATATTACAAAAACAAAAAAAGGTTTCAGTAAATCAACTGAAACCCTTTTTTGTTACTAATTAATTTTCTAAAAATTTATAAACAGTAGCTGCGAGTGCCGCACCAATGAATGGCCCAACAATGAACACCCAAAGGCAAGAAATTGGACCTGTAACTCCTGTAATTGCAGCAACTACCGCTGGTCCAAAACTTCTGGCTGGGTTTACAGATGTGCCTGTAAGTCCGATGCCTAAAAGGTGAACTAATGTCAAGGTAAGACCAATTACGAGCCCGCCAAATGAGCCGTGTGAAGCTTTCTTTGAAGTTACACCAAGAATGGCAATGACAAAAATAAATGTAAGAACAATTTCAACCAAAAGCCCAGCCATTGCAGAATCAGCAAGATTTGCAAGACCATTTGAACCAAAACCACCTGTCAAGTCCAACACGTCACCAAGTTCAAAAATTACGCAAAGGACACCACTGCCAACAAGAGCGCCAAGGCACTGTGCAATAACATACTGAATAAATTCAGCAAAAGTCATTCCACCAGTCATAAGAACGCCAAGAGAAACAGCAGGATTGATGTGGCAACCAGAAATATTGCCAATGCTATATGCCATGGCGACAATCGTCAAGCCAAATGCCAGTGCAGTTAAGATGTAACCGCAACCGACAGCCGCATTGCAACCAACAAGCATTGCTGTTCCACAACCACAAATAACTAATACCATTGTTCCGATAAACTCTGCTACTAACTTTTTCATACTACAAACATCTGCCTTTCAAATAATTTTGATGCAAAGATTTTAGCATAATTATAATGTGTTTTCAAGAAAACACACAAAAAATCCGTAACCAATTATTGTTTGATTACGGATTTTTATATAAATTTTCAAAATGGTCGGGATGAGAGGATTCGAACCTCCGACCACCTGCACCCCATGCAGGTACGCTAGCCAGACTGCGCTACATCCCGTTTGCACAGAGGATATTACAACTAAAAACGCCTTGTGTCAAGTTTTTAATTGTAAAGTCTATTAAAATAACCTTTCTCCATAGGTATGAATTTTTCGCCAATTTTTTATAAAATTTGACAAAAATAAATTTTAGTTGTAAAATCTTGCTTGCGTTCTTGTAACGTGTAAAAAATTAAGATAAATTCGCCGAAGGAGGAGCAAAATGTCAAATTATATGAACAGCATTTCAATAATTAACATAATTATTCGCATTAGCAGCGCGCCCTCTTTTCGGCTCGATGTTTAAGGCGTCGTGCTTGCCGAGAGGGCTGTAAAGGAAAGCCCGGCTCGGCGTTTTTTTTATCTTACTCATATGAAAGGAAACTTCTAACATGCTCAACACATTCAGCATAACAAGTGAAGACTCACCAGGTGTTCTCGTCCGTGTTGCCAGTCTTTTTTACAGACGTGGCTATAACATAGAGAGCATCAGTGAAGACAGAACACACAAGAAAGGCCTCGCTCACTTTACCATTATGGTAGAGGGAGAAGAGCAGATTTTTGACCAAATTCAAAAACAGCTTGAAAAGCTAATTGAAATAATAGAGGTCAAGAACCTTTCAAAAGAGGGAAAGTTTGTTGATAGATGGCTCCTCCTTATGAAGATAAATGCTCCTCTTGACATGAGACCGCATATTTTGCAAACGGCTCAGGTCTTTAGGTGCCGTGTCGTTGACTTGGGAACAGACGCAATCACCATAGAAGTGACCGGCGATATGGGCAAAATTGACGCTTGCAAGGAGGCATTCCGCCCCTACGGCATAATAGAAACTGCCGGTAGCGGTCAGATTGCCATGAGCAGAAGCGGATTCCACGAAGATAACATAGCAACAGGGTTTTAATCTTTTAGCAAATATAAAATATTTAGGGCGAATATGCCCTCAAAAAAGGAGACGATATAAATGGCGCACGTTTATTACGACAAAGACGCAGACCTTTCATACTTGGAAGGCAAAACAATTGCTATCATTGGTTATGGTAGCCAGGGACACGCACACGCACAAAATTTGCGTGACAGTGGTGCCAAGGTAATCATCGCACTTGCACCAACAAGCAAATCAAAGGCAGTTGCTGAGAAAGACGGCTTTGAAGTCTTTACAGTTGAAGAGGCAGCAAAGAGAGCAGACCTCATTATGTTCCTTTTGCCAGACCACTTGCAGGCAAATGCTTTCAACACGCAGGTAAAGCCAAATATGAAGCCAGGCACAAAGCTTCTCTTCGCACACGGCTTTGCAGTTCACTTTGGACAGATTACACCACCAGCAGACAGCGATGTCTTCATGGTTGCTCCAAAGGGACCAGGTCACATGGTTCGTTCCATGTATAAAGAAGGCAAGGGCGTTCCATGCCTCATCGCAATTCAGCAGGATGTGAGCGGTCACGCAAAGGACTTCGCTCTTGCATACGCTTCCGCAATTGGTGGTGGCAGAGCAGGCGTTATTGAAACTTCATTCCGTGAAGAAACAGAAACAGACCTCTTTGGTGAGCAGGTTGTCCTCTGCGGTGGTGTTACAGAGCTTATGCAGCAAGGTTTCAAGACCCTTGTTGAAGCAGGTTATCAGCCAGAAATGGCATACTTTGAGTGCATTAACGAAATGAAGCTCATCGTTGATATGATCTTTGAGGGTGGTATCAGCTGGATGCGTTATTCCGTTTCTGACACAGCAAAGTTCGGTGATATGACACAGGGTCCACGCATCATTGGCGAAGCAAGCGTTAAAGCAATGAAGCAGACCTTGAAGGAAATCCAAGACGGGACATTCGCAAGAGATTGGATACTTGAAAACCAGTCTGGCAGACCACGCATGAAGAAATGGGCAAAGGCAGCACAGGAAGCCCAGTGCGAAGAGGTTGGTCGCGAGCTCCGCAAAATGATGCCTTGGATGGAAGCAAAACAAGCACCAAAATTCTAATAAAAAATCTTTGAAACCATAAAGAACACAGAGAACATAAAGGCGGGCTACGCCCGCGTAAAAGATGTTTATGTAAGAAACGACGAAGTCGTTTCGCTTATGTTAGGTTGGCGTAGCCAACCGCTTATGGCTAAAATTAAACCATAAAGGAAATAAAAATCATGACAACACTCAACGGTGCACAGATGGTCACACGTGCTTTGGAGGACGAGGGCGTTTCAACAGTTTTTGGAATTCCTGGCGGTTCTGCAATTCACCTTTATGACGCTATCTATGATGCAAATTTCAAACACATACTTATGAGACACGAGCAGGCAGCGGTCCACGCAGCAGATGGCTACGCAAGAGCGTCTGGACAAGTGGGTGTATGCATAGCAACATCTGGTCCAGGAGCATTAAACCTTATCACAGGTATCGCCACTGCCAACCTTGACTCTGTTCCTGTTGTGGCAATCACGGGTCAAGTCGCCACGGACTTCATCGGCACAGACTATTTTCAGGAAGCCGACGTTGTTGGCTGTTCTTTGCCACTTGTAAAGCACAGCTTCCAAGTCCGTAATATTGACCAAATACAAAAGGCAATTCACAAGGCTTTTTACATTGCTCGCACAGGCAGGCCAGGTCCAGTCCTTGTTGATGTTCCAACGAATGTTCAAAGAGCAATAGGGGAATATTCATTTCAAGAAGATACAGATTTTCTTGGTTACAAGCCAAAGGATATTCTTGACCTTACGGATCTTGACAAGGTAATTCAAGCAATCGAGAAATCTGAACGCCCAGTAATTCTATCCGGTGGTGGAGTTATTTCTTCTGATTCATCTCGAAACCTTGAAAATTTTGCCGTAAAATACAACATTCCAGTAGCAACAACCATGTTAGGCAAGGGGTCTTTCCCTGAAAGCCACAAGAGCGGTCTTGCTCTTGGTATGGCTGGAATGCACGGTCACCCAGTGGCAAACTTTGCAATTCAACAAGCAGACCTTGTCATTGCAATTGGCACGCGTTTCTCAGACCGCACTACCTGTGCAAGAGAAACTTTTGCAAAAGATGCCACTCTTGTCCACATTGATGTAGATGCAGCAGAATTTCACAAGGTTATTCATCCAACATACACTTTGCTCGGCAGTGCACCTCGTGTTCTCTCTGCGATTTTTGCTTCGTTGCGTCGTTTGGCTGACCATACAGCATGGATTGAGCATCTTAAGAAACTTAGAAAAGATTTCCCGCTCCCACACCCAACATATGATGGTCAAATTGCTCCGTGGCAAGCAATAGAGACATTACGCGAAGTTGCCGGTTCAGATGCCATTGTAACAACAGAAGTTGGATTAAATCAGTTGTGGGCAGCACAACTCTATAAATCAGAGGAACCACGTTCCTTTATTTCATCTGGTGGCCTTGGCACAATGGGCTTTGGTTTCCCTGCTGCAATTGGTGCGTGCTTTGCACAACCAAGCAATACTGTTTGCTGTGTGGCAGGTGACGGAAGTCTCATGATGAATATTGCTGAGCTTGATACCTGCGCAAGATATGATATTCCTGTTAAGGTGCTATTATTGAATAACATTTCACTAGGAAATGTCCGCCAGTGGCAACAAATTTTCTATGACTCTCGTTATTCAAACACAATTTATAATAAAGCGCCAGATTTTGAAAAACTTGCAGAATCGATGGGCGTCATGGGGGTTTCTGTTTCAGAGCCTGATAAATTAAAAGGAGCCATAGAAAAAGCTCTTAAACATGACGGTCCAGCTCTTATTGATGTCAGAATTCCACAAGGCGCAAATGTCATGCCTATGGTTAACCCCGGCAATTCACTAACAGATATGAATTTTTAGTTATTCACGCAGATTATGAATAAAATCAACCGAGCTTCACTTATACATAATCTGCGTTTTTTTATATAAAATTTTTATACAAGGAGAAAAACATATGGATAAACTTAACAGTTGCCAAGCAAAATGCGGATATGCCAGAGCACCACACAGGTCTCTCATGAAGGCAAGCGGTTACACAGACTGGGAGATAGACAGACCTTGGATAGGTGTTGCAAACTCTTTCAATGCAATTATCCCAGGTCATAGTCATCTTCGTCAAATTGCAGAAGCTGTAAAGGCTGGAATTTATGCCGCTGGTGGACTCCCTCTTGAATTTCCTGTCATTGGTGTTTGCGATGGCATTGCAATGAATCATGACGGTATGAAATACAGCTTAACAAGCCGTGAAGTCATCATGGATAGCATTGAAATAATGACAAAAGGCCATGCTCTTGACGGACTTGTCCTCATTCCAAATTGCGACAAGATTATTCCAGGTATGGCAATGGCAGCAGCAAGCCTCAATGTGCCATCTGTTGTAATTTCCGGTGGACCAATGATGGCAGGTAAATACAAAGGACGCGCTCTTGACCTAAACAGTGTGTTTGAAGCCGTCGGTTCAAAAAGTGTTGGCAAGATTTCTGACGAGGAATTTGCAGAGATAGAGGGCAACGCCTGCCCAGGGTGTGGTTCTTGCTCCGGTATGTTCACAGCAAACACCATGAACTGTATGATGGAAGTGCTCGGTCTTGCCTTGCCAGGAAACGGCACAATCCCTGCAGTTCACGCCGGTCGTATTCGCCTTGCAAAAGAAGCAGGCAGAGCGATTATGGCTCTCGTTGAAAAGGGCATTCGCCCACGCGACATTCTTACATACGAGGCATTTGAAAACGCTGTGGCAGTTGACCTTGCCCTTGGCGGCTCAACTAACACAAGCCTACACTTGCCAGCAATTGCACATGCAGCAGGGCTAAATTTATCACTTGAAGTGTTTAACAAAATCGGTGAGAAAGTGCCACACCTCTGCTCAATGTCCCCAGGTGGCGCACATCACATAGAAGATTTGTGGCAAGCTGGCGGTGTTCAAGCATTAGAGAAAGAATTGCTAGACGCTGGCCTCCTCCACGGAGAAGTAATAACCGTTACCACAAAAACGAAAGCAGAAAATGTTTCAAACTGCAAGGTGCTTGACAACGAAGTAATTCGTCCATTGGACAAACCATACCACAAGCAGGGCGGTCTCGCATTCATGAAGGGAACTCTTGCTCCACTCGGCGCTATTGTAAAGCAAGCTGCTGTTGCACCAGAAATGTTGGTCCACACTGGTCCAGCCAGAGTGTTTAACAGCGAAGATGAAGCAAGCGCCGCAATCTTGGCAAACAAAATAAATGATGGTGACGTTGTCGTCATCCGTTATGAGGGACCAAAGGGTGGCCCTGGTATGAGAGAAATGCTCACCCCGACAAGCGTCATTCAAGGTCAGGGCAAGGGAAGCACCGTCGCTCTCATTACAGACGGTCGTTTCTCTGGCGCAACTCGTGGCGCTTCCATTGGTCACGTTTCACCAGAAGCAGCAATAGGCGGACCAATTGGACTTGTTGAGGAAGGTGACGAAATATACATCAATATTCCAGAGAAAATTTTAGATCTCCATGTTGCACCAGAGGTGCTTGAGGAGCGCAGAAAGAAATTTGTGGCAACACCACAACCAACAGACAGCTCATTCCTTACAAGATACAGAGCCCATGCAACAAGCGGAGTTGAAGGTGCAGTCTTAAAGTAACATAGAAGGCAAATGCAGAACATTTGCTTGAAGTGGCAGGAATTTGCATTATTACCTTGAAGTGCAAAAAGTAACAGTAACAGTCAAAAATATAATGAGGGTAAAGTAATGAAGCTAACAATTGGCTATATATTTTGGGCAATGATTATACCTTTATTCCCACTTTTGTATATTTGGTTTAGGGTTGTTTTGCCACAGAAAAATATAAAGCCAATTTACCGTCTGCTTTGTTACTTGACCCTCATTTTTTTTGAGATAAAACCTCTAATTTTCTTGTTAATTGAAGGAAATCGCTCTACTTCTCGCCTTTCTCCGTTTTTTATTGAATTATCTGGAATAATTTTTTTTGCTCTAGTAATTTTTGTTTTTTGTGTCTTAGTAAGGGATATCTTAATTCTACTGTTGAAAAATTTTTCTGCTAAACCTCTAGATTTTTCACTAGGGCAAAAATTTTTGATTGCATCTTTTATTACAGCCTTTACCTTGTCATGTTATGGAACCTACAACGCCCATCTTTTACCAATTGTAACGGAATACACTGTTGAATCTAAACATCTTCCATCATCATTTGATGGTTTAAGGATTGCATACATCGCAGATATTCACGCATGGCATGGCAGAGGGAGTTCTTTTGTTCAATCTGTTGTGGATATTACCAATGAACAGAAGTGTCAGCTTGTTCTTTTAGGCGGAGATTATCTAGATGGCTCAGTAGAAGATATGGAAGATGCACTTTTGCCATTGAAGAGCCTTCACTCTAAATATGGAACATTCGCTGTGCCAGGTAATCATGAATATTATTTTGATTATGTAGCATGGAAAAAGTTTTTTGAAGAAAAATTAAACATCCCTGTTTTAATAAATCAGCATAAATTTATTGAAGGATACAATGGGCAGATAATTTTTATCACGGGAATTTCGGATAGTTTTGCAAAAAAAATTGGAGAAGAAGTCCCTGATGTCAGACGTGCCATGCCTGTTTTTGGTTATCATGTTTTTAACATTCTTTTATCTCATCGCCCCGATAACGCAAGAGAAAACAATAGGCTGGGGATAGACCTTCAACTTTCGGGACATACGCATGGTGGTTTTTTGCCAGTTTTGTCAAAAATAGTTGGGCTCTTCAATAATGGCTTTGTGGTTGGTCAATATGAATTATCCAATATGTCACTTATAGTTTCTCGTGGGACTGGGTATGCACAAGGTCTTCCAACACGCATAATGAATCCGGCAGAAATTGTTGTTGTCACCTTAAGGTGCAAAAAGTAGATAGCAAAACAATTTTGTTAGCTTAAAAAATTTCATTAGCTGCAGTAAATAAAATAATACAAGATACAGTCAAGCCGATCCAAACGGCTTGACTTTTTTTGGTTCCTCACGGAAAAGTGTGGGATGTTAAAGTGGGGTAACGAATCAAAGTAAAGTTTTACTTACCAATAAGGCGAGATGCAATCAAGCATCTCGCCTTTGTCATTAATCAAATTGTTATATTACTTGCCTTTTTTGTTCTGATAGAACTTCGCAGCTCCAGGATGCAATGGGATACCAACTCCCTTTGTTGCCTGTGCAATATTCAAAGACTTCAACTCTGGGCTAATCTTGCGGAACTTATCTACATTGCCCCAAAGTGTTGAAAGCACATCTGAAACATCGGCATTGGAGAGTTTACTCGGAGCAACAAGAACAGCCTTGACGCTCAATGTGGAAACCTCACCAACATTAGCACCAAGGGCACCCTTTGCAAACTTCCTTGTAAAGAAGAATGGATACTTTGCAGTCATCTTTGAAGCAAGATCTCCTGAAATCGGCACCACCCTCAAATTGCATTTTTTGCAAGAAGTCAAGACCTGCTGCAAATTACCAATTCCCATAATGACACCAGCATCAACCTGATCATTGAGGAATGAATTTATGAGTACTTCATATTTTCCATAAAGAATTGACTGGAAATCTTTACTGAGATCAAGGTCTGCAGCCTTAAAAAGAAGCTCTGCATCAGCCGCACCGCCAGAGCCTGCACGACCAAGTGATACTCTTCTGCCCTTTAGATCTCTGACAGTTTTTACACCACTCTTTTTTGTAGCAACAATAAAGAAAGGTTCGTCATAAATAGCAGCCAAAGCACGAAGGTTCTTTACAGGAAAACTCGCGAACATCGCCTGACTATGCAAAGCCATAAAAAGAACGTCGCTTTGAGCAACTGCTAACTCATTTTTCTCATCTGGATCACTAAGTATACGAATGTTTTCAACAGACCCGCCTGTGGTCTCTGCTGTGCAAGTCATACGACCCGTTTTTGTGATAAGACTTGCAAGAGTCTTGCCAAATTTGTGATAGGTGCTGTTTTCACCAGCTGTTGCAATGGAAAGCATCACTTTTGCAGACACGCACGACACAACACCCGCAACCAATGTAAAGGCTAACAACATACAAAGTAATTTCTTTTTCATCTTAAAACCCTCCCGAAAAATTCTAATAAAAACATAGTTATAGTAGTGTAAAGTCAAAACTATGTCAAGTTATTTTCTTCATTACATATAAAATATTTTGTGGCTATAAAAAATGCCATAAGCAGTTGGCTACACCAAGCACTTATGGCAAATGATTATTTCTATTTAACAACCTTAACAAGGCGGAAATCTTTTTTGCCTATGTTCACCTGCAAATATTTGCCACAGAGCAAATCGTCATCCGTAACAGTTTTGCTCTGGTCAGTAATCTTTGCACCATTCAAGTAAGCACCGCCCTCCTTAATTTTCTTTTTTGCTGTGCCCCGTGAATCGGCAGCACCACTTGCAACAAGCAAATCAAGCACGCCATTTGTCTCCGCTAGATTTACTTCCACTGTTGGAATTTCTGCTGCCAAGGTATCTAGCACTTCAAGCGGTGCTTCTGTAATGCGTGTTTCTCCAAAAAGAACGGAAGAAGCATTGCGGACTCTTAGTGCGGCATCTTCTCCATGCACACGGCAGGTCATCTCCCACGCAAGCTCCTTTTGTGCCATTCTCTTGTGAGGTGCCTCAGCGTGGCGGGCTAGAAGCTCCTTTATCTCGTCAATTTCACGGAATGTGAAAAGCTTATATAGTTTTTCAAGGTCATTGTCATCAACATTTATCCAGAATTGGTAAAACTTGTAAACACTGGTGCGTTTTGCAGAGAGGTAAACTGCTCCCCCTTCAGACTTGCCAAATTTTTGCCCTTGTGAGTTCAAAAGGAGCGGGAAGGTCATACCATAGCAAGAGCCACCGGATTTTTTCCTTGTAAGGTCAATACCAGCAATGATATTCACCTGCTGGTCATTGCCCCCCATTTGCAGTGTAACGCCGTGGTCATTGTAGAGTTGGTTGAAGTCGTATGCTTGGAGCAAAATGTATGAAAGCTCTGTGTATGTAATGGACTTGTCAGGGTCTGTAACACGGCTACGGACATATTCTCTGTTTACAAGGAAACTTACAGAAAAAAATTTGCCAATATCACGCAAAAATTCAATGTAGTTTAAGCGAGACAGCCATTCATTGTTGTTTTTAAGAATTGCAGAATTTTCTCCACAATTAAAGTCAAGAAAATGCTCAAGCTGTGACTTTATGCAGGAGACATTGTGCTCGATTGTTTCCTCTGGCAAAAGTTGACGCTCTGCTGTTTTCCCCGATGGGTCGCCAATGCGTCCGGTGCCACCACCACAAAGGGCAACTGGTCTATGCCCAAGGCGTTGAAGCCACGCAAGCCCCATAATTGCAACGAGGTTTCCTACATGCAAACTGTCAGCCGTCGGGTCAAAACCAACATAACCCGTTACCATTTTTTCTTCAAAATGTTTTGAAAGTTCTTCATCGTGGCTAGACCATTCAACAAAGCCACGCTCTCTCATAATTTTTAACGCATCTTTATACATTTTTTGCTACCTCAACCATTGTTTTTTATTGTTGATAATTTAATATTCAACTTTATTGTATCACAAGCTCATTGTTTTATTTTACTTCAATAAGCTCATATTCCCTTGTGCCAATCCCCATTTCCTCACCATAGGAAAGCTGACGAGGTCCTTCACGACTCTCTATCCGCTCAACGAGGTCATGTTTTTGTGCCTCGGGGAGTGCCTTAACAAGGTCAACAGAAGCTTTGTCTATCGCGACAATGTCACGGCTTGCAAGAATGCCAATGTCAGGCGTTACCACCTTGTGTGCCCTTACGCCAGTGCAATCACAATCCACTGACATGTTACGCAAAACATTGATATAGGTGATATGACTGCCAAAATGTTGTGTAACAGCTGCGGCAGCCTCTACCATATTTTCCATGAAGCGGGATTGCGTATAACCCCACGTGCTATCTTTTGTGGAGTGTTGCATCGCTTTGCCAATCTTGCCATCTGCACAACCAATAGCAATATTTTTTATAGAGCCACCAAAACCACCCATCATATGCCCCTTGAAATGCGTCAAGACAACAAGTGAATCATAATTTTGCAGATTTCGCCCCACAGACATTTCCTTGAAATGCTTGCCTCCCTTTATAGGAAACATTACGGCTCCATCTTCGTCCAATATATCCACGGGACAAAACGTCCAGCCATTCACCTTGATTGTCTCACGGTGTTTTTGTGTCGTATCTCTGTCACCATAATACAAAGTGTTTGTTTCAACTAAAGCACTATTTGGAATTGTTTGTTGTAGCGCTTTCACCATCTCAACCGGCAAAATATTTGGACCGTTTTTTTCTCCAGTGTGAATTTTTATTGCCACACGCCCTGTAATATCTTGATTTACAAGACGATAAAGCTTAACCAAAGCCTGCGGCGTAATTTCTCGCGTGAAATAAACCTTTGACGGTGCAGCAAATGATGTTGCAACAAATGCAAATACAAACACTACAGCAAGACAAAATTTGTTTAGTTTTTTTGCCCAATTTTTCATAACATAAGCTCCTTTTAATAACTTACATTTCCCTAGTATGCAAGGTGCAATTTTTCAACAGCTTCCGTGGGCAGTTCAAAATGTTGGTAGTCTTTCAGGCTCTTCCAATCACCACCCCATTCATATCCATGGGCTTTGAAAATTTTAAAGCACAGGTCATTTTGGTCGATTTTATGTGCAAAATTTTTCGTTCTATCTGTGTAAGCTTGTGCTGTTTCTGGTTCAATCAAAAGCTTGCCGTTCTTTCTGTTTGAAACACAAGGATTTTGAAGTGGATTTATGTCTATTGCAAGCCCCTTGCCATGTTTTGAAATTCTCTTTGTGCCACTTATAAAACGAAAATTAAATGAGGAAGTATTGTTTGCACGCATTGATGTTTCATCATCTGCTCCATAGTCATCAACAAGCGTAATACGTTCAATTTGATATCTTGCCTTATAAAGTTCGCGGAAAATTTCAAGCAGATCTGAAGCAATTGCTCTGTGGCACACAATCTCACCTTCATGAATTTTGCCGTCAAAGCCAATGTGCAGAACATGCAGATAGCGCAAATCTGCACGTGGAACAGGGCAATCCGTCTTAAATGATTTGCCTTGCATATAGGCAAAAAGGTTATCTCCTATTTCACATGCATAAAACTCTTTTGATTTACCTGGCAGTCCCCACTTTGCACTGGCAAATGCTGTGTTTGTTGCAATAATTGTTACCGTTATAAAAACAAGTGCTACAAAGGAAATCAAACGCAACATAATATTACTCATTTGAAAATTTTTCATTATTTTGGATAAATGCAAATTCTCACATTTTTATCTGCAAGCTGTAATATGCGTTTCATATTTTCTTCGCTCACAGCAACACAACCTTCAGTGTATGAATTTGGCCCCATGCAATGAAAGAATATTCCGCTCCCCTTGCCAATAACGCACTCCTTGTTGAAGTCCAAGAAAAGGCAGTAATTAAATTGTGGTGATGTATCATAAAGATGCGAAATGCAATCTTCATTACAGACATGATTGATTTCTTTTTTGCTTACAATTTTGTTATAGTTTTCATCGTGTTCACCGGGACAAAAAAGGTCATTATTCGTAGTACGATATGGAATTTTTGTGCCGGGATTTTTCTTTATGCCTATTGCTTCTATCACACCAAAATCACCACTTGGTGTTGTGCCATCTCCCTCGTGTCTATCGAACGAAATGCCATTTTTGCCAACAAAACCATCGCATTGCAAGAGCAACGTCCAAGCATCAGAATTATTCTTGTCCTTTTTGTAAAGCAAGACCTGTGCAAAAGAACCTTCCGTGTGTTGCACAAAGATAACAGTGCGGACAGTTTCATCTGCATGGTATTTGCGTAGCAAGCTATTCCAAGTCGGCACAGCTCCAAAAGAAATGGTTGCAAAAAAAACGCTACACATACACATAATTAGCATTAGAGTTTTTTGCAAAAATTTAGGCATTGTTTTTCTCCTTGTCATCTTTTGTATAATTGCTGTCTGGATCAAGCAAAACAGCTTTCACCCGCTACTAGTTTATAACTCTCAGCACTTTGAATATTGAATTTCTATTTTTGCCCGTAACTTGTAAATTGTATCAATATAACTGCAACCCCAACCAATACAAACAAGAGGTTTAAGCAGCTCGTTAAACTGGTAATTAAACCAAAAAGCCCACCGCTTATGGTTGGACCAATAATAGAAGCAGGGATTAAATTTGTGCAAAGCACACTCATATTAAGAGAATAGTCACGCGGACCATACATCTTGTATGCCCACACAGGAAGTATCGGTGTTGAACCACCAAAGGCAAAGCCGCAAAGGCAAATACCTACCACGAGGAGTATCGCATTACCAAGTCTAAGGGCAAGTGTCATGGCAGAAATTGCAATCATAAAGAGCAAACCGTCAATTGTTACGGCACGCTTCAAATCCATTCTGTCATACATACTGCCAAGGATTATACGCCCTGAACCATTTGAAATACTGAGCAACCCAACAACAAGAGGCACACTCGTTGCTGCCATAACCTTTGTAACAAACTGTGCAGCTTGAGCAAAGATTGCAAGAGCAGAAGCTCCAGTTAAGGCAAGGAAAATAAAGGCAATCCAAAATGTTTTTCTTTTCAAGACTTCGCCAGTGCTTATATTCTCAAAACTTTCTCTTTGTTTTGCGTTTGCATTATCTGTCGCAACACTTGGAATTGTGATAATACGAGTTGCAAGCAAGGCAAAAACACCGAACACAACTGCCAATATTACAAATGTTGTTCTCCAACCAAGGTCTGCACAAGCTTTGATATAAAATGGGGCAAGCACCATCGCTCCTGCGCCAAAGCCCATAAGTAGCACTCCAGAACAAAAGCCAAGGGAAGTGGCAAACCATTTGCTAACAGTAGAAAGTGTGATGTTATAGACAAGACCAATGCCCAAACCACAAAAGGCGCCATAGAACAAGCAAAGCCAAATGTATGACGTGGCATAAGATGCAACAAAAAAGCCAAGTGCCAAACAAATTGCTGCTAAACTGTAAATAATATATGGTTTGGCACGGCGTGCCAAAAAGCCGGACAACAAAGTTCCAAGTGCAAAAAATGCAATGGAACTGGTGAACACAGCAGAAATCTGCTGATGTGACATGGCTAGCTCTCCAACTAAAGGCCCTGCCACTACACTCCAAGCATAAATCAGCCCCATAAAGGCCAACATAACCGTTCCAAAAGCCAACACAAAATATTTTTTCATTATAACTACCTCCTAATTTTTTTTATTTCTTCCACAAATCTCGTGTAAAAAGCACAAGCATTGTATAGAGTTCGAGCCTACCAGCCATCATGCAAATGATGTAAAGAAACTTTGCTGCTGCAGATTGATTTGCAAAACTCGTAATTGGTCCAACTTGTCCCATACCTGGGCCAACATTTGAAAGTGTTGCCGTAACGGCAGACATTGCAGTAAAAATATCGTTTCCACACATGCAGGAAAGGAGTATTGCAATCCCCCAAAATGCGAAGTAAAGCACAATAAAAAGCGCAATGCTCAAAAGATATCCTTCACGCACAGGCTCACCATTTTGACGGACAGTATAGACTGCATTTGGGTGCATTGTGTTCGCAAGCTGTGCCTTTATACCCTTAAAAGCAATTTGAAAACGAATGCATTTTATGCCACCGGCAGTTGAACCGGCACAGCCCCCAATCATCATCACTGTCAAAAATGTGAAAAGGCAAACATGGCTCCAGTGCCCGTAATCTGCACTAACAAACCCTGTGGTGGAAATAAGGCTAGACACATGGAAAAATGCATAGTGAAATGCATCAAAAAGCCTTGTGTATGTTTTGTCTCTCATTAGGGTCACTGTAACAATCGTAACTGCTATTGCCACAACGGCAAAAAAGAAGCAACATTCAGAATCTTTGTAAGCACTTAAACTTCTATTTTTCAAGGCAAAAAAATGCACAGAAAAATTCAAACTGCAAAAGAGCATAAGAAATGCAAGACAAAAATCCACGGCAGGAGAAGCAAAATATGCCGTGCTTGCACTGTGTGGCGAAAAACCACCCGTAGAAACAGCTGCAAAAACATGCGTTGTAGCATTGAAGAAGTCAAGCCCCAGTGCCATAAGGGAGAGTATCCCAACAATGGTAACTCCAACATAAATTTTCCAAAGAGAGCCTGCCATTTCCCTCACACGGGGGCTCGTCTTTTCCAAACTTGGACCTGGGCTTTCTGCCTTAAAAAGGCGTGCCGTGTTCAAGCCTAGAAATGGCATAATTGCAATGACTAGAACAACAATTCCCATTCCACCAAGGAACATTGTTTCGTTTCTCCACATGGCAATACCACGTGGCATGGTGTCAATAGCAGTGCTTGTCATAATAGACGAGCCAGTTGTGGTAAAACCGCTCATTGCCTCGAAACAAGCATCTAAAAAAGTTGGAACATATCCACCAATGTAAAGGGGAAACCCACCTAAAATTGCTGCAATAATCCAAGATAATGCAACGGCACAAACTGCTTCTTTTGGACCGCAAGTGGAAACACGTCCCTGTTTGCCCCAAAAGTTAAGAATTAATGCCGTAGCAAAGCAAAGCAAAATTGACACAAGCAAAATTTTTATATCACTTGTGCGGTCATAGATTGCAAAGCCAAGAGCAAAGAACATGGCAATGCCAAGAACACCTGCAATAGCAGATAAAATTCGTGCTACTATGGAAAAGCGCATTTCGTTTTTTTATTCCTTTCCTGTAAAGAGCTCAACAGCCTTTGGCATGGCAAGCGTTGAACCGAAAAGAACTAAATTGTCACCTGCTGCAACCACCGTTGAGCCACGAGGAATCATAAGCTCTCTACCACGCACGATGAGTCCAACAATAGCACCCTGTGGCATATTAATATCCCTAAATGTTTTGCCGCAAGCTTCAGATTTCTTTGCGACCTTTAACTCCATTGTTTCCGTTTCCATATCGGAGATAAGATTTAGAATTTCTTTTGAATTTGGATAACGAACACTGCGTGTAATCATGGAAGCAAGCGTTTGGTTTCTGTCAACAACTGAGTCAACTGGAATTACATCTGTCATGTCCATATATCCACTATAACGCACAAGGGCAACTGTTTTGGCAGCTCCCATTGCATGCGCACGTGAGGCAAAGATAAGATTTTTTTCATCATCTTCTGTTGCTGAAACAAAGCCATCTGCAGCAGAAACACCCTCTGCTTCTAGAAGTGCAACATCTTTTCCACTTCCACAAAGCACAGTAACACCTTCTAATTCCTCAGAAAGTTCCTTGCAAAGTTTAAAATCTTGTTCAATAAGTTTTATATCCGCTTTTGGATAACGGTGATGCAACATTTTTGCAAGGCGTGTTCCAACTCTGCCGCCACCAACCACAAACACTCTTTCTAAAATGTGTTCTCTTGAATTCTGTTTTTGGAAAAGTCTTTCGACTTCTATTGAATCACGTCTATGACACATTACAGACACATTATCCCCAGCAAACAGCCTCTCTGTTGCGGTAGGGACAAAGGCGTTTTCTCCTCTTTTTACCGTTACAACAAGCATGGCAACCTCTGGGTTTTCATGTCTTATTTCAACAAGTGTTTTGTTTACAACGGGGGAATCTTCGGTAATTTCAAAGGAGTGAACCCTTGCTCTTCCGTCCGCTAACTCCGTAACGTGAAGAGCGCTTTTTACTTCTAAAAGGTTGGCAATTTCACGAGCAACAACTCGTTCCGGAGAAATAAACATTTCAAGCCCAAGTGTTTCCGCCCAATTTGTGCCAGTAAGCTCCGCATCTGCAAAGTCTCCGCTAACAGCACGAGCAAAGACATTTTTAACGCCTAATTGTTTTGCTACAAGGCACGCCATAATGTTTGCTTCATCTCTGTTTGTAACAGAAATAAGCGTATCCGGCAGATTTTCGCTGTCACGTGAAACTCCAGCTTCCGCCAAAACAGACGGCAACACCCCGTTACCGTGAATGACAAGAACATCAAGATTTTCTTCCGCACGAGAAACAAGGGCAGGGTCGTTTTCTATCAATATAATATCGTGTTTGTCTTTTGCAAGGCTTTCCGCAACGCGGAAGCCTACTTCGCCAGCACCAATAATTACTATTTTCAATATCTTTCTCCCTTTGCTAAATTGCTTTTATGTAAAATAATAACCTGCGTATTGTAATCTAAAACAAGCATTTTTTCAATATTAGACGCCGTTTTGTTTTTCGTTTCACTCAAATTCAAGAATTTATCTATTGACACAAATATCAAACTAGTATATAATCGCAACTCGTCAGCGGACGGTTAGTTCAGAGGTAGAACGCTTCCTTGACACGGAAGAGGTCAGAGGTTCAATTCCTCTATCGTCCACCATTATGAAATTTTAAGTGTGCTTTTTAGCACACTTTTTTTTATTTTTTTGCCATAGAGGGCATAGAGTTGTCGGCTACGCCGACAAAAAAACAGCGAGAAGTTGTTGGTTTCGCCGACAGCTTCTCGCCTTTATGTTCTTTGCGTCCTTTATGGCTAATGTCTTTTATGGTTAATATTTTTTTCAAGAGCACCTTTCATCTTCTTCAAAGCTACGCTTATGTTTCCGTGAAGTGAGCTCAAAGAAACTTGCTCACGTTTTGCAATTTCTTCTAATGTCAACCCTTCAAAAAACCTCATGGCAATTCGCCTCTTTTGCTTTTCACTAAGGGCTGCAAGCGCTTTTGCCACAAGCACAACTCTTTCTTTGGTTGCTTCTCTTGTTTCAAGAATTTCCAGTGCGTTTGGTTCACGGCTTGCAAAATCCAGTCCTTCATATTCTTGGCTGTCAAGCGAAACTGTGTGGTAACGCTCCTTTCGCTCCAAATTCTCCTCAAGCCTTGTGAGGTTCGCCGCAATTTCTTCCACTTCCTGTGGCAAACCTTCCACATTGCTCCTTGTGCCGTCTGCGAAAAAATAAGTAATCATTTGTCTTTTCCTTTCCGCTGACAAGGCAGAAAGGGCCAAGACAAAAAGACATGCATCAAGGCACACTAAGGCAGGCAAAGTGTTATTACACACTTCGCCACTAGGACTTTTCGCACTGCACAAACTACGCAAAAGCATAAAAGTCCTTCTTTTTGCCTTAGTCCTTAATGCATGTCAGACTATAAAATTAAAAATTTCGATAAAAACAGAAACAAAAAACAGCCGAATTTATCTTTACGATAAATCCGGCTGTTCAGCTCTCAAAAATTTATATTTTGCCACAACCTCTCGGCATTACTTGCTCGCAAGAGAGGCATTTCGTGGCTAAAAAATATTTACGCCAACATATACTCGATTTTTAGTGATTTTTGTTCGTTTCGTGTAATTTTTGTCTTATTCCCTTTCGTTACAATCTCCATTTGTGAGCCAACAGACAACTGGACATAGAATGCACCGTCGCGCCTCACCTGTTCCACCAGTCCACTTTCGCTACACGCTTTGCACACAAGGTGCCCAGCTATGTCTCGAACTTCACGCATCATTGCCATAAAACCTCCGTAAATTTTCAATTCTCCGTTTTCCGATTTCTTCTTTGCGACTTTTATCAATGTGGGGTTTGATGCAAAAAGTTTACCAAACTTTGTGTCCCTCGTCAATGTTTTTTATGCGCTTGTCATAAAAAATTTTGTGTAGTTGTATTTATATGGTATACTACCAAATTAAGCGGTTTTTATTAGATTTTTGAAAAGGTTTTAACCATGGAACTTTGGGATATATATGATAAAAACAAACAAAAAACTGGGCGGACAATGGTGCGAAACGATTGGAACATGGCAGACGGCGATTTTCACCTCTCTGTCCTGTGCCTTGTGAAAACAACAGACGGCAAATTTTTAATCACCCGCCGTGCCCTAGACAAGGAATGGGCTGCCGGACATTGGGAACTCCCCGGTGGTGGCGTTGTAGCTGGCGAGACATCTCTTGACACATTTTTTCGTGAATTGCAGGAAGAAACAGGCATAGACGCAAGAGACAAAACCGCAAACCTCGTTTTCTCCTACAAACGCGAGAATCACGAAGCAAAGAATAACTATTTTGTTGACATCTATTCTGTCACAATGGACGAAGCAGACTGCGCTGTGTCCGTTCAGAAAAGCGAAGTGACAGGCTACAAATTTGCAACAAAAGCAGAAATCGAAGAAATTGCCTCTCGCGGTGAATTTTTACATTACGACAGCATAAAAGAAGTTTTTGATAAATAGCCATTCGAAAGGAATATATTATGGAACAAGAACAAAAGGAACAAAAACAAAATCAGCAGGCGACACAGCCTGAGGAAGAAATTTTCCGTCAAAGGAAAGACAAGCTAGATAGGCTCCGTGCTGAAGAAAACTACGACCCATATCAGCAAGACCACTACGAGGTGGAACACAATCTAGCCTACGTAAAAGAAAAGTTTGGCAACCTTGAAGAAAACGGCTGGGGCAAAGAGGACGTAAAAACAGCAGGACGCATTATGATTCTTCGCCGTCACGGCAAAACCGCCTTTGCAACCTTTGCAGACGAAACAGAAACGTTACAGATTTGCTTCAACTTCAATATGCTTGGCGAAGAAAAATATACATTCTTCAAAAAATGGGTGGATGCAGGTGATTTTGTTGGTATCGTCGGAGAGCCTTTCCGCACCCAGACAGGGGAGCTCACCCTCGCAATTAAGGACTTTGTGCTCTTGTCAAAAGCACTCCGCCCAATGCCAGAGAAATACCACGGCTTGAAAGATATGGAGCTCCGCTATCGTCAGCGCTATGCAGACCTCATAGCAAACCCAGAAGTGAGACAAACATTCCGCAAACGCTCACGCATAATCTCTACACTTCGTCGTGTGTTGGAAGAAAACGGCACCCTTGAAGTTGAAACACCAATTCTTTCCGTGGTCGCTGGCGGTGCAAACGCACGCCCATTCATCACACACCACAACACACTTGACATAGATATGTATATGAGAATTGCAACGGAGCTTCACTTGAAACGCCTTGTGGTCGGAATGATGGGCAGAGTATATGAAATCGGCAAACAATTCCGTAACGAAGGCATGGACATCCGCCATAATCCGGAATTTACGAGCCTTGAAGTCTATTGGCCATACGCAAATTATGTTGACATGATGAACTTGACGGAAGACCTTATCGTGGCAGCAGCAGACGAAGTTTGCGGCAGACACATCACCTATTGCGACAAGGAAATTAGCCTTGAAAAACCTTTCCGCCGTGCAACAATGACGGAGCTTGTGAAGGAAGAGACAGGCCTTGACTTTGACGTAATAGACGACACAGAGGCAAAGAAGCAAGCGACCTTAAAAGGGCTTGAAATAAAACCAAGCTACACGAAATGGGATATTTTGCCACTTTTCTTTGAAGAATTTGTGGAAGAAAAATTGATAAACCCGACCTTTGTAATCGGTCACCCAACTGTCATTTCCCCGCTTTCCAAGAGAAACAAGGAAAACCCAAACGTGACAGACAGATTTGAACTTTTCATCAACGGTTGGGAATTTGCAAACGCATTCTCAGAGCTTAACGACCCACTAGACCAGCGCGAAAGATTCCTCGACCAAGCGAGAAAGAGAACAGAGGGTGACGAAGAAAGCCATCCATTTGACGAGGACTTTATCAACGCTCTTGAATACGCCATGCCGCCAACGGGCGGACTCGGCGTTGGCGTTGACAGGCTCGTGATGCTTCTCACAGGAGAAAAAAGCATCCGCGATGTCATCTTCTTCCCAACAATGAAACCAGTGGAAGAATAATACAACACACCATGCCTGAGAAAATTGTGAGGCATTAAATTAGATGAAAGTAGAACTACATGTTCATACAAAATATTCCAAAGACAGCTTCATGTGTTTTTGGCCATTATTTATCAAATGCCGATTAAAAGGCATAGATTGGATTGCTATCACCGATCATAATAGTTTAAAAGGTGCCACACAGTTTGCTGAATTTTGCTTAAAACATGGAAATAAGCTTCATGTAATTCAAGGGGAAGAAATTTTTACCAATGCAGGTGAAATTATAGGACTCTATTTAAAAAAAGAGATACCCCTTGGTTTGTCTCCGGAAGAGACAATTAAATTAATAAAGGAACAAAATGGAATTGTCTATGTTCCACATCCATATGACAAGAAAAGACATAGAACAGTATTACATGAATCTGCAATCCAAGAGAATAAGAACCTTATTGATTGTATTGAAATCCACAACGGAAGAAATATTTCTTCCCAATACGATGTTGAACAGAGAAAAATTGCCAGCAAATATCAACTCACGCCTGTGATAGGCTCGGATGCACATACACTAATTGAAATTGGAAGAAATTATTTAATCATGGATAACACAGAATTGCTTACTGCAAATGATTTTAATAAAGCCATTAAAATGGCACAGTTTCACTGTGAGGACTGCCTAAAGGTATCCCATTGCATTTCAAAATTCATCAGATTGATAAAGCTATTAATACATGGAGAATTTTATGAATTACACGGAATTATCGTTAGAAAAATTAAGAGAAATTAGTATAGAAGTAGCTAAAATGATTAAATCTAAACGAGAGGTGGATTTAATTATTTATGTTGCAAAGGCTGGTTTTGCAATTGCGTATTATATGAATGAGATTTTTAATGTTAAATTACTGGGAGTAGCTGCACATAGAAAAGGAAATAATTTTAAAGCTAAAATGGCTTCACTATTAGCCTTTTTACCACGCTGCTTTAAAGATTTCCTTAGAGTTATTGAGCTTAAATCGAGGCTGCATAATAAGTGCACCGAAAGATATGTCCAATTTTTTTCATCCATAAAATCAATAGATACTAGTAATTACAAGAATATTTTAATAGTTGATGATTCCGTTGACACAGGGCATTCGATGAAATCCGTGTATGAGATAACAGCTAAAACTTTTATTAATGCATCCATAGTCACTTATTCATTAAATGTGTGGGAACAAAGTAAGGTTTGTTTTCATACAGATTACTATTCGTTTGTAGACACAGTAATTCGGACTCCTATGTCAAAAGATTCGAGAGAATACTGTGATTTTATTAATTTGTATGATTCAGAAGCTAGGGGTTAGTTCAATTCGTGTGCTGTGCTAGATTAACAACATACATCATAATTGGGCGTATAAACATAAATGAATAATACAGGCAATAAAAAACTTTCAATAATCGTGCCGGTTTATAATGTTGAGCAATACATTCGTAGATGCTTGGATTCATTGGTTAATCAGACCTACAAAAATTTGGAAATTATCCTCGTTGACGACGGCAGTCCAGATAATTCAGGCAAGATTTGTGACGAATATGCCTTACAAGACAATTGCATCAAGGTAATTCATAAGCAAAACGGTGGTGTCAGCAGTGCTAGAAATGCTGGGCTCGCTGTGGCAACTGGTGATTATGTTTGCTTTGTAGATCCTGATGATTGGCTTGCGCTCAACGCATACGAAAAACTTCTTGAGCATTTTGAACAGGATGTTGATGCTGTGTTCTTCGGCTTTTACATTTATCGAGACTCAAATGATATTGAAACATTTTCCCCTAAAAAAGTTGGGGTCGTTAATAGAGAAGACGCCTTGCTCCAAATAACAAAGAGAAATTATGGTTATGACGCTTCAGCATGGAATAAAATTGTAAAAACTAGCATTGCCCAAAAGCACACTTTTAACACGGAGCTGGTAGTAGGAGAGGACGCCACCTTTTGGGTTTCCTGTATAGCCGATTGCAATTCGGTTTACCTTGACCGTGAGCCATACTATTTCTATCTGATACGTGGTGCTTCTGCTGTTCACAAAAATGACCTAAAACAATTTTATAGCACTTGGAAGGCGTGGAATATAATTTCTGACGTTTGCAAACCTTACC
>JAZLJR010000043.1:0-5825 GCA_045617925.1 Synergistaceae bacterium
AGGGGATAGCGTATCTGTCCACTTGAAGGGGCGGTAAGGAGCTTTTCTCGCCAATACAAGATACCTTCACATGGCGTGGTAGCATAATAAATGGCAGGAACAGTCCAATAAACATCTGGTCTTTCCTGATAATAATGCAGCATACGAAATCTGAAAGTAATGAGCCAAATAATTGATACTACAATAATCAGAACAGAAAATGCAAAAAACTGAGGTGCGCTTAAAGATGGTTTTTTTCTGTGCCTATGAATAATAGCCATATTACTTTATCTCCCCTAGTATATCTTTTATACCACGAATGCATGGCACCACATATTTTGCACCAGCATTAAAAAGCATTTGTCTGTCAAAATGTCCTTGAGTAACACCCACAGAAGCTACACCAGCAGCAAGCGCTGTCTTCATATCAATGTCTGTATCACCTACATACAGCGCTTCACTTGTGCTGACCTGTAGCTTTTCAAGTGCAGTAAGAAGTGATTCCGGATGTGGCTTTGGGTTTGTCATTTCTTCTGCACCAATGGCAACAGCAAAATATTGTGATATATCAAGTTTTTTAAGACAGGATTTTATAAAATGTCTGTTTGTAACAACACCGAGAGAAAAACCTGAAGAGGCAAAATATTCAAGAGTCTCTCTTGTATCATCATAGAGTTCAAAAAAATCTGCTTGGCGAGGTCTGTATGTGGCAGAGAAATATTCAAGCCATTCTTCGTTGTAATATCCCCAAAGCTGTTCCCAGCAACCTGCCAACGGAAGTCCAATCATTGCGTAAATTTCACGATCAGTAGGAAGTGGCAAGTTAAAATGCTCGGCAAGTATTTCCACCCCTTTTTTTACTGCAAAAAATGTATTAGCAATAGTAAGATCAAAGTCAAAGAGAATAGCTTTTACCAAAATGATCACGTCCTCTGTAATTTATGAATGAATTATAGCATATTCCACTGTGGGGTGGCTTGAAAAAATTTGCATCTTGCATTAAAATATGCCCTAGTATTTTTTGAGGGAGAGAAACTATGCCAATAAAGGTACCAAACTTGCTTCCTGCAAGGGAAACTCTAGAAAATGAAAATATATTTGTAATGACAGAAAACCGCGCAATGCACCAAGACATCAGACCATTAAAACTTCTTATATTAAATTTGATGCCCACAAAAATTGTTACGGAAACTCAACTTTTGCGCAAACTTTCAAACACACCCTTGCAAATAGAAGTAGAATTTTTGAAGACTATTAGCCACACAGCAAGCCACATAGACCCATATCACATGGAGTCATTCTATGTTGGACTTGATGAAATAAAAAATAAATTTTACGATGGCTTTATCATAACAGGTGCACCGCTAGAACTCGTTGATTTTTCTGAAATAGACTATTGGGATGAACTCTGTGAAATCATGGATTGGTCAACGCAAAATGCACACTGCACATTACATTTATGCTGGGGTGCTTTTGCTGGGCTACATTACCATTTTGGAATAAAAAAACACATCCTGAAAGAAAAAATCAGCGGAATATATCCACATGTTGCCTTAAAGCCAAACAGCCCGATTTTTCGTGGTTTTGATGATGTGTTCTTCGTCCCACAGTCCCGCTATTTGACTTTACAAACAGACGACCTAGACAAGGTGCAAAACCTTGAAATCTTGGCAGTTTCAGACAAAACTGGCCCTTGCATAGTAAAGACAGAGGACAGTCGTCAATTCTTTGTAACAGGGCACTTTGAATATGACTCAACCACATTGAAAGACGAATACGAAAGAGACTTGGCAAAGGGATTAAACCCCAAAATTCCAGAGAATTATTTTCCTAATGATAATCCACACCTTACACCAAAAAACACATGGCGCAGTGCAGCACAACTTTTTTATACAAACTGGCTGAATTACTATGTGTATCAAACAACACCTTATGAGCTAACCAAGGAAAGCATAAAATCTTCTCAAAAATTTGAGTAAATATTTAGGTAAACATCAATGGACATTAAGCAAGAATCGTTAAAAAAACACTTCGAATGGGGCGGTAAGATAGAAACAGCCGTCCGAAGCCACATAAAAGATAGCCACGATTTATCCCTCGCTTACACTCCTGGTGTTGCAGAACCCTGCCTTGCAATAGCACAAAAACCAGAGCTGTCATACGAGCTCACAAACCGCCACAACACAGTGGCTGTCATCACAGACGGGACGGCTATCCTTGGACTTGGCGACATTGGTCCAGAAGCCGGCATGCCAGTCATGGAGGGCAAGTGTGTTTTGTTCAAGGAGTTTGGCGGAGTTGACGCAATTCCACTTTGCTTAAAGACGAAAGACACAGACGAACTTGTTCGCACAATCTATCTTTTGTCAGGAAGCTTTGGGGGCATAAATTTGGAAGATATTGCAGCCCCCCGTTGCTTTGAAATTGAAAGCAGGTTAAAGGAGCTTTGCGATATTCCAATTTTTCACGACGACCAACATGGAACGGCAATTGTAACAGCTGCCGCTCTCCTCAATGCACTCCGTGTCGTAAAAAAGAAACTTGAAGACGTAAAAATTGTTGTAAATGGTGCAGGTAGTGCTGGAATAGCTATTACGCATCACCTATTGAGCCTTGGCGCAAGGGATATAGTTTTAGTAGATAGAAGTGGCGTAATAGTTGAAGGCAGGGACAATATGAATGAAGCAAAGAAGCAAATTGCTCTTGTCACGAACCCAAGAAAAATAAGTGGTAGCCTTGCAAACGCAATGAAGGGTTCCGATGTGTTCATCGGAGTTAGCGCCCCTGGTGTTGTCACAAAAGAAATGGTTTCCAGTATGGCAAGTGGCGCATGTGTATTCCCAATGGCCAACCCTGTGCCAGAAATATTTCCCTCTGATGCTTTGGAAGCCGGTGCAGCTGTCGTAGGCAGTGGCAGAAGTGATTTTGATAATCAAATCAATAATGTGCTTGTTTTTCCTGGAATTTTCCGTGGAGCGCTAGACTGCAGGGCTAGTGACATTACACAGGAAATGAAAATTGCTGCCACCATAGCAATTGCAGGCCTTGTAACAGACAAGGAGCTCGCACCAAATTACATTATTCCAAAGGCATTTGACAAGCGAGTTGGCCCAGCTGTGGCAAAGGCAGTTGCTGAGGCAGCCAGAGCCTGTGGCGTTGCACGAATTTAGCAAATAATTTACAAGAAAAATATATAAAAAGGAGTGTTACTCATGAAAAAATTAACATTGATAGTTTTGTCATTATTTTTGGTATCTTCTATCTTTTTTGCTAGTATGGCTCTTGCTAAAAGGGGCACGAAAGCCAAAAACAGATTATTATCTGGCAAAAGACAACAAAAAATATCAAAAACTATACAAAAAAAACAACCGCCCAAGGAGCTTGTAACCTATTTTTCTGCAACAGGTCACACAGCTGATGTGGCCAAGGCTTTAGCGAAAATCCTAAATGCACCTATTGTTGAAATTGTCCCTGCTCAACCTTACTCTGGAGCAGATTTAGACTGGAGAGCAAAACATAGCAGAGCCAGCAAGGAACATGCAGACCCAGCGGCACGCCCTGCCATACGCGAGGCAAACTTGGCGCTAGAGCAATTTGACACCATTTACCTTGGTTTTCCAATATGGTGGGGAGATGTACCACGCATTATCTTGACCTACATAGAGACGCACGACCTAGCTAACAAAAAAATAATTCTCTTTGCCACAAGTGGTGGAAGTGGTTTTGGTGATATTGCTTTAAACCTTCAGGTGCGTTTGCCAAAATCAAAAGTCATTGAAGGCAAGGTTTTTCCGGGCTTCATCGCAGAAAACGACATAGAAAATCAAATTAATGATTGGCTAAAAACATTGAAAAAATAACAATATAACAGGGTGGCGAAATTATGTTTTCACTTGAACATAATTTCGCCACCTTTTAATATAAAAAATGTATTTTTTTCTAGGAAAAAATGTTATAATCACTTGATTTTGCGCTGCAAGACATATATGCAATGTAATTTTTTCAAAATTTAGACTTTGTAACATACAAATTAAAATCACAGGAGTGAAAAATATGTGTGGAATTATGGGTTATCTTGGCACAAAACCTGTTGCAAAGATAATTATAGAAGGACTAAAAAAACACGAATATAGAGGCTATGATTCAGCTGGTCTCACAGTGCTTGACAAAGGCACATTCAAAAAAGCTCGTGCCGTAGGCAGGGTGTCAAACCTTGAAGAGCTAGTGTCAAAGGGAGATTTCTCTGGCACGGTTGGCATCGGCCACACCCGCTGGGCCACGCATGGTGGCGTAACAGTTGAAAACGCACACCCGCATGAATCCTCCAACGGCAATGTAATCCTTGTGCATAATGGAATAATAGAAAATTCTCGTGCAATAAAAGAAGAATTGCAAAATCTTGGTGTTGAATTCTTTACAGATACGGACACAGAATCTGCAGCACAGTATCTTGGTTACGTCTACGACGGAGATCCAAAGACTGCAATAGAAAAGCTTGTTGCACGCATACGTGGTGCTTTTGCTTTGGTCATCATGTTCCGTGATAAGCCAGATGAAATTTGGGTCGCAAGAAAGGGTTCTCCTCTTGTCCTTGCTCATGGAGCAAACGAAACCGTCTGTGCGTCAGACCCTGTCGCACTCTTGTCCTACAGCAAGGCAATGTATTTTATGGAAGACGATGAATTTGCCTGCCTCACAAGAGACGGCATAACTTTTTACACATTTGAAGGGCGCGAAATTCATCATAAACCAACCTTTTTAGACTGGGATTCATCTGTGGCAGACCGTGGTGCTTTCCCACACTTTATGTTAAAGGAAATCCATGAACAACCAGAGGTCGTCATAAAAACAATTGGACAGCGCATCAAGGATAGTCACATAGATTTGTCAGATGAAATTCCTTGGACAGCGGAAGAGGTAAAGAAATTCAAAAAAGTCCATTTTGTTGCCTGTGGGACTTCGTATTACGCAACGCTTTCTTCAAGCCTGCTTTGGGAGTCTATTGGTAAATTTGAAGTCCGACCAGAAGTGGCATCTGAATATCGCTATCGTGATATCCCCATAGACAAAGAAACGCTTGCAATTTTTGTTTCCCAGTCTGGCGAAACTGCAGACACATTGCACGCAGCAAGAAAGGCAAAGGAAGCAGGCGCAACATGTCTGCTCATCACAAACGTAAAGGGAAGCACAATAGACCGCGAACTCGGACTTTCCCTCATCACACAGGCAGGACCGGAAATCGCCGTTGCTGCAACAAAAACCTTTACGGCACAGCTTATGATTTTGAATTTGCTAGGGCTATATCTGGCAAAGCTCAAGGGTACACTTTCTGAAACACAGGAAAAACTTTTTGCAGATGAGCTTTCACAAATTCCTGCAAAGATTTCTGTTGTTTTATCAACAGAAAAGCAAGTGGAAAAAATCGCCACAACCTATGCAGATAAAAAAGGATTTCTTTTTATAGGCAGAGGTTTTGCCTACCCCTCCACCTTGGAAGGTGCCTTGAAGTTAAAGGAAATTTCTTATATGCATGCAGAGTCCTACCCAGCAGGAGAAATGAAGCACGGACCAATTGCCTTGCTTGATGACAATTTGCCCGTGGTTGCGATGGTGCCAAAGGACAACATGTGGGAAAAAACTGTTTCAAACATAGAAGAATCCCTCGCACGCAGAAGCCCTGTCATAGCAATAGCAACAGAGGGCGACGCGTCCATTTCAAACTATACAAAAAATGTTATTTATCTTCCAAGCACCTTGCCCGAGCTTTACACTTTAATTGCGGTTATTCCGCTTCAGCTTTTTGCTTACTATGTGGCACGCTTCAAGGGCTGTGACATAGATAAACC
>JAZLJR010000044.1:0-28005 GCA_045617925.1 Synergistaceae bacterium
CTAGACGGTGTTATGGGGTAAATTGCGGCAACTTCTGTAAAAGCATAGGCAACATAAGCAGCAGCAGTGTTGCCATCTAAAGTTTCAAAAAATTGTTCAGCCATTTTTATCTATTTCTCCGTTCATGTAAAAATTACACAATATTGCAAAAAAGGTGCATAGCAAGCCAGCTACACACCTTATGAATTGCGTTATTTTTTTTCAGTATGCTGTGATTGTTCTTGTTCCTCTTGCCCTGTTGGAAGTTCTATTTTTGGTTCCAGTAGCGACGCATCATAAACAGTATAGCGATCGCCGCCATTCTCTTTAGAGGCACGAAGAGCAACGCCTGTAGCTTCATAAAGTGCTTTTGTTGTTAAGCCATGTTTTGGACAAAAAGCTACCCCCGCACTGAAAGCCACCTTTATTTCCCTACCATTAAATTTTATTGTAACATTCTTCCAATTAGCCAACAATTTATCCATAAAAGCGGTGATTTCTTCTTCGCTTTCTCTGTTTGGTAAGAAGAAAAGAATTTCTTCGCACATATCACCAACGCTACAGAGTAAAGCGTCTTTTTGTGAGCCGACATTTTCTTTGATGTATTTACATAATTCTAAAACTGCATAGTCCACTGCCTCTGCGCCGTATTCGGCTTTAATATCCCCAAATCTCCCCCCGTCTAGGCAAACAAAAGCGGAAACTTTTGCTGGGTTTATATTTGTAAGTGCAGCTTCCATGTTAACAAGGAAAGGGTCAAGTTTCGTCATACCTGTTTTTAAGGTAGTGCGTCTTCTTGCAATAGATTCTTCCAACAATTTTTCGTTTTCCTTTATGGAACTTGCAGCCTTGTGATAACTAGCAATTGATGAAAAATTAAAAGAATAAAGAGCGAGTACTACAAGAAAAATAATAGCAAGAAGTGTTGCTAAAGGCCTTACTAGATTTTCATATTTCATTTGTTTCATTTTTCTTCTCCATTCAAATCAATAAAAATTAAAGCTACTGTAATATTGGCTCTGCATCGCCCTCCATTTTAAAGGTGAAATAAGCCAAGTCACGGATACCGCGGTTTATTTTAGAGGTTACCTCGATTAAATCTAATGCTGTACTGTTAATAGATGCCCTAAATGGGAAAGCTGTTGTGTGAAGAGACATATTTTCAATTTGATGTGATTCGTCTATTCTATATGGCGTGTCATGCCAAAGAGCCTTCATCTTCTTAATAAATTTTAAAGTGTCCTCTCTACTTTGGAACTCAGTATCTAGCACCATAAAGGAACTTCCACTGAGTCTTGCACAGACAAATCTGTCCCCAGAAAAGGTTGCTTTTAAATAACTGGCAAAGGTTAATACTGCATCACGACCGGCGAGATGACCAAATTCATCGTTTATACTCTTTAAGCTGTGTCCTAGAGAAGGGGAAGCAAAACTTACATAATAGAGAGCCAGCTGTTTTTCACCAAGAGAAGCTTTCTTTTCCTCTATTGTTTTCTTAAAACCTTCTTCATTTAGGACACCTGTTTGTTCATCATACATTTCAAGTTTTAGGGATTCATCGAGTTGTGCCTGTAGAGAGTCCCTTTTTTCTTCTATTGCCTGTAAAGAATTCTTTTTGCATTGAATTGAATAAAAGCTCCAAATTAAAAAGCAAACAGCTAAAACAATGCAGATAAATAACGCTATAACCTTGTTTTTTGTTTTTCTTTCAATTTCATTATATTGTTCTTCCCACATATTAAAAACCTCCTAAAATAATAAATAGGAATATCCGCCTCTAAAACGCCTTCTTATAGCACAAATCGGTGAATTTTGCAAGATTATTCCTAGAAGAAAACCAAGAGTCTATTAGAGATTTAAGCCATGTTAAAATCTGTGCCAACATCTTCAAAAATTTTATTATTCTTTGTGATATAATGAAACATCCTAAGACAAAGGAGTAGTGAACATATGGGGGTTTTTGATTTTAATAAAAAGAAATTAGGCTTTGGACTAATGAGACTTCCTCTGCTGGATGAAAAAAACATTGCAAACATAGACATCGAGCAGGTCAAGGAAATGGTAGATTTGTTTTTAGCTCGAGGCTTCACGTATTTTGACACGGCTTGGATGTATCATGATTTTAAAAGTGAAGATGCTGTAAAAGAAGCCCTTACCTCCCGCCACAAAAGAGATAAATATACATTAGCATCAAAACTACATTTTGCTTTTATTTCAAGCAAAGAAGACAGGGATAAGATTTTTAATAAACAGCTTGAAAAAACAGGCGTGTCTTATTTTGATTACTATCTCTTGCACGGTATAGAAGACTCAACCTATGACAATTATCTTGAATTTGATTGTTTCAACTGGTTGAGATGGCAAAAAGCACAGGGGCTCGTCAAGCATATTGGTTGCTCTTGTCATTGTTCCGCAGATTTGCTTGACAGAATTTTGACAGAACACCCAGAGCTTGAGTTTGTTCAGTTACAAATCAACTATCTTGATTGGGGCGACAAAAATGTTCAATCAAAACAGTGCTACAGAGTGGCAACAGCCCACAATGTTCCAATAGTTGTTATGGAGCCACTCAAGGGAGGTACATTAGTAAACTTGCCACCTCAAGCACAGACACTATTAGACAAGGCGGAATTAAGAGCCTCAGATTTAGCACTGCGCTTTGTGGCAGACCTGCCGAATGTAGCGATGGTTCTTTCTGGAATGAGTAGCCTTGAACAACTTAAGATGAATACAGATATAATGGCTTACCCAATGCCAATAGAAGCAAAAGAACGTTTGCTTATCAGAAACATCAAACATATATTGAAAGATCTAAACGCAATCCCATGCACAAACTGTTCTTATTGCACAACAAAATGCCCAAAGAAAATCCCAATAAACTCTTTCTTTGCGCTCTATAATCAAGATATTCACGATGTAAGCAGTCAAATTCCACAAGCAGACGGTTCTTTTTGGAAAGCAGAGGACACATATTATAACCAAGTGGCAAATGCACATGCGCCAGCGAGTGACTGTATCAAATGTGGAGAGTGTGAAAAACTTTGCCCACAACAGTTACCAATTCGAGACCTGTTGGAAAAAGTAAAAGCACGTTTTGGAAGATAATATAAAGAAAAAAACGAGAGTGAAGTGTTCAAAACTTCACTCTCGTTTTTTAACAAGTTAAACAATTTATTGGCACTATGTAAACTCCATCTGCTCGCTTGTAACACATACCAGTTGCGGTAATCACCATCATAAAAGCGGGAGCATTACAAACTACCTTTCGTTTTAGCCTCTTTAGGTCGTCAACTGCTTTTTCTATTCGCTCCTCTCCCCCAAGTCTGATATTGATTGCTGCCCATTTATCGTCCAGGTGTGCGACAACATCACATTCAAGCCCAAGATTGTCACGGTAATGGCTTAATTTTATACCAGCTATTGACGAATAAACACGCAGATCTCGTATAGCAAAATTTTTGAATAGCATTTCAAAAAACCTTAAATCCTGCAGTAAATCATCTGGCATGATGTTAAGTGCGGATGTGGCAATTGAAGGATCTGTAAGATATCGAGTTGGAGTAAGACGAACAATGGCATTGCTTCGCAATTTCGGATTCCAAGCAGGCAAATCTTCAATGATATAGAGATCTTGCAAAGCCTCAATATAAGAAACCATCGTTTTGTCATCTAGTCTTCTACCAGTAACACTACCAATTTTATCTCGTATAAGAGTAATAGGGGCGTCTGTTGAAATTTGCATAGAATAGCTTTTTACAATGTGCTGTAATACACCAGTCTTTTTATTGCGAAATTTACCGCCCTTGCAAAATTCATGCAAAAAAAGACCGTCGTAGCAATTTTTTGTCACACTTAATGCTGTTTCCTGATTTTCTGTTATTGCACCTGGCCAACCACCGCGACACAAAAGAAAGGCTGTGTCTAAGATGGAATGGGCCTTGTTTTTATTAAGGAGTTTTTGTTCTCCGTCGTCAAAAAGACCTTTTAGAGAAACAAGCTCGCGTGACTCTTTGGATTCAGTAAGACTCATAGGCCTCATGACAATATGAAAAATTTGTTTTGAGTTTTGAGGTGCAAAACTCTTTTTATCCTCTAGTGCAGAACTTGCAGTTAAAATAAATTGCCCGACTTCTTGATTTTCTGCAAGAAGTTCAGTCAGCTCTGAAGCTACTTCAGGCGCATTTTGCCACTCTGTGATAAGGCGAGGTTGACTTCCAATTAATGCAATAGAAGGATCGATTTTTGCTAAATCAATAGAGTCTTTTTTATTTAACCAATATGAACCTTTACTAAAAAGTTGAGCGGTTGTTGCTTTCCCGCAGGAGCTTATTCCCTCTAAAAAAATAACAGAATGTGTGCTAATTTTAGCCTTTATTGCTTCTTCAACACAACGAACAAAGTAATCTTGCATAAAAAACGCTCCTTGTAATAAATTCTTTACAAGGAGCGATTATATACTAAACAACAATAATCTACAATAAAAATTCCGTATATTGTAGATAAACTTTTCCGTAAAACGCACAAAAATAGAAATTTTTTCGTTTATTAAAGCTCTTTCGGCAAAAAATTCCGTATATTGTAGAGTTTATTTTCCTAAAATTAACAAAAAAATGAATTTTGTAAAAACTAATTAAAACCTACAGAAACGAAATCAACACACAGATTATAGTCATAAAAGTATATTTGCGCAAGTGTTTATAACCAATAAACTAATTATTAATTATTTTTGCCAAGTCTTCTCTCATCTTATATTTTAAAATTTTACCAGCAGCATTCATGGGAAATTCTGACACAAACTGAACATATTTTGGGCATTTGTGGCGGGCTACATGAGCAAGGAAAAATTCTTTTACTTCTCGCTCAGACAATTTCTCTCCCTCTTTAACGATAATTACGGCTGCGATTTCCTCGCCTAACGCTTCATCAGGAATACCTATCACTTGCACGTCTTTAACCTTAGGGTGAGTATAAAGGAATTCTTCCAGCTCTTTTGGATAGATGTTTTCGCCTCCGCGAATAATCATATCTTTCAGGCGACCGGTAATTTTATAGTTACCTTCCGGTGTTCTGCAGGCCAGGTCTCCTGTGTGGAGCCATCCGTGTTCATCTATTGCTTGGTGTGTAGCTTCCGGCATTTTGTAATAGCCCTTCATTATATTGTAACCGCGTGCTAAAAATTCACCACTGACATTGTCAGGGCACTCTTTGCCTGTTTCTGGGTTTACAATTTTGCATTCAACCTCAGGCAATTCATGACCAACTGTGGTGACGCGAACTTCCAGTGGATCGTCTGTTTCGCTCATTGTGCAGCCAGGGCTCGCCTCTGTTTGCCCATAAACAATTACAATTTCTTTCATATTCATTTTTTCTATTACGTCACGCATCTTTGATTCAGGACAGGGGCTACCAGCCATGATACCAGTTCTCATATAAGAAAAATCCGTCTTTGCAAAATCGGGATGTTCCATCATTGCGATAAACATTGTTGGAACTCCGTGAAAACAAGTGATACGTTCTTCATTTATGCAACTCAAACTTGCCTTTGTGGAGAAATAAGGCAAGGGAGAAAGGGTTGCGCCATGTGTCATAGAAGCTGTCATAGCAAGCACCATACCAAAGCAATGAAACATCGGAACGTGAATCATCATGCGGTCTGCTGTGGAGAGATCCATTCTGTCTCCAATGCATTTACCGTTGTTTACCACATTATGATGTGTAAGCATGACCCCTTTTGGAAAACCAGTCGTTCCACTCGTGTATTGCATATTACAAACGTCGTGCACAGAAACCTGTCTTGCTGCCTGACGAAGTGCAATCACAGGGGTTTTTTCTGCCAATTCCATTGCATCATCCCAATTAAGACAGCCCTTTGAATGAAAATTCACAGAAATAACATTGCGTAAAAAAGGCAAACGTTTACAGGCCAGAGGTGTTGCGCCATTTGGATCATGAGTGTCCAGCTCTGGGCAAAGTTCGTGGATGATTTGTTCGTAGCTGGTGTCCTTGAAATGGTCTATCATAACAAGGGTATGTGTGTCTGACTGACGAAGCAGATATTCTGCTTCGTTAATTTTGTATGCAGTGTTCATCGTGACAAGCACAGCACCTATTTTAGTTACTGCCCAAAAAGTGATAAACCATTGTGGCAGGTTTGTGCACCAAAGAGCAACATGACTTCCAGCCTTTACACCGAGAGCCATGAGGGCACGTGCAGCTTGATTCACGTCGTCGCGAAATTCCTTGTAAGTTCTTGTGTAATCACAAGAAGTGTAACGAAAGGCGTATTGGTCTGGAAAATCACGAACAATTTGATCCAACACATCGCTAAAGGTTTTTTCTATAAGTTGTTCTTTTTGCCAAGGAAAATATCCTGTGCCAGATTTGTTTTCATAAAGACGACGTGTTGAAATTTGTCGCCTTGTGTCACCCCATTTTTTTGCAACACTGGCAAAGTGTAATGCAATAAGCTCAAGTTCCTGTACAATTCCCCAGGAAGGAAGCCATTCAAGAGCAACAAACCCGTCGTAATTTATGGAGTAAAGTGCTCTAATTATTTCTGTAATAGGAAGAGTTCCCTCACCAACGAGGCAATATTTATTTGCACCATTTTCTATACAGCTATCCTTCATGTGAACATGGCGCACGTAGGCACCGAGGTTTTTTATCGTTGTTTCTGGTGTTTCTTCTCCTTCTCGCACCGTGTGTTGCACGTCCCAAAGGGCAGCCAAATTATCACTCGCAAAATGTTCTAAAATTTGACATAGGAAAGCAGAATCAGAAAAACATGCTATTGTTTCAAGTAATATGCAAATATGCTTTTCTCTTGCAACAGGAATTACTTCATTCAAAACTGCAATAATGTTTTTTTTGCAATTGGCTAGTGAATTTCCGTTATCCTTTGCCCCAACTCGAACATAAGGGCAAGACAAATTTTCTGCAATAGATAGGACAGTTTTTATGTGTTTAATGTTTGTTTTAACATCGTTGTCTGTTATATCGCAACTAGAAGAAATACAAGGTATAGATAAAGACAAATCAAAAAGTTGTCTGACTATAACAGAAGAATTTGTTTTGTTAAAAAGCCCAGAATCCTTGAAACGGGGTTCGTTGATACTATGAACATCTATTCCGTTAAAACTACAGTCTTTTGCTATTTTTATAAAATCTTGCCAGGAGTAATTTTCCCAACCGTATGTAGAAAAAGAAATCTTCATATTTGTGCGCTCCAAATATTTATTGCGTGTTTAGTTACCTAAATCTTTTTTAATTAGAATTTCCAATGCTCTTTTTGTAACGGCTTGGAAATTTTTTTCTGCAATTTTATACATATCGTGAGGTGCAACAGCTTCACTTGCGGTTCTTTTGGCAATAACACCATTAATTGCGCCAGCACGAAGCCTAAAAACATTTGCCGCAGTAAAAAGAGTTGCACTCTCCATTTCAAAATTTGTGATACCAAGTTTCTGCCATTCTTTTATACTGCCTTGAAAACGGCGAAGGACATAACCTGTGAAGCTATCATATCTTTCCTGCCCAGGCCAAAAGGTGTCAGAGGAAATATTTATGCCAACCTTGTGTGCAATTCCGAGCTCTTGGGCTGCAGTTCGCAGGGCAAGAGTTATGTCAAGGTCTGCAACGGCAGGAAATTCTATTGGTGCAAAGTGAGAGCTAGTTCCTTCAAGACGAACAGAAGCATTATTTATCACAACGTCTCCAATGTTTAAATCTTCTTGAATTGAGCCGGTTGTTCCAACGCGAATAAAATTTTTAACCCCGAGCCTTGCCAATTCTTCAAGCCCAATTGCTACACTTGGTCCGCCCATTCCAGTGGACATAACAAGCACGGGTTTGTCACAAACATAAGTTAGCCAAGATGTGTATTCCCTGTGGCTTGCGACAAAACGCGCATTCTGCCCTATATTCTTTGCCAGGTCTTCAACCCTACCAGGGTCGCCAGGCAGCAATACGTAAAGAGAATTTTCTATCAAATCTTTATTTAAACCAATATGATATAGGACGCTATTACTCAACAAAATCACCTTTTATCTATTATGTTTAGATATTTCAAACCTACGCAATTATACCAAAAATCTAATCAATGTTAAAGAAATTGGCGGATTTAAAGAAAAACTATTCAAAACAAAATCTTTATGTCAGCAAAAGTCAAATTATTTTTGCTCTTCAAAAAATTGGCATTTATTACAAAAATTTTATCTTTCAAACCACCCGCGCAGTTTTTCTTCTTCAAAAATAAGCAGTGTTGGCCTGCCATGAGGGCAGGTAAAGGGATTTTCACACTGCTCAAGTTTGGCAAGAAGTTCAAGCGCTTCGTCTTCCAAAAACTTTTGTCCAAGCTTTACGGCATCACGACACGCCATGCGTGCCATTCTCCACCACACTTCACGATCCCTCTTTGTGGGGTCCTGTTCAGATTCAATTCCTGCAATGGTGCTACGGAGCATTTCAACAGGCGACATGTGACCTTTTCCACGAATAACAGGCACGGCAACAATAGCTTCATTCTTTGTTAAAAAACCAAGTCGCGCTAGTTCTGCTCCATAAAGTTTTGCGTTTGTTGCAACGGTTTCTGGCATTATCTGTGGAATGGTAAGGTTTTGGGTTTTCACCCCGTCCTTAAAATCCGAGCAGATTTGTTCAAACAAAATCCTTTCGTGTGCGGCATGTGGGTCCATGATTGCCATACTATGAGGAAAGTCAAAAACCAAAAACCCGCTAGAAAGTTGCCCTAGAAATTTTTTGCTAGTGCTGGCTTCCTTGTCGTCCAGCTCCAATTTTGTTTCACTTTCAAAAGTAGCGTAGCTTTTTGTATTTTCTGCCTTTGACTGTTGTTCACCAGGTTTTGTCTTATGGGTTACTTGCCACCCACTGTTTGAATAATCAAAGTTTGGCGCGTTTGATACAAAGAATTGTTTGTCGCTATCCCTTGTTTCTATCTGGCTTGCCAGAGTCTCTATTTTTGGAGAAATTTCTTCTGCTGCTCCAAGTCCTTCCATGGCGTGTCGCCTTGCAAAAATATGTTTTGCGCAGGTGTAAACCGCCTTGAACACATCGCCACTTCTGCGAAAGCGAATTTCTTCTTTTGTGGGGTGCACATTCACGTCAATATCACGTGCGTTACATTCAATTAGGACTAGCCACTCACCGTTTCCAACTCCTGCTGTCGTTATTGCGGCACGAACCCCTGCGTCTTGCACGCGTCGTCCAAGCACAAAGAGGTTCAACACAACCTTCTTTGAATCCGGTAAGGGGTTATACCACATCTTTACTTTTATATTGGCAAAGGAAAAATCTGCAGAATAGACTTTTGTTTCTTCTCCTATGCGACGAAATAAAGCCTCTTCCTGTGTTTTTACAGGGAAATATTCCAATATTTTTTTTGTGCCTTCGTAGAGGCGAAATGTCTTGTCATAATGCAAAAGGGCATAGTCGTTTACAACGGAAGCAATACGACGAAGCTCTGCAGTTCCTGCTTTCAAAAATTTTCGTCTTGCAGGCAGGTTGAAGAACATATCATCAATTTGAATTCTAGTGCCCTTTGGGGCGCTTGTTTTTTTATGAAGAGAGATTTGTCCAGCTATTGCCTTGAGGATAGAGCCCTCGTCGCTTCCTTCCTGCCGCGTGATAATTTCAATTTTGCTGATAGCAGCAACAGAAGCCAAAGCCTCTCCTCTATAGCCCAAGGTGCTGATATTTTCAAGGTCATCTAACGTGCTTATCTTGCTTGTAGCGTAACGCTCAATAGCAAGAGGAAGCTCATCGAAAGACATGCCACAGCCATTGTCTTCAATTACAAAAGACAATTTGCCGCCGTCAAGTGTTCGGATAGTAACGCTTGTGGCTCCTGCATCAAGCGAATTTTCTAGAAGCTCCTTTGCAACAGAGACAGGTCTTTCAATAACCTCACCTGCTGCAATACGAGTTGAAATATCTTCCTTTAATTTTTTTATCATAACAAACCTCTATGATCTTTATGTTCTTTATGGCAAAAATTTAACTTTCTAAAATCTCTTTTGCTTTTTTCCTTAGTTTGTCCACAAATGCAAGTGCAGACATTGGTGTCATATTGTTTGGATCAGCGTATGCAAGCTCTTCTAATATAGCCTCTTGTCGCGAGTCAAACATTTGTATCTGCTGTTTTGTCTCTTTTTTTTGCGGAATAGTTATCTCTTCTTTTTGCTCTTCAAAGTGCTTTAATAGCTCTTCCGAGCGTTTTAAGACAACACTTGGTACACCGGCAAGTCGTGCAACCTCTATGCCATAGCTTCTGTTTGCAGCCCCTTCAACAACGCGGTGTAGAAAGACAATTCCCTCGTTTGTTTCCTCTATTGCCATAGAAAGATTAATAATTCCGGGTAAAACTTGTGCAAGGTCTGTAAGTTCATGGTAGTGGGTTGCAAAAAGGACACGTGGCCTTTCCTGCATTGCTCCTTGCAAAAATTCTAGCACACTCCAAGCAATGGCCATTCCGTCGTAGGTGGAAGTTCCTCTCCCAACCTCGTCTAAAACAACAAGGCTTCGTTCCGTGGCGTTTCGCAAAATGTTTGCCGTTTCCACCATTTCAACCATAAAGGTGCTTTGTCCGCGAGACAATTCATCGTGTGCACCAATGCGACTGAATATTCGGTCAACTAAACCAATGTGAGCGCTTTCTGCTGGGACAAAGCTTCCCATGTGTGCCATAATTGTTATGAGGGCAGCACTGCGCAAATATGTTGATTTTCCTGCCATGTTTGGTCCTGTGAGGATAGCAATTCGTCTGCCACTTGCTTCGCTAAAATTAAAGTCATTTGGTGTGAAGCGAGTGTTTTTTAGTGTTGCCTCTATTATAGGGTGTCTTGCCCCCTTAACAACGAAATCAAAAGACATATCAAGTTCTGGGCGTGTGTAGTGCCGTTCCTCTGCGACAAGAGCAAGCCCCATAAGGGTGTCCAGTTCGGCGAGGAAAATGCTCACAGCACGAATACTGTCTCTGTTTTGCAGAACCGCTCTTGCAACTTCGTCATAGATTTTTGTTTCAAGGGCAAGGATTTTGCTTTCTGCCTGCAAAACTTCTTCTTCGTATTGTTTCAGTTCTGGTGTTATAAAACGCTCTGCATTTACCAGCGTTTGTCGCCTGATGTAGTCGGCAGGTGCAGACTTTGCTTGAGCTTTTGGAATTTCTATATAAAACCCTGCCACCTTGTTGTAACGAGCTTTAAGAATTTTGAGGCCAGTGCGTTCCTTTTCCCGTTCTTCAAAATCCGTAAGCCATTCGGCAGCATTTTTGGAAAAATTGCGAAGCCTGTCAAGCTCGGCGCTATAACCCTCTCGTATTACTCCTGTGTCTTTTATGTTGCGAGGCACCTCATCTGCAATAGCGCTAGCAAGCAGATTTCTAATTTCTGTTATATCGCAAGTCGGCAAGAGGTCTTTTATATGCTCTGTTTCGCCTATTGTGTCGCAAATTTGAGGCACAAATTGCAAGGTTTGTGAGATACTTGCAAGGTCTTGAGGTGAAAAGTTTTGAATTTCTATTCTTGTTAAGGCACGAGCAATGTCGCTACAATTTGCAAGCAGGCTCTCCACCTGTTTTGTGAGAGACATATTGCGGGTAAATTCTTCTATTTTGTCTTGACGGGCTGTGATTTGGTCAAGGTCTTGTAGTGGGCTAGCAATCCAGTCTTTTAACAGGCGTTTTCCCATAGCAGTTCTGGTACGGCATAAAAGCGTAAAAAGACTCGTAGGTGATTTTGTGATAAGTTCAAGGTTTATAAAGGTGCTCCTGTCAATCACAAGGTTTTCCTTTTGAATGAGGGGAATTACGGTTTTTACAAGGTCAAGCTTCTTGCATTGTGTTTCTTCCAAGTAGCGTAGAGCAACGGCAGAGACTGAGGCTGTCATGCTTCCATCTTCAAGCCCCATCACCTCAAGGGTTGCAACCTTGAATTTTTCACAAAGCCAAATTGTTGCGTTTTCTGGCTTAAAGTCCTGCTTGTCACGTTCCGTTGTGTTTTTAACAGACAAAGGAATAATATTCTGATTTATTGCGTCGCCTTTTTTGCATAGAATTTCCGTTGGAGCAAAAGAAGAAAAAAAGTCAGCAACACGAGAGGGGCTAAAGCTTCCTGCCTTCAAAACCCCCGTTGAAACCTCGAGCAGTGCAATAGCATAACCGTCTCCGTCACGGGCAATCGTAGCAAGCCGTGCGTCGTCCTCGTCCTTATCGCCAAGGTAGGTTCCTGGTGTAATGACACGGATAACTTGACGCTCCACAAGGTCTTTGCCGTTTGGTTCTGTCATCTGCTCGCAAATTGCAACAGAATACCCCTGTTCCACTAAACGGGCAAGATAGGAATCCACAGCATGATATGGCACTCCTGCCATAGGTATACGCGAATCAGGATCCTTTGAACGGCTTGTGAGAGCAATGTTTAGTGCATTGCTTGCGATGTTTGCGTCATCAAAGAACATTTCATAAAAATCGCCCATGCGAAAGAAAAGAAGGCAGTCTGGATATGCTTCTTTCCACTTCACATATTGCTCAAGCATTGGTGTTAGCTTAATCCCTTGCGGTAATGTCATACGCTATTTCTCCAAAATATCTAAAATTACAAATTTCAAAAAGTTAAAAAACCGTTTGACCTTTATTGTCTTTTGTCTGTTTAATATATCTATTTTTGCTTGTTTGTTTTATTTTTTGCTATCTAAATAACTCTGTAAAAGCACAGTTGCAGCAACTTGGTCTATTTTTTGTTTTCTTCCGGCTCTGCTTGTGTCGGCTTCTAACATGGTTTGTTTTGCTATGACAGTGGTAAAACGCTCGTCATAGAGAATTACATTCACATTTGGCAGGAGAGTTTTGAATATCTCTGCCTGTTGCTTCATGTGTTCTTCTGGCTCGCCTGTCTTGCCGTCTGTGCGTTTGGGAAGTCCGATAAGCAGTGTGGTTACACCCTTTTCTGCTACGAGAGTAGCTACTTCATCGTGCCACCCCTGTTTATTTTTAAGCACACAGACCCCCTGGGCGAAAATGCCCAAGGGGTCTGATATTGCAACACCAATTCTAACATATCCAATATCTAATGCTAAAATTCTTTCCATTTAATACCTCGAGTTTCATGTAAGAAACGACGCAGTCGTTTCGCTTATGTTAGCCAAGCCTATGGCTTGGTGCTTATGGCTAAAAGTTAGCCCATCATTTCCATAAACACTTCTTGTGCCTTGGCAAATCCCTCCGTCAGTTTAGACGCGTCCTTTGCTCCGCCCTGTGCAGAGGTTGGTCTGCCACCGCCCTTGCCTCCCATGGCAAGGGCTGCTTCTTTAAGAAGTTTTCCGGCAGATGCCCCTGTTTTTGCCACTTCTTCAGAAGTTGCGGCAACAAGCACCACAGAGTTTTCAGCCCTTGACACAGATGCTAAAAAGACAAGGGAAGACGGGAATTTTTGACGGATTCTATCGCTTATGACAAGCAACATATCCGGTGAAATGTCCTCAAACTTTTCTGTTATGAGGTCAACTCCCTTTGCGCTTTGAACAGGCTTAATCTTGCCTAATATATCGCCAAGAGCTGCCTTTATCTTGAGTTCTTTATTATAGTTTTCAAGCAGACGTTTTTCTTCAAGCATATCTGTTATTCTGTTGCAGAGATCGTCTGTGTTTGCTCCAAGCATTGAAGTGGCAAAGGTCATAACAGTAGCTGCACGTTGAGCAAGAAGTTGTGCTGCCTTGCCACAAACGGCAGTAATACGGCGAACGCCACTTCCTATTCCTTCTTCTTTTATGATAGATAACATTCCGACTTCTCCCGTGTTGGAAACGTGAGTTCCACCGCAAAGTTCGCAGGAGTAATCAATTCCTGCTGTAACAACACGGACAGTATCGCCATATTTTTCGTCAAACAAGGCTCGAGCCTTTGTCTTTTTTGCATCCTCAAGGCTCATAACATCTGTTGTGACAGGTTCAGCCCTCAAAACGTGTTCATAGACAATCTGCTCAACCTCTGTTATCTGTTCTGTTGTCAAGGGTGCAAAATGGTTAAAGTCAAAGCGTAAAAATGTAGGGGTAACAAGAGAACCAGCCTGACGAATGTGTGGCCCAAGCACTCTGGTCAAGGCTTCTTGCAAAAGGTGTGTCGCTGTGTGGTGACGACGAATTTCCGCCCTGCGTTTTGCATTGATAGAAGCCTTTATTGCTTCGCTAACCTTTACAGTGCCACTTTTTACAGTTCCTTTATGCACACAAAGACCGGCGGCAGGATAGGTTGTGTTTATTATCTCTATTTCAAGTCCATTTGCTGTGAGAAAACCGGTGTCCCCCACTTGACCACCCTTTTCAGCATAGAACGGTGTTTTGTCAAGCACGATTTCACATTCTCCTGTTGCTTCTTGAACAGATTCGCCGTCTCTAATAATAGCCATAACCAGTGCGTTACATTCGTTTTCTGTGTAGCCCACAAAGTCTGTCGCCTTTGTTTTGTCGGCAAGTTCTGTATAAACCGTTTTGGCAATTACTCCCTTTGTTTGTTTGCTTGAAGCACGAGCTCTTGCCCTTTGTTCTTCCAAGGCGGCAAGGAAGCCGTCCTTGTCTATTGTTACACCGTGCTCGTCACAGATTTCTTCTGTCAATTCGTATGGAAAACCAAATGTGTCATAGAGTTCAAAAGCCACACGACCATTAAGCACAGCCCCCTTGTCAAGTTTAGCCAATTCTGCGTCTAACAGTTCCGTGCCTTGAGCAAGGGTTTTGCCAAAGCGCTCCTCTTCTGTTGACAAAATTTGTTCAATAGTTGCTGAATGTTCAGTTAGTTCTGTATAAATATCACCGACAGAGGCGCGAACAGAGGGCAAAAGCTTTGTCAGGAATGGTTCTTCTATGCCTAGCAACCTGCCGAAACGCACAGAACGGCGAATTATACGGCGGAGAACATAGCCTTGACCGTCGTTTTGTGGCAAAATTCCGTCCGCTATCATAAAGGCAGCAGCTCTTGTGTGGTCGGCAATAACCTTGACTGCCATGTCTTTCTTTTTGTCTTCTCCATATTTAACATGGACGAGTTTACATGCCTCCTCCATTATCGGACGGAAAAGGTCTGTCTCAAAGTCGTTTGGCACACACTGGACAACGGAAGCGAGTCTTTCAAGCCCCATGCCGGTGTCTATATTTTTCTTTGGTAGAGGAGTTAATTTGCCCTCTTTGTCGCGATTATATTGCATAAAGACAAGGTTCCAAATTTCAAGGTATCTATCGCAATCACAACCCACTGTGCAGGTAGGCTTCCCGCAGGAATATTCCTCTCCCTGGTCATAAATTATTTCAGAACATGGTCCACATGGTCCGACAGGTCCGGCTGCCCAAAAGTTGTCATCTTCGCCAAGGCGGAAGATGCGCTCCTTTGGCAGGCCCACGACCTCGTGCCAAATGTTAAAGGCTTCGTCATCGTCTAGGTAAACTGTGGCATATAGCCTATTTGGATCAAGCCCAACCCATTCGGTCAAAAATTCCCAAGCCCAGGGGATAATTTCATTCTTGAAGTAGTCACCAAAGCTGAAATTTCCAAGCATTTCAAAAAACGTGTGGTGTCTTGCAGTGCGTCCAACGTTTTCAATGTCGTTTGTGCGGACACACTTTTGAGCTGTTGTGGCTCTTGTCACCTCAGGAGTCTTTAACCCAAGAAAATATGGCTTGAATGGCACCATACCAGCTATTGTAAAAAGTAGTGTCGGGTCATCTGGAACAAGGGAAAAGCTCTTGTATCTCTTACAGCCCTTGCTCTCAAAAAATTTCAAAAATAATTCACGAAGCTCTTTTCCAGTTCTTTTTTGCATTTTACAGTCTCCGTTTCCTCTATATAGTTATATAGTCTTTGCATATTTATCTAGTTTAGTGTCTGTGCACAGCACCCCGATATTATAAAACTACTTTGTAAATTTACAAAACTTTTTGCAAAAAAAGCTAATTTTTGTTTCTATCGGGCAATAATAATTTTCTAAGTCAAAATAAGTCAAACGCTTTTTATCCTTCAAATATGTAGGTTGGTGAGGTATTAGCATATAACCATCCTTGATGTCACCAGCTTTTCTAGTGTTTATGACTTTATTATTTTACATTATATATTCGAAGCTCAAAAATAAGTTTCTTATAAGGCAGATTACATATATTACCCCCTACCCTTGCCTGAGTTTTTCTCAAGATTTTAATATCCATAGGTTTACTTATATTATTCATTTTTAAACCTATATTATGTAGAGCATTTTTTTCTCAAGCCGAAGTTCTTATATAGAAGATTACGACAAACTATTCAAATTATTCCAATAGAGCGAAAAGCAACAAGCCAATTTAGCTTACATATAGCTACGATTTCCCCATCTTTTTAATAAAACCCTCAAATTTAACAAAAATCACTGCGAGAATGTGTAAAACGTTGCGGCAGAATACTAAAACACCTCTACAGCCGATAAAGGCAAAAGCATTTTCATAGGACAAAATACACCTATAAGGCAAAAGTATGAGCTTATAGAGGCATTGAGCGTTGTGTGTAATTTTTGTGTTGCTATAGCTGTGTTTTTGCAAAAAACAGAACGGAAAAGTCTGTTTAGCACATTAAGGTTTTTTATCCGTAATTGTCTTTAACTCTTATTTGTTTATAATCTGCTAATTTTCGTTGTTGTATTGTCCTATAATGCGCTCATAGCAACTTGCTATATTAATTACCCACTCTTTAGAAACCATAAAAATATAAGTTGACAAGGCAAAACACTTTACAGGGTTATGGTAAACATACTATATGGGTAATATCGTATAGGGGCTTAACTTTCAAAAAACAAAAAAACGTAACCGAATATGCATTAAAAACTTTATAAAAAAAAGAAAAACCTGCAAAAAAAAATTTTTATGTAATTAAAATTTATAATAAAAAAGCTTGAAATTTGACAAAGTCTTGATATAATTCTCGTAACTTGTAATGCGTAGTATGCCCTTCATAGCGGGGTAACTTAAATTGCAATAAATATCTTATAGAAAGGTGTTGTTGACTTATGAAAAAGCAGCAGCGGATTGTTTCAAAGTTTAGGAGGGTGTTAAGCATTCTTTGTTTAATTGCGATGCTTTCACCAGATCCATTTGTTGTTCGTGCATGGGCAGCCACGGCAGCTCCATCTGCAACGAATATCCAGATGGATACGAAGTTTGGTGGTAATACGGTAAAAGATACCGGAAAAGCTCCCACCAATAATCCAGATGGAAAAGTGCTTAATATAGAAGCACAACAGATTAAGGACAAAACCGGTGTTAACGTCTTCAAGAATTTTGACGTTAAGCACGGCGATGTCGTTAATATGTTATTCTGGAAAACTGATAAGGCGGGCAATGTAACAAATGCAGATGCGCTCGTCAACATTATGAAAGGAAAGGCCTTTAACATCGCCGGTGAGATCAATGCTCTCTATCGTAATGGTCAGATAGGAGGCAACATGTTCTTCCTTAGCGACAAGGGCTTCATCTTACATAGTGGGGGTGTGATGAACGTTGGCTCCCTCTTTGTTAAGACTGCCTCCTCAGGCTTCCTAGATGAGATTTTGCCCTATGGTGAACTTAAAGCGAAGGGTACTGATATCAGCACTTGGGGCGATCTAGGCACGATTGACTGGGACAAGTTGGCAAAGGCAGTAAAGAGCCCACAAGATATTGCCATAAACAGTTCTGGTACAATCGTAATTAACGGAACAATCAATGCTTCTGCAGATGTCATCGCACAGGCGGGCAAAGAGCTAGAAGTCAACGGCCTTATAAATGCGGGAAGTATTATTGACTTTTCAAGTTATGTGCATATACCAGACGACCTAAATCTTTATGACAGATCACAGGCTCGTAAATCTGATGGTAGTGTTATGCTTATCTTTGCTCCAAAGGGTGACTATGTGACGGTTACAACCTCTGGTGACAAAGAACAATACTATTATGATGGATATACGAATACACCTGTTTACAAAAAAGTAGGGGATAATACATATTATAAATGGAATGGCACAAGCTTTGACGAAACACCGCTCGCAGCAGCTGAAGTTCCTGCAGCAGATGTATTGAAAACATACGCTTCTGTCAAATACGACGGTAAGGTAACCAACTATTATAAAAAGGCAGATGACAGCAACACTTTAGTTTGCCATACCGTGACAACTTTTGACACGAAAAAGTGTGAGCTAGTTACCAAGGTAGTAGATGCTGATGGTAAAGATTTCCCAGCTGGTTATTACACCATTTCAACCAGTGAGACAAAAGATGATCTCAGAACAGAAAAGTTCTCTCAGTATGCAGATGCAAATGATCATATTGCGCTCACAACAACAAGCCTTTCTGAAAAGAAGTCAAAGGATGACTTTGTTACGCTTACCACAAAGACCTCAACAGATGACAACGGTGTTACCTACACGACAAAGGAATATTCCTATTCAAACTATACATATACAGTGTTAAAAGAAGACGGTACCGTAGAACAGGTCGATGGTAAAGATAAGACAAACGCATATATATATAGGATGGGTACTGAAGAAAACGCAACATATGGTTGGTATCTTGCAAGCACAAAGGTAGATGACTCAAAGGCTGAAAATAAAACCCTTTGTGACAATTTGAATAACCAGAGAAAAGCTGATGTAAAAAAAGATTACTTCACGGTAGACGGTGCTACCTATACATATAATAAGAAGGACCTCTCTTGGTATAAGCTTGGTGCTGCTGTAGACACAGACACCAAAGTCTATGTAAAAGATGGGGAAACTACAAAACAAGTTAACCTTATTACCGATGTACTTAACAAAGCTCGCACCGCTCAAGAGGAAGCTTTAACAAAAGATTTATCAGCCCAATGGACGGTAAAGTCTGGTAGCGTTGTCTATACCTGTAAGGTAGTTGACGGTACTAATACTTGGTATAAAGGTGAAACCAAAGTTACAGATTCCACCAAAGAGACGGTTAACGGTAAGACCTTAAAAGAATTAGAGGGCATTTCTACCAACCAGCCACGTGAGGTGTATGCGGGGAAATTTACAGCAGGCGAAGGTGAAGATGCAGAGCCTGTGCTAGACTATATAAAGTATAGTGGAGTGATGGGTGACGGTAACATCACACTTTCAGCCAGTTCTACCTTGAACGTTAAGCCCTCTGCTGAACCCACGGCACCAACTGAAGCAAAGAAGGTCAAGGCTCCAACAGATACAGCGGGTGACAAGCCTGTTGAACCAACAAAGCCAGCTGCTCCAGAGAAGCCTACTGATTCAGAGGGTAATGTGCTGACAAAATCCACCCTTGCAGATATCAAGGACTCTGATCTTAGTGGCGTGGAAATACCAGGCGAAGAGCCAACCTTTACAGAAACAGAGCCAACAGCACCAGCAGCCTTTACCATGACTGAGCCAACAAAGCCAAGTGATAGGTATTATTACCAGCATTATGATGACTCTGAGGCAAAGGATAGATATGAAAGTTCAGCTGCATACAGAGATTATTTGGCTGCAAAGGAAGAGTATGATACGGCAAAAGCCCAGTATGAAAAGGATTTAGCAAAGTATAAGCAGGATAAGGCTGACTATGAAACAGCTCTTAACATGTTTGCTTTGGATCATGCAGAGTGGGAGAGCCTGAAGGCAGCTTATGACGAAGCAAAGAACAAGGCTCTTGAAAAGAAAAATGCAGAATATGAAGCTGCTTGGGAAAATTGGGCTACAAAGACTGAAGAATATGACGAGAACAAGGAAGAACTCGAGGCAGAATATAAGAAGCAGTATGACGAGTATATTGTTAAGTTAGCTGAATATAATGCAAAGAATAAGGTAGATAGTGCAGCGTCAAAAGAATATAAAGACACAGCAACAAACGGTCTTGTGGACGCCGAAGTGTCAAAGCAGATTAAAAATGTTGATACCGACGCCACAACTACCTTTGGTGGACAGTATAAGAAGCTCACAGACGGTGATACCTCTATTGCAAAGGCACTTGTGGATGACACCTCTGACGGTGCTGACGAAAACGCAAAAACAATAGACTGGACAAAGATAAAAGTTGCCTCCGGCGAGACCGATGCAGATAAGGCTCTTAATGAGCAATATCAAAATATGATAAAGAAGGAAGTTACTGCTCAAGCAAAGAGTGAGTTAAAAGAAGAGGTTTCGCAGTATATTGAGCTTACCTTGGCAGGTAACATCGATAAAGAAAAAGACAATATTAAAAATTTATTGGGTCAAGAAACGATAGAGAAGAAGGAAGTTTCAAAGACAACCACCACTACCTATGATCTTGTCGCAAAAGACGATGGAACCTTTGAAAAGAAGGCAAACACCAAGTCATCAACTGTTGAGTATTACATCTTTAAGAATTCCGAAGGCAAGTTGTGTGACAAGGACGGAAAAACACAAACCTATAAGACAAACGATGATGGAAAATATGTTGGTTCAGATGGTCATGTTTTAACAGATGCGGAGGCCAAGGATCTGAAAACCAATGGTGTGTTAAGAGATTACACAGAGAAAGACAAGGCAATTCAACTTAAAAAAGATGACCTTGTCGATGTTGTGTTGCTTGCAGGTGTTTACAAAGAGGATTACAAGAAAGCACAGCAAGATATCTTGTCAGATTCAGATAAGGCAAAGACCGTTGCAGAGACAGTTGTCAAGACCTATGCAAAGACCCAGGTTGAGAAAACAGGCCTTGGCTTAAAAGACCAGAAGGTCTATAAGTTCAATGGTGAGTGGATTAACGAAGAAGCTTACAACAAGTTAACTGATGAGCAGAAAGCAACAGTCAAAGATGACGAAAAAGGCAAGGCTATTGCTATAACTGTGTATAAAGACAAAGATGGCAAGTCAATCACAGAGGCACAGTATAATGCTCTTCAAGGTGATGATAAAAAGAATGCAAAGAAAGAGACTATAATTAGTGATGAAGGTATTGCCTACTACTATGATACCAAGTATAACAAAGATGTTGATACATATAATCAGCAATATGTGTATTATCAGGACAAACATCAAGCTTGGGAGAGAAAGACCGCTGCAGCACTTTATTCAACAGATAACAACAACAGTGCGGAAGTAAAAATTGGTTCAGAGGCACAGATCAATGGTAAGGGTGCGGTAAAAATTAGTGCCAATGCAGAAACAAATGCTCGCATGGCATCTAACACTGCAAATGTAACAATCGCAGATAACTACAAGATAGTCGCCCCAGTAGACGGCCATACCTATTCTGTTACCTATGAGATAAATGCAGAAGGAACGCCTTATGTAAAAGTAGTTGACACCTATTACGAAACAGTTAATGGCGAAAAGCAGAAAAAAGTTGTAACAACAAATTGCGACCTTGATGAAAATGGTGATCCAACAGGCGCTAATGCAAGCAAGATAGCAAAAACTGCTGGCGCAAAAATTACTGGTGCAACTGTCAGCATTACAGCAGATGCAAAAGCTTCGATAAAAGATGACGGTAGCTTTGCAGGCACCACAAAGTTTGCGTATATTTTGGAGCAATCTTTAAAAAAGACGCTTAACGGATTTTCAAAAACTGCAATCAAAGCAGTTCTTGAGACACTTACATTAAATACTTTGATACCAGATGAGTATAAAACAACTGTTGATTTAGATAAAATGGCTGATAAGTTGACAGAGATTTACGAGCTGAACCCAGAGCTTACATATATGGAATTGCTAGAGCTTGCCGTAAAATGTAAGGTTACACCAAAGGCAACAGGTGTCGAAGTAACTATTAAGCGTCCTGTTTTTGACGGTCCTATGTTGGCTTTTGCCAATATTGCCTTGAAGGTTAAGAAAGATGATGGATTCTCCGCTGCAAAGTGGAGTAAGAGTGATGTAAATCAACTAATTAACATCTATAAGTCCGGCTATAGTAATACAACAGTAATTACTATGATTCAAGAAATTGTTCTTGAGCGTATGGATTTAACCGAGGCATTAAAACAATTAAAAACCCTTGCAAACGTTACTCCAAAGGTAAATCAGTATGCCAATGAAGCTACACTAAAGGAAGCTGAAACAAATGCCCTTGCTGCAGTTAAGACTGCTGCGAACAAGCTGTTGACTGAAGATGTTTCAGGTGAACATACAGGACTTAACTTAAAGTCACTTTATAACGATGCTACTGGCACGGATACGGCAAAAGCCACAAAAGCAAAGAACCACTTGGCAGCTCTTGGTTTCTCCGTAGCAAATATAAAGGCTTTGTTAGACTTTGCAGATGCAATAAAAGACAAGACCTCTTTAGCGGATGTAAAGACCTATGTTAATGACAATTTTACCAAGACCTGCACAAACGCTAGCATTGTAATTGATCAAAGTGGTTTTGAAATGTTCCAGGCAAGAGTGGAACAGTTAAAGAATGTCCCGGGTCTTTGGAAGGAAGTTACTGGTGTTACAGGACAAGACGTAGCTGCTGGAGCAGCTGCCATTTGGGATGGATTAGTAAGTGCAGCCAAATTGGCGTTAACTACCGTTGTGACAACAAATACCGGTGATTTTATAAATGCTCTTGGAGAGAATACGATAGAGAAGTTTGCAGAGTCACTTGACATGGATATTGACTATACCTTTGTCAATAATCAGGCAAACCTCACTGTTGGTTCCGGTGCAGAAATTACTGCCACAAAGAAGGCAAAGTTCTCAGATGTTCAGGATACAGAGGTGTATCTCGGTGTTGAGAGCAGTGATCCTGCATATCAGCACAAGACTGTTTCATGGCTCCTAGATTCTCTTGGAACAGACATTCCACAGCTTGATAAGAACGGCAAATATGTTTATAACACAATTACGGTTCCACAGAAGACAATTGATTTAAGCAACTCAGCCACAGCTTTGAAAAATCAGCTTGACGCTGCAAATGGAACAGGTGTCTATGTTACAACAGGTCTTACTGGCTACCTCACAGATAAAGATGGCTATATCCTTGTTAAGTCAGACACAGGCTATGCATATCCTCAAGAGAATGGCCAGGATGTTAAGATAAAATTGAGCGAAACAAGTGACCTTACCAGCCATAAAACAACATTGGCTTTAGCCTACCTCAAGGAAGGTTCAGTTGGAGGTCTCGTTCCACTTAGCAATCAATTGACCAATTCAGTCAAGAAGGTTAGTGGCGATGGCTTTAGTGGTAAGACCTATTGGGTTGACGGTGATGGAAACTTCTTAACAAAAGAAGGTAAGACCCTTACAGACAAATACTATGCTGCTGGTTTGCCAGATGAAAATGGTGTTTGCGCATTGGTGGAAATTCCAGCTTCAGCAAAAACAATGGCTGTTTACACCTTAACCGCAGCAATGCAGGCAGATGGTTATGACAAGGTAAAGGGTGTTACAAAATCTGATGACAAATATATTCCTGTCTATGAAACAAAGACCCAAAAGGTCAAGGACAAAGACGGAAAAACTGTCATGGAAAATGGTAAGGAAAAAATGGAAACCGTACATGTCAAGGCTGACGGTGTCGGTGTCGTAGTGGAAAAACTTTACCAGAAGGTAGTGACAGACACAACGTCCAAAGATTATGGCAAGGTTTTCTGGGCAAGGTATTCTGATGGTAACCTCACAGATGACAAGGTTACCTTTATGACCCAAGCAGACCTTGACAAACTTAAGTTTATAAATAAGTTAGGTTCTATCGGTGATAAGGATGGCTGGAAAGATGGTCCTTATAGCGATACTCTCAACATTATTACACAGATAGCGGATTATGCGAAGGATTACTTAAACAAACATACAGGTACATCCTTCACACTCTCAAAGAAATCATGGTCTGAGAACTATAGTGTTTTCCAGGAAAAGGGAAAGACAGCAAATGGCACAAGTTGGACAGTTGACCAGACAACAGGTGCTGCAAAGGATTCAAAGGGAAATGCTGTCTATGTTCCTATTATGAAGAAAGTTGATGTGTCCGGTCAGGGTTATGAAAAGTTTGATCCTACTCAGGTGAAAACAAATGGTGATAAGTTCTATACATTAGTTGGTACCTACACCGTTATGGATAAGGGAACTTCCCTCAAAGATGCAGGCAAGGTTTACTCCAAAACTGGCAAGGCAGATTACACGAAGCAAATAGGTGATGATTACTATCTTGCTAATGCAGATGGCAATTTAATTACTTATAGCACATCAATAGGAAATGTTACAAAAGATGGCAAGACGACAAAAGGAGTAATCACAACAGAAAAGTTGGTGCCATATATAGTAAAAGACGGAGATGGTCTCTACTATTATAGAAATGCAGCCGGTGAATATTTGAAGGCAGATTCAACAGCTTCAAATGGTTGGAAGGTTGTATCTGACAAAAAGAATGCGGTGGTTAGTGGATTTGCTACAAACTCTAACACCCCATCCTTGAATATTACCTTAGCAGATGGCACATTAGTTGAAGCATTTGTTGATCCACAGGTAAAAGAAAAGCTAATAAGCGTTACCTTTACTGCTTATGATACAAATGCTTATGGTAAGTTCTTGAATGCAAAAGGCAAGGTTCTTTCTGACCAAAGTGATATTAGCTCTTACAATGCAGCAATAGTGCGCCAGGCAGAAACGACTGTCACCGTGACTGCAAAGGCAACTTCAGATGTGGCTATCGGTGCTGATGCAGCTGCTGCACGTTTTGAAACAGAAAAGTATGAAGATGTTACAACAAAAACCACCATTCTTCCTGCTGCTTCTGTCAATATTGCTTCAGTCGATAACACAGCAAACTTGCTGATAAAAGACAATGCTAAAGTGACTACTGCTGGACACGCAAAAATTTCTGCAGACGCAACAAAGACATTAAATGCATCATCAAAGATCGGCACACCAAACATTGCCTTAAAGATGATTACTTCCAGTGATGAAAAATTTAACAGCGCTTATGCGGTTGCAAAGGACAAAGAGGGTAACCCGGCTTGCTATGTTGATGCTTCTGGCAACATCATTAAGCTCAAGGCAAAGAAAGACGCTGCCGGCAAAATTACTGGTTATACTCTTGAAATGCCAGCTATTACTAAGGACAAAAATGATAATTATGTCTTAACGGATGCTGTTCAGAAGATGATGAAGTCTGATATTTCTGCTGCGGGAACAAAGGCGCAGACAGACTTTAAGGAAGCAGCAATCGATGCTGCTACCAAGTATGCTGCAGAGCATGATAAGTTCAGTGGCATTTACTCAAAGACCTATTTCTCAACTCACCCATCAGAATTGATAAAATATCTCTCAAAGAACAATATAGATATTAAGATCGGTGAGAAGAAGAACGAGACCACTGGCAAAATGGAACCTGTTACATGCAAGGTTGCCAGTGAAACTGAGTATTACAATAAGATGAGCAGCCTTAAGACAGAAGCTGAGAACAAGACCAAGGCAAACTGGGAGAAATATACAGCAATTGAAAATGGCAGCTGGAAGATTGCGGATTCAAATGAAAAAGATAGCGATGGCGCAAAGGCCAAGGCTTTCCGTGATTCAAAGTTTGTACTCAAGGATAACAAAAAGATAGTTGACTATCTCCTTACCTACGGTGTCAATTCCAATGCAGACACTGCTTGGGCAGATGTAGCCTTCAACCTTACAAAGGGAACAAACAAGTCAGACGTAAATGTAGGCAAGGCAACCATCACTGGTCAAGAGTTAGCCAATGTTGATATTGCTTCAAATGCGACCAGTAGCTATAAGTCCACAGCTTCTGCAAACTTTGGAACAATGACAGCAGTGGAATCAGCTATAAACATTTCTCTTGAAGATGCAGAAAGTAACTTGAAGGTAGCTGATGGTGCAATTTTGAATACCGAATCAGGTAATCTCGGTCTAAAGGCAACAACAAAGGTTAAAAATAATGAAGTCACCAGCGAAAACGGTGATTCTGATGCCAAGTTGACAGATGCTCAGTATGCTTACTTTACAAAGAAGTTCTTGCCAGTTGACGAGGCAAAGCCAAGTGATACAAAAACAACAAATAAGAGTAAGGGTTATGAGTGGGGCAAATATTTTGGCGAATGGTTAGGCGGAGACGATGGTCTCTTAACAAAAGCTGTCGGTAAAATTAGCGATGCAGTTTCTGGTATTACCGATGGTATGAAGAACAACTTTACCTTTGGTTCCACAATAGCCGTTGCTGATAATGAATTCACATCCAATGTAACCATTGGTTCTGCAGACCTTTCCTCCACAAATGGCAAGATTGCAGTAGCTGCAAAAACAGATAATGTTGACGCAATTGTCAGAGCAAAAGGCTCTTTGATAGAGGTTTTGAATTCAGACAACACTGAAAAGGTTGCTATTGAAACAGCAGTGGTTGTTGGTCTCATGGAAGACAAAGCAACCGTTTCTATAGCAGATGATGCAAGCATCAAATCTGATAAGGGCAATGTTGCAGTCACTGCAGATGCCTTGAAGGAATATACAAGGTTGCAGAAGATGCTTGAAGACGTGCAAAAGAAGTTATTGATTTTGTTGGGTAATCTCACAGAGGATACCAGCAAGACTGCCTTGGCAAAATTGTTGACACGTGTCAATAAGCTCATTGCAGAAGGCAAGAAAAATGGCGCAACTTCTGCCCTTTCAAAATTACAATATAGTGATTTTGAGCTCTTGAGAGCTGAATTTGAAGAGCTTAAGGAAATCAACGATAGTATAAAAGATTTTGCAAATAATCACTATGCAGGTTCTATAAAGGCAGCTCAAAACCTCATTGATGAAGCTTTGAAGCTGACAGATCCTAACAACTATGCAAACTATGGAGCTCGCACAATTTCTGGTCTTGCAAAACCAAAGGATCAGTTGGGTAAGGAAGTTGTAGCCAGTACTGGTCCAGCTGTAACAATTACTGGTAGCGTTGTTGTGTCAAGTGATACATCCAATGCAGAAGTGAAAATTGGTGATGCTGAAATAAAAGCCGGCGGCAAGGCAAACATTGCCACAACAGGCGAAGTTAGCGAAGTGAACTTCCTTGGTAATGGCCAAGATATGTTCAAGGCAAACGAAAGCCAGGGTGTTGGCGCTGGTGCTTCTGTCAATGTTCAGGGCACTCATGTTGATAGCACTGTAACGATTGCAGAAGGTGCAGAGATAACATCTGGCAAAGATATGACACTCACAGCAACAGGTAACGAGATGGCTGTTGGTGCAGTCTTCGGTGCAGGTAAATCTACAGCAGTGAGCAGCAATTCAGGTTCAGGTGGCTCAGGCTCAGGCTCAGGTGGTACTGGTACAGGTGGCTCAAACAACAATGATAGACAGGGTATTTCCATCCAGGGAATGGTTGACGTTCTCCATGGAACACGCAATGCCGCTGTAAAAGTTGGTGAAGGCGCGAAGTTGACATCTGGCAAGAAGGTTTCTGTAGATGCAAACTCTACCGACTATATTACCGCTGTTTCTGGTGCTTTGGCACAGGGTGACAATGGCAGTATTGGTGCCGGCGTTGCAGTAATCGATTATGATTTTAACTCCCTTGTTAACTTGGGTGTTAACCTTAAAGATAGCGCAAGTGGAGAAGAAGTGGAAGTTACCTCAAATGGCGATGCTTCCTTCACAACTTCACAGAGTGGCGCATTGAACACAATCGCTCTTGCAGGTGCAGGTGCTCCTGGTGAAGGTGGCAAGGGTGCTTTGGATTTCCTTGGAGATCAGGAAAAAGGACTTAAGAAGACGACCAAGAATGTCTTTGATGAGATGTTCCAGACAGCAGATAACGAAGGTATGGATAATGCTAAGAATCAGACCGAGGAAGCCAAGCAAGGTTCAACAGATTTGAGCGAAGCTAATAAAGGTGCAAAAGACTTGTCTGATCAAGGCACAGGTGCTGCACAAAACCAGGCTAACTCTTGGGCAGCTGCTGGTAGCATATCCATCAACCTTCTTGATTCAGTTTCAAAGGTGGACATTGAAAAAGCAAAGATTACTGTAAATAAGGGTGATCTAATAGCAAAGGCTTCTGATGATAACTTTATCGGAGCTTGGGCAGGCGGTGGCGCAATCAACGTTACAGGCAATGCAAAGAGTGCTAAAAATA
>JAZLJR010000045.1:0-35457 GCA_045617925.1 Synergistaceae bacterium
TGACGCGCAGCTTGAAAAGGTTCCATACATGCTAGTAATTGGAGCAAAGGAAGCAGAAACAGGCACCGTTGCTTTGCGTCACAGAAGCGAAGGCGATAAGGGTAGTATGACAATAGAGGACTTTATTGCCTTAACAAAAACCGAATTCAACCCTATGTAAAATTAAGAACAATAAAATTTAGTTCAAAGAGGTGTTTGATATGAGCAAAGAACGATTCCTTTTTTCATCTGAATCGGTGACAGAAGGGCATCCTGACAAACTCGCGGATCAAATATCCGACGCGATATTAGATGCAATTTTAGAAAAAGATCCAATGGGGCGTGTAGCAGCAGAAACACTTGTTACAACTGGTTTAATCACCATTGCCGGCGAAATTACTACAAGCTGCTACGTTGACATTCCTAAAATCGCAAGACAAACTGCAAAAGACGTTGGCTACACACGCGCAAAATACGGCTTTGATGCAGCGACATGCTCCGTCTTAACTTCAATAGATGAACAATCACCAGATATCTCACAAGGTGTAACAACTGCAATTGAAGCAAGAAATATGTCAAGTGATGAAATAGACAAAATCGGTGCTGGTGACCAAGGACTAATGTTTGGTTATGCCACAAACGAAACAGAGGAACTGATGCCACTTCCAATAACCCTTGCTCACAAATTAACAAGACAACTTGCCAAGGTAAGGAAGGAAAATATTCTTCCATACTTACGACCAGACGGTAAAAGCCAGGTTACTGTAGAGTATGAAGATGGAAAGCCAGTAAGGCTGGATACAATAGTTATTAGCACACAACATCATCCAGCTGTAACGATAGAACAAATAGAACATGACCTTAACGAGTTTGTTATTGCCCCAGTCGTTCCTGAAAAACTCAAAGATGACAAAATAAAAATTTTAGTTAATCCAACAGGACGTTTTGTGCTTGGCGGACCTGCCGCCGACTGCGGATTAACTGGAAGAAAGATTATTGTTGATACTTACGGGGGGAGTGTGCCACACGGTGGCGGTGCATTTTCAGGAAAAGACCCAACAAAAGTTGACCGCAGTGCTGCTTACATGGCACGTTACGCTGCTAAAAATGTAGTTGCAGCTGGTCTAGCAGATTCATGTATGTTGCAGGTTGCCTATGCAATAGGGGTAGCTAGACCAGTTTCTTTGATGATAGACACAAAGGGGACAGGAAAAGTTTCCGATGAGAAATTAACAAAAATGGTAAGCCAGGTCTTTGATTTCCGCCCAGCAGCAATCATCAACAATTTAGAACTTAGAAAACCACAATACAAACGCCTAGCTGCTTACGGACATTTTGGAAGAATTGACCTATCACCGCTCCCAGCTTGGGAAAAAACTGACAAAATAAATGAACTAAAAAACTTACTTTAATGAAAAATTCACCAAAAATTTTCTTAAGAAACTGGTTTTATCTCCTTCAACACATTATTTTCCCTTTTAGCTGTCCAGTATGTCATAAGCCTGCTACTTACAGTTGTAAAAAATGTGTCGCGAAATCTATAACACCTATTCCAACTATATGCATACATTGTGGTTTCCCTCACACAACTGATACTGTTTGTAAAAATTTTATTCCGCTCTATGCACTTTCTTCTTACAATGACGATGTCCGCAAACTGATAATAAAATTGAAATTTTATAACTACAAACCTCTAGGAAAACTGCTCGGTAATTTTATTGCACATAAATTCAAGGACGATATTACTGCTCTTGATCCAGATTTCATTGTTCCAATTCCTAACCATAAAGGCACAAAACGCACTTTTTCTCACACAGAAGAAATTGCACTCGGCATTGCAGATAGACTTGACATTCCTGTAATTTCTGATTGCATCGAATGGAAGTGGGCAGTCCAACACCAGTTAGGGAAAACTGGTGCAGAACGTGAAGACCTTACAAGCGATTGTTTTGACATAAAAAATGTTTCAGGCAAAAAAATTATTTTATTAGATGACGTTTATACAACTGGGAGCACGGTGCGTGCTGCTACGCAAGCACTTAAAAGTGCTGGTGCTACTTGTTTATCAGTCATAGTTGTTGCAAAACAAATTTCATAAAAAATATCGCTGGCAAGTCAGCGATATTTTTTATCCTTAATAGGAAGATATAAAAATGTTAGATTTACAAAAAAGGCTTCTTTTCTATGCTGTAACAGACCACACGCGGGAAAAAGATAACAATTTTTTTAATAACATCGAGACATCTTTAGCAAATGGCGTCACTCTCTTGCAACTCAGAGAAAAAAATATTACAAAAGATGCTTATATAGCGATCGCAAAAGAAACAAAAAAAATTTGCAAAAAATACTCAGTTCCTCTCGTCATAAATGATAGTCTTGACGTAGCACTTGAAGTAAAAGCTGATGCACTCCATATTGGCCAAAGTGACGGCAATGTAAAAACTATTAAGACACTGTTACCACACAACGTTATTTTAGGTGTCTCAGCACAAACTGTTGAACAGGCTCGTCAGGCAGAAAAAGACGGAGCAGATTATCTCGGAGTCGGAACGATTTTTCCAACAACCACCAAGCTTGACGCAAAATCCGTTTCTCTAGAAACGTTAAAACAAATTTGTGCTACGGTAAAAATCCCTGTTGTTGCAATTGGTGGCATAACTACAAACAATATCAATTTATTAAAGCATACTGGCATAGCCGGTGTTGCACTTGTATCCGCAATATACGGGGCAACAGACATTTCACATGAATGTAAAAAAATACTGAAAATTTTAAAGGAGACAAATTTTTAATGAATGTAGCTCTTACAATAGCTGGCTCCGATTGTAGCGGAGGCGCTGGCATACAGGCTGACCTCAAAACCTTTGCATGCAACAAAGTATATGGAGAAAGTGTAATTACATCTTTGACAGCTCAAAACACAACAGGTGTATTCGCAATAGAAGATGCAACTCCAACATTTGTGGGGAAACAACTAGACACGGTTTTTACTGATATTTTTCCAGATGCAGTAAAGATTGGTATGGTAAGCAATAGTGATATTATAAAAATCATTGCAGAAAAGCTCACGGAGTATAACGCAAAAAATATAGTCCTCGACCCTGTGATGGTATCAACCAGCGGTTGTAAGCTAATTAGTGAAGATGCAAGTGTCGCACTTGCTTCTTGCCTTATTCCACTAGCAACCTTAATTACACCAAATATTCCTGAAGCTGAAATCCTAACAAATATAAAAATCGCTACAAAAGATGATATGCTGGACATAGCAAAGACGTTATCTGAAAAATACAAAGTTGCCGTGTTGCTAAAAGGTGGGCACAGAATCAATGATGCCAATGATGTTTTATATCACGATGGATATGCCACTTGGTATAATGCGCCACGCATTGATAACAAAAATACACATGGAACTGGTTGCACGCTTTCCAGTGCCATTGCTGCAAATTTAGCAAAAGGAATTCCATTACACAATAGCATAAAAAATGCTAAGCAATACCTAACAGGTGCATTGCAAGCGGGTTTAGACCTAGGACATGGTTCTGGTCCCTTGGATCACACATACAAATTATAAACATACAAAAAAAAGACGAAGCATAAATGCTTCGTCTTTTTTGTATATATTGCAATAATTAACGCTTTGAGAACTGCTTGTCTGCACGTGCTTTGCGTAAACCAACTTTTTTACGCTCAACCATACGTGAATCACGTGTAAGATAGCCAGCTTTCTTGAGTGCAGGTCTTGACTTTTGGTCAAACTTTAAAATTGCTCTTGCAAGTCCCAAGCAAATTGCTCCGGATTGCCCCGTTAGACCACCGCCATGAGCATTAACAAACACATCAAGTTTACCAACAAGATTTGCCTCTGCTAAAGGTGCCACTGCTAAATCTGCCCAACAGTTACGTGAAAAATATTCTTTTACTTCGCGATCATTGACGAGAAACTTGCCAGAACCAGCACAAATACGGACTCTTGCGATAGCATTCTTTCTTCTACCTGTGCCCCATAAATATTTATCTGCCATAATATCTCACCTCAAATTAGTCTAATTTCTCTGGATTCTGTGCTGCATGTGGATGCTCCGCACCAGAATAAACTTTGAGTTTTGTGTACATAGCTCTTCCCAATTTTGTTTTTGGGAGCATACCACGAATAACTCTTTCCACAAGTTTTGCTGGATTTTTATCCATAACTTCTTTGTAAGATTCTGTCTTTAAACCACCTGGATAACCTGTGTGGTGAATAACAGTTGACTGAACAAGCTTCTTTGGTGTAATTGCAAGTTTTGATGCATTCACTATAACAACAAAATCACCAGTATCAACATGTGGTGTATAAGTTGGCTTATGTTTTCCAGAAAGAATTCTTGCTGCAACAACAGCAAGTCTTCCAAGTGACTTTCCTTCGGCATCTATGAGATACCATTTACGAGCCTGTTGCTCTGCATGTGCAATGTAGGACTTTGTACCTATCATTTTAATGCCTCCTATCTAATCATTAAAATAAAATTCAACTTTATAACAAATTTCGCTTTACATCAACTTTTCACATTCTGTTCCCGTAACAAAACAAAATGCTTATCAAGAAACTACACAAGTAACCTTGTGGGAGATTACCAGTGACATAAGTTTTATGACGTGCGAGAATTTATTCTATCTAATTATTGCTTGGAGTAATGAAAGAACAAGGAACGTGGCAGTAAGAATAGCAGTCAATTTTGACAAACCGTCCATTCTTTTCCATGCATTAGAACTCTCAAATGCCCCACCAAAACTACCTGTGAAGCCACCTTCATTTCTCTTCTGCATCATAATCACAACGATTAGCGATATGGCAACTATTACATGGACAATACTTAGAAATATTAACATGGTAAACTTGCTCCATTTCAATAAAATATTAATATATAATCTACAAACAGCTGGGTATTATAACACATTTTTTTATTTTGTGTAGTGTTTTTTTATTAATCACCAAGTTTTATTTCCATACGAAGGATATTTTGCTCTAACTTACTTTCGTAACTCACACTATCAATGAGTTTCTTTACAATCAAGATGCCTAGCCCTCCCAAGTCTCTTTCATGTGCAGGCAAGGTTACATCGGGGTCTTCGTTTCTAAGAGGATTAAAGAGTACACCATTGCTCTTAAAATATATTACTAAAGAGTTGTCATTTTTGTAAATTTCTAGCGAAGCACAATCAGCTCCACTATATTGTGCTATATTTGCAGAAATTTCATCAGCTGCAATACACACATGTGAAATAACTCTTCTGCTTATTCCAAGTTCAGACAACTTGCCCTCTAAGTAGTCTAATATCAGAGGAATACTCTCAATATCAGGTTTAAAATTAAAAACATATTTTTTGTGTGATACCAAGCAAAGAAGTGTCACATCATCTGCCTGCTCTGCACCATTAACAAAGTCTCTGACAGATTGTCTCACACTTTGACACAGATGTGTTGCACTATAATCTTTTGCATCTGTAACAGCTGATAGCAATCTATCATTGCCATAGAATTGTGCATAACCATTGAGTGCCTCATTTACACCGTCGGTATAAAGCAAAATTTTATCTCCAGGTGACAGATACACTGTATGGTTTACATATTTAACATTTTTCATTCCAGCAAGAAGAAAATTCGGTTTGTTTGTCAAGAATTCTACTGAGTCATTTTTTATAATAATAGGATAGTTATGCCCCGCATTAGCATAGATAATTTCACCAGTGTCCTGATTAAGAACTCCCAACCAGCAAGTTAAAAACATTTCTACATCGTTATCTTCACAAAGTATCTCGTTAGCCTTGTATAACATGGTAGCTGGGTCATCATAATTCGCCTCCGCAATTGATTTTAAGAGCGTTTTTGCTCTCATCATAAACATTGCAGCATAGACTCCTTTACCAGAAACATCTGCAACAAGGAATACCACTTTATTATCAGCGATACTGTAAAAATCATAGAAGTCACCGCCGACCTCTTTTGCAGTATCCATTTGTGCAAATATTTCAAAATAATCTGAATTATTAAAAATAGCTGTGCTTTGTGGAAGACTGGAAAATTGTATGTCTTTCGCTATTTCTAGCTCCAACATAACAGCCTTTTGCCTCTCTTCCATATTTTTCTTTAATGCTTTAACTGTATGATTGATACCATCGCGCAATTCCCTAAATTCTGGGCTATCACTGACATCTATTTTTGTATCAAGCTTACCTAGGGCAATACGAGACAATGCGGAATTTATATTATAGATATTCTTTAAAACAGTTTTAGCTATTAATTTATTAGTTTCCAAAAACAACACAATAAAGGCCACACTAAATAGTATGACAAAACTATAAAGAAATATATTTGTAGCCTTGCTTGCCTCTTCTTTTGGTAAAAAAGCAATTATTGAGTAGCCATAAAAATTTGAAGTGACATATAGATAATCTTTGCCCTTCATTCTCCCTGTAGATATACCAGTAGCCTTGAGATTGAAGTTATTTTGCAAATCATTTGCATCAATATAGGTCAAGATATCTTTTGGAATATTCAAAATCTGATTCCTTGGTGTAAGGACAAGGACAAAACCAGCATGACCGATATGATAGTCATTAAGAAACTTTGCTGCATGAGCATCTATGATATCTACTAAAGTGCTCATATCTGTGCCTAGTCGCAAAAAACCACCATTGGTAAGGTGTACACCTGTGTAACGGTAAGGTGTCTTTTGAGACACAAAATCATTATCTATTGGCTCGATATATCCTTCATACGCAATACGAGAATGAAGCAATGGCATAAATTCGCTTGCCTTTTTATCTTTTGATATATTTAGACCAACTCGCCCTGTGACACTAGATTTCGTAATAATACCCTTAGGAGAAACTACGTCTACTTCCCTAATTCCAAGTAAATTCGCAAGCTTCCACCATTTATTTATACTAGCCGTATCACCTGTATTTTCCCACATATAGGCAACAATCTTTGCGTATTGCAGAGAATCTAAATCCGTCAATTTTATAAGTTGATTACGAACATCCTCTGCTTGAGAAAATAGTATACGGCCAACATAGTCATTATATATTTTGTCTTTTATTATGAGCATAGAAAAAACTACGAAAACAAAGACAATTCCCACAACACTTGCAAGTTTCAGTGCAAACGCGCGAGATATGCTAAGGTCTTTGTTTCGTAGTTTTTTAATATTCATCATTTGATTTACTTTGCCGTTAGATAATTGTTAAGATATCAACAAATCCTGTTATTTCAAGAACTTCCATTACAGCATCTGGGACATTTTTTAAAACAAGCTCTCCTTGTTTTTGCATTGTTTTTTGTGTGGCTAAAAGGACCCTTAATCCAGCAGATGAAACATAATCCACCTCTGCAAAGTCCAACTCTAACCTAGTTATCCCATCTATTGAATTTTTTATTTCAGTATCTAATTGCGAAGCAGTGTATGTGTCAAGTCTGCCACTTAAAGCAAGACAAAGTGTTGAACCATTTGTTTCTCTGTAAATTTCCATAATCACATCTCCTCTACTTTTCGTATTTTTTATGCCAGTGTTTCTTCAGATGCATCGTTTGCATTAGCATTATTTTCAAGGGGTGAAGCCACTTTCTCAACAGGATAACCAAGTAATTCGTTTAACTCATCACCCTCTAAAATCTCTTTTTCTAACAATAAATCTTTTATCTTGTCAAGTTGAGCTCTGTGTTCCACCAAAATCTGCTTCGCTTGCTGCATTGAACCATCTATAATCCCCTTAATTTCTTTATCAACAAGCTTTGCCGTCTCTCCGCTGTAATTTGTATCCTCTATTATATCATGACCTAGAAAAACTTCTTGGCGTTGCTTGCCAAGTGTTACCAATCCCAGTCCGTCACTCATACCCCACTGTGTAACCATATTTCTTGCCAACTTTGTTGCTCTTTCCAAATCATTTGCCGCGCCTGTTGTAACAGAATCAATGGTAAGCATCTCTGCAACCCTGCCACCAAATAACACAGTAATTTCATCAAGCAATTTCTGTTTGGATTTCAAAAATCTGTCTTCTTTAGGTAACTGCCAAGTAAGCCCTAAAGCAGCATGTCCACGTGGAACAATAGAAATTTTATGCACAGGATCAGCTGTTTTTAGATTTGCTGCAACAAGTGCATGACCAGCCTCATGGTATGCAATTATTGTTCTCTCTTCCTCACTTATCAACCTAGTGTGACGCTCTGGACCAGCTATAACTCTATCAATCGCTTCCTCAAATTCTGGCATATTGAGACAATCTTTATGGTGTCTGGCAGACAAAAGTGCCGCCTCATTAACCAGGTTCGCAAGATCTGCACCAACAAAACCTGGAGTGCGCTTCGCTAATACATCTAGCTTAACATCAGAAGCAAGTTTTTTGTTTCTAGTATGAACCTTGAGGATAGCTTCTCTGCCATTGACATCTGGCTCGTCCACCACAACCTGACGGTCAAAACGACCGGGGCGAAGCAATGCGGGATCCAAAATATCTGGTCTATTAGTTGCTGCGATGATAATAATTTCTTCATCGCTTGCAAACCCATCCATTTCAACCAAAAGCTGATTTAGTGTTTGTTCTCTTTCATCGTGTCCACCACCTAACCCTGCACCACGATGACGTCCAACTGCATCAATTTCATCAACAAAAATTATACAAGGACTAGTTTGTCTTGCGTGTTCAAAAAGATCTCTAACCCTAGAAGCACCAACACCTACAAACATTTCAACGAAACCAGAACCAGAAACGCTATAAAAAGGCACTCCAGCTTGTCCGGCAATAGCGCGAGCTAAAAGCGTTTTACCAGTTCCAGGAGCTCCAAGCAAAAGCACACCACGGGGAATTCTTGCCCCTAGTTTAGTGTATTTTTTCGGCTCTTTAAGGAAGTCAACAATCTCAACAAGCTCTTCTTTTGCCTCTTCGCAACCAGCTACATCATCAAATGTTACAGGCTCACGATTATCCTCAAATGATTTTGATTTATTCTTGCCAAAATCAAATGCCCTGCCCTGAACCTTCATTGTGAACAAAATTAAAAAACCTATAAAAAGCAACGAGGGAAAAATCGTAACTAACATCGACACAAACCAGTGCTTTTTCTCTGGTGGTTCAACCGTTACATCAACACCTGCTTTTGCTATCACACTCGGCAATATACCTGCATCCAATATATAAGTCGTAAACTTTGTTCCATCTTTGCGACTTGCCTCTATGCTCTCACGGTTTATAACAACCTTAGCTAACTTGCCGTTATTCATCTCTGTTATAAAATTGCTGTATGACAAAACAGGAACATCGCTATTCTTAATTGAACTGGGATCTAGGAAGATATTAACGATGCTGATAACTAGCACCATCAATATAATAAACAAACCAATATTTTTGTTATTTTTTATGTTTTTCTGACGTTTTTTCTTCACGTAATAACCTCCTAATCCTCCGCTACTGCTACACAAAGGTCTTTTAATTGTCTATACTTAGAGGCCACATCTATTCCGTATCCTATAATAAATTCATCAGGCACATTGTAGCCGATATATTTAACATAAATATCCTTCTGCCTACGTTCCTTCTTATCAAACATAACACAGAATTCAAGCGATTTTGGCTGACGGGATAAAAGTAACTCTTTGATATATGACAAAGAAAGTCCACTGTCAATAATATCTTCAACTACTATAACATTCATATCTCTAATATCTTTTGAAAGATCCTTTTGTATCCTAACTGTACCAGTGGTCACAATGGAAGAACCGTAAGAAGATATGGAGAGAAAATCGAATCTTACATCGACATCGGGACCTATTGCTCTAGCAAGATCTGTAAAAAAAGTAACGGCTCCTGTCAAGACACAAACTAAAATAATTGTCCGTCCGTGGTAATCTCGACGTATTTGTGCACCTAGTTCTTCAACTCTTGCCCTTAACTGTTCTTCCGTGTATAAAACACGACCAACCTTGTATCCCATTTTCCCCTCCTATTGTAAGCAAATAGTATTAGTAAACAACGAGGTTGTATTGTAGCACAAATTTACACCAAACGCTACTTTTTATTCCAAGAAGCTGGCAAAAAATATTATTTCTAAACTTCCTCAAAAAAATATCAATGTGGTATAATATGTTATCTTGTCTTTTCCACACACATTTGCAACATATAAAAAATTCACACATTTCCAAATCTGAAATGAGGTAGTAAAATGTTAAACAGACGAGAAATTCCATCACAAAGAAGAGCTTTTCTAGAACAAGAAAAGAAAAAATCGTCTTTTCTTTCTTCAATTTTAACCATTGTTTTGGTAATTGGTGCTGTCTCTGCCATATTTAGTCTATTCCTTTTGCACGGTGCTGAAGGACATATCCCCACAATGGCTGAAATAGCGTCATCAAAACCAACCCTAGCATCTCAAATTTTCGATAGAAATGGTGAACTCGTAACACAGCTTTTCAAGGAAAATAGAAATTGGGTAAACCTAGAGGATATTTCTCATTGGATGACGAAAGCTGTTATTGCAGCAGAAGATGGTGAATTTTACCAACATAAGGGGGTTAGGCCTCTTGCCGTTGTGCGGGCACTTGTTGTTGACCTAGCACGAAGCAAAAGAAAGCAGGGCGGTTCAACAATCACTCAACAGGTGGCAAAAAATATGTTCCTCAGCCACGAAAAATCAATTACAAGAAAAGTAAAAGAACTAATAATTGCTGCCAGACTGGAAAAAACATACACCAAAAATCAAATTTTGGAAATGTATCTCAATACAATTTATCTTGGTCACGGCGCATACGGAATCGACGTTGCAGCAAGACAATATTTTGGCAAGGCTCCTGCTGATTTAGATATTCTTGAAGCAGCAACAATAGCTGGGCTAATAGCGGCTCCAGAACGCTACTCCCCTTATAAACACCCTAAAGAATGTCTTATGCGTAGCAGATATGTCCTTTCTCGCATGAAAGAAATGAACTATATAACAAAGGCTGATTACAACAAATATGTTGGCAGGATTCCACAACTTACACCAAGAAGAAAAGAAAATTCACTGCACATGCACACTGCAGCATATTTTGTTTCACATATACTCTTTAAGCACCTTTTGCCAAACTTCGGAGGCGACATGGTTTACAAAGGTGGATTAAAGATATACACCACAATGGATAAACGTCTGCAAAAAAAGGCTGAAGAAATTATGCTACGCCAGAAATATCAAGGTGCTCTCATAGCCATTGAGCCTGCCACTGGCGAGATTATTGCTATGGTTGGCGGACGAGATTTTAACGAAACAAAATTTAACCGTGTCACACAAGCACTACGTGAGCCTGGCTCTGCTTTTAAGCCATTTGTCTATGCTGCTGCAATTGATAAAGGCTATAGAGCTATTGACCATTTACTAGACGCACCCATAACTTTTGGTAATGGTTGGTCACCTAACAACTATGAAAAAAACAAGTTTATGGGTGAAATTACAATGACAACAGCGGTTGCCAAATCATTAAATACTACTGCAGTGCGAATGGCACAGATTACCGGTGTTGGTAACATAATAGACCTTTGCCGACAGCTTGGTATCACTTCTGAATATTTGCCAAGAGATTTGTCTTTAGCTCTTGGTAGTGCTTCTGTTACACCATTAGAAATGGCAGTGGCATACTCTGTTTTTGCAACAAATGGCGTCCGTGCAGAGCCTTACGCAATAAGAGAAATAAAAAACAACAAGGATCAAACTATAGAAAAGAACGGACAAAATTTAAGCAATGTAATTTCAGCATCAACTGCCATACAAATTCGTTCCATCTTAAAGCAAGTAATAAACCGTGGCACTGGCTCCCGTGCAAGCATTGCTGGACATGAAACTTTTGGCAAAACTGGCACAACAAACAAAAGCTCGGATGCTTGGTTTATTGGCGGTATCCCCGGACTTGTTGTCTGTGTATATTTGGGAAATGATAATCATAAAAGTCTAGGAGCAGGAAGAACTGGAGCAAATGTAGCATTGCCTGTCTGGAAAGAATTTGTGCAATATGCTGTTTCTATCAACAAATACCGTAGCAATTTCCCTATGGATAGTTCCGCTTCCGTAGCGCAGGTCAAGGTGTGCCAAACAACTGGATTTTTAGCTGCACCAGGATGTAAAGCAGAAAACATTTTTTTACCAACCAATGCAATACCAACTAGTCATTGCCCGTTACATGGCGGCAGTAAAGCGGAAGCAACGGCAGACAGAAATGCTCCACGTCTTTTGCTATCTTCAAAAGACAAACACCATGTGCCACGTGACTCATCTTTATACGAAACAAACCATGTTGAAGATGTAAAAACATTATCTGATGATGCCCCAACTGAACAGAAAAGCGAACAAACTCCTTCTGCTCTTGATTATTACGATGTTGAGCAGTCTAAAAAAGAATCACATAAAGAATTGCCTACCAACAAAATAAAACCAATCAAAATTCCAAAATCTAATGACACAGAAAAAGCTGTTGAGAAAAAATATGACGAGATGCTTAAGCACTACGGAATTCAATAACATAAATAAAAATGGATGCCTTATGGCATCCATTTTTATTTATGCATTTTGTATTGCATTTACTATCTTTTTCATTTCTTCTTCTGTCCCTATGGTAACTCGAATTGTCTCTTGTCCACGGAAATTCCAAAAACGAACAGCAATACTATTCTCCTCAAAAATTTTTCGTAATTTCCCATTTTCCTCTTTGGTAGGCAGGATAAAGACAAAATTTGCACAGGACGAAAGAAAGCGTATTCCTTTTGATTTTAGAGCTTTCTCTAACATTTCACGTCCGGATTTTACTTGACATCTGACAGTATCAAATAGTTGCACCATAGAAAAAGACACACAGGCCGCCGCTTCTGCCACCTCTGAAACACAATATGTTTCTCGGACAAGAGAAATTATCTGTGCCAATTCCTTGTGCATTGCAGAGTAACCAATACGCAGACCAGCCAATGCACAAATTTTTGAGCACGTACGACATATAATCAGATTGTCATATTTTCTCAGCAACTTGTAGCTTTCAAAAAGTTCGACATCTGAAAATTCAATATATGCTTCGTCCAATATAAACAATATATTTTTTGAAAGCTTGTCCAAAAATTTTTCTATCTCACTGAGAGGGACGGAAAGGCCAGTTGGGTTATTTGGATTACAGTAAAAAATTGCCTTTGTGTTTGGTTTTATTTTAGAGTAAAAATCATCAAGATTTTGTGAAAAATCTTCTCTAAGTGGCACAGTTGTAACAGATGCACCAGAAATTTTGGCATTATATGCATATACACTAAATGTGCAATCACTAACAAGTATGTCATCGCCGGCAGATAAAAACGCACGGCAAAACATTGTGAAAAATCCATCAAGTCCATTTGAAATGATAAATTTGTCGGCAGAAAGTCCAAAGCGATCAGCTAATAATTTGCGCAATCTTGTGTTTGTGCTGTCTGGATATCGTTTTGCATTTGCAGCAGCACGACAAATTTCCTCATAAACTTCCCTTGGAGCACCCCAATTATTTTCATTTGCATTGACAATAATTTCTGCTTCCCTTTTTGCAGGAATATATGCCTCTAGCTCCCTAATCTCTTTTCGTGCTAGGCTTAAAAATTTATTCATGTTAATTTTTCCTCCGTTGGCAGTGATATTTTACCATAAATTTTCAGAAATTGTATTGCAATTACAACGGAATTTCTTGGTAAAAATTTACTTTTGGTGTATAATACCGCTGTTTGTGTTATTTTTTGCTTATGGAGACTTATTATGCAAAACGAAATAATTGTAACAATTGATGGGCCAGCTGGTGCTGGCAAAAGCACCGTCGCCCGAGCTGTAGCGGAAAAAATAGGGGTCCCCTATTTAGATACAGGTGCTATCTATCGCTCAGTTGCATATATATGCGATAAAGATGGCATCTCCCCAAATGACGATGTTGCCTTAGACAATGCTTTAAAAAAATTTAAAATTGTTATGACAACTGACAAGGTTTTTGCCAACGATATTGATGTAACAAAAGAAATTCGCACCCATGCAATGGATCAGCTTGTTTCCCCTTACGCAGCAAATGCTACTGTGCGTGCAAATTTGTTAGATTTACAGCGTAGCCAAGCGACAAATGGTCTTGTGGCAGATGGTAGAGACATGGGGACATGCGTTTTTCCAGAAGCAACCTTAAAAATATTTCTCACTGCAACTGCAGAAACAAGAGCAAAAAGACGTTTTTTAGAAAGACAGGCAAAGGGAGAGACACCAAATTTTGATGAAATTCTTCAAGACGTTATTCGCCGTGATAATTATGACATGACGCGGGAAGTTGCTCCTCTGAAGCCTGCACAGGGTGCGTGGATTATTGATTCTAGTGATATGACGCAAGATGAAGTTACTGAACAAATTGTTGCGGTGGCAAAAAAGTTAATGAATAATTAGAGGTAGTTTATTATGTATACCAGTATGACTGGATTTTCTAAAACACTTGAACAAACTCCGTGGGGCGTTTTATCACTAGAGATTTCCTCTGTCAATCATAGATTTCAAGAAGTTAATATTCGTTTACCGCGAGAGCTTTCATCCTTTGAGCCATTTCTAATTGCCGAAATGCGCCGTCGTTTCGTCAGGGGCAAGGTATTGCTTCGTTTTGAATTGCTCTTAGATGATGAATACAAGATGGCAAGCATCAACAAGGCTCTCTTGTCACAATATGTGAAAAATTTTATTGAACTAAACAAAGAGTTAGAAATAGAAAGAGAAATAGAAGTTGAACGTTTGCTCTCTCTGCCAGGTGTTATTGAAGCACAGGGAATGCAGGAGCTCGAGCAAGAGCAAATTCAAGCTACTCTGCTTGCTTTGCTTGATAAGGGCGTTGCTTCATGGAATCAAATGAAACAGCTGGAGGGGCAACACCTCAAGGAAAAAATAATGGCTGACCTTGCCGAGCTCGAAGCTATAATCAAAAATGTTGCAGACAAATGGCAAGGCGCACGTGATACAAGTTTTGCCACAATGAAACAAAGAGTGGAATCAACCCTTGAAAAAATGGGAACTAGCCTTGACCCAAACAGATATTTACAAGAAATTGTAATCTTAACTGACAAATGGGATGTTACAGAAGAATTTACACGCCTAGAAAGTCATTTTAAGAAATTTGTAGCAATAGAACAAGAAAGCGACAGCATTGGCAGAAAACTTGATTTCATGGTTCAAGAAATAAATAGAGAAATCAATACCATGGGCACTAAAATCCAGGATGCAGAAATCAGAGCTCTTACTGTTGATGCAAAGGCAGCGCTTGAAAAAATTCGTGAACAAATTCAGAATTTAGAGTAATCATTATGAAAAAACAAGGCAATCTATTGGTAGTTTCTGGTCCAGCAGGCGTAGGAAAAGGAACAGTTTTACACTCCGTATTTGAAAAATTAGACGGAATTTGCTACTCCATTTCATGTACGACAAGAAAACCAAGACAAAATTTAGATAAAGACGGAGTTACTTATTATTTTATCCCTAAAGAAGATTTTGAAGCTAGAATAGCTCAAGATAATTTTTTAGAATATGCTGAAGTTCACGGCAATTACTACGGCACACCACGCGATAAAGTCTTGCAAAATTTGGGTAACGGACTTGATGTGGTCTTGGAAATAGATGTGCAGGGGGCACTTATGGTGAAACAAAAGATGCCTGAAGCAAAACTTATATTCATTGCTCCCCCTAGCGAAGAAGAGCTTGAAAAACGGCTTCGCGGAAGAGGAACAGAGGATGCCTCTGCCATCGAGCTTCGGTTAAAAAATGCTCATTGGGAAATGAGCCAAATTGACAAGTATGATTACCAAGTTATCAATGACACTGTAACAAACGCAACAGAAAAATTTATTGAGATTGTAAAAAATATTAGGAGGTCTTAAGATGTTATATATGGATTTGGAGCACATTTACAAGGAACAAGGAATTTCTGACAAGTATGTATTGTCAATGGTCGTCACAGAACGTGCTTTACAGCTTTCTCAACTCAAAAGCACAATGCAAGATGGAATTGCAAAAGAAAAATTGATTTCACGTGCAGTTGACGAAGCATCACACGGAAAATTGACATACAAAATCACGCCGAAAGCTAGTGTTGATGCTCACTAATAAGCATATCCTTCTCGGAATCAGTGGTGGAATAGCCGCCTATAAAATGCCCGATTTAGTTCATGCTTTGACAAAAGCGGGACACGAAGTTAAGGTCATTTTAACAAAATCAGCAGAAAATTTTGTTAGTCCTCTCGTCCTAGCTACATTAACTAAAAATAGAGTATGGCGAGAGGAGGATTTTTTTGCACCAAATGCAGGTTATCAAATTCCGCACATTTCCTTAGTTGAATGGGCGGATTTATTTGTCTTGTGCCCTGCAACAGCAAACACGCTGCACACTATTGCAAATGGTGACGCTTCCACATTACTTGGCTCAACATTTGTAGCCAACACAAAGCCTGTTTTGATTTTTCCCGCCATGAATTGCAATATGCTTGCAAAAGAAACCGTGCAAAATGACATAGCGACCTTAAAGCAAAGAGGTGCAACTGTCGTTGATCCAGATGCAGGGCTATTGGCATGTGGCTATGAGGGTAAAGGGAGACTTCCAGCTCAAAATGTTCTGTTTGATTTCATTAACTACGCTTTAACTGAAAAAGATTTGAGTGGCAAAAAGATAGTAGTTACGGCAGGACCAACACACGAATATATTGACCCTGTTCGTTTTATTTCAAACCCAAGCAGTGGCAAAATGGGCTATGCTTTAGCACGAGCAGCACGTGCAAGGGGAGCGGAAGTTACGTTAATTTCTGGACCTGTTGCTCTTGTTCCACCAACGAGCATACGTGTAATATCAATTACCAGTGCAAAAGAAATGCTAGACACAGTTTTGTCCTGTGCTGATGATTATAATGTTATAATAATGGCTGCTGCTGTCGGGGATTACTCTTGCGAGCAAGTCGCAACTCAAAAGATAAAAAGAGAATCTAAAGGTGATTTTTCACTCCAATTAAAAGAAAATAAAGATATTGCAGCTGAACTCGGAAAAATAAAAAAACAAAATCAAATTTTGGTCGGCTTTGCAGCAGAAACAAACGATGTAATGTCAAATGCCGTGAAAAAACTTGAGAGCAAAAATCTTGATATGATAATTGCAAATGATGTTACAGCCCAAGATGCAGGATTTGCCACAGATACAAATACAGTTCAAATTATCACAAAAAATGCTCCTGTTACCGAAGCAACTGGAACAAAATTTGAAGTTGCAAATACAATTTTAGATAACATAAAGGTGCTATTCTAAAATAATGTTTTATTACGATGTGGCTTTGCCTACACCATGGTGGACTCTCCTAACATACACTAGCGAAAAAGAAATTGAAAATTTTTGTCGTGTGGTCGTTCCTCTTGGAAGAGCTCATGTGATTGGTCTGGTTGTCGCAAAAAAAAGTAGCGATAATCCTAATTTTAAATTAAAAAACATTGAGGAAGTTATAGACCAAACTTCACCGCTTGATGAAGTAAATGTTGCCCTTATATCTTGGTTTTCAAAGACCTTTTTTGTTAGTTTAGGGCTGGCGGCAAAGGCATTACTACCTAGCAATTTTTTTTCTAAAAAGGAAATTTTTGAAAAAAACAAAATTTTTCTTGATACAGACAAAAATTCTAACACAGATAAAAAATTTAATGTGCTTCCTCTTTATTCCTTGAACAAACAGGAAAGATTTGCAAAATATCAATCAAAATTAGAAGAGCTGTGTAGCAAAGGTATAGACGAATCAGGCACAGCACTAGTAGTTTTTCCACGATTGGAACAGGCTAAAAAATTTTGGGAACAACTTCCTAGTGAGCTCAAAAAAAACGGAACTTATTGGGCAGCCAATAGAGGTTTTAAGTGCTACAAAGAAACGCTAGAGGGAAAATTCCGCTTTATTGTTGGCACAATCTCATGCATAATTGCCCCACTTGAAAATTTATCTCTTTGCATTGCAGAAGACGAGGCAAGCCCTGCTTGGTATAGCGACGAAGCACTTTATTACAATGGCAGAACATTATTGTTAGCAAAGGCGAAATTTGCAAAGTCTGCCGTTATTTTAGGCGGCGCAATGCCTTCCGCAAATTCATTTTTGTCATTAAATAATTCAAACAATTACGGTGTAGGTAAGGACGACATAAATTTCATTTCCACAAAAATTGCAAGGACAACAAAAGTTGACGGAGTTCAGCTTGGGCTAACTATTAGCAAACCTTTAATTACAGAGACGAGAAACGAGCTAAACAAAGGCAATTTTGTTTTTTGGGTATTAGATAGAAAAAATTATGCTTCAGAAACAGAATGTCTTGATTGCGGATATGTTCCAACCTGCAAACGATGCGGAGCAACATTACGGGTAATAAACGAGAATGTCTTGAAGTGCCCCTCTTGTGGCACAAGGACAGAACATGAAAAATTCTGTCCAAATTGTGGTGGAGTGTTTTTTCAGGCAGAAAAACCTGGGCTTTATGCTCTCTATGACGAATTAAAAAAACATTTCAAATCTCGCATTAGAAAATTGTTTCTCGTGCAAGAGCCTAGCTTGAAGGACGCCAAGGAAACACCTTTTCCAAAGGCATGCGAGCTAAAAGAAAAATTCCCCTACGGTGCACTTATTCTTGGAACAAGAAAAATTTTGGATTTAGCTGAGGAGCTTGCTCCGTCTGTTATAGGTTTTATTGATTTAGAAAACTTATACAGGCAAAATGACCATAGAAGCAATTTTTTTGCATACTTTACAATTTTCAGCTCCTACTGCGAATCACAGCAACACCCAAAAATAATAATTCAAACATCACATCCTTTAATGGGATGGCAGAAAACATTAGTTAGTGGTTACAACTTTTTTTGGAAAGACGAGTTAAACCACAGGCGTGAATGGGAAATGCCCCCCTTTGTTTATGTTGTTGTTATTCGAGCATCTGAAAATTTAGCAAGCACCATAGAGCAAAAATTACAGAAGCATAATTTTGATGCTTATGCGAGTGAAGATGTAGTTTATTGCAAAACAAATAAGTTAGCAGAATTGCGAACACAATTGGCAGAGTTTTTTGATATAAATAATAAAAACAAGGATTTTCCAAAAGTTCAAGTATTTTTGGAATGATTTAAGGAGAGAAGAACATGAAAGCAATAGTCACGGTATTAGGCAAGGACAGGGTAGGAATAATAGCCACAGTTTGCACATATTTATCTGACAGAGGTGCAAATGTGGTAGAAATTTCACAAACAGTTGTCGGTGGGTATTTTGATATGTTAATGATAATTGACATAGACAATATTACTTGCAAGATAGGTGAATTAGCCGGCGGACTTGAAGAAGTTGGGACGGAGCTTGGCATGATTATCCGCTTCCAGCGAGAAGAAATCTTTGAATCTATGCACAGAATTTAACGCAGGATAACAAAATGGTCTCACGTCAAGAAATAAGAATGACAAACAGGATGGTGACGAACGAAAATTTAGACGTTCGCACCATCACAATGGGCATAAACATTATGGACTGTGCAGACGAGGACATAACTCGTTTTTGCGACAAGGTTTATGACAAAATAACAAAAAAAGCTGAAAAACTTGTTTCTGTTGGAGAGGAAATTTCAGCAGAATTTGGTGTCCCTGTTGTAAACAAGAGAATTTCCATCACGCCAGTTGCTATAGCTGCTTCATCTGTAAAGGCAGATTCCTTTGTGCCAATTGCAAAGGCACTTGACAGAGCAGCAAAAACTGTCGGAGTTAACTTTATAGGTGGTTTTTCTGCCCTAGTGCAAAAAGGAATGACACGTAGTGACAAAATTTTGATAGACAGTATCCCCGAAGCGCTGTCTTCCACAGATTATGTGTGTTCGTCCGTCAACCTTGGGAGCACAAAGTCCGGTATAAATATGGACGCTGTAAAAGAAATGGGGCATATAATAAAGCAGACTGCTTATTTGTCTCGTGATAATGGCTCGCTTGGCTGTGCCAAATTCGTTGTTTTTTGCAATTCCACAAGCGACAATCCATTTATGGCTGGCGCATATCACGGAGTTGAAGAGGCAGACGCAGCAATCAATGTTGGTGTTTCTGGTCCCGGAGTTGTAAAAACAGCTTTAGAGGAAGTTCGTGGAGAGGACTTCGAAACTCTTTGCGAAACTGTTAAACGCACCGCATTTAAGATAACTCGTCTTGGTCAACTCTTTGCGCAGGAAGCATCTGCAAGACTCGGTGTTCCTTTCGGTATCATAGATTTGTCTCTTGCTCCAACTCCGGCACGTGGCGATTCAATTGCAGAGATAGTGCAAGAAATGGGTCTTGAGCAGGTCGGAGCACCAGGAACAACCACTGCAATTGCAATATTAAACGATAATGTTAAAAAAGGTGGCATTATGGCTTCCTCTTACGTTGGTGGGCTTTCTGGCGCTTTTATACCGGTCAGCGAAGACAGCGGAATGATTGAAGCAGTTCAATGTGGTTCGCTAAACATTGAAAAATTAGAAGCGATGACCTGTGTTTGCTCTGTTGGAATTGACATGGTTGCTGTTCCAGGAGACACAAGCGAAACAACAATTTCCGGTATTATAGCGGACGAAATGGCAATAGGAATGATAAATGCAAAGACAACAGCTGTGCGCATAATTCCTGCCTACGGCAAAACCGTTGGAGAAAGTGTGTCTTGGGGTGGACTTCTTGGCACTGCTCCAATTATGCCAGTTAACAAATTCAGCTGTGAAAACTTTATCAACCGTGGGGGCAGAATTCCTGCACCGGTTCACAGCTTCAAAAACTAGCACAACTAAAAACTCGGAGAAATATATATGGCAGTAGTAACAATCGTAGGACGTCCAAATGTTGGCAAGTCCTCAATTTTTAATAGAATACTTGGCAGACGTGAAGCAATCGTTGATGACCAGCCTGGTGTAACAAGAGACCGTCTCTATGGTGAAGCTGAAGCGGGTGGCAAAAGATTTTATGTCGTTGACACCGGTGGCATAATGAGCGAAACGGAACATCCTTTTATGGATCTCATTGCTCGTCAAGTTGACCTTGCATTAGAGGAAAGTGCTCTTGTTATTTTTGTTATAGACGGCAAAATTGGCATTACTCCGCAAGACGAAGAAATTGCTATGAAGCTGAGAAAATCAGGTAAGCCCGTCATTGTCGCAATGAACAAGCTCGACAATGAAAAGCAAGAAGACCTTATGCTTGGCGAGGCTTGGGCTCTTGGCTTTGATTTTGTTTGCGCAACAAGCGCAGAGCACAACGTAGGCTTTGCAGAGCTTTCCGATTTAATTGCAGAGAATTTACACGAAGATGAATTTATAGAAGAAACAGACGAAATTCGCGTAGCGTTAGTTGGCAGACCGAATGTGGGAAAATCCAGCCTTTTTAATGCTCTTTGTGGGCGTGAGCGCTCAATGGTGTCAGACATAGCAGGAACGACAAGAGACGTTGTAGATACTGTTATTGAAATTGATGGCGAAAAATTTAGAATACTTGACACAGCAGGATTAAGAAAAAAAAGCAAGGTCAAGGAAGACCTTGAATACTATTCCAATGTGCGAACCTATCAAGCCATTGACAGATGTCACGTTGCCTGCGTTTTGCTTGACGCACAGGAGCTCATAACAGAGCAGGACAAGCGGTTAATCGGTCAAGTTTTAGAGCGTGGCAAGGGACTTGTTGTCGTTGTAAACAAGTGGGATCTTGCTCCAAAGGAAGCAAAAATTGGAGATACAGTTAAAGAAAAATTAAAAGACGAATTGCCAAATGCCTCGTTTGCTCCACAAGTTTTCATCTCAGCATTATCAGGACGCTCACTTGGCAAATTGCCAAGCATAATAAAATCTGTTGAACAAAACCGCCACAGACGTATTGCAACAAGTGAATTAAACAGGCTAGTGCGTGAAGTGCTGATTTTTGACAGACTTCCTGGCGACGGCAAGGGACATAACTTAAAAATATTCTACTGCACTCAAGCTGACGGAGCTCCGCCAGCGTTTATCTTCTTTGTCAATGAAAGAGAGCTCTGCTCAAATTCTTTCAAGCGTCATATTGAAAACATTTTGCGTAAAATGGCAGATTTCACCGGAGTGCCAATAAAAATATTTATGAGAAATAAAGTGGAATAGTATGCACAGAGAATTAAAAATAAACCAAAAACATGCAAAAGAAATTTTTGACATACTAGAATCACTTTATGGAAATGAAGCAAAAGACGCGTCACAATTTGCTTACGACGAGCCGCTGGACGACTTAATCCTCACTGTCTTGTCACAAAACACAAATGACAAATTGCGTGACATTGCCTTTGCAAATATGAAACAGAAATATAAAAGCTGGGCAAATGTTATGACTGCCCCACTTGATGAATTGAAAGAAACTATCCGAATTGCCGGCATGACAAACAGAAAGCCAGCAAATATACAGGCAATCTTAAAAATTATTCAAGCAGATTTCGGTGAGCTTTCAACAAAATCAATGAGAAATTGGAAGCACGAGGACGTTAGAAATTATTTTACAGCCCTTCCTGGTGTCGGTGTAAAGACTGCTGCTGTTGTGGAATGTTTTGACCTCAATATGCCGGCATTTCCGGTTGATACTCACATTAGCAGGATTTCAAAACATTTTGGCTGGGCAGAGGAGAAAGAATCACCAGACAAAATTCAAGCAAGAATAGAATCACAACTTGGCAAAAAGTTTAGCACTAGGTTTCTTGGTGCTCACTTGAATTTTCTGTGCCACGGAAGAGGAATTTGCAGTGCAAGAGCTCCAAAATGCAAGGACTGTGCCTTGAAAAAAATTTGCAAGACTGGACGAAACAATAAAGAATAATAAAAATTTGTAAAAAATCTGGTAATAAAAATGCGTCAAGGTAAATTTACCTCACTCACAAAAAACAAAATAACAAATTCATTAAAGAATTTAGAAATAAATCATAACCATAAAATACTCTGTGCCGTTTCCGGCGGTGGAGATTCTATGGCTATGCTTTTTTTGTTGCAAAATTTTTTCCGTGGTGAAATTGGCGTGTGCCACTTTGACCATTCCACAAGAAACGGAGAAAGCCATTCAGACGCAGAATTTGTCAAAAATTACTGCGCGGAAAACTCCTTGCCATTTTTCGTGGAAGTCCTTAACCCTGATTGTGAAAGAAACAGACAATCATTTGAAGATTTTGCAAGACAAAAGAGATATTCTTTCTTTGAAAAAATACGCACAGAAAACAATTATGATTTCATTGCCACTGCACACAACAAAAACGATAATGCAGAAACACAAATTTTTAATTTTTTCCGTGGTGGTGGCATAAAGGCAATGGCTGGCATTCCACAAAAAAGAGAGGCAATTATTCGCCCTGTGCTTGGCTTTACGTCTGAAGAGCTACGTCAAATTTTGCAAGATAACAATATTGCCTACGTGGAAGACAAGACAAACAAGGAATGTATATATACAAGAAACAAAATACGCCATATTCTGCTCCCATGGGTGGAGCAAAACATAAATCAAAATGTGCTTGACACATTGGAAAGCACAGCAATGATTGCAAGAGAAACTTACGATTATGTATTCTCCACCGCTCAAAAAAGTTACAATAATGTCATAATCTCAAACGATAATGCTGAGCTGATCCTACGCAAAGAAGCAAGGAAGCTTGAGCCCGTAATTATGAAAGAGATATTAAAGCTACTTGGCAAAAAGAAGCAGGCGCATCCGCTCGAAGCAAGGCGCTTAATTTTGTTGGAGCAGCTTATTAGAAGCGATAATCAAGACTGGATATTTGAATGGGAAGACGGATTAAAACTCAAGGCAAAAGGCGAAAAAATTTACATACAATTTCATCACAAATCATAAAAGGAGATTTATTATGTTTATGAAAGAAAGAAAGAAAGAAAGAAAGAAAGAAAGAAAGAAAGGCTAGACTGGATAGACATTGCTAAAGGAATTGCTATGCTATGTATTATAGCAGGACATATGGGGATAGATATCGTTAACAAAATCGTGTTTACCTTTCACGTACCTATTTTTTTCTTGATTAGTGGCTATTTTATTTCTCAGGAATTAACTTTTAAAGAATACGCTAAAAAAAGAGTGCATGGGCTTGTGTTACCTTATCTCTTCACCAGTTTATTGCTTATTATTGCAAGAATTTTTATTGATGTAATAAAAGGCGATACGACAAGTATATTACCCCATGCAAAAATGGTATTTATTCAAGCAATGTATGGCTCGGGAACTAATAGTAATGCTACGTTGTTTGGAATACATCAAATAGGTGCAATTTGGTTTTTGCTAGCGTTGCTATGGGCGTTGTTGCTTGTTAAATATTTCATTAACAAACGCTACGGATGGCTTTGGATTTTCTGTATTGCCACTGTGTCATATATTACATCTCAATACTGCTGGCTTCCATGGGATATTCAAGCAGGTGGCACTGCATCAATATTCGTTTTTATTGGTGCATACTTTAGAAAACTGAATAAAAAGATTGTATTCAAAAACTGGCTAATTATTCTAGGCTCTATAGTACTTATATTGGAAGTAATATGTAACATACGAGTATCAGTTGTAAGCAACTACTACAAATACACACTAGTAAGCATTGCAGGAGCCATACTAATTTCCTATGTTATATTATGGATTTCTAAATTGCTAGACAAAACAAAAATAATAAAGAAGGCACTTTGCTTTTTGGGTGCGAATTCAATAATAATTTTATGTTTTCATCTTATAGAACTTAATAATGTACCTTGGTGGTATTTATATAATTTTTTAGGAGACCTTCCCTGTATACTTAAATATCTACTATATCTAATATGTTACACTTATAAGCTCTTATTTGTAATTATATCTACTAAAATTGTATTAAATATAAAATGGTTAAGGAAAGTATTTGCAAAATAGCTTGAATACCATTGATATGATAGCAAGAAAGCAATATTATCAATCTGACAAAAAAGAGTAACACACCACAGCTTGTGCTACGATGTGTTACTCTTTTTTTTCTAAAACTAGTGACGGAGACCGAGTCTGCGAATCAATGTCTGGTATCTGTCGAAGCTCTTGTCCTTCAAGAAGCCGAGCAAGCGACGACGCTTACCGACCATCATCAAAAGACCTCTGCGTGAATGGAAATCCTTTGGATTTGCCTTCATATGCTCGGTCAATTCACGAATACGTGCAGTGAGAACTGCAACCTGAACTTCTGGTGAACCTGTGTCACCCTCGTGAGTCTTATACTCAGCAATAATTGCCTGTTTTTTTTCTGCTGCTATCATAGCAAACACTCCTTCTGAGCCTACTTCGCTCTCTAAATTATCAACTAACTCAGACAAGTCTAGGGCTTACCCGTGTCAGCGACGAGACGAATTATATCACTATAGTTATTCTTTTGCAAGAATTTATTTTTTTCTGTATGCTAACAAATTATTTTCTTGTCCTATATTTTGCCTTGCGTTTCTTTTTGCTTGGTTGTTTTTTTATTTGCCCTTGTCCCTTGAACTGCAAAATTGTGTCTCGCAATTCTGCTGCTCTTTCAAAGTCGAGCTTCTCCACACAAAGCCACATTTCCTCTTCCATCTGCTTAACCGTCATCTCGTTTGCGACAGCATTGTTGCCTTCCTCCTGCAACTCAACAGGCAGGAGATTTTTTATTGCCTTTTTCACAGTTTGCGGAATTATTCCATGTGCTTCGTTATATTCAAGCTGTAATTTTCTTCTGCGGTTTGTCTCTTTGATAGCAGAATCCATACTTGCCGTTACGACATCTCCATAGAGAATGACACGCCCGTTAGCATTTCTTGCAGTTCTGCCTATCATTTGTATAAGGCTTCGTGTGTTACGCAGAAAGCCTTCTTTATCCGCGTCAAGAATAGCAATGAGCGAAACTTCCGGCAAATCTATTCCTTCACGCAAAAGATTAACACCCACCAAGACATTTGCACCGCCGGTTCTGAGCTCCTTTAGCATATCCGCTCTTTCAAAGGTGTCCATTTCAGAATGAATATAACGTGATTTTATTCCAACCTCTGCCAAAAACTCTGACAAGTCTTCTGCTTGACGCTTGGTCAAGGTAAGGGCAAGCACCCTGTCCCCAGACTCTGTAACCTGTTTTATCTCTCCAATAAGGTCGTCAACCTGTCCTGTGGCACTCCGCACTTCTATGACTGGATCTGGAATGCCAGTTGGACGCATAAGTTGCTCCACAACATTTTTTGAATTTTCTAACTCATAATCCCCTGGCGTAGCAGACGTAAACAAGACATCCCCTACACGGCTTTCAAATTCATCAAACATCAAGGGACGGTTGTCAAGGCAGGACGGAAGACGAAAGCCAAATTGCACAAGCACATTTTTTCTTGCTCTGTCGCCATTGAACATTCCACGCACCTGTGGAATTGTAATGTGACTTTCGTCCACAAAATAAAGCGAGTTTTTAGGGAAAAAGTCAAGAAGCGTGCCAGGTGGGTCTCCAGGATTTCTACCGTCAAGGTAAACTGAGTAGTTTTCTATCCCAGAGCAATAGCCGACTTCTGAGAGCATTTCCATATCGTAAAGCGTTCTGCTACGTAATCTTTCAGCTTCCAGTGGCATATTTTTATCTAAAAAGTCTTGACAGCATTTTTCCATTTCTTCTAGGATTTTATCTTTTGACGTAGCGATTGCATCTTGATTTGTAACATAATGCTGTGCAGGAAATATTCCTACCTTTTTTTTGTCTGCAACAAACTCGCCAGTAAGAGGCTCTAATTCCGTTATGCGTTCTATTTCATCATCAAAAAATTCCACACGATAAATTGTGTCAGAATATGACGGATATATTTCAAGGCTCTCGCCACGCACACTAAATGTTGACGGCTGAAGCACTGTATCGTTTCTTGTGTAGTAGCTTGTAATCAATTTTGACATAAAGCTACGTCTGTCAATTATATCCCCCACTGCAAAACGAAAAATTGCGTCCTCATAATTTTTCCTGACACCAAGTCCATATATGCAAGAAACACTAGCTACAACAATGCAATCGTTTCTTTCAAGCAAAGACTTTGTGCAGGCGAGACGCAATTTTTCTATCTTTTCATTAACAGAAGCATCCTTTTCAATGTATGCATCAGTTGAAGGAATGTATGCTTCCGGTTGATAATAATCGTAATATGAAACAAAATAATTTACAGAATTTTTTGGGAAAAAGTTCTTAAACTCACTGTAAAGCTGTGCGGCAAGAGTTTTGTTGTGTGCCAAAACAAGCGTGGGGCGATTTAAGCGTGCTATGACATTTGCCATTGTAAAGGTTTTGCCACTGCCCGTTACACCTAAAAGCGTGTGCTTCATGTGCCCGTTGCTTGACAAAAAACCCTGCACGATGGACTCTGTCGCCTTCGCTTGGTCTTCAGACAATTCATATTCAGAATGAAGTATAAATTTTTCTTCTTCCATTACTTCCACTACTAGCTATAACACACTAATGTGTGGCGTGTTTATGGTGTTCTCTATGCAACGCCATTTCCTCATTTCCACAGCCTGAAGCGCAATTTTCACAAGAGCAATCGCAGTTTTGCCCACGGAAGATAATTTTTAACACTGCTTCCATAAAAAATTCCTCTGGTAAAACTTGCGACGTTTCACCAGACAAGGTCGTAAAGGTGCGAACGGGGAAAGTATAGCCCTCGGGCGTGACACAATCAGAACAATCTGTGTAGGTAGGCTCTATAAAAAGCAAGTTTTCTATTGGCGTTTCCTCAATGTCAAGAGCCTCACATGATACTGATACTAAATTTGATGCTGCCAGATTTTGCTCGCAATAGTCGTCTAGTTCCACTTGACGTAGCTTTAAGCCAAAGCCAAGAGGAGCAAATTTTGGTGCCATCTTTTTGCAAAAGGCAACAAGATTATTGAAGGTGTCTTCCCAAGCAGAAACCTTCATGTCTTTCATTAAATAATGTGTTAATGTAATCGTTTTTAATTCTGCCATAGCTATTCTCCTATAATTCTATAAGATAATTCAGTGGGACATGTTTGTATAGCAACAAATAAACTGCATCTTTCACCTGTGTCACGCCTGCATTGGTGGCATCAAGCCGTTTGGCGAGGTTTGCCAAATCACAGGCACGGCTATATTGTCCATTGCTCGACAGGGAATGTGCAAAGGCATCTAATTCCTCTAATAATTCTTCCCTTGTCTTTTTATTATTTTCGCTTAAATAGGAAGCCCATTCAGTAGAATTTTGTGGTGGTGCAACAGACAAAATTTCCTCTGCAAAATGAAAACGGAAGAGACGAATGCGGCTTTTTATTGTGGGAATAAAATTGTCAAACTCCGACATATAAATAATTCTGCCATTCTGAGGTGGTTCTTCCGTCACCTTCAAGAGAGAATTTGCCGCCGGTTTTAACAGACGCTCTGAATTCCAAATGACACAAATTCTGCAAAGGGCAGAAATTGGATTTATAGAAAGCTCTGGCAAAATTTTTCTGCAATTTGCAATGGAAGCAGCCTTTTTTGGCATTTTTTTCTTGGACGGTGTAAAGGGCTCATCGTCTCCATGCACAAGGTGAATGACATCTGGGTGAGTTAAATTTTCTACGGACAAATTTCCACCAAGCACCCTTGGCAAAAATAACTCTAGAAAATCATACTGTGCATTTTGTGGCAAGATTACACCAATTGACTGAGGAAGACTTCCGCTAGATATACTAGACTCTATGTCACGCCAAGTTTGGCTATTCAAAATTTCATTTTTCATATCCAGTTCTGCCATGACATTACCTCATCTTTGCGAAATCTTCGTAGCACTTCACGACTTCTTCATGAATTTTCGCTATGCTTTTCCCGCTAGATTTTATCGTTATAATTCTGTCCTTGTTGTCACAGGCTAAACTGTCAAAGCCATTTTTGACACGTTTCATAAACTCTTGACCCGATTTTTCTATTGAGTCTAAATTGCCTCTGTTAAGCACTCGTGCATAGGAATCTTCCACAGAGATTTCAAAATAAAATGTAAGGTTTGGAGTTGGCAAATTTGCAATTTCAAACATCTTATCAACTGCCATTTTATCTAATTGTCTGCCATAGCATTGGTATGCGACTGTTGAATCATGATAACGATCCATTACAATTGTTTTACCTTGCTTTATAGCAGGGGCAATAACACGGCTAGCATGCTCTGCTCTGTCTGCCATAAAAACAAAAACTTCTGAGGCAACATTTTCAAGACAACCTGAAATCAAAATTTGACGGAAATTTGGCTCTCCGTCAAAACCTCCAGGTTCTCTTGTAAAAATTACCTCATCACCCTTTGCGTTTTTCTTTAAATATTCAAAGAATAATTTTGCCTGCGTCGTCTTTCCACAGCCGTCAATGCCTTCAAATGTTATAAACATTTACACTACCACCATAAAATTATTGTGCATCTCAAGTACAATGATATTTTAACACATAAATAAACTTCTACGAAATATAAATGCCACGGAAAAACTATTTACTTTTCAATAAAAAAAGGCAGCAATCAAAAAAAAGATTACTGCCTTGCTCAATTCTATTCAGTGGCAACAGAAAGTTTTACAAAATCTCCCTGTAAGTTCCAACTCTTTTCTATTATGTTATCCGTTTCACCAGGTTGCTTCCACGGCAACATATTAGCCATTCCATAGGCATCTATAATTGCAATGAAGCGCGAACCATCAGGAGCGATATAAAGATATATTCCTTCTTCTCTTTGCCGTGCCATGTTAAAGCTCTTCTTCCACTTTTATTGAAAGTTCAGCCAACTGTGCATTGTCCACAGTTCCTGGTGCATCTGTCATTGGGCACTGTGCCTTCTGGTTCTTCGGGAATGCCATTGTATCACGTATGGACTTTGCTCCAAGCATAAGCATTACGAGTCTGTCTAGCCCCAAGGCAATTCCACCGTGTGGAGGCGTGCCAAAAGAAAGTGCATCCATAAGGAAGCCAAATCTATCTTTTATCGCTTCTGGTGTGAAGTTCAATGCCTTAAAAGCCAATTCCTGAACGCGTGGCTCGTGAATACGAATTGAACCACCGCCAAGCTCTGTGCCATTCAAGACAACGTCGTATGCACGAGAACGAACACGACCAGGCTCTGTCAACATGTAATCAAGATCTTCATACATTGGTGAAGTGAATGGATGGTGAACAGCTGTGTAACGTCCTTCTTCCTCACTCCACTCAAAGAGTGGAAATTCTGTTACCCAAAGGAATTTGAATCCATCTTCAACCTGCCCAAGAGACGCAGAAACTTCCAATCTAATTTGACCTAAAATTTCACAAGCTTTTTTCCAGTTAAGGTCCGCCATGATAAAGAGAGCATCGCCATCTTCAATTCCAGTTAATTCCTTTAAGAGTGCAACCTTGTCTTCTGGCAAGAACTTCATCAATGGACCTTTTAATTCTCCATCTTTTGCAAGGAAATTTGCCATACCGGCTGCGCCAAGATCCTTAGCACGTGCTTCCCAAACAGAAATATCCTTTCTGCTCATTGAAGCACCACCCTTGACAAGCAAGCCTTTTATTGTGCCGCCATTTGCTACAAGTCCTGCAAAAGGATTTTCACCACCTTCAAAAACCTTTTCAAGAGCCACCATTGCAGAAGCAATACGGAGATCTGGTTTGTCGCTACCGTATTTATCCATTGCCTCTTTCCAAGTCAAGCGAAGGAATGGCGTTTTTACCTCAACACCAGCAACATCCTTCCAAAGACCTGCAAGGTAATTTTCAAACATGGTCATGATATCTTCTTCTGTGGTGAAGCTCATTTCAAAGTCTAACTGTGTAAACTCCGGCTGTCTGTCAGCACGTAGGTCCTCATCACGGAAACATTTTGAAATTTGCATATAGCGGTCAAGTCCGCTAACCATGAGAAGCTGCTTAAAAATTTGTGGTGACTGTGGCAATGCGTAGAAACAACCTTTATTGACACGGGAAGGCACAAGATAATCTCTAGCCCCCTCTGGAGTTGACTTTGTCAACATTGGAGTTTCAACCTCTGTAAAACCATTCTTTGCAAAATAATTTCTCGTATATAGTGTAACATCGTGGCGTATTTTCAAGTTATGCTGCATCTTTTCACGGCGAAGGTCAAGATAACGATACTTCATGCGAAGATCTTCATTGACGTTGTCTGTGGTTTCGTCATCAATTTCAAAAGGTGTTAAACGTGCAGGTGACATGATGATAAAATCCTCTGCCAAGAGTTCAACTGCACCTGTTGGAAGCTCTGGATTTTCTGTCCCCTCTGGGCGAATACGAAGGCGTCCTTTTACAGACAAGACATATTCATTTCTCAATGAATTTGCTTGCTCGTGTATCTCGGCATTGATTTCAGGATTGAAAACTACCTGCGTTACGCCTGTTTTGTCCCAAAGTTCTATGAAGATGATTCCACCAAGGTCACGCCTTGCACGAAGCCAGCCATTTAAGACTATATCTTTGCCGGCATCTTCCTTGCGTGGCTCACCACATTTCATTGTTCTTTGCCATGATGCATCATAATATCTAGCCATTTTTTTCTCCTTTTAGACACTATAGATTATTTTAATTTTTCTATTAAAGTATCTAGTGACAAGCTCTCTTGCTCACCTGTCGCCATATTTTTTAATGTGTAAAACTTTTTCTCTATTTCATCTTGACCAAGTATAACTGCAAAATCAGAAGTGCCGGCAGCAGCTTTCATTTGAGTTTTCATACTGCGAGCCATGTAATCCATATCTGTCGCAATGTGATTTGTTCTCAAAATATTTGCAAGGCTTGCTGCTTCCAACAAAGCATTGTCATCTGCTGTTACGATAAATGCTTTGTTCTTTGGCTCCTTGCCAAAGGTAGCACCTTGACTCTCCATAGTGAGAATTACGCGCTCAAGCCCAGAAGCAAAACCCACACCGGGTGTAGGCGCTCCGCCAATTGCCTCGGCAAGATGGTCATATCTTCCACCACCACAAACAGCATTTTGCGAGCCCAAATCACCGGACAAAATTTCAAAAGCCGTTTTTGTGTAATAATCAAGTCCACGAACAAGACGCTTGTCAAGTTTTATGTCTGCACCAAGTTTCTCCAAGGCCTTCACAACTGTTGCAAAATGTGATTTGCAATCATCACAAAGGTTATCCAAAATTGATGGTGCATTCTCTGTAATTGCTTTGCAAGCAGGATTTTTACAGTCCAAAATTCGCAGTGGATTTCTGTCAAATCTTCCTTGACAGCTTTCACAAAGCTCTGACATATGTGGCGCAAGATAATCTTGCAAAGCTTTTCTATATAAAGGACGACACTCAGGACATCCGACAGAATTCAAAACAACCTGCAAATTTTTCAAGCCTAAACGCCTGTAAAACTCCATAGACAAGTCTATAATTTCTACATCAAGCAAGGGACTACGTGAACCTATAGCCTCAATGTCAAGCTGAACAAACTGGCGATAACGCCCCTTTTGTGGTCTCTCGTAACGAAACATTGGACCAATACACCAAAATTTCTGTGGTTGACTGCCACGAGCCATATTGTGCTCAAGGTAGCTCCTCATAACGGAAGCCGTAAGTTCAGGCCTCAAGGTGATAGACCTACCACCTTTATCAAGAAACGTATACATTTCTTTTTCCACAACATCCGTCGTTTGCCCAACACCTCTATGAAACAATTCTGTATGTTCAAATATCGGCAAGGTTATTTCCTTATAACCAAAGTCCGAAACAACACCCTGTGCAACGTGGCTGACATAAGCCCATTTCCAGCTTTCGTCCCCGAGTATATCTTTCGTGCCACGTGGTGCTTCTATTTTAGACATTCTTTATAACACCTCTTTGTAAAGAAAAATCATCGAGCAATGATACCGCAAAATTTCAAATTTAACAAGGTTTTATAGACAAAAAACATTTTGCAAAAAAATAAAAGGTGTCGCTTAAGCAACACCTTACGCAATCAAAGATAAAAAATGGAGGAGGCACCCAGATTCGAACTGGGGATAAAGGATTTGCAGTCCTCTGCCTTACCACTTGGCTATGCCTCCTTGCAACAAGTCGAGAGTATATCAAAAAAACATAATTCTGTCAATGCAAATTGAATAATTTGTAACCGCACAAAAAATTTAGCCACAGGCAAAACACCTGTGGCTCTAGAGTATATTCAATTATTCGTTTACATCAATTTTTAGAACACCCTCGTTAATAAGGGCTTCTTCTGCCTTTTGTATTGCGTCAAAGTCATCTTCGGGCTCTTCTGGTTCAGGATCAAGCATGCCAAGGTGTTCCGCAACTTTTTTCAAGACAAGTGACTTCACTTCTTCCATCACATCTGGATTTTCCTCAAAGAATGTTGAGGCTTTTTCTCTTCCTTGTGCAAGAGACTCACCTTTATATGTAATCCAAGAACCTTTTTTCTTCAAGATACCATAGTCAATTCCCATATCAACGACAGCCATAGTTTTTGGCACACCTTTGCCGTAAATCAAGCTACATCTTGCCGTGCGGAATGGCGGAGCCATCTTATTCTTTACAACCTTAATAGCTAATTCATGACCGATAACTTCGTCACCAACCTTGATTTGACCAATACGGCGAACGTCTATGCGAAGTGAGCTATAGAATTTCAAGGCTCTACCACCAGTGGTAGTTTCTGTTGGACCTTGACCATAACCAGTGCTTATCTGTGCTCGCAACTGGTTTATGAAAATTACTGTCGTTTTACTCTTGGCAATTACAGCTGTCAATCTTCTCAATGCATAGCTCATCAAACGTGCATGAAGCCCCATTTGAACAGTATCACCGATGTGCCCATCTATTTCTGCCTGAGGTGTGAGCGCTGCAACTGAGTCAACAACAATTAGGTCAAATGTACCACTACGAACAAGTTCATCTACAATATAGAATGCCTGTTCACCACTATCTGGTTGGGAAAGATAAAGATTCGTCGTATCAACGCCAATTGCAGCTGCAAGGCGTGGGTCAAGGGCATGTTCAGCGTCCACAAAGGCGACAAGCCCACCTTTTTTCTGTGCTTCTGCTAGCGCATGGAGTGCAATAGTGGTTTTACCGCCACCCTCTGGACCGTAGATTTCTACTACCCTGCCACGTGGAATACCACCGATACCGAGGGCTACATCAAGTTGCAAAATTCCCGTTGGAATAACATCCATCGGTGCTTGCACTTCGTCCCCTAGCCTCATAATGGCTCCATCACCAAACTTTTCACGAATGTTTTTTAGAGCCTGAGCTAAAATTTCATCCTTCGTTGTTGTTTTTGAAGTTCTTTCTAATTTTTTCGCCATTACTTTCCTCCGTTCCTGTTACACTTTATTTTATCATATCTTTTATTGTTGGATTTTTATGGTTTAAGAAATTATCATCTGGGGTTGCACGTTCACGCAAAGCAATGAGCAAAGTTCCAGCCACAACTGGTTCTTCCGGCAAATATGCTTTTGAAATTTCGTCCCCTTTTTTACGATATAACGCCGTTATAGCATCAACCAAACCATGAATTTGCCTCATGGTAACTTCTTTTCCCAAGCACGGTTTTAATATAGAATTAAGCTCTTCTTTGTTCAGAATATTTGAATCCTGCACAGAAATTTGTTTTAGAAAATAAACTCGTTCCATATATGGCAACTCTTTATTTTTCTTTTCCCGCTTCTGTTCGTCATAATACTGGTCGTATGCTTTTTGTTCCTGCTGTAACTGATACATCAGTTCTTCCTGCCTTTGAAGCTCCTGCATCCGTTTTAATTCAACAGCAGGGTCTCCAAATGGATTAGCAAAAACAGGCACGGAAGCAACAAAACAAGACATTACAAGCATTATGACAATAACTACTTTTTTCATAGCAACGCACCTCCCCTATATTCTTATCAACAACTTACGTCAGTTTATATCAAATTTTTAACAAAACAGCAAGGTAAAAAATTTGCAAATTTTTAACATCTAAAAGAGAGAAAGAATTTCATTGCGAATAATAAAAATACCACCTGTAAAAAATAGCCAACTAAAAAGACGTAGCAATAAATTAACAATAGCTCCCCCGAGCAAATCATCTGCCATAATGCCAAATCCACCGGGGAGTTTTTCCATCCACTTTATAGGACAGGGCTTTGTAATATCAACAATGCGAAATACCATAAGTGCAATAATAGCATAGTTTAGAGGTAAGGCAAAAGAAGCAAGCCACACTCCTGCAACTTCGTCTATAACACATTCAGCTGGGTCGGTAACACCAATTTTTTTTGCATAAATATCTGCACATATTGTTCCAAAAACTGTTACTGCAAGAATTGCCCAGCATGCAACGCCACCAAATGCAAGCAAAATTACTGTCCCAACAATAGAGCCAAGAGTGCCTGGCATTTTTGAAAATCTGCCGACAGTGCCTACTGTCGCGACAAGCCCATACCAACTTGTCATCTCTTTTGTTAATTTCATACGTTTCACATCCCTCAAAGAAACTAATAGCGATTATAAC
>JAZLJR010000046.1:0-2596 GCA_045617925.1 Synergistaceae bacterium
AAAGAAGCGTAAGAATTTATTTTTGAAAAGAAAACAAAGCAATGCAAGAATTAAACCAACATGAAGACCGGAGATTGCCATAAGGTGCAAAACTCCACTTTTCTTGTATAACTTTTCCAACCCTTTGCCTCTTTGTCCAAGCAGAAAAATTTCCATATAGTTTTTGCTTTTTGGCAAGAGCCTTGTGTTGATTTCTTGTTTTAGTGTTTGGCGAATTGCAAAAAGCCCAGTAGGAGATGACACCATTTGTGGCTCTTTGCTCGGAGCAAGGCATAAAGAAACGCCACGCCCTTGCCAAAATTTCCACTGGTCAAACGGCTTAATACTTTTTCTTTTCTTTGTCTTTGTTGTAAATGGGTGGCAAAATCCCGATACTGAGTATGTAGCACCAACTGGATATAATTTTTCTGTGTTTTCAAAATTATCCCAACGGTAAAGAACAAACTTTTTATTGTTGCCCTGCCTATTTTGTCTTGCAAAAACTATCGCTTGCCCCTTGCCCCATTTTTGCACAGCTTTTACCGTGGCATATTCGTTACGCAAAACATAGCTTTTGTTTTTGGAAGCAAAGCGATTTTCTACAAAATAAAATTCATGAGTAAGAGCGAAGAACAAAATCACTAATATTAAAATACAGACTGAACGTTCATTTTTATAATGAATACGTGATGTGAAAAGAATAAGACAAAAGGCAAGAACAAGAGCAGTGACAAATGCAAAAAACAAATTAGAGCCATTTCCTGTCACTGCAAGCCATGCAAAAATATAAAGTCCAAAGAACACAAAAAAGGCAGGGCACACGGCTAGAGCGTATGTGTCCTGCCCAATTTTTTTCATCTTTTCATATAATAAATTTACCAACTCTGTCATTATCTAACAGTAACTTGATCTTGCAGTTTTTGAAATTTCTTTTGCCCAATTCCTCGAACCTGCAAAAGTTCCTCAATTGCGGTGAAGACACCGTGAGTTTGTCTGTAGTTCATTATAGACCGTGCAAGCACCTTGCCTACGCCGACAATACTCATCAACTCTTCTTCGTTTGCTGTGTTTATGTTGACAAGCCCAGTGGCTTTTTTGCTTTTTCTTCCTCTTTCACTCTTGTTGCTTGAGGTTTGAGCTGTTTGTGATGCACCAAAATTTTGTTTCGCAGTTGTGAATGTATTGTCCTCTCCGGCACGAGAAACGAAAGGAAAAATTATCTTTTGTCCATCAGAAATTTTCTCTGCTAGGTTCACACTGTCACGGTCAGCATTTGCCACAAAACCGCGTGCAGCACGAAGAGCATCATTCATACGTGAAGAAGCCGGAAGTTCGTAAACTCCTGGAACCTTTACAGCACCGACAACATGAACAATTATTGTTGAAGCGGTGGAGTTTTTAGGCACGGCACGGAGCAAACGACCTTCGCTTTCTTCGTCTTGTGTGTTCACTGTATCTCCTGTGCCTTCAACTTCATTTTTCATATACTCAAGGTCGCCACTTGCCTTTGATGTTTCCTGATGGTTCTCCGTGGTAATAACTCCAACTGTATCTTGCCCAAAACGCCCTTTAAAGTTAGAAACGAGCCAAAAGGCAAGCAATAAAAAGAGAATCCCCAAGAATAAATAAAGCTTTGTTTTTGTGTCCTTATTCAACTGCATAATTTTCTCCAATCTGCTTGAAAAGCTAGGTATTTTTGCAAATTTATTACTACTCTTTTCTTTTTCCTTCAAGTGACCAAGGGTTTGCGCCGATTATTTCAACCGTTAGGAGTTTGCCAAAATCTGCTTCGGTTCCGTCAAGGATAACGACATGGTCTGTCTTTGTTCTGCCTTGGATTTGCCCTCTGCCCTTTGGTGCAAAGCCGTCTGGCAAAATTTCCATTGTTTGCCCTATGTAGGCTTCATTTGCTTCCTTTGCAATTTTGAATTGAATTGCATTTATTTCGTTCAAACGTCTATTTTTTGTTGCCTCGTCAATTTGACCTTCCATAGTGGCAGCACGCGTGCCAGGGCGGATACTGTATGCCGCTGTGTGAACAATGTCAAATTTCACCTGTTCTAAAAGGGAGCACGAATCCAAAAATTCTTCTTCTGTTTCTGTTGGGAAGCCGACGATTAAATCCGTCGTGAGGCTAACATCTGGCAAGGCCGTCTTTATGCGTTCAACAAGCGAGAGGTAATCTTCCCTCGTGTAACCGCGGTTCATTTCTTTCAAAATTCTTGTGTTGCCAGATTGGACTGGCAAATTTATTGCACGACAAATCTTGTCATTTTTCTTCATTACTTCCAAAATATCAGCGTCAAAATCCTTGGGGTGACTTGTTGCAAAGCGGAGACGCTCTAGTCCTTCAATCTGTGAAGTAGCGTCCAAAAGTGAAGCGAATGAGTATTGCCTATTTGTCCAATCTTTACCAAAAGAGTCAACATTTTGCCCAAGGAGTGTTATTTCTGTCACGCCATTTTGGACGAGTTGCCTTGCTTCTGCCAATATTTCTTCAGGCTCGCGTGATTGTAATCTGCCACGGACGTATGGCACAATGCAGTAAGAACAAAATCTGTCGCACCCGTAAGAAATGGTGAGGTAAGATTTGAATGGATTTGTGCCAGCAGTGGGG
>JAZLJR010000047.1:0-23988 GCA_045617925.1 Synergistaceae bacterium
AATCTCTTTTTGCACTCTGGGCAGATTTTCGTATGGAATTTCAACACCAAGGTCACCTCGTGCCACCATTATCCCCTCACAGTATTCAGCTATACCTGCAAGATTGTCCAAACCGGATTGATTTTCTATCTTTGCAATGAGTGCAATATTTTCTCCACCATTTGCATCTAAAAAGTCTCGCACATCTTTTATGTCTTGTGCTGTGCTTACAAAGGAGCAGGCGACAAAATCAACATCATTTTTTATGCCAAAAAGTAAATCCGATTTATCCTGTTCACTCAAGTAAACTTGCTTCAAGACTTTATTAGGAAAACTCATACTTTTTTTGTTTGAAATTGTTCCACCTATTTTGACGATAGTTATAATCTCAGTTTCCGTAACACTGGTAACTTCAAAAGCTACCAGCCCGTCATTGACTAAAATCGTATCTCCAACAGACAAGTCATTTGCAAGCCCCTTGTAACTTACGCTAACTCGCTCATTATCCCCTATGACATCATCAACGCAAAATATAAATTTGTTCCCTTCCTTTAATGTCACACTGCCATCACGAAAAGTGCCTACACGATATTCAGGTCCCTTTGTGTCTAACAAAATTGCTATTGGCAAATTTAATTTTTCACGGACAGACTTTATCATGTCAATGCGTTTTTGGTGTTCTTCATGTGTGCCGTGGGAAAAGTTCAACCTTGCCACATTCATTCCTGCATGGCAAAGCTCTTCAAACACTTCGGCGCTGTCACTGGCTGGACCTATTGTGCAAATAATTTTTGTGCGTCTCATTCTGTTCATTTCCCTTTATAATTTCAAAATAATTCCTGCAATGGCTGCAAGGCATATATAAAACATTACATGCAAATGGAATTTTCTCATCAAGACAAAAAATATAATAAACAATATCACTTCTTTTTTTGTGATTAAATCTCGTATCAACTTTGTTTGTTCGTATAACGATACATTAAACATAACGTTTGCCAAAACATGATAAAATCCAGCGCCAATTATACCCACAACAGCAGGACGAACGGCATAAAAACCATCTCTAACAATGGGGTGCTTTTGATATTTTTCAATTGTTTTTGAAAGCAAGGTTACAATTATTATTGCAGGAGCAATTATGCTTACAGTTGCAATGATGCCCCCCAACATTCCAGCGACAGAAAAACCAATGTAGGTAGCCATATTTATGCCGATTGGTCCTGGTGTTGATTCAGACACAACAACCATATCCGTCACAAATTTTGCAGTAAACCAGCCAGTTTTGTCTGCCAAGCGGTAAAGAAATGGCAAGGTTGCCATACCACCACCGACAGCAAAAAGACCGATTATAAAAAATTCATACGCAAGTCGTAAATAAATCATATTTTATGTCCGTTTTCCTAAAATTTTAAGATTTTGAGGAGAAATCCAAATCAAAATTTTCATCACTTTCCATTTCCTTGGAAAGTTTTTGCTTCCATTTCCCCTGCATTTCTCTATATATTTTGCAATACACCACCCCAACAACCAAGGAAACCGGAATGATTATAGCAGGAGAAGGCTTATACAAGAGAGTCAAGGCAAGGACAACAGCAAACACAACAAAAGAGAAAATATCTTTTATTACTCTTTTGAACATTGTTAAGGTTGCACTAAAAATCAAAGCACAAACACAGGCAGAAACAGCACGCATTGCTTGGGTTACATAGGGATTTTTTGAATAATTTGTAAAGAGTGCCGCAATACCAGTTATAATTATTATGCTAGGCATAACTACTGCCAATGCTGCTACAACAGAGCCAAGTTTTTTTTCTCTTTGGTAACCGACAAAGCAGGACAGATTAACCATCATTATCCCTGGAAGTCCCTGACATAACGCATAATAATTGAGCAAATCTTCAACCTTTACCCAGTGGCGTTTTTCCACAAGCTCTGCTTGCAAAATAGGAATCATGGTAAGTCCGCTACCAAAACTCATTGAGCCAATTCTGAAAAAAGCATGAAAAAGCATGAGCATGTCATAGGTTCTTGAGCTCGCAATTTTTCTGTATTTGTCCAAACAATACAGTAATTTATTATTCATTATTTTTTTTCTTATTTTGTCAAAATCTAACTTCATTTTATTCGTATTTTTTCTGCATTGCAACTACCCAACACGGGAGTTTTTGCAAGCCCTTTCCATATTTCGCACGAGGCAAGCTCAAAAGCACTTATTTGCCTAGCAAAATCACTTACACATGAAGCAGTGCCGTAGGTCGTAACAATCGGCAACTTTGCGCAATTTTTCATTTCTCGCAAAAGTTCACGCCCTGTTTCATTCATGGCAAGTGGTTTTATGTAAGGCAAGGTGTTATCTTGAATTTGCCTGTTTAATTTTTCTCTATAATTTAACAACACATGACAAACATTTCTTGCTACACGGCTTTTTGTGTAGCGCTTGGAAACACAAGAAGAAATGAATTCGTCCAAATTTCTTGAAGTGAATGCATGTTGTTTTAACGTGTTTTCAAAGCCCTCTTTTATTTCTGCAATGTCTTTTATTTCTTCATCGCTTTTCGTCAAAAGCAGCGTTCGTAATGTTTGCCAAACACTTTTCCACTCAGCTTTTGACACAAACTGTCCATTTTGAATAGCATCACTAAAAATTTCCCGTGCTGCTAGTGGAATGTTCTCCATAAATTTATCAATTTCACCGTCTGCAAAGGCTTTTCTCAAGGCAGTAGCAGAAGAAATTTCTGCCATCTGTTCTGCATTATATTCACTGCCAACACGTTTAATTGGCAATGGCGATATATTGGGAAATTTTTCTGCCAATTCCATACGATAGCAAAGAGCTAAATTGTTATTGCTCCCCTTTATGTAGTCACTTGCTCCCTTGATTTTTTCTTCAAGTGCAAGGCTTCGTGCCATAATGAAGGAGTAACCATCATCCATATATTTTTTTAATCGCGATTTGAAATCTTCATCTTCGTGAAGTAACACATCTATAATTTTTGATGCGTCAAAATTCGTGTCTTCCACGCCAAAGGAAAGACAATCCACAAGCCCAATATTTGCAAGGAGAGCCACAGCGCATTTTGAAAAAACAAAACCATTGTGGCAAGAGGCAACGACAGGCAACTCAAGCACCAGGTCACAGCCACAAGCGACAGCTGCTTCCGCTCTCACATATTTGTCAAAGAGAGCAGGCTCGCCACGCTGCACAAAATTTGATGACATAACGGCAATAACACATTCAGCGATTTTTTTTGTTTCCGCAACATGGTGCAAGTGCCCCATGTGAAACGGATTATATTCTGCTATTATGCCAGCAACCTTGTATTTTTTCATATATTATTTATTTTTCCTATACTATTGAAAATTTTGCAAAATTAAACTATACTCTTGCAGTTGTGACTTGCAAAAAGACTGTTAATTTTATCACAAAACAACATAAAACAGCATAAAAAAGCACAAAATAATAAAGTTGGAGGAAAAGTTATGAAAATTCTCGTTTTGAATTGTGGTAGTTCATCACTCAAGTATCAAGTAATTGATATGGACGGTGAAAAGGTTTTAGCAAAGGGACTTGTTGAGCGCATCGGCATGGATGGCTCAAAAATCAAGCACACAAAAATCGGACTTGACGCTGTAACACGTGAAGTGCCATTTGCGGATCACACAGAGGCAATTCGCTATGTGCTTAATATGTTAATAGATAAGGAATTCGGTGTGCTTGCCAGCTTTGATGAATTAGCAGGAGCAGGACACAGAATAGTCCACGGCGGAGAGAAATTTACAAAGTCTGTTCTCGTTACAGAAGAAGTCATCAAGGGAATTGAAGAAGTTTCCACCCTCGCTCCATTGCACAACCCAGCAAACTTGCAGGGCATCAGAGCCGTTATGGAAGTTTTGCCAGGCAAGCCAAACGTTGCAGTGTTTGACACATCATTCCACCAGACAATGCCACCTGCATCATACCTCTATGCAATTCCTTATGAATATTACGAGAAAAATTCCGTCCGTCGTTACGGCTTCCACGGCACGAGCCACAGATATGTTTCTGCTCGTGCAGCAGAAATCTTGGGCAAAGATCCAAAGGATTTGCGTATTGTAACTTGCCACTTGGGCAATGGAAGTTCCGTTGCTGCCGTCAAGGGCGGTAAATGCCTAGACACAAGCATGGGACTCAGCACAGCGGAAGGCCTCATCATGGGAACAAGATGCGGTAACATTGACCCATCTGTAATGGTGTTTTTGATGGAGCAACTTGGTTCTGCAAAGACAGTCAGCGACATGATTCAAAAGAAATCCGGCTTGCTTGGATTAACCGGAATTTCAAGCGACATGAAAGACATTGAAGAAGCAGCAGAAAAGGGCGACGAAAAATCAAAGGTTGCCTTGCAGATTTTAATCAACGGAGTAAAGAAATACATTGCGTCATACGCAGCAGAAATGGGCGGTCTTGACGTGGTAGTATTTACAGCCGGCATTGGAGAAAACGGAATTGATTTCCGCCGTGATGTCTGTGCTGATATGGAGTTCCTTGGCATTAAATTTGACGAGGAAGCTAACAAGGTGCGTGGCAAGGAAAAAATCATTTCCGCTCCAGATTCAAAGGTAACGGTTATGCTTGTCCCAACAAACGAGGAGCTTGTCATTGCAAGAGATACATTAGAGTGCATAAAATAAGACGTTAAAAAAATTAACGAGCGACTAGTTATTTATTAGTCGCTCGTTTTTTCATAACTACATAAAAATTGTAATTTACAAAAGCATTATCTCAGGTATCTCAATCCTTTGGGGGTAGGTTTCAAAGTCGAGCGAGAAATATTTTCCGCATGCCAACGTGCATTCTGTAGACGTGCCGTTAATTCATCTTTGTAGCCATAATCCACATCAGAATTATATAAAGCAATCTCTCGTTTTAACATATCGATTTCGCTCGTATAATCTTTTTGTTTTCTGTAGCTAGAGGCAAGCTTTATTATTGAATTGTAAAGACTTTTTTGTTTTTTAGCAAGTCTATCCCTAAGCTCTTCTTCATATCCAAAATCCACCCCAAATGCTAAATGTTTCTTAATTATGCCATCTAAAAATTCTATTTCGCCTTTGTAATCTTTCTGCTTACCATAAACTACTGCCTGTCTAATAATTTCTAAATAAATACTTCTTTTGGCTTTTTCACGACGCTCAATTAATGAATCAATAAGCCAAGGAAAATCATTTTTAATACGGGAATCATAATTAGCAAGCCTATCAGTAACAATTTGAACTATCTCATAATGTCTTTTTTGCTCCTTGTAAATAATCAAAGATTCTATTATCGACGGATAATAACCTCTTTTCTCAGCTACATCAAAACACTTGAAAGCTAAATCAAATTTTTCGTGATATTTTAGATCTCTACCATATTGATCCAACAATACACCCTGGCTATATCTTTCATCTTCGTCCAATTCAGAATTAAAGTCTGGATTTTTGAGGAGCTGCTCTGCTAAATCAAAATTATGATCATGACAAACATTCTCCTTCCTCCTTACCGCATAAAGCTTGGGTAAAATTTTCCCACATGCAATTGCATCCGTTTCTGCTCTATGCATATTATCTTTCAAAAAAATAAAAAAGAAATCCGCTAAATCTCCAAGCCTCAGATTCCAGTCAAGCTTTTTTTTCATTCCACGAGCTATTGTAAGTGTATCTATGTAACGAAAATTACCTTTATAGCCCAAACGTTTTAACGTAGAAGCTAAAAATGCAAGATCGAATTCCGCATTGTGTGCTACAACAACTACATTTCCATTGAAGCATTCATTACCGATAAATTTAATGAATTGAGGATATACAACTTCTTCTGCTGGTGCAGTAGCTAGCATCTCATTTGTTATATGATTCACATCACTAGCCTCTTGTGGAATTAAACAGTTAGGATTTACAAGACTAGAAAAAGAATCAATAATTTTTCCATTTACAAAATGTACCGCGGAAACTTCTACAATACGATCTTCACGAGGATTAAGCCCTGTAGTTTCAGTATCTATTGCAAAATATTCCTCTGGTGGATATAAGTTATATAAATATTCTCTATCGTACGAAAAGCTAACAAATTCATTTCCCTCATAAATATTATCATCATATCCACTTTCCGTAGGCACATATACAATGGTGATCTCACGTTTTTTATCAATAATCATTTTAGTATCATCTTTTTTAGTAGCGGTAGTCGCTTTGGTTGTTACGTCGCAATTTTTAGACATAATAGAATTATGTATCGTGCAATTTTCACACGACAAACTAACTGATTCATTTCCCTTGTAAAAATCCCCCCTACCTCTACTTTTCCTAGGCACAAATACATTGGTAGTTGCACGTTCGTTGCCATTTTGGTTAGTAACTAAAGTCACTTTTGTAGTTATGTCGTGATTTTTAGGCATAATAGGATTATTTTTTGTGCAATTTTCATTGTTTAAACTCCTATACAATTTTCGTGATTCTGTATTCTTATTGTTGATCTTACTGGATTTTTCAATCAAACATTTACATAATAAAAAAATGAGACAAACTGCTAGTAATGCAAGAAATATCTTCCAATAGTTAATTAGAATAAGGAGCAAGAACGCAAGAAGTCCACTATAATCATCTTTTTTTGATTTTCTAGCCATCTTTATCCTCTTTATTTAGTGATTTTTAATTAGTACATCGTTATCCATTATATGTGAAAGAAGCACTACACTATGTATCTTCGCATTTTCATAAGTAGCTTTTTTATACAATTCAAATTGTTATTTTATATACACGTAGGCAATGATACTAGCTAATTATCATTGAGGATGATTTTAACCTATTGCCTTGTAATTTTCAATAATTCGCATAAATTTGTTTTTCTCTGCAATAAAAAGCTCGCTATGTGAAGTAAATATCACATAAGCAAAATAAAAAATGCAGTAATACCATAATAAAAACACGCAAAAATCGCTAAAAATTTGAGATTTATTTTGATAAATTTGGAATTTTACATTCGAAAAAAACGAGCGACTAGCCATTTAACTAGTCGCTCGTTTTTTATCGTAAATTATCTTCTCTTAAACGCTGCAAGGGCGTGGGCGGAAAGTCCTTCCGCTTCTGCCATCTTTTGAGCTAGCGGGGCAAGAGCTTTTGAACCATCGTGCGTAATATGCTGGAAGGTGCAAACCTTCAAGAAATTCATAACAGAAAGTCCGCCAGTGTAACGTGCCACTCCCATTGTCGGCAAGGTGTGATTTGTTCCTGCAACATAATCACCAAAGACTTCTGCGCTTCCGGTGCCAACAAACAATGAGCCATAATTTGTCAAGCGAGTCATAAGGTCATATTCCAGCTCCGAATTTTTAACTTGAATTTCCAAATGCTCCGGTGCAATTTCGTTTGACATTTCGCAAGCTTCTTCAAGTGAATCTGTAATAAAAATCTTGCCATTGTTCTGCCATGATACACTTGCTATGTCTCTTGTTGGAAGTTCTTTTAATGCTTTTTGCACTGCATCTTTAACATCTTTTGCAAGTTTTTCACTCGTTGTTAGCAAAATGCCAGATGCGTCAAGGTCGTGTTCCGACTGTGCCAAGAGGTCTGCTGCAATAATCTCTGCTTCTCCACTTTCATCGGCAATGACGAGCACTTCAGACGGACCGGCGAGAAAATCTATACCAACCTTTCCAAAGACCTGTTTTTTTGCTTCCGTTACATATTTGTTTCCGGGGCCAACTATCATATCAACTGGCTTTATTGTCTCTGTTCCATAGGCAACAGCAGCAACCGCTTGCGCTCCACCAATTGCATAAATTTCATCACACCCAGCAAGCCAAAGAGCAGCAAGCGTCGTTTCGTGTGGCAGAGATGTGCCTGCAACGGGGGGAACTGTCGCAATAATTCTCTTGACTCCGGCAACCTTTGCGGGAATAACTAGCATCAAGGCTGTGGAAAAAAGCGGATGATTACCACCAGGAACATAGCAAGAACAAGAATTGACAGGAATAACTGAATGACCTAGGAACACTCCATCAACTACCTCTGTTTCGCCAAGTGGCCACAAACTGTCACATTGGAGCTCCGCAAACTTTTGAATATTCTCCGCTGCTTTCGTAATAGCAAATTTCAAATCTTCTTCTAAATTATCATAGCATTTTTTTGCAATTTCATTTGGAACAAGGAAATTTGTATCCGCCTTGCCACCAAATTTTGCATTAAGCTCCGCAACCGCCTTATCTCCCCCACTACGCACATTCGCAATTATCTCACTAACTGTTTGGGCTACTCTGGGATCTTGCGTGTAATTTTTTTCTTGTGCATTTTTATAAACCTTCATTTCTAACTCCTTATAACTGCCATAACCTCTCTGCATATTCCCCGCAGACTTTATTAAATTTTGCAAGTTTTTCGTTTATAACTTCCAGCTGTCGTGTTACTTCGCTAGGTGCTGTTCCACCGTAGGTTTTTCTTCTTTCCGCTGAAACACGTGGCGTTAAAAGTGGCAAGAGGTCTTCTTTTATCTGAGGAATTAAAGCCTGCCACTCATCTAATGAAAGCGCAGCCATTGACCTTTTGTTATCTACGCACCATTTCACCGCTCCACCAACAAGAGCATGAGCATTTCTGAATGGCACTCCCTGTAACACTAGATATTCCGCGACATCTGTTGCCAATATAAGCCCATCTGCAAAACCTTTGTTTGCTTTTTCTTCATCTACATCAACACGAGACAATAGCGGTGGCAAGACAGAGAAAATTCCCTGTAAACAATCGAGGGTGCGGAACAAGCTGCGTTTGTCATCCTGCAAGTCACGGTTATATGTCATAGGAATTCCCTTTGTCATCACAAGCAGGTCAACAAGAGCACCAGTCAACTGACCAGATTTTCCACGCAAAAGCTCAAGCACATCTGGATTTTTCTTTTGTGGCATGATGGAACTGCCAGTGCAGAAAGCATCTGGCAACTTTACCCAACCAAACTCTGTTGTAAAATAGATAATCAAATCTTCACAAAGACGGCTAACGTGACAGCCAAAGACAGAAGCAAAATAAAGAATATCTATAAAGTGATCACGGGACGCAACACTATCCATACTGTTTTCTGTCGGAGCGCCAAAGCCAAGGTCAGAAGCAGAAAATTTTCTGTCTAGTGGCAAGGTGCTGCCAGCCAAGGCACCAGAGCCGAGCGGACATTCGTCAAGAGCATCTAGCACAAATTCCAATCTCTTTGCATCACGCAAAAATGCGTTTATATGTGCACACCAAAAATGTCCCATTGAAATCGGCTGTGCCTGTTGCAAATGTGTGTAGCCAGGAACAATTATATTCTTATGTTCGTCTGCTTTCTTTGCCAGCACTTCAATAAGGTTATCAAGCTGAGCGGCGATACTGAGCATTTCTTTTTTCAAGTATAGCTTCATTGTCGTAGCAACTTGGTCATTTCTTGAACGCCCCATGTGAAGCCTTGCCCCTGTTGCACCACACTTTTCCGTCAAACGGCTTTCAATATTCATATGGACATCTTCAAGCTCTTTTGAAGGAATGAAATCACCATTACGAATTTCTGTGGCAATCTCACGCAGATTTTTTTCTATTGTTTCTGCTTCATCCTGTGGCAAAAGCCCAGTATGGGCAAGCATTCTTACATGAGCAATGCTTCCACGAATGTCTGCCTCTGCCAGTCTCCAGTCTAAATCCAGCGACTGTGTAAAATCTACAACATTTTTGTCCGTTGCTTCTTTAAATCTTCCTTTCCACATTCCTTTACACTTCCTTAAATATAAACTTCTCTGTATAAATTTTTGCTAATCAAATAATGTTTTGAAAATTCATCTGCTGGAACATATCCTTCCGCCAATAAAGAACGAATATAAATTCCATTATAGAAAAAGCACAAAACAAAATTTCCAAATGCACAAGTTAGGCTTGCTATAACTAAATCTAAAATAAACCAAAGAATATCACCACGGAGAAGTGGAACAAAAAAACCAAAGAAAAACATTGTCCAAGAAAACCCAACAGGACAAACACGCACTGCTCCGTTTTTCATTAAATTTATTTCCATAGTCGTTTTCCTTTCATAAAACTGTTTCGAAGCATTATAGCACAAAATAACCTTTTCTTCGTAATATTCATTGCTAAATTCCGATTATTTAATATGCTAAGTTTTATAAACTGCCACGAACAAAACTTGACATTTTTTGCTTTTTATATACAATTTCAATATAATTTTTCATAGTTTTGACACATATACGGAGGTTGATATAAATGAAGAAAATATTAAAATATATCTCTATATTTTTACTAATTTCTGTAATTGTAGCTACCCCTTTTACTCAAGCAGGAGCAAAACAAAATTCCAAACAAAAAACTTCCTACAAGTCAAGCAAGTCAATATCTACAACAACAACAAAGAGCAAGGTAACAAAACAAAATAAACAGAACAAAAAAACTAACCAAAAGGTAAAAGCAAAGAAATCAGTAAAAAAACAAAACAAAAAAGTATCATCAAAAACCACAAAGCAAACGAACAAAAAACTAACAGCAAAGACCACCCAAAAAGCAAATAAGCAGACAAATAAAAAAAATAGCAGTAATCAAAAACAAACACCAAATAAAATCTTGGCAATAACTTTACCAAGTCAAACTCAAAACAATCATTCTGCTACCAACGGAACAAAAAAGACACCTCGCAGGTGTCTAAATGTTCGTTGCCGTTACATTGGGACAAAACCTTGCCCGAGACATGGCAAGGATTATCCCAACCACTGGAAATAAAAAATAGAATTTGAAAAAGTTATCGCGAGAGTATTGAAATTTATACCTTTTTTTGTATAATATTTCTTGTATTTAGTGCAAATATTTTAACTATGGAGGAGTCCTCATGAGTGAAATAACAGAAAATGCGCAAAATTCTGCTCAAATCAACCTTGACGCTATCATGGAAAAATATGATACGGAATCACGTTTCCGTACATTGGATGGTTGGCAAGCAAAGTTGATTTCAATACTAGCTGTCGCCATGTCACTCTTTCATCTTTATACTAGTGGTTTTGGATTATTATTAGCGCAAAAACAAGGTGCAGTTCATTTAGCTTTCACGCTTGCACTTGTTTTTCTGCTCTATCCAAGTGACAATACTGGAAAGACTCGCCATAAAATACCACTTGTAGATTTTGCCTTAGCAATTATTGCTGCAACTTCGGCAATGTATTTGGTCGTGTTCTTTGATCAACTCGTCACTCGTTCCGGACTTCCTACAACACTTGACCTCACGATGGGATTCATTTTGATTGCAACATTATTAGAAGCAACTCGCAGAATTTCAAACCCCGTTCTTCCTGGCATTGCAATTGTTGCACTTCTATATTGCTACTTTGGGCGAATAATGCCACCTATGATTGCCCACAGAGGGTTTAACATTACACGTATAATCAACCACATGTATCTTGGAACAGAAGGCGTTTTCGGCACACCACTAGAAGTTTCTTCAACATTTGTCTTTATGTTCATTCTTTTTGGTTCCATTCTTGAAAAAACTGGTCTTGGAAAATTCATAATAGACTTATCATTAGCACTTGCCGGTTGGTCAACTGGCGGACCTGCAAAGGTTGCCGTCGTTTCTTCCGGTCTTATGGGCACAGTTTCTGGGTCATCTGTTGCAAATGTCTGCACAACAGGTATGTTCACAATTCCGCTTATGAAAAGCGTTGGATATGAGCCTCACTTTGCCGGTGCAGTTGAAGCTGTCGCATCAACCGGTGGACAGATAATGCCCCCTGTCATGGGTGCAGCTGCTTTTATTATGGCACAAATTTTGGGTGTGCCTTACCTTACCGTTGTGGTAGCAGCAATAATTCCAGCGATTCTTTATTATTTTGCCGTTATGGTTCAAGTTCACTTTGAAGCATCTCGTTTAGGGTTGAAAGGATTACCTTTCAAAGAACTTCCAAGACTTTGGCCACTTCTCAAAGCAAGAGGCTTCTTGCTCATTCCGTTAATCGCAATTATATATTTCCTGCTTGCAGGTTACACACCACTAAAAGCAGCTTTCTATGGAATTATAGTTAGCTTTGCACTTTCTTGGTTAAGCAAAGAAACACGTCTTACTCTTCCACGCTTGCTCAATGCTTTTGAATCTGGCGCACGTGGTGCTATTGGCGTAGCCTGCGCCTGTGCAACTGTTGGACTTGTAGTTGGCATGGGGACTTTAACTGGACTAGCTTTAAGAATTGCTAACACCATCGTTACATTAGCCGCTGCTCCAGCAGCATTAATCACATCAAACCCACTTGTAGCAAAAGAAATTACAAAGATATTCACTCTTTTCTTCACAATGCTTGCTTCTCTTTTACTCGGCATGGGGCTTCCTACAACAGCGAACTTTATTGTTACAAGCACAATGGCTGCTCCTGCACTTATTAACCTTGGCGTTCCTGCACAGGCAGCTTATATGTTTGTGTTCTACTTTGGTATAGCAGCCGACCTCACACCACCTGTAGCACTAGCCGCTTATGCAGGTGCCGGCATTTCTGGCTCTGATCCAATGAAAACTGGAGTTACCGCTTTTAAACTTGCACTTGCAGGATTTTTGGTCCCGTACATATACATATATGAACCAATGCTTCTTTTCATAAATTACCAAACATGGCCAATGATTCAAGCAATTATAAGTGCATTGCTTGGCGTTTTCCTCTTGGCAATGTCAACAATTGGTTTCTTTAAGGCAAAAATGAGCACCCTAATGAGAATTATAGCTTTTGTCGGTGCACTTGGACTCTTAATCCCTGGCACATATACTGATATCATCGGTCTTGCTCTTCTTTTGGTGATTTTCGTTTTGCAAAAAATGAAGGAAAAGAAGCTCAGATCTCAAGGAATTCCAATCACAGTTGCGGAAATAAACGCTGCAGCCACAAACAAATAGGCAAATCGCAAGATTTTCTTGCTTTGCAAATATATCCCATTTAGGAGGCGTTCACAAAGATGAACAAAAAGAAGGTAGTAACACTTGTAATTGTAGTATTGGCAGTTGCACTTGGCGTTTGGTATTTTAATTGCTCACCATGCAAGCTTTCAGGTGGCTCAAACAATGTATCAATTGCAACAGGTGGCACAACAGGAACCTATTTTGCAATCGGCGGAGCAATTGCAAATGCGGTAAATGAAGGTGGCAAGCTCAATGTTACATCAGAGACAGGAAACGCATCTGTTGCTAACATTAATCTCGTTGCTAACAAGGAAATCGAGTTTGGATTTACACAGGCTGACATTGCTTATTGGGCTTACAACGGTGAACTTATGTTCAAAGATAAGCCAGTTAAGAACATCCGTGCAGTTTGCGCACTTTATCCAGAGCACATTCAGATGCTTGTAGCTAAAGAAGCAAACATTAACAAATTTGAAGACTTGAAGGGCAAGAGAGTTGGCGTTGGTGCACCAGGAAGCGGTGTTGAGGGCGACGTTCAAGCACTCTTCCAGCAGGCAGGGCTAACATACAATGACATCAAGGCAGACTTCCTTGACTTCGCTGCAACAACAAGCCGCTTTAAGGACAATCAGATTGATGCCGGTTTTGTTGTAGCAGGTTTCCCAACTGCTTCTGTTATGGACCTCATGACCACAAAGAGCAATATTACATTGTTGAGCTTTGATGATGCATTCCTAGCAAAATTGCAGGAGGCTTACCCATTCATGGTTCCAAGCGTTATCCCAGCTAACACATATAAGGGCGTTGGCGAGGTAAAAACACCAGCCATTACATCATTCCTCGTAACCTATGAAGATGCTGACGATGAAATGATTTATAACTTCCTTGAAGGGCTCTATGAGCACATAGATGTCGTTCAGAATTCTCACGCAAAGGGCAAAGAGATTACACTTGAGACAGCTACCCAAGGACTTACAATTCCTCTTCACCCAGCGGCAGAAAGATTCTTCAGAGACAAAGGACTTATAAAATAATTCTAACCATATAAAAAGAAGGCACGGTGTTTTCTCCGTGCCTTCTTTTTGTTAATTAATCAACCAACTCATTTATACGTTCTATAGTAACTGCTTTACCAGTTTGCTCGTCTATGTCAATAATCGTCGCTTGAAATTTGACTTGTTCCTTACACACCTCAAATTTTGTCGGCGTTCCATAGAGAAATTTAGGCATTACAGATTCCGCAGTCATTCCAATTAGCCCAGCATGTCCTCCTGTCATACCAACATCGGTTAGAAAAGCCGTTCCCTTGGGTAATATTTGTTCATCTGCTGTTTGGACATGCGTATGTGTCCCACAGAGAGCAGAAACCCTTCCGTCTAGATACAAGGCAAGTGCTTTCTTTTCACTAGTTGCCTCAGCATGAAAATCTACAAGTACACATTTTTCCTTGCAGTTATCTAGGGCGTGATCTGCTGACTGAAACGGACAATCAATTGCAGGCATAAAGGTTCTGCCCTGCAAACATAAAACAGCTAATTTTTTACCATTTTTTTCAAAAACAGCAAAACCTCTGCCTTGTGTTCCAGCAGGATAGTTAGCAGCTCTTAATACATTTGGCAATTCGTCTAAGAGCGGGACAAAATCTTTCTTATCCCAAATGTGATTGCCATTAGTCAAGATATCTATCCCATAACTAAGCAATTCATTGGTTACCTTCTCTGTCAGCCCAAAGCCTCCGGCTGCATTTTCTCCTTCTGCAATTATAAAATCAAAAGGACCTTTTTCCTTTTTTAATTTAGGAATAAAAGCCCCAGCAGCATTTCTGCCGGGGCTTCCCATAATATCTCCAATAAAAAGAATTTTCATGGTCATTATTTTGCGTATTCTACCGCTCTAGTTTCCCTAATGAGGGTAACTTTAATCTGACCTGGATAACGCAGCTCAGTTTCTATCTTTCTTGCGATATCATAGGCAAGTTTCTGCATTGTTCCTTCATCTGTTCCAGTTGGAGAGACCGCTACACGAACCTCTCTGCCTGCTTGAACAGCAAAGGCCTTTTCAACACCTTCAAAGGATTTTGCTATATTTTCAAGATCTTCTAATCTCTTAACATAGGCGTCAAGGCTTTCACGTCTTGCGCCAGGACGAGAGGCAGAAATTGAGTCAGCGACGGCAACTATTATTGCATATATTGAAGTTGGCTCAACTTCTTCGTGATGGCTTGCAATAGCGTTTACGATATCAGCTTCTTCACCGTGGCGTCTTGCAATATCAGCGCCTATTATAGCATGTGAACCTTCCTGTTCACGGTCAACTGCCTTTCCAATATCATGTAACAAACCTGCACGCCTTGCCTTTGCCTGATCAATGCCTAACTCTTGAGCTAAAACACCAGCAATATGTGCAACTTCCAAGCTATGAGAAAGAACATTCTGACCATAGCTTGTTCTAAAACGAAGAGAGCCTAAAGTATTTACTAGCTCATTATCAATATTCTTAATTCCAGCCTCAAGAATTGCCTCCTCGCCAGTTTCAATTACTTGCTGGCGAACATCCTTTTCGGCCTTTTCAATAATTTCTTCGATGCGCGTCGGATGAATACGTCCATCAGTAATTAGTCGCTCTAGTGCCACACGTGCAATTTCACGACGGACAGGGTCAAAGCTTGAAAGTGTAACTGTTTCCGGCGTATCATCTACAATTATATCAACACCTGTAAGTGTTTCAAAGGTTCTAATGTTTCTTCCTTCTCTACCAATGATACGACCTTTCATTTCGTCGGAGGGGATGGTAACAACACTAACCACTGCTTCCGAAGTATATTCCACATTACACTTTTGAATAGCTGTAGCAATAATGCCACAGGCTCTTTTGTCAGCCTCTCTTTTTGCTTTATCCTCAATTTCTTTTAGACGGATTCCAATACGGGATGCGGCTTCAGATTCAACTCTGTTCAAAAGAAGCGTTTCTGCATCTTGGCGTGACAATTTAGAAATTTCCTCTAATTTTTTTGTGAATTGTTCCTCTTGTTGGGAAAGACGTATTAGTTTTTCCTCAACTTTATCTTGCTTATCCCTTAACGCATCTTCTTTTTGTGAAAGAGCATCAAGCTTTTTGTCTAAACTTGTTTCCTTTAACGTTAGGTTCTCTTCTTTTTGCTCAAGGCGTTGCTCTGAACGCTGTAGCTCAACTTTATGCTCCCTTACTTCTTTTTCAAATTCTTGACGTAGCTTTAGTAGTTCATTCTTTCCGTCAACTAGCATTTCTCTTTTTGAATTTTCAGCTTTTCTTATAGCGTCATTCAAAATTCTTTCTGCTTTAGATTTTGCAGAATCTCTTTTTGCGTCTTGCACCTTACCACAGTGTCCATAGCCAATTACATATCCAATAATTGCACCAGCTACTGCTCCAGCGATAAGGAGTATGTTTGGTGATAAATTCATCTCTTTTCTCCTTTTATATTATAAAAATGCCATGATCCTATAGATAAATTGATTCTATTACAATATTACCTGACGCATATTTTACTAGAAAATGCCCATTTTTACAAGTGCAAAATAACCTCTAAAAAATAAAATCCAATTTATAGATGCAGAAGCCCAAGGCTCTAACATGCTATAAATTGGATTTTAATTGCGCTTAAGTTATTTTATTGTAATTTTATAAAGTTTTGTATCTTTGGAAACCATGTTGTAATCTTTTAAAGCAAGATATTCTAACCCTTTTTCGCTTTGATAAAAACCTATTTGTTCCTCAAGACGTGTATTTTCACTCTTAACCTTTTCTAACTCATCACGGTTTTTATCTAGCAGTGACAAAAGTGTAACACGTCTGCCGCATATTTCTTCGTATAAAGAAAAAGAAAGTTCTGCAATGATATAAAGAAAAACCGCTACAATCAACACTGTGGTAATTTTAGGCAATTTCATTTTCATACCTCACGTAAAGAAAAAATTTTATTACATTCTTTCGGGTGCAGAAACACCTAATATTGACATAGCATTACGAAGCGTAATTTGTGTTGCTTCCATTAAAAGCAAACGGCTTTTTGCGACATTATCGGGAGAACCAATGATTCTGCTTGAATTATAAAAAGCATGGAAAGCTTCTGCCAAATTGGTTGCATAATAAACTATTTTATGTGGAGCAGCTTCACGTGCAGCAAGTGCAATTTCTTCTGGGAAACGAGAGATCGCCTTAGCCAATGCTATTGAGGCTTCATCCTCCAGAGTTGCTACGTCAATATCATCGAACTCAGGCATTGACATGCCTCTAGCTTGCAATTCCCTTTTTATTGAAGAAATTCTAGCGTGTGCGTATTGTATATAATAAACAGGGTTTTCAGAAGACGCTTTTTTTGCAAGCTCGAGGTCAAAATCAACCGTACTATCACAACGTCGTAAAACAAAAAAGAGACGAGCCGCATCACAACCAACTTCCTCAACAATCTCTTTTAACGTAACAATAGTCCCTGCTCTCTTTGACATCTGCACGGGAACACCATCTCTTACAAGATTGACCATCTGTATAAGCAACACTTCAATTCCGTCATCGGAAAAGCCAAGTGCCTTATTTGCAGAACGAATACGAGGAACATACCCATGGTGGTCAGCTCCCCAAACGTAAATATTTCTCTCAAACCCTCTGTCATACTTTGTCTTTAAATATGCAATATCCGATGTAAAGTAGGTCGGCACCCCATTAGCACGAATTAACACTCTGTCCTTGTCATCACCAAAGTCTGTGCTGCGAAACCAAGTAGCACCATCCTTTTCATATGCAAAGCCCCTTTGGCATAGTATATCTACAGCAGGGTACACTAAATCGTTGTCATACAGAGACTTCTCACTGTAGTAAACATCAAAATGCACACCAAAATCAGCAAGATCTTTCTTTATCAAGAAATTTAAGATATAATCCCCAGCCTCTTTTGCAAAAATTTTGATAGCTTCATCTTCGTCCATAGTTAACAAAGTATCATCATATTTTTGGACAAAAACATCGGCAACTTCAGTAATGTAATCCCCTTGATAGCCGTCCTCTGGGAATGGGGCTAGAGTTTCCTTACCGAAATGTGCAAAATATCTGGAACGAACAGACCTTCCTAAGAGCTCCATTTGTAATCCCGCATCATTGATATAATATTCACGAGAGACTTGGTAACCTGCAAAATCAAGTATGTTAGCAGTTATGTCACCAACCGCAGCACCTCTTCCGTGTCCCATGTGCAACGGCCCTGTTGGATTTGCAGAAACAAACTCCACTTGAACCTTTTTGCCCTGCCCAATGTTACATTTTCCCCAGTCATCTCTCAGTTCTAATACGGAAGATATTGTTTCAGCTATCCAACTTGAGGATAAAAAGAAATTCATAAATCCAGGGCCAGCCACAGATGCAGATTTTACTAGCTCATCATTTTTTACTAGCAAAATAATTTTATCTGCTAATTCTCGTGGAGTTAACCCCATTTTTTTAGCAAGCTGCATTGCAATATTTGTCGCCCAGTCACCATGCTTTGGGTCACGTGGGCGTTCTAGTTTTACTTGTATATTTTCTTGCAAGACAAAACCAATTTCATCTGCAACCTGCTTAACCGCATTCTCTAGTAATACTTGTAATTTTTGAGTAAAAGTCATACTTTATTTACCTTGTAAAATTTGCAAAAATTAATCTTAAAACTATTGTTTTTGCTCTTGATTTTTTTCTGTATTCTTGTTTCCAGTATTTGCTTTCTTCAACCTTTTTTGAGCTTTTTTTTCAGCCTTTTCTTGCATAATTTTTTCCTGACGCTCTTGAACTTTTTCACTTCTTATAAATCCAACATCAGTCATTGGCCAACGACATACAAAAGCAAGCTGTTGACCAACATATTGTGCCTGTTCAGCCGCTACATCCTTCAAACGCACAACTAATTTAGAACCTAACTCTAACCTGTGCCATTGAGCTTTGTAGTCAAATTCCTGTTTAACTACAAATGCAGATGAGTCAGCAGGGGTATTTACAAGAGGAGGAAGCTGTATTAGTCTATAGCCAACTGGAATTGTGACATTCGCAGTTTGATCAATTGAGAATGGGAATTTAAAATTATAATTCCTTTGTGCAGGATTAAATGCTAACAAGACATTCGGAATTCCACCAGGAATCCTAAATAATAATCGATTACCCTGGACAATGGCTTGCTTGCATTTTACATCAAAATCTATGTGTGTTCTGTCTGATCCTCTTTGAGATATCTTTTTACAATTTAATTGCAATCCAGGCATTGAAAGTGTAAAGGCATCTTTTATAAAATCGTCAATATTTTCCTTTGTCGGTTTTATACCTTTACCAAGTATATTCTGCCAAGTCCCCGCATAGTCAATATCCAAAGTCCCAGTTGAAGTTCCATTCTCATCTAGCTTGAGGTTCCAGTAAAAATCTAAATGATTTGATGCAGAGCTTAACGATTTCAACGTTTTTTTCTTTAATTTATCTTCAGCAGTAAAATAAACTACCTTACCTGCAATAAAGGCAGGATGCTTATCAAAACACCCTGAGCTGTTTGGCACATAATAGGAACCCCTTCCATTTTTCTCCGTAATTTGCAGTATTGGCAAATAGAGTAATTCTCGTGCCGCACTACTTTTATCGGTCATATCTTGACAAGCTACATAAGAAAACTGCACTTTTGCTCCAAGCTGTTTTGCATAGGAAGAAACGATAGCAACCTTCTCCCATATGGTCCAAGGACCTTTTGTTGGAACAACAGAACCGTCTCTTATGTCAGTCTGACAGAGACAAGGAAGCGTATTATTAACATCATCAATTATACCGAGCAATGCACGGAAATCCATGGTCTTGAATTCTTCAGGGATCTGCACTTTGTCATAAATTTCAAGAAATAATTTATTTAGTGATTTTATGCCCTCTAATGCTCCTAATTTATTTGAAAAAGCCACATAGGGAAGATGTTGTTCAATAAACGGATTTTCAGGGACAGCAAGTTGGTTTGTATTATGCCACAAATAAGTTACACTGTCTGCTTCTTCAACTTTTGTAGGGTTATCAGAATTTAATCCATCGAAGTATAGTTCAATATCCTTTGGAGTTTTTACGGTCAAACTTTGTTCCCATATCGGAAGTTGTCTATCAGCAAACTCCGTATAAAAAGAAATATGATCGTCAGGAGCACGGTGTTCTTTGTAAGTCATTACTACAACTCTGCCAATGGCTTCATCTGTCACAGAGAACATAAGAGCAAAGCCACCACCCTCTAAATTTACAGGACATGCCGTTAAAAGTGCAATAGCAGTTCCTTTTTGGGAATCATAGATTTTTGCATCCAATAATTCAAGTTTAGATCCCTTAGCTACAGGAACACAAACAAGCCTATAACATTCTGGCACATTCTCTCCAATATAAGAAATGACCTTGCGTGTAATATCAAGCGAATTATCCTTATTTACAACAATGTTTGTCTCTTTACGCCACACAAAAGATTGTGTTGCATTATTCATACTGGGAATGTTTAAGGCAAGATCTGCAACCTCTGCACTGGAGTCTTCATATTCACCAAATTTACGGGGTATTTTAATAGAGTCACACTTCACATTCAGCTCAACTCCATTGACCATTTTGTTCAAACGATCCTCCAATTCACTCCAATTTGACGTAGCAGCAAAACACGACGATACACCAATTAAGATCAATAGAAAAAAAGAAAATATAAATTTTTTCATAAATTGCACTCCTAAACAAAAACAAATTTTATAACTTTTTACTTGTTTTTCCCACAGCACTGCTTATATTTTTTACCACTACCACATGGGCAGGGATCATTTCTACCAATTTTTGGACCGTTGACAATTGGTGCTGTCTTTTCGGCAGTTGCCACAGCACCTGGGTTTTTTCTGTTTGCCAAATCACTTACAAATTCATCGTGTGTAGCATTTCCACGATTACGTCTTCCTGTATCTTCATTAATAACAGATACACGCCAAGCAAATTCAGTGATACTAGTTCTTATTTGCACCAACATTTCCTGGAACAAATTAAATGATTCAAACTGATATTCTGTTAATGGATCTTTTTGACCTATTGCACGGAGACCTATTGAGCGACGCAATTCATCCATCGCAAGTAAATGCTCTTTCCAAAATTTATCCAACACTTCCAAGAATATATAACGGAATATGCCACGTGCGTTGTCAATGCCGAGTTCAAGCACTTTTTGCTCGTAACGGTCAGTAATTGCAGAAGCAATTTTTTCTCTCGCAGCATCAAGTTCTTCCTTTGTTTCAAGCCCATTAAGCATTTCACCAAGTGACGGCCAATAGAGCGATGCAAGACGAACCTTCGCAGCTTTGAAATCAGGCACTTCACCACTTGGAAGATTATCAAAGATTGCATTAAGACATTCGCTTGCTGTATCTTGCAATATATCCTTCATTCTCTCTTCAATTTTAGGATCAGTAAGAATTGCCTCACGTTCTGCATATATAGCTTCACGCTGCTTATTCATTACGTTGTCAAATGCAAGAAGTTGTTTTCTTATGTCAAAGTGCATCTGCTCCACTTTCTTTTGTGCACCTTCTATTGCACGACTCAAAAATTGGTGCTCTATTGCCTCTCCTTCTTGAATTCCAAGCCGATCCATAATAGATGCAATCCTATCTCCACCAAATAGACGAATTAAATCATCTTCCAATGCAAGATAGAATCTGCTTTCACCTGGGTCACCTTGACGACCAGATCTACCACGAAGCTGATTGTCTATACGACGACTTTCATGACGCTCTGTGCCAATAATTCTTAATCCGCCAGCAGCAAGCACCTTGTCATGCTCATCGGAACAAATTAACGTGTATTTTTCAAGCAAGGACTTATATTCATCTGGCGCACTTTCTCTTGTTTTATCTTCCTTTGCAAGGTCTGTATCCGCTAAAATTTTTGGATTTCCACCAAGCATAATATCTGTTCCACGACCTGCCATATTTGTTGCAACAGTTACTGCACCTAGTCTACCTGCTTGTGCAACAATTGTAGCTTCTTTTTCGTGAACCTTAGCATTTAACACATTGTGAGGCACTCCCCTTGCACGCAATAGCTTTGAAACTTTCTCCGAATGCTCAATAGAAGCTGTGCCTATGAGTATTGGTTGACCAGTTTTATGCACCTCAGCCACTTCATCTGCAACAGCAATATATTTTTCTTTTGCTGTTTTATAAACAACATCTGGATTATCCTTTCTTATCATGGGCTTATGTGTAGGAATAGCAAGAACTCCCATACCATAGATTTCTTTGAATTCTGCCTCTTCCGTCAAGGCAGTGCCAGTCATACCAGCTAGCTTTTTGTACATACGGAAATAGTTCTGTAGTGTAATTGTCGCAAGTGTTTGGTTTTCACGTCCGATCTGCACACGCTCTTTTGCTTCTATTGCTTGATGCAAACCATCGGAGTAGCGTCTACCTTCCATAAGGCGACCAGTAAATTCATCAACAATTATTATTTCTCTATTTTTCACAACATAATGGACATCGCGGACAAAAAGATGGTGTGCTTTGAGTGCCTGAGTTATCTTGTGAGTAAGAGAAGAATTTTTAAAATCTGTAAACAAATCTTCTTTGCCGGATATTACTTCGGCAGCTTTTATACCAGTTTCAGTTAAAGCAAGGTTTCTATCTTTTTCGTCAACATCAAAATCACGATCTTTCACGAGTTTTCTAGCAATCGTATCCGCTTCAACATAACTTGCAGTGTCATCTTCAGATGGACCAGAAATAATGAGAGGCGTTCTTGCTTCATCTATTAAAATTGAGTCGACTTCGTCAACTATGCAGAAGTTGTGCCCTCTTTGCACCTGTTGTAGCTTAGACACAGCCATATTATCGCGCAAATAATCAAAACCAAATTCAGAATTTGTGCCATAGGTTATGTCACAATTATATTGAGCACGACGTTCAGCATCCTCCATGAAAGGAACTATGACTCCAACAGAAAGTCCAAGTCCCTCATATACAGGAGACATCCAAGAAGCATCACGACCAGCAAGATAATCATTGACCGTAATAACGTGAACGCCTTTACGCGTCATAGCATTTAAGGCAACAGCGAGGGTAGCAACAAGTGTTTTACCCTCACCAGTTTTCATTTCAGAAATGTAACCATCATTTAATGCCATTCCACCAATGAGCTGCTCACGGAAATGACGTAAACCAATTGTCCTGACAGAAACCTCACGAACTCGCGCAAAAACCTCAGGCAAGATGTCATTTAAGCCTTCATCATTCTCTAACCTATTGTGAAAGAAATTCGCACTTTCTTTTAGTTCTGCATCCGATAACTTCTTAACAGATTCTTCAAGTGAATCTATTTTGTCTGCAATAGCAGCATATTTAATAAGAGCCTTCCCTTTTTGATCAAGCCCTAATGCAATTTTTAATGATGAAAAAATACTCATAAGCAACTCCTCGTTTTTTAACTCTTTTCTATTTCATTTCTACACCAAAACCCAGACTAGTGAGTATTATACTGCTTTTCTTCAATTTTAGCAAATCTTTGGCAGATTTTACAAATTATCTTAAAAAATATGCTCTCCATGGTAAAATTATAAAAACATTTCTTGAAAGGAAATTTGTTAATGAAAATAATGTTTATATGTCATGGCAATATCTGCAGAAGTCCTATGGCTGAATTTATATTAAAAGATTTGGTCCATAAACTAGGGCATGACAAAGAATTCTTTATTGCTTCCTCTGCTACAAGTGACGAAGAAATTTGGGGTGGAGTAGGAAACCCTATTTACCCACCAGCACAAAGAGAATTGCGCCGTCACAACATTCCATTTACTGACCACAGGGCCACAAAACTCTTGCAAAGTGACTACGAAAAGTACGATAAGTTTCTTTGTATGGATAGTGCAAATGTACATAACGCAAAAAAAATTATGCTTGGGGATCCAAAAAACAAGGTACAAAAATTGCTAGGCACAAGAGATATCAGCGACCCTTGGTATAGTGGTGATTTCGCAACTGCTTATTCCGAAATTGAGCAAGGATGCCAAGCACTGTTAAAAAGGACATTGAAAAATAAATAAAATTACTACGAAACAAAAA
>JAZLJR010000048.1:0-7399 GCA_045617925.1 Synergistaceae bacterium
AAAGAAGGACGTCCGTGTCACTTGTATATTCTGGAGCAGATAGCAAAGCTCGGACTTATCATAGAATGGGGCGGCGGACTACGCACAAAAGAGGCGATAAAAAGCACGATTGAAAGTGGTGCGACTCGTGTTATGGCAGGAAGTCTAATTTTCAAAGATTTTGATGGTGCAAGCGACTTGGCAGAAACATTTGGAAGCCATATTATGGCGTCTGTTGATGTGAAAGATGGGCGTGTGGTTCACTCCGGTTGGCTTGAAGCAACTGACTTAACGCCACTTGTGGCATATAAAAAATTGAGAGAAAAGGGTTTTGTTTCTTTTCTTGTTACTCAAACAAAATTTGATGGCTTGCTTTCCGGAACAGATGCGGATTTTTATGCACCATTGATAGACGATAACGTAAAAAATGGACGTGTGTTTATTGCTGCTGCCGGTGGAGTAACTAGTTTAGCAGATGTTGAAAATTTGAAAAAATACGGACTTTCTGCTGCTGTTATCGGCAAGAGCTTATACGAAGGGCAGATAGATCTTGCCGAAGCGCTCGCTGTAGCAAGAAAATAAATAAAGGATATATATTATGGATTTATCAAAAATAAAATTTGATGATCGCGGGCTTGTGCCTGTGGTTGTGCAGAGTGTTATAGATGGCGAAGTGCTTATGGTTGCTTGGGCAAATGAGGAAGCCTTGAAGAGAACCAAGCAGCTTGGCGAGTGTGTGTTTTGGTCTCGTAGCAGAAAAGAAATTTGGCATAAGGGTGCAACCAGTGGCAACACAATGAAGGTGAAAGAACTTCGTGCCGATTGCGACTGTGACACAATTTTGGCTTTAGTTGAGCCAAGTGGTCCAGCTTGCCATACGGGAGCAAAAAGTTGTTTTTTTAACGAATTATTAAGCTGATAAAGTGGTGTGATACATCATACAAGATTATAATTTTAGTTTCTGGAGGGTTTTATGATGAAAAAAATTCAAATTATCCCTTGCCTTGACATGAAAAATGGCAGAGTTGTCAAGGGGGTTCAGTTTGTTGAGCTGCGTGACGCTGGAGACCCAGTGGAGTGTGCTTTATCTTATGAGAAAGCAGGAGCAACGGCACTTGCTATGCTTGATATTTCTGCTACGAACGAGGAAAGAAAAACTCGTCTTGAGTGGGTTAAGGCTGTCACAAAAGCAGTAAAAATTCCTGTTACAGTTGGCGGTGGCATTTCAACACTAGAAGACATAAAGAGCGTGCTTGACGCTGGTGCAAGCCGTGTATCAATAAACACAGCAGCTGTGCGCAATCCTTATTTTGTTCAGAAGGCAGTGGAAACCTTTGGTGGAGACAAAATTATTGTAGCGCTTGATGTTATAACCTATGGCAAGTCTTGGCAGCTTGTTACTGCCGGTGGTTCAGTTCGTGAAAGGGCAGATTTGATAGAACTCTCAAAACAACTTGCGGATTTTGGTGCTTCTGCAATTTTGCTCACAAGTATGGATAGAGACGGGACAAAAGGCGGTTATGACCTAGGTGCAACAAGAGCCGTAGCAGACGCTGTTGACATTCCAGTTATTGCTTCTGGTGGAGCTGGCACATACGAAGATTTTGCCTTAGCAGTTGAAGTTGGTCACGCTTCTGCAGTCCTCGCAGCATCATTATTCCACTTTGGAGAAGTGGAAATTCCAAAATTAAAGGAATTCTTAAAGAATCGCGGCATTGATGTGGAGTAAAATTGGGCAAAAAACAGAAAAGAATTAAATAAAATTTGCATTTTTTTCAATTATGTTATAGAATCTATGTAATACTTGAGGCGAAGGAGAAATTCTTATGAACCAGGAAGAGATTTTAGCAAAACTCAAAACGATCGTTATGGACAGGCTCAGCGTTGATGAGGATCAGATTAAGCCAGAGGCTTCTTTTGTGGAAGACCTTAGCGCTGATTCACTCGACATAGTTGAGCTTATCATGGGTATTGAGGAAGAATTTGACATTGAAATACCAGATGAAGATGCCGAAAAATTAACAACGGTAGGCGAAGCAACTGAGTATATCAAGTCAAAGTTAACTTCACAAGACTAAAAAGATTTTGGCAAGCCTACCATTTAGGGCTTGCCATTTTTTATTTGTTAAGGTAAATTTAGATGTTTGCTAGAAAAGTCTACTGCAAGCATGTGCTGGCTAATGACTTCTAGGCAGATTCTGTTATAAAGGGTGTGGTATAGAATGCAAAAACACGCATATTTAATTATTGCACACAAGGCTGATTTAACTTTCCATACTTTGCTTAAGATGCTTGATGACAAGCGCAATGATATATTCATTCATATGGATAAAAAAACATCTAAATACGATATAAATGAGATTACTGCACTTATTAAACAGAGTAACGTATATCATGTTGATCGATTAAATGTGACGTGGGGTGGATATAGCCAAATAAATGTGGAACTTTCTTTATTAAGTGCAGCAACAAAAGAAAGAAAATATGCATATTATCATTTACTGTCTGGAGAAGATATGCCAATAAAATCACAGGACTATATACATGATTTTTTTGAGAAACATTCTGGAGAGGAATTTGTCCAATTTGAAGATAATATGAACGCCGATAGGTTGAGATATTACCATTGGTTTAGAGAAAAAGTTCAGCGTAAAAAATTTAGTTTTTACAAGCCATTATATAGACTCTCTCTTGGTATTCAGAAACACCTACTAGGTGTAAATCGTATTCATGATTGTGGTATTAGATTTAAAAAAGGTGCTAACTGGTTTAGTATAACTGACGACCTTGCACGCTTTGTTTGTGATAAAAGGGCTTGGATTGAAAAATGTTTTAAAAACACTGATTGTTGCGATGAAATTTTTTTACAGACACTAGTCCATAATTCACCTTTTAAGCAACAACTTCACCACGAGCAATACGATAATTTCTTGGGTGCCCACATGAGATTAATTGATTGGAAGCGGGGGGGGCCATATATATTTAGGAAACAAGACTTTGAAGAGATTAAAGCGTCCAAAATGTTATGGGCAAGAAAATTTGATTCTTTAGTTGATAAGGAAATAATAGAATTGGTATATCGTGAATTTTCCTAAAAGATAATAAAAAGAATGAATAATCTTCATATCTAATTTGATTTTATTGAGTTAACACTATTTTTCAAAAAAACTTGCATAGATAGGCAAAAACTCAAGCTAATGGAAATAAGCCTTTGCCTAGGAAAAATGAGTTGATAAAGGAAATGAACATGGGAAAAAGAGTTGTAATTACTGGAATTGGTGTTGTTTCCCCCATAGGTATTGGGGTAGACGCCTATTTTGAAGCTCTAAAGAATGGCAAAAATGGGGTTGACCTCATCACAGATTTTGACACAACAGATTTCAGTGTGAAATTTGCTGCCCAAGTCAAGGACTTCGTGGCAGAAAATTACATGGATAAAAAAGAAGCACGTCGCACAGACCGCGTTATTCAATTTGCCTGTGCTGCTTCTGACATGGCACTTGCTGACAGTGGACTAGACACAGCGACAATTGACTCTGACCGTTTCGCAGTTTACCTCGCCAGTGGAATTGGTGGTATAGATACATGCGAAGCAGGAATAACGGCTCTTGCCTTAAAAGGTCCAAGCAGAGTTGGCCCCTTCACTGTTCCTATGATGATTGCTTCTATGCCTGCTGCGTATGTTGCTATTCGTCATGGTGCAAAGGGAGCTAATATGGGAATTGTTACTGCTTGCGCTAGTTCTCTTCATGCTTGTGCAGAGTGCTTCTATGCGATAGAACGAGGAGATGCAGACGTTGCCTTTGCAGGAGGTTCAGAATCAACAATTAGTGATTTTGGACTTTCGGCTTTTGGCAATATGAAAGCACTTTCTACAAGGAATGACGATTGTCACACAGCGTCACGCCCTTTTGATAAAGACAGAGACGGTTTTGTCTTGGGTGAAGGTGCATGTGTGTTTGTCTTTGAAGAACTAGAACATGCAAAAGCACGTGGAGCAAAAATTTATGCTGAGGTAAAAGGCTTTGGTTTAACTTGTGACGCATACCACATTACAGCCCCTGCCCCAGATGGAGAAGGAGCAATAAAGGCTATGCGTTTGGCTTGTGAAAGAGCAGGCTGGGAACCAGGCACAGTTGACCTCATCAATGCGCATGGCACAAGCACATCATTTAATGACAGAACAGAAACGCTTGCCATTCACAATCTCATGGGTGAAGCTGCGAAAAATGTTTATGTGCAGGCGACAAAATCCATGATAGGTCATTCACTAGGTGCAGCCGGCGCTCTAGGTGCAGCGGCAGCTATTATGGCAATAAAAGAAGGAATAGTGCATCCAACGATAAATTACACGACACCGGATTCTGAATGTGATTTGAACTATGTGCCAAACAAATACATAGAGGCTCCTGTAAAGAGAGCTTTGGTTAATGCTTTTGGCTTTGGCGGACAAAACGCAGTTATGGCGCTGGAAAAATATGAGGAAGCGTGATGATTGATAAATTAATTAAGGGAATGACCGACGTCATTCCCTTTTTGCAAAAAGAAAAACAGACAGAGCATAGCGACAAAATACAGAGAAGTCCAAAAATTCGAAATGCAGAATTGGCTAAATTTCAAGAAGCAATTGGTTATCAATTTAAGAATTTGGTTCTTTTAACTGAGGCTCTGACTCATCCCTCTTACGCCTCATTAAAAAATCTGCCGTCAAATCAAAGGTTAGAGTTTTTGGGAGATGCTGTCCTTGAGCTTTCTGTTTCACGTTACCTTTTTGAAAAATACACATCTTTGCAAGAGGGCGAACTTACAAATAAACGCTCAAACCTTGTTAGAAATGCAACTCTTGCTGCATTTGCAAGACAAATTGGCATAGAAAATGTCTTGATGATAGGACCTGAGTTACGCTATGTAAAAAATAAAAATGAAGGCTTGCCAAGTTCCGCTTTTGCATGTGCTACGGAAGCAGTTATTGGTGCAATTTACATGGATAGTGACTTTGCCACAGCAGAAAAAGTTGTGTTAAGTATTGTGCCAGAGCTTGTAAAAATTGCGGATAATACAAGTGGTAGCGATAATCCAAAGGGCGAATTGCAGGAGTATTTTCAGCAAACTAGACGTTCTCAGCCAAAGTATGAACTTCTTTCACAAGAAGGTGACGGGACAAACTTTACATTTACAGTGCAAGCGACAATAGATGGTGAAATCCTTGCGAAGGGCGAGGGTAGTTCAATAAAAAAAGCGGAGTCGTCTGCTGCACAAAATGCACTGAACAAGCTAAAAAAATAATGGTGCTAAAACGACAAAGCAAATCATTTGTGCTCGTTACCGTTATGGTAACAGTGCTAGTGCTTTTTACCTTAACAATGCTTTTTGCAAGTCACGTTATTGATTTTTCCTTGAAAAAACGTGAAGCAACAAAGGCAATAGAGAACAGATTAGTTGCTGAAATGGCACTTGACACAATTAGCGATTGGTTTTGTGCAAAAGCAGGGGAACTTATTAGTGATGAAGATTTTATCTCAACAACTCCAAAGAAAAATCCCGAGATAGCAGTCCCTAACAATTTCTTTGTAGCGATACTTTCCTGCTATGGTGAGAGAACTATAACGGCAGAAATAACAGATTGTTATTATGATGATGAATATGCAGAAACAGCACGGCCAACCGCTGTGCCACAAATTGAGCCTACTGTTCATGAAGATGAGATAGAGCTTTCTTTTCACATCTATATATCTGTGAAAGATAACGATGGAAATGTGTTAAACGCTGTTAGAATGATTAAATCAATAAAAAATACGGTAACAAATGAGAGACAAACATTTGTTGCCGAAACGTATTTTTTGTAGTAAATTTTACATGGAGCATGGAATTATGGAAAAACTTTCAGTATATTTAATTACCTTGAATGAAGAAATTCGCCTTGAGGCTACCTTAAGGCAGGTTGCAAAGGTAGCAGATGAAATAATTATTGTGGATTGTGGTTCACGAGATGAGACAGAGGAAATAGCAAAAAAATATGGAGCAAGGTTTGTCTTTAATACTTGGAAGAGTTTTGGAGATCAGGTCGCAGTTGCGGAAAGACTTTGCACCAACAATTTTGTGCTGAGGCTTGATGCTGATGAAGTCATGACGGATGAATTGGTGGAAGAAATTAACAAAATAAAAGAGCACCCTCAGTTTGATGGATATAAGATTCCAATATACTCTGTATTTCCTGGCATGAAGAAGGTTAATCGTTTTGCTGCTCACATGGATAGAATTTCTTTGTATCACCGTGATAAAATGAGTATGTTGGGCAATGGTGACCATGATGCTGTTGATTTTCTAGTAGAAACACCAAAAATAACCACAACACATGGCTACATTGAGCATTACTCGTATATTTCTATATTTCAGGCGATTGAAAAACGTAATTGCCACACGGATACACAAATAAATGTGCTTGCAAAAAATGGAAAACGTTACTCTCCTTGGCGGATGGTTGGGATTTCGCTTTTTGAATTTTTAAGAACTTACATATTAGATAGGAATTTCTTATATGGCTGGTGGGGATATATATTTAGCGTAAATTATGCCTATGCACGATTTACTAAATTTTCTAAATGGTATGAGTATGAGCAGAAGCAGAAATATGGTTGGCTAGACATGAAAAAAGGATAGGAGAATGGTTATGGATCAAGCAAATTATTTTGTTTCAATTATTATCCCCGCCTATAATGCAGAAAAATATATAAGAGACTGTTTAGATTCTGCCTTTGATGCAATAACTGCAAGTGGTTTTTCAGGTGAAGTTATTGTCACAAATGACGGTTCAACAGATACCACAGGGCAAATTCTAGCAGAGTATGCCTCAAGAGATAATTTTACGCTTGTTGTGCAAGAGAATGCTGGTGTTTCGGTTGCTAGGAATAATGCCATGGAACATGCGAGAGGCAGATATTTATTTTTCTTGGATTCTGACGATTTAGTTGTTAAAGATGGCTTTGTGGAGTGTTTAAAATTCCTCTCATTTGCTCCACAGACAGATATGCTCTTTTTTAAGGTATCCGGCTATGGAGGAAAGGACACTGCGGATAGTCGATTTTGCCCGCTGAACTGCACGGGGCAGGAGTTGATTGCAAATTTTTATGCTACTGACGGTAAGGGCATTCGTTATCGCCACTATCCGAAGTTTTATTTACGAGAAAGATTCCTTGAAAATGATTTGTTCTATACACATGGTGTGTCTATTGCAGAGGATAGGCTATGGGCATTTAGAGCGCTGTATTATGCAAGAAACGTTAGAAGCATTGATGCTATCGCAATTTATTATAGAGAGATAGTTGGTTCAATGTCGCACAATAAAAACATTGTGCGCACAAGGGCAAGCTTGTCTCTTGCATTAGATGAATTGATAACACTTTCAATGAAGCCAAGTGCT
>JAZLJR010000049.1:0-5322 GCA_045617925.1 Synergistaceae bacterium
GTAGTGCAGTGAGCATTGTGTTAGACAGGTTTTTTGCAAAAAAATAGTAAAGGAGTAAATAAAAATGCAAGATCCAAGAATAGCACTTGTAGAAAAACAATATCACAAGCCAGCAGGCGAAATTCCAGAATTTCGTTCTGGAGACACTGTAAAGGTTCATGTCAAGGTTACAGAAGGTAATCGTGAGCGTATTCAGGTCTTTGAGGGCGTTGTGATTGGCAGAATGCATGGTGGACTCCGTGAGAATTTTGTTGTTCGTAAGATTTCTTATGGTGTCGGTGTTGAGAGAATTTTCCCATTGCATTGCCCATCAATCGCAAAAATTGAAGTGGTTCGCAAGGGTGCAGTTAGAAGAGCAAAGCTCTACTATCTCCGTTCAAGATCCGGCAAGGCTGCTCGTATCAAAGAACGTAGAGAGTTCTAATTTTATTAGACAAATTAAAGAGCAGGCTAGTAGTTTTAATTCTACTAGCCTGCTCTTGTTTTTTGTTTTATTGCTCGCTATGAATTTTATTTAGTGCGCTAAGGTATGCAGAGATACTGCTTTCAATGATATCTGCAGAAAGGCCAAGTCCTGCGTATATACGTCCCTTGTTGCGAAGTTTTACAATTGTTCTTCCCAGTGCTTCCTGTCCTTCTGTGACAGCTGCAACTTGAAAATCGTCCAGCTCATAGTGAAGGCCTATTGCTCGTTCCAGTGCATTAAAGGCAGCATCTATTGGACCTGCCCCTATTGCGAGCCCTGTTCGTGTCTGCTCCTCAAAAATCACATGCACAGTAGCTGTGGTGGCAATTTTATCTCCGCAGGTAATAACAAAACTATCCAAGGTATATGCTGGTGTAACTTGCATTGAAGATGTTGCAATAATTGCTTCAAGCTCCGTAGCAGTAACAGGCTTCTTTTTTGCAAGAGGAGTGAAAGCCTTAAACACATTTACTATTGAATCGTCGGACAAATTGTAACCGAGTTTTTTCGTTGCCTCTTGCAGTTCCTTTATGGTTGTGGATTCGTCAAGTGCAGCAAACTGCAGGCTAGAATCCCGCAGATTGTTTTCCGGGACAAATGCCTGGTGTGATTTTTTTGCAGTTTCCTCATTGTAGTGTCCAAGAATTTGCCTTATGTTCGTAGAAAGTTCTGTAATGCTTGTTAATTTTAAATTTGCATTAAAGTCTTTAGTGGTTTTTATTAGTTTGGCGAAAGCGAAAAGGGTTGGAGCCTTCTGGTCAAGAAAAGAAGTGCAAACGCCATCCATTCCATTTTCTAGTGCTATAAAACTGTTTGCCAAGCCAAGTGACAAGACGTCAGAAGAGCAGAAAAATAGTGTTAGACTATTTGGTATAATGCAGCTCTTTAAATTTTGTGTGTATTTTGCACATTCATGGGGAGTGAGGTAGGAGGCGTCATCGGAAATATTTATCCCCATTACACCGTGCTCAACGCAGAGGTCAATAAGAGTTTTTACAAAATCAAATTCTGTTCTTGTTGAGTCTAACAAAGAAACATAAACAGGAGTCTTTGTTTTTGCAAAATCTATTGAAGCGGCCAATCTTTCCAGTAGAACTTTTGGCTTTGCATGGGCAAGATACTCCATTTGCACAGCACTTGTGGGAATTTCAAAACAAATTGCGTGTTGCTTTGCAGATTCAACTGCATGAATTGAACGGGCTATGTTTTCTTCTGTCAATTTGTCGGCTTCAACGGGCACACAAAGGGTGGCATTCTCCACAACCTGTGACAAGGTGCGAAGAAACAAAGAATCCTTTTCCTGTTCTTTTATTGGCATAGTAACGATTGTGGAAACGCCGGATTTATCCAACAGTTTGGCGATTTCCGCACCATCCTTAAACGAGCCACAAAAATTTCTTAACGTAAAATCTGTAACATAGATATGCTTCATATTAAATCACTCTTTTCAACACTTATAAATACGGTGTAATAGTATCACACAAGAAAAACTTTTGCAATAAAACCACTAATAAGATATGAAAAAAACAAAAAAATGCACTGTTAAAAACAGTGCATCAATTTTTTAAATGGCTCCTCGACGAGGACTCGAACCTCGAACCTAGTGATTAACAGTCACCCGCGCTGCCGATTGCGCCATCGAGGAATGACAAGGCGTATTATATCATTATATTTTTATTTTGCAAGGGGTATAAAATAGATTTTTGAAAAAATTTTCTTTATTGTGCGATGTCTTTCAATATGTCACGGGTGGCAAGAAGCGCTTCAGTGTCTAGTTGTTCTTTTGTTTTGCCGTTTTCCTCTGATTGTTTTAATAAAAAGAGGGAGTCTTCAATTTTTTTTGAAATGTCAGATTCCTTGAAAAGGTTGTCAAAGAATTCAACTTCTTTTTTGTCATTTATGTAGTTACGAAGATACGCAAATGTGAAAGCAAACATGGATATGTAGCTTGTGCGCTCCTCAGTCGCGTTCCAAATTTCTATTAAAGAAGAAATTGTGAAGAACAAATCTGGCTCCAATTCATTAGAAATTTCTTGCCCATCTTGTAATTCTAAAATGCCAATTATATAAAGCGGAATACGTGGGTCAAGCGACACAGCGTCAAACAAAGCTTCGTCAACATCTTCTTTTGGTTCGTCAGTTTCTAGCATGGCAAGGACTTCGGCGTATGCTCCGGCAATGCTTTCTGCCTTATCCTCCATGAGGTAATCCAAAATTTCATTCCACATATTTAGCTGTGCCATTGCAGCATAAAGCAAAGCACGGCTGCTACAAAGGTTTTCCTCATCGTGGTGCGTCAAGGTGTGCCCCACGGTCAGAGCTTCCTCGCCCTCGCCCTTTTCCAAAAGTGCAAATCCGAGGTATAGGCTGATTGACATAAAGAGCATGGAGTCTCTGTCGCTATATGGGTCTTGGATATCTTTATCGTGAAGTAGCGAGTGTGTGGCTTCGTAAGCTTCGTAAAGCATATCAAGTCGTGCCAATTGCTCGTCGTGTTCAAGAAGTCCCCAACTGGCAAAAAGTCCATAAGGGTCTCTTGGATTTATTGCCAGCAGATTGTCCGCAATATCTGCAACTTCACTTTCACTTGAAACGTTGTCTAATCTTTCCAATAATTCTTCTCTTTCTGTCATGGCTAATCCTCCAAAATATTAGCCATAGAGAACATAAAGCTCATAAAGGCTCTAGCTACGCTAGAGCAAATATTATTTAGCGGACAAAGTCCGCCTTTATGTTAGGAATGACGAGAGTCATTCCCTTTATGTCCTTTATGGCAAAAAAATTAAAATTATAATATTGCTACAACTCTTGCTGGGCAGCCGTCTGAATCAGCCACTAGCAACGGAAGTGCAGCAAGGCAAAATGGTTTGCCAGAGGGCAGTTTTTTCAAATTTATAAGGTTTTCTATTATAATCATTTTTGAACGAAAAAATGCCTTGTGATTCTTTAGCTCGCGTGACTTTATTGCATCTGGCGACATGGCGTCAAAACCTATACCTTTCAATGGCATGGAAGCCAAGAAGTTTGCGGCATCTTGTGAGAGGACAGGAGTTTCTGCATCTGCACCTTCTGTTTCCAATGTTTCCTCTGCTCCTGTGTAGAGCAAAAGAAAATCCGCATTAAAGATGTCTGCCTTTGTCAATTTTATATCAGAAATTTCTATTGTTTTCTTTGCAGAACTGACATCTGCCATAATTGCGGTGCCAAAAAATTGCTCTGGTGCGATGTTATCGAGTGCTGACCCTGCCTTGAAAAGGTGTGACGGAGAGTCTATGTGTGTGCCCGTGTGGGTTGTTATGGTGAGGCGTTTCATTTGGTAACCGTCATTATCAAATTGCTTTATCTGTTCTATTTTTGGTGCTTCGTCCCCTGGAAAGACGGGAATTTCTGTTGTCAAGGGACGTGTTAGGTCAATTATATTCATGCTTACTGCTCCAATTTGTATGCTACGCCACAAGGTAGCGTCTGATTAACGAGCCTTATTATAACATAAAAATAATAAAAAATAACAAAAGGCGTTCTCTCAAGAACGCCTTTCAGAATTTCAAATTTACTCAGTTGTGTATGGTAAAAGTGCAATTGTGCGAGCTTTTTTGATTGCACGTGTCAACATACGCTGATGTTTTGCGCAAGTGCCAGTCACGCGGCAAGGAACAATTTTGCCATGTTCTGTGATATATCTTTTGAGCTTCTCAATGTCCTTGTAGTCAATTTCTGTAACTTTGTCTGCACAAAAATGACAAACCTTTGGTTTGCGTTTATTGTTACGGCGGAATTTGCTGTTGGCGCCGTTGCGGTTAAATGTCTGTACCATTTGTAATCACTCCATTCTTTTAGGATAACGAAAGAGTTAGACAATTCCACATTAAAATGGAATTTCTACCTCACCTGTAGAAGCTGATGAGCCGTTAGTGTCTCCGTCTAATTGAGCAAAGTCAAGTGGAAAAGCATCGTCAAAACCGACTTCACCGCGAAGGCTACCAAAATCACCAGATTGCTGTGATTGAGGCTGCTGTTGTGGCTGAGCCCAAACATTTGCTTCGTCTTGTGGTGTGTCAAAATTTTGATGCTGTGCTCCTTGTGTTGGTGTGCCGAGCAAAATTATATTTTCTGCAACGACTTCCGTAATCCACTTGTGAGCTCCTGTCTTTGGATCGTCAAAATCGCGGACAGAGAGACGTCCTTCAACCATTAGCTGTTTTCCTTTGGAAGTATATTTTTCCAAAACTTCAGCAAGATAAGTCCAAGCAACACAAGTGATAAAGTCTGCCTGTGAGCGGACTTCACCAGTATTCTTGTCTTTCCACTGTCTGCCGCAAGCAACGGTGAAACGAGCCACCTTCATTTTGCTTGGTGTATAGCTGACCAGTGGGTCTTTTGCCAACCTGCCAATTAAGATTACTTTGTTGTAATCACGAGCCATGACGACACCTTATTTCTCGTCAAGATTGACGGTCATTTCGCGCAACAGATAAGTTTTTAGAGAAAGGAGACGTTCCATCTCTTTTACCTGTGCTGGGTCGAGTTTAAACTTGTAGAGTGTGTAATAACCCTCTAGCTGTTTTTCAATCGGGTAAGCAAAAGCTTTTTTACCCCAAGGCTCGACGGAAAGCTCTTCCGCTCCTAAATTGCGCACGACCTCTGCCACTTCTTGAGTTGTGGCTTCGTAATCTTCAATGTTTGCATTGAAAATTGTTACCATTTCGTATGATCGCACGTTCTTCACCTCCCTTTGGACTCCGGCGTCTAACCCTTTAGACGCAGGGAAAATTATTCTCCACGAAGAATTCGTGGAAATCGGATTATATATCAAGTCCTTTCACTTGTCAAGTGGGTGAAAGTTATGGACAATTATT
>JAZLJR010000050.1:0-5019 GCA_045617925.1 Synergistaceae bacterium
CTCACCTATACGGTAAAAGAGCATTACCCCAACAGATTCAGAGATTTCACCAATTCCCATAGCAGCAAGAGAAGCAAGTCCCATCAATGTAAATTCGTTAAAAAAATTACCATGTCTTATTGCTTGCCATGCTTCTTTCAAAACTGGTGGAGCAATAAGAAGGTAGAGAGCTGCAAATATAATGAGTCGCGCTGACTCTGGCAAAAAAGCTAAGTTTGCAAATTCAGCTGCCTCTGTCACAATAAAAATGGCAAAACAAAGAGCTAAAAATTTTATTTCTTTTTTGAAGCCCTCGTTTTGCCTTTTGTATTCTTCTTCTGTCTTTGTAAAAATTTCTTCTGTTTCATTGCAGGCAGCACAAGCACAAGCGTCACCGTGCCCGTGAGCATGGTGATGTTTTTTTTCGTCGTGTTCGTGCTCGCAGCAATGACAATGACAATGATGTTCGTGAGCCATTAGTCAGACACCCTATTGTTTGGGTCGATATATTCTTCTTCTTCAGGTTCTTCAGAACAGCAGGAGCCACCACATGAACAAGCGAGAGTGTTTTGTGGTGGAGTCATTCCATCTGGCAATTTGCCGTCACGTTTCATATAGAAGTCGGCAACAGCTGCCTCGATGCCTTCCTTTGCAAGAAGTGAACAGTGGAGCTTTATCGGAGGAAGTCCGCCAAGGGCATCTGCAACATCTTTGTTGCTAATTTTTAAGGCTTCTGCAATCGTTTTGCCCTTTGCCAACTCCGTAACCATAGAGCTTGTTGCAATGGCGGCAGCACAGCCGAATGTCTCAAACTTGATGTCCTCTATCACTTCACTCTGCTCGTTAACCTTCAAATATATCTTCATAACGTCGCCACAGACAGGGTTACCAACCTCGCCAATTGCATTCGCATCGTCCAATTTTCCGGCGTTCCTAGGGTGCATAAAGTAATCTACAACTTTTGGATTATACATTGTTCTACCTCCTTGCTTTTAAGAATTCTTTTTATAAAACGGAGACATAGCCCGTAACTTGGCTATAATCTCAGCGAAATTTTCTACAACGTAATCAATGTCTTCCTTTGTAGTTTCGTGGCTCATTGTAAGACGCACTGAGCCGTGCGCAGTGGCATGGTCAAGCCCAGTGGAAAGAAGAACATAGCTTGGTTCAAGGCTCCCACTTGTGCAGGCGCTTCCGCTAGACGCAGCAACACCGCAAGCGTCAAGCAAAAGGAGCATTCCTTCGCCTTCAATATACTTTACAACAAAACTGGTGTGGAAAGGGAGTCTTTCTTTGCCTCTTGCACCAGTAAGGCGAACTTCCTCAAGGGCTTCCATCTTTTCTATGAAATAATCACGCAATTCGGAAAGTTTTTTGTCTTCACCATTGGCAAGCCTTTGTTTTGCAATTTCTGCCGCCTCGCCGAAGCCAACAATTGATGCCACATTTTCTGTGCCGCTACGGAGTCCAAATTCCTGCCCGCCACCGTGAACAAGAGGAGTTAAGCGAACTCCACGACGAACATATAACGCACCAACACCCTTTGGACCATACATCTTGTGTGCAGCCATGGTGAGCATATCAATTCCAAGGTCATTTACATCTATGTTTATGTGACCAGTTGCCTGAACTCCATCTACATGGAAGAGAACATCATGTTTTTTACAAACCTGTGCAAGCTCCTTGATAGGTTCAATGGTGCCAATTTCGTTATTTCCAAACATTATTGAAACTAGAATTGTATCAGGTCTGATTGCCTTGTCCAACTCTTCTGGATTAACTCTGCCAAGGTTGTCAACTGGCAAAATTGTAAATTCAAATCCCTGCTTGCCCAACCAACGCACGGTGTCAAGGACAGCATGATGCTCAATAGCACTTGTTATAATGTGGCGGCCTTTGCTTTGTAAGGTCCAAGCAGCGCCCTTTATTGCGAGGTTGTCTGCCTCGCTTCCTCCACCTGTAAAAATTATATCTGTTGCATTTGCACCAATGAGAGATGCAACTTGCTGTCTTGCTTCTGCAACGGCAGTCTTTGCCTTCTGCCCCCAAGCGTGAAGTGAATTTGGATTGCCATAAAAATCTGTCAAATATGGAATCATTGACTCCATGACTCTTTTATCTGGTTTTGTTGTGGCAGAATTATCTAAATAAATTTCTTTTTTCATTTTATCTGCTTCGGTCATTGTTAAAACCTCCAAGCATTTAATTTTTCAACAAAATATTTTACTCTTTTTTTAGATTTAATCAATATATTTTATTGTTTTAGTTACCAAATTTCCAGTAATAAAAAATATTATGATAACAAAAAAAGGTAGGGAAGAGAAATCCCTACCTTTAATTTTACAAGATATAAAATTATTATTCTGTAATATCTGCGACTTCTTTTTGTGCAAGGGCAGTATCTAAAGCAATACCAACACCCATTGTTGTGGTAAGGCTAATGCTTTTTATGTACGTGCCTTTTATTGTCGTTGGGCGTGCCTTAATGACTGCACGTAAGAAAGCCTTAACGTTTGCTGCAAGTTTATCAGCAGAGAAAGAAGCCTTTCCAATTGCATTGTGTATAATAGCACTTTTGTCAACACGGAACTCAACTTTACCTGCTTTTACTTCCTTGACTGCGTCAGCAATGTCAAATGTAACAGAGCCTGTCTTTGCGCTTGGCATAAGGTTACGTGGGCCAAGAACTTTACCAAGACGTCCAGCAGATTTCATAATGTCTGGTGTTGCAAGGACTGCATCAAAATCAAGGAATCCCTTTGCAATTTCTGCCACGAGATCTTCGCCACCGACGATGTCCGCACCTGCTTCTTTTGCTTCTGTTTGTTTGTCACCAAGTGCCAAAACACAGACCTTTAGTGTTTTTCCAGTTCCTGCAGGGAGAACTATTGTGCTCCTGACCTGCTGGTCAGCATGACGGGGATCAACGCCGAGCTTGACGTGAATCTCAAGGCTTTCATCAAACTTTGCAGTTGCGTTTTTCTTTGCTAATGCAACTGCCTCATCAATGGTGTAGAGCTTATCTTTCTCAACATTTGCCATTAATGCCTTAAATCTTTTACTAATTTTTGCCATTTTTAAATACCTCCTGTGGTGTATGCGATAGGGCTTACTATCTTCCACAAATTTTTTACATGGTGATTAAATTGATATTTGCTTCCAATTTACTCACCATTTTAATGCTAAATTGTTGTAACTGATGTCGTTATTTAACGACGTCAATTCCCATTGAGCGAGCAGTGCCTTCGATCATTCTCATTGCATGCTCAACATCGTTTGCGTTAAGGTCTGGCATCTTTAACTTTGCGATTTCTTCAACCTGAGCTTTTGTAATTTTGCCAACCTTTGCTTTGTTTGGAGTTGCAGAGCCTTTTGGCTTACCAGCTGCTTTCTTTATTAAGACCGCAGCAGGTGGAGTCTTCAAAATGAATGAGAAGCTTCTGTCTGCATAAACAGTGATGATAACAGGAATAATCATTCCTACCTGGTCTGCTGTTCTAGCATTAAATGCCTTAACAAACTCCATAATGTTAATACCACGCTGTCCAAGGGCAGGTCCAATTGGTGGTGCTGGCGTGGCTTTTCCTGCGGGGATCTGAAGTTTAAGTTCCCCAACAACCTTCTGTGCCATAAAAATATTCCTCCTTAACAGAACGAAGAAACTTTTACATATTTAGCTTATTTTCTTCGCTTCATTATGGGTATAACCCAAAAGCACAATAGTGCTTAATATTATTATAATTTTTCAAGCTCTGCAAAATCAGCTTCTACAGTGGTCCTTCTGCCTAAAAACTCTGTGTCAAACTTGGCTTTTGATCTTTCAAGATCAACCTCCGACACTACACCAAGTGAGTCCTTAAACACGCCAATCTTGACACGAATTTTGTCGCCAACATTAAACTTTGGAGTAAGTTTAACGGGTTCCTGTCTGCCAAGCGCTGCCATTAATTTGTCAACTTCGTCTGCTTTCATGGGAAGTGGATGATTACCACTACCAACAAAACCAGTTACACCAGGTGTATGGCGAACGACATACCAAGACCTCTCATCCAAATACATTTCAACAAAGACATAGCAGGGGAAAAGCTTTACTTCTTTTAGTGTTTTCTTTTCTCCTTTTTTGATTTCAATGTTGTGTTTTGGAACGAGAACTTGAAAAACCTGATCTTGCATATGCAAGCTTTCAATGCGTTGCGCTAAATCTGCGCGAACTTTTTCTTCACAACCGGAAAAAGTTTGCACGACATACCAGCGACGCTCTTTTTTGAATCCAAATAAATCACTCATTTATCTTCTCGCTCTTGTTATTACATTGCTTAAAGGATTCTTGTAAGAATAGCAGTAAGCAGCATGTCAACAAGACCAAGGTAAGCTGCGGCAAGAAGTGCTACTATGACGACAACAAGCGTTGAATACCACAACTGCTTTTTTGTTGGCCATGTAACACGAAGAAGCTCTGCCTTTGCTTCCCTAAAATATCTCAAAATCGATTCCATTTATAACTCCCCTTAATTTTTGGAGTGGTCATAATACTCTAAACACACAAAAAATGGCAGGCCTGGAAGGATTCGAACCCTCAACCCTCGCATTTGGAGTGCGATGCTCTAACCAATTGGAGCTACAGACCTGTTTGTGGTTGAGTATTATACACTACTTGCACTCTTTGTGCAAGGTGTGTTTCTTGCAAAATTTGCAAAATTTGCTTTTTTCCAGTTTCTTCGTCGCTTTCTTTTTGTTTACTAATGTTACATAGTTACGACGTTTGCATTCTGTGCACTGGAGTCCAACGATGTCTGCCATGTTTTGGTCTCTCCCTTTCTACTGCTTAATTTTAGAAACTATTCTAAAATTTGATTCTTTGGGGAAGACGTGTCTTCCCCAAAGAAGATAAAAATTCTAATTATTCGATGATTTCAGTTACGACACCAGCACCGACTGTTCTGCCACCTTCACGAACTGCGAAGCGAAGTCCTACCTGCATTGCTATTGGAGCAATCAAGGTAACTTCGAATGTGCTGTTGTCTCCTGGCATAACCATCT
>JAZLJR010000051.1:0-33762 GCA_045617925.1 Synergistaceae bacterium
AAGACCGATAAAACCGCTTGCGTGGCAACCTGGCACAGCGATTCTTTTGGCAGTTTTCAAGCGTGCTGTGAAGTCGGCAGAAAGCTCTGGAAAAGCGTAGCACCAGCCCTCGTTTGTCCTGTGAGCAGTTGAGGTGTCTATCACCACTGTGTTGTTATTTTCTATCATAGACACAGATTCTCTTGCGGCGTCATCAGGCAAGCAAAGGAAAGCTATATCTGCCTTGTTTAAGATTTCTTTTCTTGCTACTGGGTCTTTTCTCAATTCCTCTGACAAGGAAAGAAGTTCAAGGTCATTGCGCTCTTCTAACCTTTCGTAAATGCGTAGCCCCGTTGTTCCTACACGTCCGTCAATAAAAACTTTCTTTTTGTTTTCTGACATTTATTCCACTCCTTTTATCTAATTTGCAATAAATAATGGCGAATTATATGGCAAAGTGAAGAATCTTGCAAGTTTATGGCAGAAAATTTTTAACAAAAAATCAGCCATAAGAAGCAAAATAAAAAAAAGACGCAAGGTTAATCTTGCGTCTTTTTTATATATGTAACGTAAATGTCACATGGTCAAAAGTTGCAATTCAGTAATAGCAAGGTAAAAATAGCCGAAAATCTTAAAAAATTTTGAGAATTTTTACTGTGATTTGGGAAAATTTATGCGTTTAAAAGTAAGTAAGCTCCCCAAGCTGCGGCGAAGGTAAGCATACTCTCTGGTATGTCATACCTTGGGTGATGTAGTGGATATTCCTTGCCAGTGCCAAGCATCATCACGACAGATGGAATGGCGGAGGAAATGTAGCTAAAATCTTCACCAGAAAGCACAGGGTGGTCAAGCCACTTTATGCCTTCTTTGCCGAAGAAAGGGATAGCCTTTTTTATTATATTTTTTACTAATTCTTTGTCGTTTGAAACATTGGGATAATTTCTGGTGTATTCAACAGAGGCAATGCCACGGTTTGCCTTGGCAATAGCAGGCACAAGAGTTTCTATTCTTGACTGCACAAAGTCGCGAACATCTGTATTAAAGGTGCGAATTGTGCCCCAAAGTCCTGCAAATCCTGGAATGATATTGTAGGTTGAGCCAGCCTCTATCTTGCCAAAGGAAACAAGCGCCACGTCTCTTGGGTCTATTTCTCGTGCAAGCATCGTCTGTATTGCCACTAATATATTTGCAGAAATCATAATAGGGTCAACTGCCAGATGAGGTTCTGCTGCATGTCCGGCTGTGCCTATTACATCAATATGAATTTTGTCAGAGATTGCTGTGATTGCTCCGTCTCTGAGGCAAAGTGTGCCATAGGGAAATTCCTGTGACCAATTGACGGCAAAGGCACGTGTGATGCCGAAGTGTGAAAGAAAATCATTTTCCATCAAAGTTTTTGCGCCATTTCTGCCTTCACATGCAGGTTCAAATAAAATGACCACTCGCTTTGTTAATTTATCTGCAAAGCGCGATAATAATTTTACTGTCCCCACAAGAGCTGCCATTTCAGCATCGTGACCAGACGAGTGACAGACATTTGGGTCGCAAGAAGCAAAGTCTAGTCCGGTTTCTTCCATTACCTGCTCTCCGTCCATTGCTGCACGCAGCAGGACAGCGTCTCCTTCAATATCCTCGCGGATAACGGCGATGACGCTAGTTTCTATGGCGAAGCCTCTGATTAATCGAACATTTGGTAAACCTTGCAAGGCTTCTACAATTTTGCTTGCCGTTAAATGTTCTTCCATGGCAAGCTCTGGAAACTGGTGGAGAGTGCGACGTAGGGTTACAAGCTCAGCTGTGTCCTTTTCGGCTTCAGTGAGCAGAGCTTCTCCGAGGGAGGTTAATTCTTCGTTTGTCATTTTTTACCTCCAAAATATGATAAAAAAATGGCGTCCCCGGGCGGATTCGAACCGCCGACCTTTCGCTTAGGAGGCGAACGCTCTATCCTGCTGAGCTACGGAGACACGGCGTGTATTTAGTTACATAAAAATAAAATTAAAAAAGAGAGTGCCTAGACACTCTCTTTTTTTTGAGGGATTATTTTCTAAATGGTGCCGGAGACGAGAATCGAACTCGTATGGGTTGCCCCACACGCCCCTCAAACGTGCGTGTCTACCAATTCCACCACCCCGGCAAGTAACAAGCACTTGCGTGCAACGCCCGTGATTATATCCATTTTAATTAGTTTCGTCAAGGGGGAAGAACAAAAAATATCCAAAATATTTTCTGCTTTCCCCGTGTGCTTTACAGTTTTACCCTTTGGCTTGTTAAAGCTCCTTGATTACAAGTCCAGCTTCTCTCAAAAGGCTTGTGCCTATTTCATCTGGATAAGGGTTTGCATAAACAATTTTTCCTATGCCAGCGTTGATGATAGCCTTTGCGCAAAAGGCACAAGGCTGATGTGTGCAGTATAGAGTGGCGCCATTTGTTGATGTACCGACCAATGCAGCCTGTGCAATAGCGTTTATTTCTGCATGGCTTCCACGGCAAAATTCGTGTCTTTCGCCAGACGGAATATCATTTTTCTGACGAATACAGCCGGTCAGTTTGCAGTGAGGAGTGTTTTTAGGTGAACCGTTATAGCCAGTAGAAATTATGTGATTATCCTTTACAATAACTGCACCTACGGCACGTCTGAGGCAAGTGCTACGCTTTGCTGCAACAGTAGCCATTTCCATAAAATATTCATCCCATGTTGGTCTGTCGTCCATTTGTAACCTCCTAAATTTAAGCGTTTTTGTTTTTTCCTTATTTAAATTTGGGTGATTATAACACAAAACTAAAAAAAAATACTTGCTAATATTAAAAATTGTGGTAGAATATCTCCTCGTGAAGTGACGGGATGTAGCGCAGTCTGGTTTAGCGCACCTGCTTTGGGAGCAGGGGGTCGTCGGTTCGAATCCGACCATCCCGACCATTTTTTTTATTGTAAATTAAACAGACACGATTTCTCGTGTCTGTTTTTTTTATAAGGTTATTTGAACATCATATATTTTGGCAAATCCGTCTGGGTGGTAGCTCATTTTTGCGTGTCGTAGTCCAGCGTCTCCCATGTCCTCTTCACGGTTTACGATTTTTATTTCAGGGTGTTCGGGCAAAATATGTGTCAAAAATTCCTTGCTGATTCCTTGGTAAAGCCCGTGGATTTTTGAATTTGCTTTCTCAATATGAATGATTATGCTAGAGCCTACAATTTCTCCTATTGTGTAGGCAACTATTTCATCATTGACAGTAATAACTCCGCCTTGCAGATATTTTGGGCAAAAGAAATCCCAGTTAGAGAGCATATAGTCAATTAACACGTTCTCTTTTGGTAAAAAATGCCCCTTTATAGTTTCCTTGTCCATTTGTTTTTCAAGCCAAAGTTTTTGAAACTGTTTCACCTGTGGAACAAGATCAGTCGTCAAAGGAAGATAGGTGTATTCAACGTGTTTTTTTAGAAAATTTAGATGATTGCGTTTCTTATCATATTTCCTGCCGGAGAGCGATGCAAAGGAAAAAGCATTATACAAATACTCCGACATATCTCTGTTATCATGAGTTTCTAGCGAAAATTTGTCTTGCCAGACATTGAGCACTGCTTCTGGCACGTTGATAAAATTGATGTGTTTTGTGTCTGAAAAATATGTGTCAAAATATTCCTGCCAGTTTAGGGTGTTGTAATCTGCAAGAGGAGGCATATTTGGAATGTCCTCTTGAGGCAGAAAAACAAACATATTTTTGTCTGAGTCATAGACAATTTTTTGACCGTCAGTTTTCGTTCTGCGCCAAGAACAAAAGAAGCTGAAATTGGCAGACAATGGTGTCATCTGCTCGTGCAGCTTCCTATAAGGCGCAATGAAGTCTTTATCAAATTGTAAATCCAAAATTTGTTGCATTATTCCCTTTTTCCTCTTTTAGTCCTCCAGTGAACAAATCACGGGATAATCAGGCGTTATGCCATTTTCATATTCAACGGAAATATAAGGATGAGTGGCGAGATATTTTTTTATCGGCGTAACAAGTTCTTTTTGTGCAAAATTACAAAGCTCCTTAGTTAGCTTACTACCGAGTGCACTGCAAGTTGTTTCAAAGACGAGCAGGTTTTTGCCTTCCTTTTTTATTACACGGAAAGGCCAAATTTTGCATTGCAAAGGTTTTAACTCATTTGGCAAGGTGCAACCGCTTTTCTCGTCAAGGAAATTGCACGGCACAACTTCTTCAGGGGAGTTTGTTTTGTAAAGTTGCTCCAAATGCAGAGATAAAGCACCATTTTCTTTCGTAAAAAGTGGGGAATAAACAGCGTAATTTTCTAATTCTTCCAATTTCTCTATCGGAAAATTTGGCACTTCCCAGAGGGATTTTCTGCTGAAAACACAGCAGAATTTGCACGAGGCGCATGTCTTTTTTTCGAGAATTTTGCTTAACATAACCCTTACCTCATAGTATCAATTGGCGTTATTATAATCTATAAGAAACAATTTTCAAGTTTTTTAATTTTTTAATTGTGACTTGTGTGGAAGAGCAGAACAAAATATCTTGACACATTACCTTTATAATATTACACTTTACGGCAGAAGTTATTGAAAATAACCTATGAGGTGATGTAAATGGACAACATTAAGATGTTTTTTAGCATGATGTGGTTTTATGTAACTACGTGTTTTAAGAAATGTTTTGATTTTTCTGGCAGAGCACGTAGGAAAGAATACTGGTTTTTTGTGCTTTTCACATGGATAGTGGGGAATTTGTTTTCGCTTGCCTATTCCATATTTGATATTCCTTTTATTGACATCTTGTCAAATATATATGCTATATTGGTCATTATCCCGACTTTGGCTGTAGCTTTTCGCCGTGTGCATGACATCGGTTATAGTGGCAATTATGTCGTGGCAGGGTATGTTTTGATATTAATTTCTGGTCTTGCTGGATTGTATCTTTTAGGAACAGAGGAAGGAATGTTCTTCCAAATTTTAGCTTGCGCACTTTTTGCTTTAGTGCTAGTTGTTATTTTTGCATACTTCTACTTCTTCACAAGGGATAGCCAGCCAGGAGAAAATAAGTGGGGAGCAAATCCAAAGGAAATTAAAGCATAAAAAAACGAATGTAAAAGAAGAGGGCACGGATTTTTGAACAAAATCTGTGCCCTCTTCTTGTTTTTACTTAAAATTCACGATCTTTATTTTGCTTCATAGCTCGTGCAATTTCTCTTTTGCTGTCACGTTCTGCTGCTGCATCTCGTTTGTCGTGCAGTTGCTTTCCTCGTGCAACACCAAGCTCGAGCTTTGCTTTTTTGCCGTCTTTTATGTAAATTTGGAGTGGAACAAGGGTTAAGCCCTTTTCCTTTACCTTTTGTTGCAAACGTAAAATTTCAATTTTATGTGCAAGTAGTTTTCGTGGTCGTAGTGGATTTTTGTTGTAGATTGTGCCTGCTTCGTATGGACTGATGTGCACATTCCAAAGCCAAAGTTCGCCCTTTTCAATGGAAGCGTAGCCGTCTTTCAAATTGACTTGTCCAGCACGAAGTGATTTTATCTCCGTGCCAAAAAGCACAAGCCCAACTTCTATGGAAGAAAGAATTGTGTAATCATGACGTGCTTTTCGGTTTTGTGCTACGATCTTGTCTTCAGGCATTTTTTATCCCTTTTGTGGCAAAACAACTACAATTTAATATTACCACTTTCCTCCGTTGATGAGTAACACTGCCAAAAGTATTGGGGCGATGAAACGGCAGATGAAAAGCCATACAGGGTAAAGTTTGAATTTTACTGTGCCACCGTTTGTGATTTCGTCTTTTGCACCCTTTGTCCATACCCAGCCGACAAAAATGCAAATGAAAATTGCTGTCACTGGCATAAGCCAGTTGTTTATGACAAAATCTGCAGCATCAAGGAAGCCCTTGCCAAAAATTTTGGGGATAAGTGGTGTTTCTGCTAGAGCAGAAGGCACACCAAGGGCAAAAACAACAAGTCCCATTACTATTACAGAAACCTTTCGATTCATTTTCAACTGGTCAATTCCATATGCAACAACCACTTCAAAAAGTGCAATAGCAGATGTAATTGCCGCAATAAAGAAGAGAATGAAGAAGGCAATAGCGAACACCTTGCCAAATGGTATCTGTGCGAATACTTTTGGAAGTGTAATAAATGTCAGGCCTGCGCCGACATTTGGCACAACGTTGAATGCCATGCAAGCAGGAAAGATTACAAGTCCGGCTAGGAAAGCAACAAGAGTATCAAGCTCAACAACTGTGCATGCAAGGCCTGTAATTTTTTCATCTTTTCCTAGGTAACTGCCATAAGTGATAGCAATTCCCATAGCAAGCGATAAAGAGAAGAATGCTTGTCCGGCAGCAACGAGCATACCTTCTATCCCAAGTTTGCTAAAATCTGGTATAAGGTAGAACTTAACTCCCTCTATGGAACCTGGCAAGGTAAGGGATCTTGCTACCAAAACAAGAAGAATTGCGAAAAGACATGGCATAAGGACCTTGCATATTTTTTCAATTCCATTTGAGACACCCTTAATTGTTATGCCAACAACAATCAGCATATTTATAAGATGTAATGTAATATTCAATTTTGGATTTTTGATAAGAGCCATAAAAAATACATCTTCAGACGCATTAGTTTGAATTGCATTAAGGAGCCCATCTAAGGCAAATTTTACATAATAAATTATCCAACCGGCAATAACAGAATAATATGACAAGATAACAAGTGCCGCAATAAAGCCAAACCAACCAAAAATTGCCCAAAAATTTCCGCCAAGCTTCTTAAAAGAACCAACGGAGTCACTTCTTCCAGCACGCCCGATAGCCCACTCAGCAATAGTGATAGAAATTCCAACGGAAAAAACGATAAGCAAATAAAATGCTAAAAAGGCAGCGCCTCCGAATTTCCCTGTTACATAAGGAAATCTCCAAATGTTTCCAAGCCCAATTGCAGAACCTGCTGCAGCCATTAAAAAGCCAAAACGGCTTCCCCATTGTTCTCTTTTTTCTTCCATAAAAAAAACCCCTTTCAAACTATGTTGTTACAACTGTAAATTTATGTTTACCACTTTCCACCGCTGACTAGCAAAACAGTCAGTATTATTGGAGCTATAACTCTACAAATAAAAAGCCAAACAGGATAGAGCTTAAAGTCTATCTTGCCTTCATTTGTTAATTCATTTTTTGCACCCTTTGTCCATACCCAACCAACGAAGATGCAAATGCAGATTGCTGTTACTGGGATTAGCCAATTGTTTATGACAAAGTCCGCCGCGTCTAAAAATCCCTTGCCAAAAATTCTTGGGACAAGTGGTGTTTCTGCCAAGGCTGAAGGAACGCCTAGTGCAAAAACTAAAATTCCCATCACAATAGCAGACATTTTACGACTTAACTTCATTTGATCAATGCCATATGCAACAACAGATTCAAATAGCGCAATGGCAGATGTAATTGCTGCGATGAAGAAAAGAACAAAGAAAGCGACAGCAAATATGTTCCCAAAAGGCATCTGTGCAAATACCCTAGGAAGTGTGATGAATGTAAGGCCTGGACCGGCGTTAGGCACAACACCAATTGCCATACAAGCCGGAAAAATTATAAGCCCAGCAAGAAAAGCAATTAGCGTGTCAAAAAACACAACTACTGGTGCAAGGTGTATAATTTTATCGTCTTTTCTAAGATAACTACCATATGTTACACCAACACCGGAAGCAAGTGACAGTGAGAAGAAAGCTTGTGCAGTAGCAGCAAGCATACCGTCTATTCCAAATTTGCTAAAATCTGGAACAAGGTAGAACTTCACACCTTCAATTGCACCTGGTAAAGAAAGAGATCTGGCAATCAAAATGAGCAAGATGACCAAGAGTGCCGGCATAAGGATTTTGCATAATTTTTCTATCCCACTTGAAACACCCTTAATAGTTACAGCGACAGCAATCATCATAATTATAAATTGAAGTGTTATGCACTTCCATGGATTGGTAACAAGAGAGCTGAAGATGTCCTCTGAGCCTCCATGGCAAACAGCGTCAATTAGTCCGGTGAAAGAATATTTTACATAATAAATTATCCAACCGGCTATAACAGAGTAGTAGGACAAGATAACAAATGCCGCTATGAAGCCAAACCAACCGACGATAGTCCAAGCTCCTCCGCCTAACTTTTTGAAAGAGCCAACATAATCACTCTTGCCAGCACGACCAATAGCCCATTCTGCAATAGCAATGGAGAGTCCAAAGGTAAAAACGATAAATAAATAAAACAGAAAAAAAGCAGCTCCTCCGAATTTCCCTGTAATATATGGAAATCTCCAAATATTGCCAAGCCCTATCGCAGAACCTGCCATTGACATGAGAAAACCAAAGCGGCTTCCCCATTGTTCTCTTTTTTCTTCCATAAGTAATTCTAGCTCCTTTTGCGACAACATTATCAATGTATCAAAAAATGTAACAAAACTTGTGCATTATAACAGAAATATACCATTTTGCATAGTTACATAAAAAGCGGAGTTAATCGTCTGATTAACTCCGCTAAATTTTTTAGGTTTAGTCTTTTAGATTAAAGCAATTCTCCTGTTTTTCTTTTTGCGTCAAAATCTTTTACAAGACTACGAATTTTTGCTGTAAGGAGAAGTAAGCAGATGAGGTTTGGAATCGCCATTAATCCATTCATTGTGTCTGCCAAATCCCAGTAATTGCCAAGCAATTCGCCACCGCCAATAGCACCACAGAGGATGAGGATAGCCCAAATAACCTTAAATATATTTATAACAAAATTGCTGTGTCCAAAGAGATACACCAATGCAGTTTCTGCATACCAATACCAGCCAAGTATTGTAGAGAGTGCAAAGAGCGAAATCGAAACAGAAAGAATATATACTCCAAGTTTTCCAAAAGCTGAATTAAAACCGGAAAGCACAAGTTGTGCGCCTGTGAGTTCTGGGTGGCTTGACAAAACACCAGTCAACAAAACAACAAGAGCGGACAAATTACAGATGACAATTGTGTCAACAAAGACTTCAAACAGTCCATAGAGCCCCTGACGAACTGGGTGATCTGTTTGTGCTGTGCAGTGCACCATTGGTGCAGAACCGAGTCCTGCCTCGTTTGAAAAGACGCCACGAGCGATACCTTTTGTAATTGCAACCTTAACACCCCAACCGGCAAGTGCGCCAGGCAAAGCCGCGTGGTCAGAGACAGCTGCTTTTAATGCTGTCATAACTGCAACTGGAATTGCGTCAAAATGTAAAAAGACGACGATGAATGCACCAATTATATAGAAGATAGCCATAAATGGAACAAGGTATGTTGTTACGTTTGCAATGCTCTTAATTCCACCCCAAACAACTAGTGCAACTAGCAATGTGATTGCGATACCGGACCAAAGGTGTGGAATATTGAATCCCATGGACAAGCCCTCTGCAACAGAGTTTGACTGGACCATGTTTCCAATTCCAAATGAAGCAAGAATGGTAAAAATTGCAAATATACAAGCCAACCATTTCCAACCAAGTGCCTTTTCCAAGATGTGCATTGTGCCACCGCGGAAGTAACCATTCTTGTCTTGCTCTCTATAATGGACGGACAAAATAATTTCTGAAAATTTTGTTGTCATACCAAATATGGCTGACAAAACCATCCAAACGAGTGCACCAGGACCACCAAGGTGGAGAGCGGTTGCCACTCCTGCGATGTTACCGGTGCCGACTGTTGAGGCAAGCGCTGTAGCCATAGCAGCGAAGGAAGAAATGTTTCTCTCATTAGTGTTTTTCTTCCTAATGTTTCCAAGAACTTCTTTGAACATAAGTCCAAAGTAACGAATCTGTGGAAAACCAAGAAGTAACGTAAACCAGATACCTGTCCCAACGAGCAGTGCAAGCATCCAAGGCCCCCACACAAAACTGTTTAACTGCGAGTTAAAATTCCAAAACCATTCCATAAAAAAATTCCCCATTTCATTTTAGAATGGGGAATTATAGCAAAAAAAACATTTTGTGTAAAGCCTTGGGCAAAATATGAAGGGGGAGGAGATAGTGGCCTGTATGTGCTAGAGGTGTTTTAAAATTTCATTTTTTATTTCAAGTGCCTTCATGGAATAGCTGTCGCGTTCCTCTGGTGTCAGGTGAACGGAGAATTTTTTTGTGATGGCCCCGTCTTTCATTATGTAAACGCTGTCAGCGATTCTCACAGCTTCGTCGAGGTTATGTGTGACGAATATGACACCCATTTCTGTTTCTTTCTTTATTCGCAAAAGCTCCTTTTGAAGCATTGCTCTTGTGAAGTAATCCAGTGCAGAAAACGGCTCGTCCATAAAAATCAGCTTGGGGCGAGAAATGAGCATACGGGCGAGTGCCACTCGGTGTGCCATACCACCGGACAAGTCAGAGGGAAAAGATGCCTCATGCCCAGTGAGAGCGACCAAATCTATAATGTTCTGTGTTTTTTGTTTGTTTATTTGTGAGCTTTCGAGCCCAAAGTTCACATTGTCCCAAACATTGAGCCATGGCATAAGTCTAGGCTCTTGAAAGACAAAACCTGCCTTTAACCCGTCTGAAAAGGTTACCTTGCCTGATGTTGGAGAGAGAAGCCCTGCCATAATGCGAAGCAAAACGGTTTTCCCCACTCCGCTACGTCCAAGGATTACGGAAATTTCTTTTTCTTCAAAAGAAGCGTTAACCCCTTTTAGGACAAGCGATTTTTTCCCGTCTGTTTCAAATGATTTTGTTAGATTTTCTACTGTGATTTGTGCCATTTTTCCTACCTGTTCCTTGTAGCAAATTTTACAAGCTTTTGTGTCACGAAATCTGTTGTCACTCCGAGAACAGCAATCACTAGCACCCCTACTATCACCTTGTCTGTTCGTGCCATTGCTCTAGCGTCCAAAATCATATATCCAATGCCTGATGTGGCTGCAATGAGTTCAGCGCTGATAATAGCGCGCCATGCATAGCCAATCCCAAGGCAAAGTCCAAGCAGAATTTCTGGCAAAGCAGAAGGGAGCATAATCTTGAAGAAGATTTTTCTTTTAGAAAATCCAAAAATTTCTCCCACTTCTAGTAGTTTTCTGTCACAACAAAAGATACCGTGCTCAGTGTTCAAGAGGACGGGAAAAAGTGTGGCAAGCACGATGACGGTTATCTTTGGTGCTTCACCAATTCCAAGCCAAAGAATGAGCAGTGGAATGAGAGACAAGGGGGGAGTGTGACGAAGCACGGTCAAAATCCCTTGAAAATATGGGCGAAGAGCGGGGAGCATAACAGCAAGGAGAACAAGAAAAAATGTAATGCCACAGGAAATGCCAAAGCCGGTAAAAAGACGACGAAGGCTGACTGCTATGTTTGAAGCCAGCTCGCCACTTTGCAGGACTTCTATGAAGGTGTCAAGAACTTGAGCAGGACTTGGCAAAAGAAAAGGGCTAACGAATTCTCTAATTGTCATAAATTGCCAAAGGGCAAAAATCAGAGCAAAGATAAAAACCTGCTTAAAAAATATTTTTATTCCTTTTGTTTCTTTTTGTTTTTCCAAAACATTGCCTCACAAAAATCAAATTTGAGTAATTAGTGCTAAAGCGATAAAAATTCTAACACGCAAGAAATAAACAGTCAAATTATTTGCTGTTTTAAGCAAAATTTGCCGGATTTTTTAGCCATAAACATAAAGAGCATAAAGGCGAGCGGTGCTCGCAAATTTCTTTTTGTCGGCGAAGCCGGCAACTCTATGTTCTCTATGTTCTCTATGGCTAAAAGCTTGGTGATTATGACAAAAAAATCGTGATTTTTCGTGATTATTTTTTATTTTCCTCTTGACAAAAGTGGCATGGGGGGGGGATAATGCTGTTTATCGTTGGAAACAGTATAAAAATCTCACATTGAGGTGTGATTATGAGAAGTAAATTGTTGCAAAATGGTCTCGTTAAGGGACTTTTGGTTGCTTTCGTCTGCTGTGTTCTGCTTGGCAGTGGGGTGTTTAGTGGAAAGGCTTTGGCTGGTGACCCTAGTGGTGGTAGTTATGAAGTTTTTAATAGAAACAATGGTAGTGTGCTAATGTATTCAGGCCCCATAGAGACAATGCATGCAGGCATAACTTCATACATAAAGGAGACGTATAGTAGTGTAACCGATGAAGAGGCTTCACGAGATGCAACGGAGATAACAAATAAGGCAAAGGGCGTAACTACTGGTGTTACTACGGGGACAATGAGAACTTCTGGCCAGTTTATATTTCATGTCCACTGTATAAAATCCTATCTTGACGATGCTGGTGGTGGTGAAACCCCATCAGCAGCGTCCCTCAAGGATTCCATTGTTGCCTTGAACACTGCATACCTCATGAGCATAAATAACCTCACAAAACGTATGGGTGACCTGCGTGGTGGTGAAGCAAGCAATATCCCGTGGGTTCGTTTTTCAAGAAACAATAACACAATGGGTGCTACCGGCTACAATGGAAACACCTATCAAGTAGGTTACGATAGAGAAATAGCAAGAGACAAAAACTCTCGCCAGTTGCTCGGTATCTCCCTTGACATAAATGACGGCACAACAAAATTGACAAACGGTAGTGGCAAGATGCAAGGTTTCTCCGTTGGTCTCTATTACACAAAGATTTATGAAAGCGGTCACTACTTTGACTTCATTTTCCGTCAGGGTCGCTTAAGCGATGATGTAAAGACATTCTACGCAGATGCAACAAACCCATATACAGCCTTTGACTACGACATAAACGCAACAACCCTTTCCGGTGAATATGGTTATCGCTGGAAGCTAGGCAAGAGCGGTTTCTACCTTGAGCCACAGGCGGAGCTCATTTATGGTTACCTCAGCAGTGCAAACATCACAACAAACAATAACGAGAGCTTAAAGCTCGAATCAAACAACAAGTTTATCTCACGCATGGGGCTAGCTTTTGGCAAGAGAAGAAATAACTTCAACTATTACGCTCGAGTCAGCCAGTTCCGTGACTGGGGAAGCGCAAAGTCCACTGTTATCCAAGACGGGACAGCTTCATCTGTTGACTTAGCTAAAAACTGGTGGGAAGTTTCCCTCGGTGGTGGCTGGCACATGAGCGACATTAGCTATTTCTATGCAGAAATATCCAAACAGTATAAGGATATTCAAAATAGTTTGAACTTTAATCTTGGGTTTAGACTTAGCTTGTAAATAAAACGAGGATTATATACCTCATCTGCTTTGCGGTTTGGCACAAAAGGATGCTCGATGGACGGCTAGTCCGCCTTCGCTCCTTTTGCACCCAACCGCTTTGCATCTGAGGCATCTAATCCTCGTTTTTAGTTGAATGTATCTCACCTTGTTTTGCCGAAAACGTCTAACACAAAGGCGAGAAGCTGTTGGCAAAGCCAACAACTTCTCGCTATTTTTTCTGTCAGCGAAACCGACAACTCTATGTCCTTTATGTTCTCTATGGCAAATAAAATAACTTTGTAACTAAAAATCAATAATTTGTGATAGAATACAAACATACTTTGGAATTTGAGGTGGCAAGATGAGGCCTAGGAAAAATCGTGTAATGCTCGTTGGAACAACAACTAGTGGAAAAACTACACTGTGCCAACGCATTGCCAAAGACGATATGTCATACAGAAAAACACAGACTGTTAATGTTGTCGGTGGATTTTTGCTTGATACACCTGGTGAATTTTTGGAAAAGGTGCATCGTCATTCGTATCTTTTAGTTTGCAGTTACGAAGTTGATATTGTCGTCTTTGTGCAAGACCCAACAAAGCCGTCTTCTCTCTTTCCGCCAAATTTTCACACACTTTTCCAACCCAAACCCTGCTATGGCATCATTACAAAAATTGACATAGCGACAAAGGAACAAATAGAAACTGCACGAAAGTATCTTCTCCTTGCCGGTTGCAAGGAAATTTTCTTGCTTAGTGCTGTTACAAATGAAGGAGTGCAGGAATTTTTAACTGCAATGGGGCATGGTGACGATGAATAATTCTTCAAAGAAAAAAGAAAATAGAATAACTGTGGCAATCGTTGATGATGAGCCAATAACCAGAATGGATCTTCGTGAAATTTTGCAGGATGCCGGATATTTTGTGGTGGCAGAAGCTGCTGATGGGTTTGATGCAATAGAAATTTGCAAAAAACACCGTCCTGATGTTGTCATGCTTGACATAAAATTACCGCATCTTGACGGGCTCACGGCTGCAAAGGCTATTATGAAAGATAATTTAGCGGATACGGTAATTATGCTCACAGCATACAGTGACAAAAATTTTATAGACGAAGCAAAAGACACAGGGGTAGCTGGATATCTTGTAAAACCATTTGACGAGAGGTCTCTTATCCCTTCCATAGAAGTTTTGGTAGAGAGGTCTCGTGAATTTCAAAGAATGAGACGTGATGCAGAAAAAGCAGAACAGAAACTTCAGGAACGCACCATTGTGGAAAGAGCCAAGGGAGTTATCATGAAGGCTCGAGGAATTTCTGAGGATCAAGCCTATGTATATATCAGGACATTGAGTCAAAATAAATCGCTTCCAATGAAAGAAATTGCAGAATTGATATTATCAAGGAGTAATACTGTTCAATGGCAGGAGTAGAAAATATCTCAATCCGTCGTCTGTGTATGGAAAATACAGATTTGTCTGACACAGACATCAAATTCATTGAGTCAATGGCTTTAGGCTTAAAGACCTTTGCAAATCTTGCAGATGCCGACATCTTTATAGACTGCCCAACAAAAGATGGTGACACAATAGTTGTTGCAGAGGCAAATCCTGATTATGTTGAGTCATCATACAAAAACACGGTTGTTGGCCTTTTGGCAAAAAGTAAAGATGAGCCTGCTGTCGCACGGACATTGAGGCTTGGTGTTGCCACAAAGCAGATGAAGGCACGTACACAAGAGAATACGCACGTTATCCAAACAGTTGAACCAATTAAAAACAATAACGGGCGTGTTATAGCTGTCCTTGTGCAAGAAAAAATGGCAGATGAATTACAAGTGTCTCGTGAGCATATACATCTTTCACAGGACAGCTCACGTCTTGTTGCAGATGCCATAACTCACATGGCGCAAAAGGAAGAGAACTGGCTGACAGATGTAATTGACGAAGCACTTGTCATAATTGGAAAAGATGGCCGGGTTAGCGCATGTAATTCTCTTGCTGTTGCACTTTACAAAAAACTGGGATATGAAAAAGATTTGCTTGGTCAGCCCTATTCCAACGTTACACAAATTTATCCTGAAATGCCCAACGTGAAAGAAGAAAAAGGCTTTGTGGAATTTGAAGTGGATTTTGCCGGAGTTAATCTTGTAATTCGCAGAATTGACATAAATACAGATGATACAGATTTTGCCCTTATCATAAAGGATATAACAGAAATAAAAGCGAGAGAAAAAGAACTTGTCTTAAAAGCTGTCGCAGTGGAAGAAATGCACCACAGGGTAAAGAATAACTTGAACACCATTGCAAGTCTTTTGCGTTTGCAAAGCCGCAGAACTCGCGACCGTGAAGCACAGAAAATTTTGCATGAAACAATGAATAGAATTTTGTCCATTGCGATTACACATGAACTTTTAAGCCGTGTTGGAGTTGATAATGTTTCTATACAAGAAGTTGTGGAACAAATCAGAAATAACGCTCTCCGCTACAGCTCAGAAGATTTATCAGACATGCCAATAGATGTTACTGTCAGAGGCGATGATTTTCTCGTTAGCTCCATGGTAGCCACTCATGTTGCAATGGTAGTGAATGAATTATTACAGAATTCACTTAATCATGCATTTTCTCCAAAAGAAATTTTTAAAAATGCTAGACAAAAAGCTTTTGTTGATGTTATAATTCGGCGTGGTAATTTATATTCATCAATTGAAGTTTGTGATAATGGTGTCGGCTTTGATGTGACAAAGACCAACGACAATGACACACTTGGGCTTGGCATAGTCCAAACTCTTGTTAAAGAGCGTTTGGAAGGCAAGCTGAATATAACTTCCAGCAAAGACGGAACGGCAGTTATTTTTGATTTCAAAAACATCTAGCCATTCTTATAAATAATTTCATCCGATGGCGGATAACATATAGCAAAACGACGAAGTTTTGTTACGGTGTTTTGTGCACCTTGACAAAGCTTCGTCGTTTTTATTAGCTTTATAATATGAAGAAAGGGAAAAACATGTGCGTAAAATCTGGGACAAGACAAGAGACCATGACAAGCGTCGGTATAGACCTTGGCACTTCCACCACGCAGCTGATTTTTAGCGAGATTGTTGTTGCAAACAAAGCTGGAAGTTACATGGTGCCACGTGTTGACATCATAGATAAAAAAGTTATTTACAGAAGTCCAATTTATTTTACGCCTCTCCTTTCTCCGACTGAAATCGACACAGAAGCAGTAAAGCGAATTGTCACCAATGAATACAAGGCAGCGGGAATTACACCAGACATGGTGGATAGCGGTGCAGTTATTATTACAGGAGAAACAGCAAGAAAACAAAATGCAAATCTTGTTTTGAAAGCGCTCTCTGAATCTGCAGGAGAATTTGTTGTGGCAACAGCAGGACCTGACCTAGAGTCTGTCCTCTCTGCCAAGGGAGCAGGAACGGACACATTCTCTGAAGAACGTCGCTGTGTTATGGCAAATTTGGATATCGGCGGTGGCACTACAAATATTGCGGTTTTTCAAAAAGGGACAATACTTGGAGTTACCTGTCTTGACATTGGTGGCCGCCTCATAAAAATAGATGAAAATAAAAAGATTACATATATATATAGTAAGACACAAGCACTTGCCGAGCGTAACGGTATTTCAATAAAGGTTGGCGATATTGCTGACATAAATAAGATTTATCGCCTTTGTGAAATCATGGTAGAAATTTGTGCTGAGAGTATTGGCCTTGCTAGCGCAACCGGTGAATTAAACGGTTTTTACACAAACGATGGTAAGGGGCTCCCACAAATTCCACCGATAAAGGCTATTACACTTTCTGGTGGAGTTGCCTCTGTTTTCTACGACGAAGAAAATTTATATTCAAACGATGTTTTTAAGTATGGCGATATCGGTGTTTTGCTTGCCCGTGCATTTAAAAATAGCAAATCATTCCGTCAGATAGAAATTGTACGCCCCACAGAAACAATAGGAGCGACAGTTGTTGGAGCAGGGATTCATACCACAGAGATTTCTGGTAGCACAATTTCATACGCTGAAGGGGTATTACCAATAAAGAATTTGCCTATTTTGAATGTTGGTGATGAAAACGAATCAGACACTTCAAAAATTGCTACTTCAATAAAAAATCAGCTTTCACTATACAAAACAGATGGAAAACTTGAACAGCTTGCAATCTCTTTTAAGGGGTATGGATACACAACTTTTAATGAATTGCAGGCTCTAGCAGATGCAATAATAGATGGTGCAAAAGAAGTTATAGAAAGCAGCCGCCCACTTATTATTGTAGTGGAAGCGGATATTGCAAAAGCTCTTGGTCATTGTATAAATTTCAAATTAACAAACAAAAAGCCTGTTATTTGTATAGACGGTATAAGAACCTTGACTGGGGACTATATAGATATTGGCGAACCAGTTTGCGGTGGACACGTCTTGCCAGTGGTAATAAAAACTTTGATATTTAATTCGTAATGTTTTTACAAACTGTGTCACGTAATGACACACATAAATTTTCAATTTTTTCAGGGATTGTCCGTTAGAACAACGTTCTCTCGGTTATCTAAATAGACTACAAAATCCAAAGAAAGGTGGAAGCCCTAATGAAACTCAAGACAAAGCTTTTTGGTCATAACTACGAGTTTAAATCTATTCGTGAAGTTATGGCAAAAGCGAATGAGGAGAAATCCGGTGACAGACTTGCTGGTATCATAGCAGAGTCAGCGGAAGAGAGGGTAGCAGCGAAGGTTGTTTTGTCCAACCTTACACTTCACGACATTCGTGAGTGCCCAGCTGTTCCCTACGAAGAGGACGAAGTCACTCGTATCATTCAAGATGCTGTGAATGAAACGATTTACAATGACTTCAAGGACATGACGGTTGCAGAGTTCCGTGAGTGGCTACTTGCTGACACGACAACAACAGAAATGATTCGTCGTGCAAGCCGTGGTATCACATCAGAAATTGTTGCAGCTGTCTGTAAGTTGATGAGCAACCTAGACCTCATCTATGGCGCAAAGAAGATGAGAGTGTCTGCACACTGCAACACGACAATAGGTTTGCCAGGCACATTCTCAAGCCGTCTGCAACCAAACCACACAACAGACGATCCAAAGGGAATTATTGCTTCCGTTATGGAAGGTCTTTCCCTCGGTTGTGGCGACGCAGTTATTGGCTTGAACCCAGTTGACGATTCAGTTGAGAGCGTAGCTCGCATCTTGAAAATGTTTGACGAGTTCAAGAGAAAGTGGGAAATCCCAACACAGATTTGTGTTTTGGCACACGTCACAACACAAACAGAAGCAGCAGACAAGTTCAATGCACCAATTGACCTTATGTTCCAGTCCATAGCTGGTTCTCAGAAAGGCAATGAAGCCTTTGGCCTCACGGCGAAGATGCTAGATGAAGGCCGCGAGATGATGCTCAAGAAGGGCACATCCACAGGACCAAACGTTATGTATTTTGAAACAGGTCAGGGTTCCGAACTTTCAAGCGATGCACACAATGGTTGGGACCAGGTTACAATGGAAGCACGTTGCTATGGCTTTGCAAAACGTTATCAGCCATTCCTTGTCAATACGGTTGTTGGTTTCATTGGCCCAGAGTATCTCTATGACTCAAAACAGGTTACGAGAGCTGGCCTTGAAGACCACTTCATGGGCAAGCTGACAGGCGTCTCAATGGGTTGCGATGCTTGCTACACCAACCACATGAAAGCAGACCAGAACGACATTGAAAACCTTGCAACGCTCCTTGTTGCAGCAGGATGCAACTACATCATGGGTGTTCCAGAAGGCGACGACTGCATGCTCATGTATCAGTGCACCGGTTACAACGAAGCAGCTTCTTTGCGTGAAGTATTTGGACTCCGCCCAATCAAAGAATTTGACGAATGGCTTGAAAAGATGGGTATTTCAGAAAATGGACATCTAACCGGTAGAGCCGGCGATGCCTCCATCTTTCTTAGCAAGTAATGAGAGGAGGAGCCAATATGATTTCCGAAAACGAACTCAAAACAATAATCGAACAGGTATTTCACGAAATGAACATTGCTCCACAAGAGGAAGCGGTGTCCGCAGTGAAAAAAGCTTGCAACAGCGGTGGCGCGCAGGCTCAGGTTCAGGCTCAGAATGTAGAAGAAGGTTACTTGCCAGATATAACACAAATAGACATAAGAACCCAATATCTGGTAAAAAATCCAGAGCACAAGGACGAATATTTCGAGTTAAAGCAACTCGCTCCTTGCCGTCTCGGCATTGGTAGAGCTGGTGCTAGATACAACACCTTGCCACAGCTTGAATTCCGTGCAGCACACTCTGCAGCACAAGATGCAGTCTTCTCACCAGTTGATGAAGCACTGATTGAAAAACTTGGACTTTTTACAGTTGTTACACAATGCGACAGTAAAGACACATATTTGACTCGTCCAGACCTTGGAAGAAAACTTTCTGAGGAAGGTGTAAAGACAATCAAAGAAAAGTGTGCAAAGAACCCAACAGTTCAGATTTATGTTTCTGATGGTCTTTCTTCTGCAGCAGTTGCAGCAAACACAGCAGATGTTTTGCCAGCAATTATTCAGGGACTCAAGGCACAGAACATAAATGTTGGTACACCATTCTTTGTCCAGTATGGTAGAGTTGGCGTAATGGATCAGATTACAGAGCTTACAGGAGCAACAGTCACCTGTGTTCTAATTGGTGAAAGACCTGGTCTTATCACAGCTGAATCCATGTCAGCCTACATTACTTACAAAGGAACAGTCGGTATGCCAGAAGCACGTCGCACAGTTTTCTCAAATATTCACAAGAACGGCACAAGCCCAGTTGAAGCTGGCGCTCACATTGCCGATATCATAAAAATCATGCTGGAAAAGAAAGCCAGCGGAACAGATTTAAAACTGTAATAAAATTTAAAGGAGGATTTTATTATGAAAAGAGATCCAATCCCAGCAAAAGTATTAGCCACGAAAATCATTCCAAACGTTAATCCAGATCTTGCAAAAGAACTCGGTTTAACAAAAGACCAAAGGTCTCTCGCACTCATCACAGCTGACTGCGATGATGTTACCTACACAGCGCTTGACGAAGCAACAAAAGCTGCAGATGTCAAGGTTGTTTATGCAAAGAGCTTTTACGGCGGTGCTTCCTGCGCCAATACAAAGCTCGCTGGTGAAATTATCGGTATTCTTGCCGGTCCAAACCCAGCAGAAGTTAAGAGCGGTCTTGCTGCTTGCGTAGATATGATTGAGAATGTCTGCCACTTTGTTTCTGCAAACGAAGATGACACAATCGTTTACTATGCACACTGCATTTCACGCACCGGTAGCTACCTTTCTGCAGGCGCCGGAATTGCAGAGGGCGAAGCCCTTGCATACCTCATTGCACCTCCACTAGAAGCAATGTATGCAGTTGATGCGGCTTTAAAAGCAGCTGATGTTTCCTGCTGTGTTTTATACCAGCCACCGAGTGAAACCAACTTTGCAGGTGCACTCCTTACAGGAACACAGTCTGCTTGCAAATCTGCTTGCGAAGCATTTGCCGCAGCAGTTGAGTATGTTGCAGACAATCCAAGAGTGCAATAAGTAAGAAGGTAGAAGAAGATGCAAGCCCTAGGGCTTATTGAGCTTTATGGAATGGTGACAGCCATTGAAGCCCTTGATTCAGCCTTGAAAGCAGCTAATGTCAGACTTCAAGATATGACAATTGTCAAGGGTGGACTCGTTACTGTTACGGTGCTTGGTGACGTTGGTGCTGTTAAAGCAGCAATGGATGCAAGTGCAGCAGCAGCTGAGAGGGTTGGTCGCGTCATTTCTGTCCATGTTATTCCACGCCCACATGAGTCAATTGATTCACTCCTTGCTTCAAAAGAGCAACAGGCTAATTCAGTAAAAACTGTTTTGGGGCAGGATAAACCAAAAGAGGCAAAAGTGGAAAAGGTGGAAAAAGTGACAAAAGTGACAAAAGTGACAAAAACCGCAAAGACTGCCACTGCTAAAAAGCCAAAAGCAACAAAGAAAAAGTAATTTAGGAGGCAACAAAGATGCAGTTATACGATAAAGATTTGTTGTCCATGCAGGAAGTCCGAGAGTTAGTAGGTGCCGCAAAAGCAGCACAGATGGAGCTCGCCACAAAGGATCAGGCTTATGTGGACAGAATTGTAAAGTCAATAGCGGACGCAGGTGTCAGAAACGCTGAGCGTCTTGGTAAAATGGCTTGGGAAGACACAGGATTTGGCAAGCCAGAAGACAAACTTATAAAAAATATTTTTGCCTCAAAATATGTGTATGAATACATCAAGGATATGAAGACAATTGGTGAAATTGAACACGATGAAAAGCGTGGTCTTACAGTCCTTGCTGTTCCAATGGGGGTCATTGCAGGTATTGTTCCTTCAACAAACCCAACATCAACTGTTTTTTATAAAGCAGAGATTTCAATCAAGGCAGGAAATGCAATTGTTTTCTCCCCACACCCAGCGGCAAAACGTTCTATTGGCGAAGCTGTTAAGGTTGTTCGTCAGGCAATAGCCGAGGCAGGTGGAAATCCTGATTTGGTTTCTGTTGTTTCCATTCCAACAATGCAGGCAACAGATGCCCTTATGAAACACCCAGATACAGCACTCATTTTGGCAACAGGTGGTTCTGCAATGGTTCGCTCTGCTTATTCCTCTGGAACACCAGCACTTGGTGTTGGTCCAGGAAATGGCCCAGCTTACATTGAAAAGACAGCAAACGTTGCTGAGGCTGTTAGAAAAATCTTGCAGTCAAAGACGTTTGACAATGGGACAATCTGTGCTTCTGAGCAGTCAGTTATCTGTGATGATGATATGGCAGCAACAGTTCAGGCAGAGATGGAGCGTCAAGGAGCGTATTTCTTAAGTGACGCGGAACGCGACCAACTTGGTAAATTCATTCTCCGTGGTAACGGCACAATGAACCCTGAAATTGTTGGAAGAAGCGTAAAAACAATTGCAAACCTCGCCAAGCTTACAAATGTTCCAGAAAATGCAAGAGTTCTTGTTGCTCGTGAAGATGGTGTCGGTAGAGGTCACCCATATTCAAACGAAAAACTCGGACCAATCCTTGCTTTCTACACAGGTGTAGACTACAAAGATGTTTGTAAGAAGTGTATCGAAATCCTTCGTTATGAAGGAAGTGGGCATACCTTCTCAATGCACTCTCAAAATGATGAGTTAATTAGATATTTTGCAGAAAGAGTTCCTGCATCACGTATCATTATTAACAGCCCATCAGCACTTGGTGGAATTGGTGCAACAACTGGTCTTATGCCTTCACTTACGCTCGGTTGCGGTGCATCCGGTGGAAGTGCAACATCAGACAATGTTGGCCCAATGAACCTTATCAACAAACGTTATATTGCAAAGGGTATCAAAACAATGGAAGAAATCAAGGCAGAGGCACCAACCTGCGTTGATGGAATTTGTGGTTATCCAGCACAAACAAGTGTAGCAAATCAAAATGTGGATATAGACGCTATCGTGAAGATGATAGTAGAAAAATTAAATGCCTAAAAGGCTTAAAAAATAGGAGGAAAAAATTATGGCAAACGTTAATATCGCTCTTGGAATGATCGAAACAAAGGGACTTGTTGCATCAATCGAAGCATCTGATGCTATGGTTAAGGCAGCAAACGTTACACTCATTGGTAAGGTTCACGTTGGTGGTGGACTTGTTACAACAATGGTAAGAGGTGACGTTGGTGCAGTTAAGGCGGCAACAGACGCAGGCGCTGCTGCAGCAGAAAGAGTTGGAGAGCTAATCTCTGTCCACGTCATTCCACGTCCACACGAAGAAGTAGAATTCATCCTTCCAAAACTTGAGAAGTAATCATTAACGATTACTTTTGGTTAGGAGGTGAATGCTTTGAAGGTTATTACAGAGGCTTTTTTGCGTGATGAGCTCAGAATGGAGACGCCGGAAGTTTATATCGTGCCAGACGGTAAGATATTATCTCCAGCGGCTCGCGAATATCTGATGCAGCGCAAAATAAAAATAAAGCTTCCAAAACAGTTAAGATTTAATCCAGAACCGTCAAAGCCAGAGCCAAATGAAGCGCAGATACTCCAACCTCTTGAAGAGGAAGCAACGAGCGTTGATGCATCACACAAATATGTAGACAACGAAACAAATGCTTTCTACGATGAAAAGCCGGAGGATATGACTGCACTTTATGGCAACTCACTCGTATTTAAAGACAATCCACGCATTGAGTTTCGCGGCAGGTTGGACAGTTTACAATCCTTGGTAGTCCTTTACCAGTCTTTTATTGCGGAAGAAGTGGCACATGAAAAATTGCTTGAACATCTTGGCACAATTGCACATGCACTGGGTGAAATGATGAGGTGTGATGTTCTTAACGAACCATACAATATGCCGGATGTGCTTGGTTTAACGCAAGCGGAATTGCATGACAGAAGTCATAATCCTATGAAGTATTTTAAGGTAAAACAGATGGTTTTGCCTCATTACAAATATGGAAAAGCTTATGCCATGCTAAATCGTTTGAGAACCGAGACGAGGGAAGCAGAAGTAATTGCCACAAGGGCTTTTCGTGTAAAGAATATATCTGGTAGAACGGATATAATACGAGGCTTAAACAGACTGTCTAGCGCGTTTCATGTTATGATGTGTATGTTTTTGGCTGGAGAATACGATAAAAAATAAGGCTAATTTAAAGAAAGTTGGATAAAAAAATGGCTGATTGTATTGTAAAAAAAGTTATTGAATCTTTGGAGGGAAGTGGCTTTGTGCAGGTGGAAGTTTCTGCTCGTCATGTTCACCTTAGCCAAGGAGATTTAGAAACTCTCTTTGGTAAAGGGGCAACACTAACTCCAAAGAGGCCACTTTCACAGCCTGGTCAGTATCTTTCAGAAGAACGTGTCGTCATTCGTGGAACAAAAAGTTCAATGAAAAACATAGCAATTTTAGGACCAGTTCGCCCCAATACTCAGGTAGAACTCTCAAAAAGTGATGCAATGACACTTGGTGTTAAGGCCCCAGTGAGAGAATCTGGAGACACAAAGGGTAGTGGTGCCATAACAATAGAAGGTCCATGCGGAACGCTGGAATTGACAGAAGGTGCAATTGTGGCAAAACGCCACGTTCATATAACACCTGAAATCGCAGCGAAGAACGGTTACACAAACGGACAAATTGCGCGTGTTCAAGTCTATACAGATAGACCTTTGATATTTGATGATGTTGTTTTGCGTGTTTCCCCAAAATTCCGTTATAAGATGCATGTTGATTTTGATGAAGCAAATGCTGCTGGAGTGAGTGGCTTTACACTCGGAAGAATTATTACAAAATAGGTTTCCCCATGTTAGATTTAAAACGTATAGATGCATATATGAAGCGTGTGACAGACTCAGAAACAAAAACTTTTGTTCCTGAGTCACGCACGCTAAAATGTGGGCTTGACCTTGGAACTGCTTATATTGTCATTGTGGTGTTAGACGAGCAAAATAATCCTGTTGCCTGTGAAAAACAAGCAGCAGAAGTCTTACGCGATGGCGTTGTTGTAGATTACGCTGGAGCATCTAGAATAGTCCGTGAACTGAAAAAGAAACTGGAAGACAGGCTTGGCTGCGAGTTGCAAAATTGTGCAATTGCAATGCCGGCTGGAACTGAATCAAGTGTTCGTACCCACAGATATGTTGCTGAGGGTGCAGGTTTTGAGGTGACGGGTATACTAGATGAACCAAGTGCAGCAAATGCAGTTTATCAGATAGAAAATGGAGTTATTGTTGACATTGGTGGTGGCACAACAGGTCTTGCGATTTTGAAAAAAGGCAAGGTTACTGATATATACGATGAGCCAACCGGTGGTACACACTTATCGCTAGTTTTGGCAGGTAATTATCACATTCCGTTTGCAGAAGCAGAAAAAATTAAGCAAGACTATTCTCGTCACAAAGAAATTCTTCCTGTTGTTAGGGCAGTAATTGAAAAAATGGCAACTATTGTTTCTCGTAACATTAAGAAGAAAGAAACAGAAGAAATTTATCTTTGTGGTGGTACCTGCTGTTTGACAGGTATTGAAAAGATTTTTGAAAAGGTAACGGGCATAAAAACTGTAAAACCTAAAAATCCTTTCCTTGTTACCCCAGCAGGAATTGCAGCTAATTGTGAACCATTCAAAATGGAAACAAGAGACTATTAAATAAAAATTGCACAAATTGGAGGCGAAAGTTTTGAATTACGAGGCATTATTGCAGGAAGTTGTTCGCCGTGTTATGCAAAAATTGATGGAACTTGAGACAACAAAAAATTGCACATCTCAAGGAACATGCTCTTGCAAAAGTGAATTAACTTTTGAAGAACCGTGTTGTCAAACAAAAGAAATAACAATCACAAAAAGGGTTGTTACAGAGAAAGACCTTATAGCCGCAAAAGGTGATGGTGTTACTTGCATCTGCCTTGGCGAAAGAACAATAGTAACTGATGTAGCGAAGGATTATGCTAGAAAGTTCTCAATTGTTCTAAAAAGGCATTCGTAGGTTGAGGTTACCATGAGAATTGGTAAAGTGATAGGCAATATTTGGGCGACCAGAAAGGAAGCACGTCTGGGTGGTTTTAAGTTAATGCTTGTTCAAACAATAAACATTCATGACGGAAGCCTTGTCGGAGAACCTATTGTTGCCACAGACCTAATAGACGCCGGAGTCGGTGAAACTGTTATCTATGTTGCAGGAAGTTCTGCTAGAACAGCAAGTGGAAATTCTAGCTTGCCTGTTGATGCGACGATAATTGCAATCGTGGATAATTATGATGCCGACTTTGGTCTCCTAAAATAAAGGGGATGAATGTAGTGAATATTTTAGAAGCAATTACTGCTGCTGGAGTTGTCGGGGCTGGTGGCGCCGGATTTCCAACGCAGGGCAAAATGGGCTCAAAAGCTGAGTTTTTTATTGTTAATGCAGCGGAGTGTGAGCCTGTCATAGAAACTGACAAGTTTCTTTGTAGAACATTTGCAAAAGAAATTGTTTCAACTGTTGATGTTATAGCAAAATTCCTTGAAGCTAAACGCGCTGTTATAGCATTAAAAGGGAAATATAAGACAGAAATTGAAGCCTTGAATAAAGCTATCAAAGAACTAAATTCTTCTGTTGAGATTTGTCAAATGCCAACATTTTACCCAGCAGGTGACGAGCAGACGATGGTTCAATTTGTTACTGGCAAAACTGCACCAGAGCGTGGTATTCCACTTGCGGTTGGAGCCGTTGTTGACAATGTTGGAACAGTTTTTAACATTTATGAAGCCTTGAAGGGTTCCCCCGTTTGCAAAAAATATCTTTCTGTTGCTTGTGATGGTCGTGATCCAGTTATGCTCTATGTGCCAATTGGAACAAGTTTTCGTGAGTGCATAGAACAAGCTGGTATAAAAAAGACAAACTATGCTGTTATCAATGGTGGTCCAATGATGGGTCGTGTTCTTGTAGATGAAGCAGCGATAGATTCTGCTGTTGTTACAAAAACAACCGGTAGCATAATAGTTTTGCCAAAGGATCATTATCTTGTTAGGCGTTCCGAGCTAACAATGCAGAAGATAAAACATCAAGCCCATAGTGCTTGTATTCAGTGTCGTTTTTGCACTGATCTTTGCCCTCGTTATCAAATAGGGCACATGATACATCCTCATCTCATTATGAGAAATCTTTGGAGAGAGGATAAAGTTAAGAACGACGAAGAATTGCTTGCTTTGTTTGGTGAAGCAATGAATTGTTGTGAATGTGGAGCATGTGAGCTTTATTCATGCCCGATGGGACTTTCACCAAGAAAAGTTAACGCATACTTTAGACAAAAATTCCGTGAAAAGAAGCTAAATTATGAGCGTTATATGACGCCACAGGCAAGACCAACGATAAATCAAAGACGTATTCCAACAGAGCGTCTTTGTGCAAGACTTGGAATTGCAGATTTGGCAAAAAGGCATGTGCATGGCGAAGTTATAGAATATACTCCAAAGGAAGTGTTTATTCCAACAAGTCAGCATATTGGCCGTCCAGCAGAACCGATTGTTAAGGTTGGCGATATTGTCAAAGTCGGAGATCTTGTTGCCAAAGCGGCAGAGGGGCTTTCTGCCAATATCTCAACTGGTTTTGCAGGACGTGTTACGGAAGTTTCAGCAAAGGGCGTGCGTATAACAGCAGGAGGTAAAGCCTAATGAATAATGCAATAGGAATGTTAGAATTTAATAGTATTGCTGCAGGCATTGAAACCTGTGATGCAATGGTAAAGGCTGCACAGGTTGATCTCCTTCGGGCTTGCACTTTGTGCCCCGGAAAATATATGGTAATAGTAGCTGGGGAGGTAGGACCTGTTCAGGCATCTGTTCGTCAGGGAAAAGTTGTTGGTGGTGAATTTGTAGTAGATGAACTCATAATTCCAAATCTTCACAGACAGGTTATTCCTGCTGTTGCCTTGACGAATCAGATTACAGAGTTTGGTGCTGTCGGTGTGCTTGAATTTTATTCTGTTGCTAGTGCAATTGTTGCAGCAGATATGGCAGCCAAAGCAGCACAGATTACTTTAATAGAAGTTAGAACTGGCTTTGCAATCGGTGGTAAAGGGTTTGTTACATTAACAGGAGATGTCGGAGCAGTCAGAGCTGCAGTTGCTGCCGCCGAAAAAGCTTCGGATTTGCTTGTTAAGTCAATAGTAATACCACGCCCAGCAAAGCAATTATTGGAAACATTACTCTAAAAAAATTAAAAATGGAGGAAAAACTATGTTTAATGAAATTATAGCAGCTTGGAATCCAGAAATTTTTACAACTACATTTTCTGAGTGGATAAAGGGTATTTCTGTAAACAGTGTAATTATGATGATTATGATGATCTTCATGTTAGTTGGAGCCCTTGATAAGATTCGTGGCAACAAGCTTGGTTATGGTGAGGAATTTGATAACGGATTTAATGCAATGGGACCACTCGCAGCGGCTATGGCTGGAGTTGTGGCAGCTGCCCCAGTTTTAGCACTTCTTTTAAAGCCTTTTATCGTTCCAATATACAGACTTGTTGGAGCTGATCCATCAATGTTTGCTACGACGCTTCTTGCATGTGACATGGGAGGTTATCCTCTTGCAATGCAGCTTGCGGAAAATCCTGCAATTGGTAACTTCTCTGGTCTTATTCTTGGTACCATGATGGGGCCGACCATTGTTTTTACAATTCCAGTAGCTTTGTCAATCATTAAAGCAGAAGATAGACCTTATCTTGGAGCCGGTGTTTTGGCAGGGCTCATTACTGTTCCATTGGGTTGTATTGCAGGTGGTTTAGTAATGAACATGACACAATATGCACTGCCATTAAAGGTTATTCTTGTAAATCTTATTCCTGTTATTGTGATTGCTGGTGTTATCTGCGCCGGACTCTGGATAATTCCAGATAAAATGATTGCTGGTTTTAACAAGTTTGGTAATTTTGTTACAGCGTTGATTACTGCACTCACAGCAATTGCAGTTTTTGAATACATCACTGGTATTAAGCTTCCAATTTTTAACATAATGGTTGAAGCTGATGCAGATGGTGTTGTTCCTCTTGAAAGTGGACTTCTTGTCTGTGGACAGATAGCAATAGTCCTCATTGGTGCTTTCCCAATGGTAAAGTGGATTACGAAGACATTTGGTGGTGTGTTGCAGAAAATTGGTAATGCGCTTGGCATGAATGCAGATGCATCTGCCGGTATGGTTGCAAACCTTGCAAACAACATAGCAATGTTTAACATAATGGGAGATATGGATCCAAAAGGAAAACTCCTCAATGTTGCCTTTGCGGTTAGTGCTGCATTCGTTTTTGGTGATCACCTAGGTTTTGCCGCTGGTGCAAATTCTGAGATGATTTTCCCAGTTATTGTTGGTAAGCTTTTTGCTGGTATTACAGCTATTATTGTGGCGAATATATTAGCCCCAGCACTTCTTTCCAAAATTAAAGGTGCTAGCAAAGACTAGGAGTCTTAAGTTATGAATGTTAGTGAAGAACTAATCAAAAAAATTGTTACTCAAGTTCTAGCTGAACAAAGTCAAGGTCAATGCCAGTGCCAATGTGCAAAAGATGATTTTGTAAAACATAAAGACAAGAGTGGCATTATCCATGTAAAAACAGACACCGTAAAATGTGAACGTTTTGAACAAGATGGTGTTGCATTAAAAGACATTTTAACTCTTGAAGAAGCTCCACGCATGGGCGCTGGTATAATGGAACTTGATCACACGAGTTTTGAGTGGACTTTGGTATATGATGAATATGACCTGGTGCTTGACGGTGTATTAGAAATTGAGATAGATGGGCGAGTGGTAACAGGTCATCCAGGTGATATTATTTATATTCCTAAAAACAGCCACATTCATTTCCAGACCCCATCAAAAACACGCTATGCCTATTTTGTCTACCCAGCAAACTGGAGCGAATTGGTCTAATTGTAGAAATATTTTTTAGATGGTTGATTTTTTACAAAAAAAAATGATAAATTGTTTCTAGCGACTTGACATTTATTTTTTATTAGTTATAATTCTAAACAGTTAATCAATTTAATTTCCTAAGGAGGAGTTATTCAATGAAGAAGTTTTCAAAGGTTTTGTTGCTTGGATTAGCAACATTGGTAGCATTTGCAAGCATTGCTTGTGCTGTGTCATGTGGCCCAGAGCCATACACAAAGCAGCCAACGCAGTACTTACAGTGCAAGGGTTGGGAAGCCAACACAAAGAAGGTTATCAACCAGATGTTCGATGCTTATGGCAGAAACAGCAAGAACTACAACCCAGAGTGCAGACCATATGCTGTTTTCGACTGCGACAACACGATTTCTCTCACAGACGTTCAAGAGCAGCTCTTTATCTACCAGCTTGAGTGGCTTCGTTTTGCTTTAAAGCCAAACGAGATTTATGCTGCAATCACAGCAGATGTTCCTGATCTTGACAAAGTTTGGGATTATGAAGGTGTAAAAGGCTCAGTTGCTGACTTTGCAAAAGACGTTGCAGCAGCATACGAAAAGCTCTACAAGAAGGGCTATGTCGCAGCAGATGCAAGCAAAGCAAAGCTTCACGACAAGTGGATGAAGGATCCAGATTGGGCAGAATTTGCAACAAAACTTCGTTTCATGTATGACCTCATTGGCGATAACTATAGCGTCAGCGTTTCCTACCCATGGGCAGGTTATTGGTTTGCAGGTATGACACCTGCACAGGCTGAGCAGGTTGCTTATGAGTCACACGTGTTCTATACAAACCTTGGTAAAAAGAGTCCAAAGAACTGGACAAAAGCAAAATGGCAGTCACCAGCAAACTACAAGAGCCGCGTTGGTCAGGTTTCTGTTGGCTTCCGCGTTAGCACAGGTGTTTCTGATGAAATGAGAGAACTCATCAAAAAGCTTGATGCAAATGGAATTGATGTTTGGATTAACTCCGCTTCCCCAGTTTCAACAATCCGTGGTCTTTTGAGAGCATGGAAGCTTGAGGGTGTCAAAGATATGGTTTGCATGACATACAAGATGAAGGATGGTAAGTATCTTGCATCTTATGACTATGATCTCCATGCGCAGACACAAGGTGTCGGTAAGGCTGAGACAGTTGTTAAGTGTATAGCTCCTCTTTATAACAACCATGGTCCAATCTTCGGTGCAGGTGACTCACAAGGTGACTTCAACTTTATGACAGAGTTCAAGGATACAGTTTGTGGCATCATTATTAACCGTCAGCGTAAGGATGACGCTGGTCTCTGCGCAGCAATTGCTGTGTATCAGAACGAGAAGGGCATAGACCTCTACAAGGCAATGAAGGCTGGCGAAATTCGTTTCGTCCTTCAGGGTCGTCAGGAGAATGGCGGTTTCTTCTGGCCAGAGACAGGCACACAGCTCGTTGGTAAGGATAAGACCGCTACCCTCGCTGAAAAAGCAGAGAAGTGGCTTGCTTCCCTCAAGAGCGGTGAGAAGACACCAAACGCACTCTTGAATGATTGCACAAAGCTTACAGGCAAACTCAAAGAGTACGTAGGTACAAAGACAAGATAATCATTTAATATTAAAAATAAAAAAGGACGGTGAATTTTTCACCGTCCTTTTTTATTTTTTTATTCATAATTGACATCATATTTATTGGGTGCTACAATCACAATGTAATTTCACTCATATTGTGCAAAGGAGATACGCAATGAAAAAAATTCTCACATTAGCTTTAATTGTTGGCTTGGTTTTTGCAGTAGCTGCACCATGTTTTGCTACTAGCACAGCAGAAGAGATAGGAAAAGAAGTGCTTAAACAACAGATTAAAAAGCAAGTTTCAACTGTGCTGAAAAACGCTGCAACTGGCAAAAAAAGCAACACAAAAAATTCTTCCAGAACCGAAAAATCTTTCTATGGCTCTGCTAGGAAATTTGGGCAGAAAAATGCTTTAATAGTTGGTTTTGAAGCGGAATTTGCACCTTATACCTTTGTGGCTAGTGATGGTTCTTATGATGGCTTTGATCTTGCTTGTGCTAAAGAATTGTGCCGCAGGCTTGGTTGGGAATTTAAGGCCATGCCGATAGACTGGAATGCAAAGGATAGTGAGTTAAAGGCTGGCACGGTTAACTGTATTTGGAGTGGCTTTAGCATAAATGGCAGAGAAAAAGACTACGAATGGTCAGAGCCTTATATTGAAAACAAAATGGTGATGGTGGTTAAGTCACACTCCCCTTATAGAAAATTATCAGATTTGAAAGGCAAAAAGGTGTCAGTGCTTGATGGCTCTAGTGCGTTGAATGCGATAAATGCTAAGCCTACCTTCAAAAAATCTTTGAAGAAGCTTATTGTAGTTGTAAATTATGAAAATGCCTTTGATTACCTTTCAAATGGTTCTGTAGATGCAGTTGCTGTCGATTTGGCACATGCAAATAATTTTGTGACAAAGAGTAAAGGCAAATTCAGCATTATGCCTGAGGTCCTTGCCAAAGAGCAATACGCGGTAGCCTTCTTAAAGGGTAATGTAACCTTGAAAAATGCAGTAAATGCAGAGTTGCAAAAAATGGCTTATGATGGAACGATAAAAAAGATTGCTGCAAATTATGTCAAGCAGGGACTTATTTTGGATAGCATTTCTATTGGAAGAAGCAGAAGAAGATAATAGTTTATAATAGCAAAAGTGCCAACCTAAATGGTTGGCACTTTTTATTTTAACTGTAGTTTGCATTTATAGTATCACTCATCCACTTCATCATCATACTGAGTGAGATTGTATCTTTCAATGACTTCACAGAGTTTTTCCACATAAGCGGAATCTGTTGCATAGCCACCATCTTTGATTATCTGTGCTGCTTTCCTGTAATCTTTTTCTCCTACTAAACCTTCGTAGCGTTTTTTGCCTTCTCTTTCGTTCATTGCTCCTAAAAGATAGGCACTATGGTCTGCAACGGAATCCTCTATGCAGGAATATTTGCGAAAATCCCTGGTGACTATTGTTTTTATGCCTAGAGTGTATTCTTCTCTTGTCTGCTTGGTATATTTGCTAGCGCCATCCCATGTTGAGCCATCCCATGTGTTATTTGAAATACGGCATTTCATGCCAAACATATTATTAGCGTTCTGAGCCAATTCACTTTTACCGTAATTTGATTCTCTAATGAACTGTGCCGCTGAAACAGAGGCAAGTATTCCGCTACGCTTCATATCTTCTCTGCAAAGCTCTGCAATTTTAACTACAGCCTCTTCCTCTGCCATATTAGCGAAAATAGAGGCCTGGGTTTTTGTCTCTGCCAAGCTTGGTGAAACAAAAAAAGCCAATAAGGCGATCGATAAAACAATTTTCTTTTGCAATTTCATATATCTGTACTCCTTAGTGTATTGTATCCGTATAAAGTTCTTGTAAAAATTTTAAGGCAAGATGCTTGATTTGTCAAAGTCTTTTGTGCCCTTGCCCCTGAAAAATTATTTTAGTTATTCAGTTTTTCGATGAAGATTTTGGATAGTTGTAAAATTGTTTTCTTAAATTACCTTATTTTGTTATTTTGCTCGGTGGTATGATATAATAACTCTAATAACTCACTGTGATTGCAAATTTTGATTTATGCCTATCTTATGGCGTTTTTAGGTGATTTATATGAAAAAAGGATTTTTATTTTCTTTAACACTCATTTTTATTTTTTTAACGTGTCAGTTTTTTGTTTCTCCTGCCTCTTCACAACTTCCGCAAGAAATACGCGGTGTGTGGGTGGCTACTGTTTTTAACATTGATTTTCCCTCAAAATCTGGGCTAGATGCTCAAACACTTAAACGTGAGCTAGATGACATTGTGGCTACCGTAGCAGACGCAGGGCTCAACGCAATTTTTATTCAAGTTCGCCCTACCTGTGATGCTCTCTATAAGTCCAAAATTTTCCCCACGTCAAAATGGTTGGTAAAGCAACCGGGTGAAAAATTGCCAAATGGTTTTGATCCTTTGGCTTATCTTATTAGCATAGCAAAGCCACGTGGCATAGCTATTCATGCTTGGGTTAATCCCCTTCGCATTACAAACTTAGGTGGAAAACCCCTTGTTTCTCAAGTTGCACAAGATAGCCCTGCCTTGCAGCACCCAGATTGGGTAATTGCCTATGATGGCAAGCATTATTTTGATGCAGGTTTGCCAGAAGTCAGAGAGCTTATTGCAAATGGTGTAAAAGAAATTGTCCAAAACTATGATGT
>JAZLJR010000052.1:0-62872 GCA_045617925.1 Synergistaceae bacterium
TTTATCTTTCATCAACAACATGGCTCTTCATTATTGGTGCATATATAGCGATTGCCGCACTGGTTCCAGTTTGGCTTTTGCTCCAACCAAGAGACTATTTATCTTCTTTCCTGCTTTATGCAATGATGATAATTGCTATAGTGGGAATATTTGGTTTACATCCGACTACAACAATGCCTGCCTTTACGGATAGTGCTTTTATTACAAAATATTCAGGGCTTAAAGGAATATTCCCAGCTCTCTTTATAACTATTGCCTGTGGAGCAGTTTCCGGTTTTCACGCTCTGATGTCTTCCGGAACAACTTCAAAACAATTAAATAAAGAGAGTGATGCTTTACCAATTGGTTATGGAAGTATGTTGATAGAATCTTTCTTGGCTATAATTGCTCTTTGTGCCATTGCTTATGTTTGGGACAATGAAGTGGCAGTCTTAATGTCTGGTGAGAAAATGTCCACACCAATTGTTATTTTTGCCAGAGGGTTATCTCGTATGGTTCAGGTGCTTTTTGGTTCATCAGAAACAGTGGCTAATCTCCTTTACACATTCTTTGTGTTATCTGTGTCTGTGTTTTGTTTAACAAGTTTGGATACAGTAACACGTATTGCTCGTTACTTGTTCCAGGAATTTTGGCTTGCTAGTGGTGAGACATTAGAAAATGTTAAGGGGTTCAAAAAAGTTTTGGTAAATCCTTATATTGCAACGTTGATTACGGTCATATTTGGGCTTGCTTTTGGTTACAAGGGATATACAAATATTTGGCCATTGTTTGGCGCAACTAACCAGTTACTAGCTGCCCTTGCATTGCTTGGAGTTGCTTCTTGGCTTGAGCATGCCGGTAAAAATAGTCGCATGCTCTACATTCCAATGTTTTTTATGCTTGTTGTAACTTTATATTCTTTATTTCTATCAATAAAGGCAAATTACAATATGGTAGTTTGTGGCGATGTCTTCTGGCCAGCAACTCGCCTTATTATTGCAATACTTCTTTTCTTACTTGCAATAGATTTAGTGCTAAATGTATTTGTTGTAAGATTTAAGAAAAAATAGCGTAAAGTTAAAGAGTGAAAGTAATATTCTTTGCTTTCACTCTTTTGTTGTTAGAAGTTGTGTCGTTATTTTTATGAAAGTGAGTGAGTGGTATGAACCTAGGAATATTAATTGGAATATGCTTTGTTGTATTGTTGTTTGGCTACATGTTCTATGGACGCTATTTGGTAAAGCAATGGGGAGTTGACTTTACAAAAAATGCACTTTCAACGCCTGCCCATGAATTATGTGACGGAATTGATTATTGCCCTGCAAAAACTCCTGTGCTAATGGGGCATCACTTTTCTTCCATAGCTGGTGCAGGTCCAATCAATGGGCCAATTATGGCGGCATTTTTTGGCTGGTTACCGGTAACTTTATGGCTTCTTATTGGAGGAATTTTTGTTGGGGGTGTTCATGACTTTGGAACGCTCTTTGCTTCTGTTAGAAATCGTGGTAATTCAATAGCTTCTGTAATCGGTACTTCGGCAGGAGCCAAGCCTAAACGTTTATTCCTTGTTTTTGCTTATTTAGCGATGTTGCTCTATATTGCAGCACAGCTTTCTATTGTTTCCGGAACATTTGGAGCTGAATTTTCGTCCAATGGGGAGCTCCTTTTGAATAGTAATACAATAGCAAATTCCATTACAGCAATCATTTCAGTATGGTTTATTGTGATTGCAATTGTTTTTGGTGTGCTTGTTTATAGATATAAATTTCCTGTTTTGGTGACAACAATTTTTACCTTGTTTGCACTCGGTGGTCTTATGTATCTTTCATTTTCTTTCCACCCTTTTTATTTTTCTTCTAGGGTTTGGTTATTTCTTTTGGCACTTTACATTATTGTGGCGTCTGTAGCGCCAGTTTGGATTTTATTACAGCCACGAGATTATCTTTCATCATATTTGCTTTATGCCATGATGGCAATCGCTCTAGTTTCTATTTTATGGCTACATCCAACAGTTGCAATGCCTGCCTTTACGGGATTTAAGGAAACGACACTTGGGCTTGGTAATTTGTTTCCGTTTCTTTTTATTACTGTCGCATGCGGAGCTGTTTCTGGTTTTCACGCATTGGTTTCATCTGGTACAAGCTCAAAACAACTTGACCGCGAAGGTGACGCACTTGTGATTGGCTATGGTGGAATGTTAATTGAATCTCTTTTGGCTATTGTCTCTCTTTGTGCAATTGCTTATATTTGGAAAGATATTAAGGCTATTATGGAATCTGGTACAGAGGTTAATCCAACAATTATTTTTGCACGTGGACTTTCTACCTTAACACAAGGAATGTTCAAAGATTCCATTTCAGTAACTGGTCCGTTATATACATTTTTTGTTTTGTCTGTATCAGTTTTTTGTTTAACTAGTTTAGATACAGCAACTCGCATAGCTCGTTATATGTTCCAAGAACTTTGGATAGGGGAAGGACAAACACAAGAAACTGTTACAGGTTATAAAAGAATATTAACGAATAAATATTTTGCGACGTTGTTTACAGTAGCGTTAGGCGTTTTGCTTGGACATGCCGGTTATGTGCATATATGGCCGTTGTTTGGTGCAACCAATCAGCTGCTTGCTGCCCTTGCATTGTTAGGTGTTGCTTCTTGGCTACGCTACATTGGTAGAAACAATCGTATGATTTATATTCCTATGGCATTTATGCTCGTTGTAACCTTTGTTGCACTTGCTGAAACTATTGTGAAAAATTATAATTCTGTCTTAGCTGGGGATGTTTTGTGGTCAGGAATTAGACTAGTTGTTGCAGGACTTCTTTTGTTATTAGCTTTAAAACTTATTTTTAATGTTTTGAAAAGAAATAAATAAAGTTTTAAGCTGTGAATATATAGTCCAGGAAAATTAGATTACAATTTTCTTGGACTATTTTTTTTGACCTTTTTTGTCTTTTTTTGCAAATAAAGGCTTGCATTATAAAAAATTCGTGGTAAAATATCACCGTTTTGAAGGTTAGCACTCTCTTGCATAGAGTGCTAATAAATGATTAAATTGCAAATTATTTTATGGAGGTATAAAGATGCAGTTAAAACCATTAGCAGATCGCCTCGTTATAAAGGCGAGTGAAAGCGAAGAAATGACAAAGGGCGGACTTGTTTTGCCTGACACTGCAAAGGAAAAACCTGTTGAAGGTGAAGTCGTTGCAGTAGGTGTTGGCAAGCTTGCAGATGATGGCAAGCGTATTCCAATGGAAGTTAAAGTTGGAGACAAGGTAATCTTTAGCAAATACAGCGGAACAGAAGTGAAACTTGATGGTGAAACTTTCCTGGTCATCGGAGAGAGAGACGTCTTGGCTGTAATTGAGAAGTAGTAGGAGGAATCTATTATGTCATCAAAGGTTTTATTATTCAAAGAAGATGCAAGAAAAGCAATGGAGCGTGGTATCAACAAGGTAGCTGATACTGTTGGCATCACACTTGGACCAAAGGGCAGAAACGTAGTGCTTGAGAAAAAATTTGGTTCACCAACCATCACAAACGATGGTGTAACAATTGCAAAGGAAATTGAGCTTGAGTGCCCATTTGAAAATATGGGAGCGCAGCTCATCAAAGAAGTTGCACAAAAAACAAATGATATTGCCGGTGACGGAACAACAACAGCAACAGTTTTGGCACGTGCAATGACCCGTGAAGGAATTAAAAACGTGGCAGCTGGTGCAAATGGTATGCTTGTCCGTCAGGGAATGGAAGCAGCAACAGAAACTGTTGTTGCTGAGCTCAAAAAGCTTTCCGCTCCTGTCAAAGAGCACAAAATGATTGCCCAGGTTGCTTCAATCTCTGCAAACAACCCAAAGGTTGGCGAGTTGCTAGCAGAAGCAATGGAAAAGGTTGGCGAAGAGGGAGTCATCACAGTAGAAGATTCAAAGAGCCTTGGAACAACCCTTGAAACAGTTGAAGGTATGCAGTTTGACAGAGGATATCTTTCACCATATTTCATCACCAATGCAGACAAAATGGAAGCTGTTTTGGACAATGCAGGCGTTTTGATTGTAGATTCAAAAATTTCTGCAATAAAAGATTTAATTCCTGTGCTTGAGAAGTCAATGCAGATTTCAAAGCCTCTCTTGATAATTGCAGAGGATATTGAAGGTGAAGCACTTGCGACATTAGTTGTGAACAAACTCCGCAGCACACTTCAAGTCGTTGCTGTCAAGGCTCCAGGTTTTGGCGACAGAAGAAAAGCAATGCTTCAGGATATTGCAATCCTCACTGGCGCAACGGTTATTTCTGAAGAAGTTGGCAGAAAACTTGAATCAGCAAGCGTTGAAGATTTAGGCTATGCAAAGAAAATCAAGGTAACCAAAGACGATACAACAATCGTTGAGGGTGCAGGCGAAAAATCTGCAATAAAGGACAGAATTGCACAGATAAAGAAAGAAATTGAGGATTCAACAAGTGATTATGACAAGGAAAAACTCCGTGAGCGTCTTGCAAAGCTTGCTGGCGGTGTTGCCGTAATTAAGGTTGGCGCTGCAACAGAGACAGAGCAGAAGGAACTCAAGCTTCGCATTGAAGATGCCTTGAATTCCACCCGTGCAGCGGTTGAAGAAGGTATCGTCGCCGGTGGTGGCGTTGCCCTCGTTTCCTGCTTGCCAGCTCTTGACGCAAAAATAAAGTCACTTGATGGTGATGTGAAAACAGGTGCTTTGATAGTTCGCAAAGCATTGACTGAACCACTTTACCTCATTGCACAAAACAGCGGTTTGCAGGGTGATGTTATAATAGAAAAGGTTAAAACGTTACATGCAGGGCAGGGGCTCGATGCAACAACTGGCGAATATGTTGACATGGTAGCGACTGGCATTATTGACCCAGTAAAGGTTACAAGAAGTGCACTTCAAAATGCAGCTTCAATATCCGCTATGATTCTTACAACAGATGCAGTTGTGGCAGATAAGCCTGAGAAAAAAGATGCTACACCAGACATGGCAGGTGGCATGAGCGGAATGGGTGGCATGGATTATTAATCCACGCTGCTTGAACAGAATATAAAACAAAAGCGAGCGATTTGATTAACTAAATCAAATCGCTCGCAAATTTTAATTTTTGAAATTAGTGATAAAAAAAGTGCAGGCATAAAAGCCTGCACTTTTTAATAAATTCTAAAATTATTTTAATTCACCAATTGCTGCCAAAGCTGCGGAAAGTCTTGCGACTGGAACGCGGAATGGGGAGCAACTGACGTATGTAAGACCAAGCTTGTTGCAGAATGCAATACTGGATGGGTTACCACCATGCTCACCGCAGATACCAAGCTGGATGTCTGGGCGAACTGGGCGTGCCTTGCCGACTGCAATTTCCATCAAGCCACCGACACCGTCACGGTCGAGCTGTTCAAATGGATTGACCTTGAAGACACCCATTTCAACATACTGACGGAGGAATTTGCCCTCTGCGTCGTCACGAGAATAACCAAATGTTGTTTGTGTAAGGTCATTTGTGCCGAAGCTGAAGAATTGAGCTGTTTTTGCGAGTTGGTCTGCAACAACAGCAGCACGTGGAAGCTCAATCATTGTTCCGACGAGGTAATGGAGCTCAACACCAAATTCCTTGATTGTTTCGTCTCCAACACGGCGAACAATTTGCTCCATAGCCTTTAATTCTGCTTCTGTTCCAACGAGAGGAATCATAATGTCTGGTTTGACTGTGACCCCTTTCTTTACAAGTTTGCAAGCAGCGTTGAAGATTGCGTGTGCCTGCATCTCATAGATTTCTGGGTAAATCATACCAAGACGGCATCCGCGGAAGCCAAGCATTGGGTTTTGCTCGTGAAGCTCTCTTGCACGAACCATTGTTGCCTTGATTTTCTCTGCCTCTGGGCTGTTTGGAGCAACATTTTCAAGTGCCTTGGTAAGCTCTGGAATTTTTGGCAAGAATTCATGAAGTGGTGGGTCAAGCAAACGGACTGTAACTGGAAGTCCGTCCATTGCTTCAAAGATGCCGTAGAAGTCATCTTCCTGCATCTTTTCTAATTTATTGAGCTGTGCAACACGTGCTTCTTTGCTTGTGGCAACGACCATTTCCTGCATTACTGGGAGACGATCAACCTGCATGAACATGTGCTCTGTGCGGCAGAGACCAACACCCTTTGCACCAAATTCTCTTGCTCTCTTTGCGTCTGTTGGCGTGTCTGCATTTGCCCAAACCTGAAGGTTTGCGAGCTTGTCTGCGACTGCCATAAGTTTCTTGAAATTGTCATCAAACTTTGGATCTTCAAGTTCCATTTGACCGAGGATAACTTCACCGGTTGTTCCGTCTAGTGAGAGATAATCATCTTTTTTCACGGTTACGCCGTCAACTGTGAAGCAATTGTTTGCAAGGTCGATTGAAACATTTTCAGCACCAGAAACACATGGCTTACCAAGTCCACGTGCAACAACTGCTGCGTGGCTTGTCATACCACCATGGCTTGTCAAGACACCTTGTGCTGCAAAAAGACCGTGAATATCATCTGGTGTGGTTTCTGGGCGAACAAGAATGATTGCCTCACCCTTGCCACCTCTGTCGGCTGCTTCATCTGCATCAAAGACTACCTTACCGACAGCAGCACCCGGGCTTGCTGGAAGTGCCTTTGCAATTACAGTTCTCTTTGCCTTTGCATTGAACTGTGGGTGGAGTAGCATTTCTATCTGCTCTGGTGTTACGCGGCTGACTGCTGTCTTTTCATCAATGAGACCTTCCTCGAGCATTCCAACTGCAACGCGGACGGCGGAAGCAGCAGTGCGCTTACCGTTTCTTGTCTGCAAAATGAAAAGACGACCATGTTCAACCGTAAATTCGATGTCCTGTGCATCTGCATAGTGCTTTTCAAGCCCCTTTGCAATATCATAGAACTGTTTGTAGATGTCTGGCATATCATTTGCAAGGGAAGCAATTGGGGCAGGTGTTCTGATACCTGCGACGACGTCTTCGCCCTGTGCATTGATGAGGTATTCACCAAAGAGTTTATTTTCACCTGATGATGGGCTTCTTGTGAAGCAAACACCAGTTCCGCAATCATCACCGAGGTTACCAAAGACCATGGTAACAACGTTGACTGCAGTGCCATAGTGTGCAGGGATTTTGTTGATTTCTCTATATTTGATAGCACGTGGAGTATTCCAGCTGCGGAATACTGCGTCGATTGCAAGGCGTAACTGCTGCCATGGATCTGTTGGGAATTCAAGTCCCTTGGAAGCGACAATGCCCTTATATGTAACGACGAGCTTTTTCAAAGCATCAGCAGGAATTTGATAGTCAAACTCTGCATTGCAAGCTTTACGTGTTTTTGCTAATTCTTCTTCAAACAAAGCGATATCTACACCAAGGACAACATCAGAGAACATCTGAATGAAACGGCGATAGCTATCGTATGCAAAACGTTCATTGCTGGAAGCTTTTGAGAGTGCTTCAACTGTTACGTCATTCAAACCTAGGTTTAGGATTGTGTCCATCATACCAGGCATTGAAACTGGAGCACCTGATCTAACAGAAACAAGAAGGGGATTTACATCTCCACCAAACTGTTTGCCAGTTTGTTTTTCAACTCTTGCCACTGCTGACTTCACATCTTCCCAAATGGTTGCAATGAAATCATTTTCTTCCCAATACTTGTGGCAAGCCTCTGTTGTGATGATAAATCCTGGAGGAACTGGAAGACCAAGCCTTGACATTTCTGCAAGGTTAGCACCTTTTCCACCCAAGAGTTCTCTCATTGTGGCGTTGCCTTCGGCAAAATCGTAGATATACTTCTTATCTGCCATAAAAAAACCCTCCTTAAAGGTTATAAATTTGTAAGACATAAGTCTATATTTGTTATTTCACACAACGCTATGTATGATAACACAAAATGTGATTTCTGTCACATCAATTTTTCTGAAAATTGTGTTATAATCTCCGAGCAGTTAGCAGTATCGGTTGGTGAGCAAAGAATTATGAGAAACAAATTTATAAATATAGGATTACTACTTACTTTATGGCTATGTTTAACCGCTGGCACAACCTATGCACTTGTCAATTTTTCTGTTCCAAAATCAGTTCAGCAGGGAGAGCCATTTGTAGTGGAAATATATACAGATGAGGTGCTTGAAGAGCCAACATTACATTGGCTTGGCAAATCTGCCAGACTTGTTAATAAGACGGAGCAAGGCAAGATTACAGCAATACTTGCCTCAAACGCATTGCAAAAAACTGGAAGGCAGATAGTGAGCCTGAGCTTTCGAGTTGGTGCAGAAAATTTTGAATTGCAAAAATTTATAAATATAGCTTCAAAAAATTATCCCAAGGAATCATTAAGAGTAAATCCAAGCAAGGTAAATTTTACTTCTGATGTTCAAAAAAGAATGGAAAAGGAAAAAGAAATTTACTATTCAGTCTTGGAAAAATCGTATGCTGGCGGTAATTTTTTATTACCATTGGCCAGGCCTTGCAAAGGAATAAGTCTTTCAAAGTATGGTAACGTTCGCATCTTTAACAATAAGCCTTTTGGTTTTCACGGTGGCACAGATTTCAGAGCACCAATTGGAACACCGATAAAATCTGTGGCAGATGGAAAGGTTTGCCTCGTCTCTCATTTTTATCTTACTGGCGGAGTAATAATGATTGACCACGGTGCAGGGCTTTTTAGTTCATATTGTCACCTTTCAAAAAAAATGGTGAAGGTTGGCGATATTGTTAAACGTGGAGAAGTTATTGGCTTGTCTGGTGCGAGCGGCAGAGTAACGGGGCCACATTTGCATCTTGAAATGTGTTGGAATGGCATACGTTTTAATGCTACCTCGTTGCTAGAAAAATAAAATAAAGGTGAAAAGCATGAAAAAATTAACCCCGTCACAGATAATAGTTCTTGGTTTTGCAGGAATAATACTCTTTGGAGCATTTATTTTAATGCTACCTATTTCATCAACATGCCATGGTTGGACACCATTTAACGAGGCATTGTTTACATCAACTACATCAGTTTGTGTTACTGGACTTGTAGTGCAGGACACTGGGACATACTGGACGAGCTTTGGTCACGTAATCATAATGCTTTTAATTCAAATTGGTGGACTTGGTGTTGTTACGGTTGCTGCAAGTTTTGCTTCATTTTCCGGACGTCATATTTCGCTTTTTGTGAGAAACACAATGGTGGAAGCAACTTCCTCTTCAACTTTAGACTCAGTTACAAGTCTTACCAAACACATAATAAAAGGGACATTGCTTGTTGAGAGCCTTGGTGCTTTGGCAATGATGCCAGTGTTTTGTGCAGACTATGGTGTAAAGGGAATTTGGTATGCTTTTTTTCATTCAGTTTCTGCCTTTTGTAATGCCGGTATTGACCTGTTAGGGTGGCCTGGACATACATTTCCATCGCTTACTGGCTATGTATCTAGTGCAACCATTAATATTGCCGTGATGGCTTTAATAGTTTTTGGTGGGCTCGGCTTTATTACTTGGGAGGATATGCGCGCGGAAAAATTTATATTTTCACGCTATAGACTGCAAAGCAAGGTTATATTAACATCAACGTTATGTCTTATATTGTTGCCTGCAATATATTTCTTCTTCTATGATTTTTACGCCTTTCCCTTGAAATCGCGTATTCTTGCGTCACTTTTTCAATCTGTAACGCCAAGGACTGCCGGATTTAATACTGTTGACCTTGCAAGTATGAGCTCTACAAGCCAGGGGATTTCAATTGTTCTTATGCTAATTGGAGCGTCACCTGGTTCAACTGGTGGCGGTATGAAAAATACCACATTTACTGTTCTTTTGATGACATGTATAGCGGTATTTCGTAGAAAAAAGGACACAGAAATTTTCGGTCGTCGTATTGAAATTGATATAATAAAAAATGCAGCAACAATTGCTATGATGTATGTCGTATTTAGTTTATTGGGTGCTATGGCGATATCTACCATTGAGAGTCTGCCACTTTCTTCCACTTGGTATGAAACTGCCTCAGCAATTGGGACAGTCGGCTCTTCTTTGGGAATCACACCCCAATTATCAATCCCATCACGATATATTTTAATTATTCTGATGTTTTTTGGGCGTGTTGGCGGTTTAACAATTATATACGCTGCATTTTTCTCAAAGCAGAATGCATCAAGATTTCCAGCCGAAGAAATGACGGTTGGTTAACTTTGAAACTATAAAAATATTTTTGGAGATTACATTTATGAAAAGTGTTTTACTTATTGGCTTGGGCAGGTTTGGTCGTCATATTTCAAAAAAACTTGTTGAGCTTGGGCATGAAGTCTTGGCTGTTGACACTGATGAAGAAAGGGTGAATAACATTCTCCCCATTGTTAGCGATGCACAAATAGGAGATGCAACTAATGCTGCATTTTTGCGTTCTCTTGGGGTTGCAAATTTTGATGTTTGTTATGTTACAATTTCCGCAAATTTTCAAAATTCACTTGAAGTTACATCGCTTTTGAAAGAGCTTGGTGCAAAGTTGGTAATTGCCCGTGCAGAGCGTGATGTTCAAGAAAAATTCCTTTTAAGAAATGGTGCTGATTATGTCGTCTATCCTGAAAAACAGTTGGCGACTTGGGCAGCTGTGAGATATAGCTCTGATAATTTATTGGACTATACATTGCTAGACCAATCGCACTTAATAGTTGAGGTCAAAATTCCAAAAGGCTGGCTGGGCAGGAGTGTATCAGAGGTTAATGTTAGAAAAAAATACTCTTTAAACATTCTTGCTATTAAAAAGAATGGTGAGATAAACACAAACATTACTCCAGATACTCAATTTGAAGAGGATTCTAGTATTCTTCTTTTGGGAGAAGAAAGCTCAATACGAGAATGTCTCAAAATATAAAATTGTATTGAGCTTAATTGTTCTTGCAGATTAGTTTGTAAATTGTAAGCAGGCAGTAGGAAAAAAATATTTTCCTACTGCCTGCTTTTGTTTGATGTATCTTGACAAAAGATAAAAATGGAATATAATATCCACTATTCTACAATTAGTTTATATAAAATGGAGGTGGGGTGTTGAATCCTGTCGTATATTTGTCTGAGCCACTAGTGTTAGGGCTTCATGCTATGGGCGAAATTATAAAAAATCCTAATGTAGCACTTACTACAAAAGACATTGCAAAAATTCTTGGCACTAGCGAGCCTCATCTTTCAAAGGTCTTACAGCATTTACGCCATAGAGGATTTATAAAATCGCAACGTGGTCCTGGTGGCGGATACGTCTTAAACTGTAATCCCGAAGATGTTCCATTGACACATATTTTTGAATCGCTTGGCGGTATGTTTGAACCATATCATTGTAATATGCTTGCTTGCAAGGGAAAAAATTGTTTCATCAGTCAGATGGTTGATGAGTTAGGGCAAGCGTGTTACCGCTATCTTGCACAAAAAAATCTAAAAGATTTTGCAGCTTACTATGAGTCTGGTAAAGAAGTCAGTATTGAGGTTTCCGTTGTGACACCAAGTTTAGGTGAACAACATCCTAAGATAATTACAGAAAATTAAATTAAGGAGAAGTTGTATGAAAAAACTTGTTTTGTTGCTCTTATTTGCAGTTTTTATTGCTCCGAATATTGCTTTTGCAGAAGGTTTTGGTGTTTATGAATGGAGTGCTGCCGGTGTGGCAATGGGTGAAAATTATATGTTTGCTGAACATGATCCGGCTGTTCTTGCCTATAATCCAGCACAGATTACAAAACTTCGTGGTAGTTATTTACAACTTGGCTTTACCTGGATTGATCCAACGCTTGGAATTGACTACATTGATAGGTCGGGCAAATTTTATAATTCAAGCAACAATTATAGCCCTGTTATTGCTCCAAGCCTTTTCTATGCACAAGACACTAAGGGAAGCAATCTTTGGTGGGGAATAGGAATTTTCCCACGTTTTGGCAACGAAATTGAAATAGGGACAGAGTCATTAGGTCGTTATGATACAGTTTATTCCCAGATGAAAGGTGTCACTGTCCAGCCTACAATTGCGTTCAAGCCACATAAAAAGTGGTCTCTTGCACTTGGACTTGACTTAAATTACACAGGCTTAAGGATGGACAGATCTATTCCATCTCAACTTGGAGATATGAATTTTAAGCTTGACGGTTCGTCTTTTAATGTTGGCTATGTAGTTTCTGCAATGTATGATTTTGATGAAAAAACTAGTACTGCAGTTACTTACCGCTCAAAGGTACGTCAATCAATGGATGCTGATTTCGACGTGGACGATCGTCCTGATCCCTTAGGTGGTCCTTTGCATACAAGGGCACATGGAACTGTTACATTACCGGATTCTATTAGCTTCGGTATCGGACACAAGATAAGTGAGAAAACTCGTGTTGAAGCAGATATAGTTTGGACAAACTGGACAACCTATGATGCTCTCGATATTTCTCTTGATAAGGCTATTGCACCTGGAACATCTAAGAACTTAAATGCAACAAAAAATTGGAGCTCCTCTTGGAGATTTGGTGTTGGACTGGAACACAAATTTAGTAAACATTGGGCGTTTCTTACAGGATATGTCTTTGATGAAAGTCCTGTTCCAGATGCTTATGTTGATCTTACTGTTCCAACTGGCGACCGTCACAGATGGAGTGCAGGTTGTAAATATATGCCAAATGACTATACTACCTGGGCTTTTGCATATACAATGATTTGGACTGGTGACAGAACTATCCATGGCAGTGCTACAAATCCCGCATTTGAAACTGCTACTACAAACAATGGCTTGACACACGCCGTGTCACTTTCACTAACCTTTAAATTGAGATAAATTTTAAATATCAAAGAGCGAGGCAACTAATAAAATAGTTGCCTCGCTCTTTTTTTAATTTCATTACATAGCGGAGATAATTTCTTTTAGTGCATTTAGTGCATCATCTGGCAAAATGTCGGCACCGCTTTTCTCTGTTTTTCTCGTTTCAACGAATGTGACTCTGTCTTGCATACGAGCTTTTAACTGTTCTCTGTATGACGAGTCATCAAAGTTTGGCTCAAAGCCTTCAATTGGTAGGTATGAAATATTTGGCAGGTTTCCAAATGGCTTCCATTCACCATTGTTTTCAACGATTTTTTCCAAGATTTCCAATGTTGCTTCCTTTGGGATTTTCTTTTCGCCAAAGAATCCAGTGTTAATGATGTAGCAATCAACGCCATCATCAAAAAGTTGTTTGAAGCGTGAATAGTCCATACCGAGAGGATATGTGCGGAAAGGATTTGCATAGCTTTCTATTACCAATGCATTTGGGTCTACACCAGGAGCAAGGCGTTCTGCCGTTGTTCTCTTTGTAGCCAAGGTGCTACCCATTACAGAAGCAAGCGACGAACCAGTAATCTTTACCACTGGTGGCAAGGTTGGGTCTTTCATTAACCACGCAATTGCATTAAGGGGTTCGTCAATTCTATCAACTCTATTGGGTGTCCAAAGGCGGGATTTTACAGCTCTGCCGTTACCGTTTCTGATATCTTCTGAAACACAAACCAGCTTGCCGTTTTCATCTTTTGTTACACCACAGTTTTGAAGTGTCAAGAGATACTTATTGTCTGGACAACCGATGGGGTAATCCTGCATCTTGTCAAAATATGCTGGCTCCAATGCGATTGAATATTTGTCTTGAACATTGATAACGAAAGCGTCATCATGTAAAACTTTTATTTCATATTTGCCGTCATGTTTTGCGTGGGTAATGGTTGACTTACCGCTACCGGAAAGACCAAAGACTGCCAAGACGAATTTTTTACCTTCTTTTGTCTTGTAACGTTTTAGTCCACCGTGGCAGGAAGCGTAACCATTTCTTGCTGCGATGCCCCAAGCGAGTGTCAAAGTTCCCTTCTTGAGCTCGCCGAAGTATCTCATACCAAGGACGGCTGCAACGTTTTCTTCTGGTGAGAAGCAAGCAAGACCAAGTGGAAAGTCTGGATGACTCCAATAAGGGTCTGCATAGACGAAAATGTCTCCATCGTTTTCATATTTGCGAGAATTTTTGTATAACCTTTCGTATTCGCTATTGGAATATTGGAAATTTAACATCCAACTGAGCAAATTATTTTCATAGCCTTCCGGCAACATAAGGTGAGCCTTCACCATGAAATCTTTTTCAAGTCCAACAACAGCATCTGCCGTGTAAAAAGTTCTGTTTCTTGCATTGTGCATTGCCTCGCGGATAATGGTGCAAAGCTCTGTTGTGTTGATGCCTGCTTGACCTAAAATTCTACGCGCAGCAGCACATCTTCCAAAAACTGCTCCGTCGTTAAACAACAAGACATTTGAAGATGAGGGAAGTCCAATGCTCTCGGGCTTGTAAATTGGCATCCCTGTCAATTCAACTGTTCCTGGGGAAGCTTTAGCGAGTTTGTAAGCTTCCTTCAAATCTTTAACGAATTTTACGTTATTTCCGTAGAATGCGCTTTCTACCGTCGTGCGAAGTGGTGTTTTATTAATCGTAGCAAAGCTAGCGGCATTTTCAAAATTTCCAATTGTGGCCATTTAATATTCTCCTTCTTTCTTTTCAATCTAACTTTGTAATATTATCTTTTTTTTTTCTCCTGTCAAGTATGCTAATTCTATTAAATTTTGCAAAATTTGAAAGCAAAATAAAATGTGCCAAAATTATCTCAAAATTTCTGATGATTTTTGTATGTTTTATATATGCTATTAGCGAATGTTTAGAAATTGGTATGTGACATTTACTTTACATTGTTGTTATTCGCATTCAAATAATTCAGCGTATGCTTCGTCAATTTTTTTTGTAATTTCTTCCAATTTCTGTTGAACTTCCTCAGATTTTGCAAAATCGTTAAAGACTTCTGGCAAGCATTGGCTTTGTGTCAATTCTTCTTTTCTTGCTTCCAGTCTTGAAATTTCTTCCTCAAGGGTTGCTATTTTTTTATTTTTCTTTGCTTCTGCTTGAGCTATTTTCTTTTGTTCCTCTCTCAAACGGATTCTTTCTTCCTTTGATTGTGGCACGGTATTTTTTTTGCCTTCCAAGTTGAAAGTGACAGAATTTTGTTCTGCTAGTTTTTCTTTTCTTTTTTCTATGAAATAGCTGTAGTTTCCGTGGTAATCGTAAAATTTGCCGTCTCTGATTTCAAATACCCTCGTTGAAAGTGCATCTAGAAATTCTCTGTCGTGTGAAACAATGATGATTGTGCCATCATATTCAAGCAATGCTTGACAAAAGAGTTCTTTTGTTTTCACGTCTAGGTGGTTTGTTGGTTCGTCCAGCACTAAAAAATTTGATGGTGAAAGTAGCATCTTGAGCATTGCTAGGCGACTTTTTTCTCCACCAGAAAGAACACGGACAGGTTTTTCTATAGCCTCGCCTGAAAACAAAAAGCAACCGAGCAAATTTCTTTTTTCTTGAGGTGACAAAAGTGAGCCAGTGTTATTCACTTCCTGCCAAATTGTGTGGTCATAATTCAAATTTTTTGCCGATTCTTGAGAAAAATACGCCATTCGGACATTATAACCGAGCTTTGCTTCGCCACTTGTTGGCTCTTCAATGCCTTCCAACAAGCGAAGCAAGGTGGATTTTCCAGCGCCATTAACACCCACTAACGCAATTTTTTCGCCTCGTTCAATTTCAAAAAAAATATCACTAAAGACTAAATTGTCGCCGTAGCGTTTTGATAGCTTTATGGCAGTTGCTACGATATGACCACTTTTTTCACATTTTGGGAAAGAAAAGGTTACGCTTTTTTCCTTTGGAGCTTCGTCCTCTATCACGATGTGCTCCAACTGCTTCAAACGACTTTGCACCATCTTTGCCTTGGTTGCCTTGTAACGAAAACGGTTTGCAAGAGCCATTATTTCATCACGCTTTTTTATGTTTGCTTCTCTTTCGCTTTCTTTCGCTTCGAGTCTTGCAATGCGTTCTGTTAAATATTGGTCATAGCCACATGAATATGTGTCTAGCTTTGCGTTGGAAATTTCAAAAATTTTTTTTGCAATTTTATTCAAAAAATGTCTGTCGTGGGAGACAAAAATAATTATTCCACCGTAGTTTGTAAGGTAATCCTCAAGCCACTCCATACTTTCTGTGTCTAGGTGGTTTGTTGGCTCGTCCAGGAGTAACACATAAGGACGCTTTATGAGTAGCCCGGCAAGGGCAATTCTCATTCTCCAACCACCGGAAAAGGATGCAGTGTTTTGTGTTGCGTCTCTTTCCGGTTTGAAACCAAGACCGTGAAGGATTTTTTTTGCGTTTATTTCAAAATCGAATCCATCCATTGCATCAAATTCTGTCTGGAGTTTTTCGTATTTTGCAAGTAGTTTTTCTGTTTCTTCGCCATTTGATTTTGCAAGAGCTTCTTCGCAAAGAGCAAGCTCATGTTTTTTTTCTGCCACACCGGCAGACTGTGCTAAGAAGTCTATCAAGGGCAATGCAGGAATTTCTGCCAAATCCTGTGGCAAAAAGCCAATTTCATGTTCACGACGAGAGCCAGAAACAGTTATGTCACCTTCGTAGTCAATTTGCCCAGCAATTGAACGCAAAAAAGTGGTTTTCCCTGCTCCGTTGGCTCCTACCAATCCAATGGCACTTTTGTCATTTATCTGACAAGAAATATTATTAAGAACAGTGTGTTCCTTAAAAAATACCGTTAAATTTTTTATTTCAATCATTGACTTGCTTCTCCTGATAGACTATTGTGTGATTATAGCATGAAATAGCTAAAAATATGTTTTATGCTTGCTAGGAAACATATTTTGCATATAATATAACTATGGAGATTATGAGAATGTTTGACAAGGCATACAAAACAAAAATACATGTAAAAAAAATTGCAGTGAAAGAACTTTTGACCCCAAAATATTATAGATCAAAAGAAATTCGCACTGCTTGTTGTGCCTGCCCATACTACGGTAAGGTTTGGTCTTGTCCGCCCTCGTCCCCCATTGCGTCTGATTTACTTTTTGGTAAAACAAGGGGCTTTCTTGTGGCTGTTCAAGTGTATTATGAGCCATATTTAATAAGGGCAACACAGAAGTTAAACGAAAAGCAAAAAGACATTTTACGTCGTGCCACTTACGGTCGTGTAAAACGGGTTTTGAATAACACCTGCCTAGCCCTAGAAGGTGAATTTGACCGAGGAATTGCCATTGCTGCAGGCGTGTGTGAAAATTGTGTCTCTTGTGCAAAGCAAGAGGGGAAGACATGTCGCTTTCCCCAGAAGATGCGCTATTCCTTTTCTGGAATAGGACTTGACCTTGTGAAGTTATCAAGAGACTTTTTAGGGTTTGAGATACTTTGGAGCAAAGATTCTTTTCCCGAATATGAAACGCTAGTAGCAGGGATATTTTATTAGGGCAAATAATTAAATTTTTTAGTAGAATTGATTTTGCAATGTCATTTTTGTTTTTTATATGCTATACTACTACGACATTTTTAATAGATTGGGGGAACATTTGTGTTTAGATTCAACAAAAAACTGAATATCTGGGTAAAAGAAGATGAAACATCTCCTTTGCTTGAATCTCAAGACAAGTTGACTCCTTTAAGTGAGGTAATAAATCCTGCTGGAAGTTACATAAAAGTTTTTGGACATCAGCACCCTGATCTTGATTCTATTGCGTCCTCGATTGCGGTGGCTTATCTCTTGAATTCCCGTGGAATGCACGTTAATGCTTGCAGACTTGGAAAATATAATGCAGAAACGCTTTTTGCTATGGATTATTTTTCTCTTGATGCTGATTTGCAATACATTGATACTCTCTCTCTTGGTGACAAGGTAATCCTCGTTGACCACAATGAAGCTTCTCAAAGTGCAGTGAACATTGAAAATGCCGAGATTATAATGGTTATTGACCACCATGGAATAAATAATTTCAGTAATGCGCACCCGATAGATTTCACAACTAAGCCTTGGGGGTGTGCATCTACCATAATTTATAAAATGTTAAAGGAAGCAAATGTAAAGCCAAGAAGAGACGTTTGGGGAATGTTACTTTCTGCTATTATTTCCGACACATTGTTGCTTCGCAGTCCGACAACAACAGAAGAAGATAAACGTGTTGCGAAAGAGCTTGTATCTCAGTTAGGTGAAAATTTAGAAAAATATGGCATCGCACTTCTTTCATCTGGAACAGATACAAGTGAGATGACAGCACGTGATATTTTGCTTGAAGACTCCAAATTATACACATTAGGTAAATTGCGAATCAGAATTTCTGCAACGAGCTTTGTGAAACACGATTCCGTTTTAGACAGGCGCAAAGAAATTGAGCTCGAGATGTTTAACATAATTTCCAATGAGAGTTTAGACCTATTCATGGTGATGATAACAGACATTATAAACTGTGATTCTGATTTGCTTGTGCTAGGAAACAGACGAGATATAGTCTGCCGTGCTTTTGACATCAAGTTACAGAATAATACGGCCTTTGTTAAAGGGCTTGTTTCTCGTAAAAAACAGGTAGTTCCTGTCCTTACAAAATTGTTAAAATCTTAAAGAAGAGGTTAATAAAAAATGAGTGAAACCAAGCATGTTTTTCCAAATGAAAGAATGAAGCGTGTCAAGATGAGTGGTGGTATCCGTGAAATTTTAACCAAAGCAGAACAAATGGAAAGAGATGGAAAATCAATTATCCATATGGAGATTGGTCGTCCAGATTTTGACTCTCCACAATGTGCAAAGGACAAAGTTATTTGGGCTTTGAATAATGGACAGGTGCATTATACCGACATGGGAGGCACACAGGAATTGCGTGAGGAAATTGCAAAAAAATATTGCCGTGAGAATAACATGAAGGTTGACCCAGTCAAAAATATTGTTGTAACAGCAGGTGGAGCAATGGAAGCACTCAGTGCCACAATGCTCACTCTCTGTAATCCAGGAGACGAAGTGATTGTCCCCGTGCCATATTTTTCTGCCTATGCAGACGTTTTGGCAATCTGTGGCCTAAACATAGTTCCAGTTGAGCCAAAGGAAGGTTCACTTGAACCTTTTGCAAAAAATATAGAGCGTGCTATAACAGTAAAAACTGCTGCAATTTTAATAAACACGCCAAACAATCCAAGTGGAACTGTCTTTTCAAAAAAATGCTTGGAAGAAATTGCAGAAGTAGCACAAAGACGTGATATTTGGGTAGTATCCGACGAGTGTTACGAGAAATTTCTATATGACGGTGAGCATATCAGCATAGCAAGTTTGCCAGGCATGGAAAACAGAACCGTGACTGTTGCTTCAGCATCAAAAACATGGTCAATGACTGGTTGGCGTGTTGGCTGGATAATTGCACCAGAACAGATGAGACCTTTTGTAAATAAATGCCACCAAAACCTTGTAACCTGTGCTAATGCCTTTGCACAGGCTGGGGTTGCAGAAGCTTTTCGCAGTGCTGATGGTGATGTAAAAGAAATGGTGTCAGAATATAGACGTCGCCGTGACATGGTGTTGGATTACATTTCACAAACTAAGGGGCTTTCACTTGAAACACCGCAAGGAGCATTTTATGCTTTTCCTCTAGTTGATAAAATAAAGGACGGAACATTGACGGGCTTTGAATTTTGCGAGAAATTGCTAGAGGAAGTCGGTGTCTCCGCTGTGCCAGGCGATGTGTTTGGAATGCCAGGTCATATACGTTTGGCTTATTGCAGAGAATATGAATACATTGAAGAAGGCATGAAACGAGTCAAAAAATTTGTAGAGAGCTTGTAAAATTTACATTAATTTTGAAGGTTGTGTTTTATGAATTTGAAAGAACAGAAAATTAACGATTTTTTAGAAACGCTTTCTTCTTCTTCGCCTACGCCTGGTGGTGGAAGTGTGTCTGCAATTATTGGGGCTGTGTCTTCCGCCCTTGTTTCTATGGTGGCAAATCTTACAGTTGGCAAGGAAAAATATAAAGACTCTTGGGAGAAGATGGAAGAAGTTTTGCAAGAAGTGGAAACTTTGCGTAGCGAATTTCTTACACTTGCGGATAGCGACATAGAGGCTTTTAATGGATTTATGGCGGCACTCCGTTTGCCAAAAGAAACTGATTCTGAAAAAAAATTACGCGCTGAGGCAATGGAAGAAGCATCTAAACAAGCAACGCTTGTGCCATTGCAGATTGTAGAAACTTGTGAAAAGGTGGCAAGGTTATCGTTAGAAACAGCAAAATTTGGTAACAAAATGGCTGCCACAGATGCCGCCATTGGCGCAATACTTGCAAATGCTGCGGCAAAATCTGCAAGCTACAATGTGTTGATAAATTTACCAAGCATAAAAGATGTAAGTTTTGTAGAGAACGCTCAAAGCAGGTTACAAAATGCACTAAATAATGTTGAAAAAATTTCTGCTCAAGCAGTAGAAAAGGTAAACGAAATATTATAGGAGGAACGAGATGAACTATCCAAGCGATATTGAAATAGCACAGGCAACAAAAATGGAGCCTATTGTAAAGGTTGCTGCAAAATTAGGCTTAACAGAAGACGATTTGGAGCTTTATGGCAAGTATAAAACAAAAGTCTCTCTTGAGCTTTGGGATAAAATCAAAGACCGCAAGAATGGCAAATTGATTTTGGTGACGGCAATTACCCCAACTCCCGCTGGTGAGGGCAAGACAACAACATCAGTAGGGCTTGCACAGGCAATGGCACTATTAGACAAAAAGGTGTGCCTTGCACTTCGAGAGCCATCTTTAGGCCCAGTTTTTGGAATTAAAGGTGGGGCTGCTGGCGGTGGTTACAGCCAAGTTGTGCCAATGGAAGACATTAACGTTCATTTCACTGGCGATTTCCACGCAATTACAAGTGCTCATAATCTTTTGTCTGCAATGCTCGACAATTCTCTGCAACAGGGAAATCCACTTGGAATTGACCCTAGAAAAATTACATGGAAACGTGTGCTTGATATGAACGACAGAGCCCTTCGCAACATTGTTGTAGGGCTTGGCGGGAAAACCGATGGCGTTCCTCGTCAAGATGGTTTTGATATCACTGTTGCATCAGAAATTATGGCAATACTTTGTCTTTCAAAGGATATAGATGATTTGAAGGAGCGTCTTGCAAACATAATAGTTGCTCAAACGTATGACGACAAACCTGTAACCGCAAGAGACCTTGAAGCACATGGTGCAATGGCAATGCTCTTGAAGGATGCAATAAAACCAAATCTTGTGCAGACACTAGAGCATGTTCCTGCCTTTATCCATGGTGGGCCATTTGCTAATATTGCACATGGTTGTAACTCTGTTACCGCTACAAAATATGGTTTGAAATTAGCTGATTACCTCATCACAGAGGCAGGATTTGCCGCTGACCTCGGGGCAGAAAAATTCCTTGACATTAAGTGCCGTGTTGCAGGGCTTACACCTGATGCAATTGTTATTGTTGCAACAATAAGGGCATTAAAAATGCACGGTGGAATGGCAAAAGAGGATCTTGCTAATGTTGATATGGCAGCACTAGAAGCAGGTATTCCAAACCTTGAAAAGCATGTTGAGAATATGCAAAGCTACGGTGTGCCTGTTGTTGTTGCAGTTAATGCCTTCCCAACAGACACCAAAGAAGAACTTGACTTTATCACAAAACGCCTTGCAACAATAGGTGTTCCTGTCGTTGAGTCTGACATTTGGGCAGAGGGTGGAAAGGGTGGCATAGAACTAGCAAAAGCAGTGCTCGATGCTTGTGAAAAACCATCTAATTTCCACGTTTTGTATGATACTGCACTGTCTCCAAAACAGAAAATTTTGCAAATAGCACAAAAAATCTATGGTGCAGATGATGTTGTTTACACGGATAAAGCAGAAAAAGATTTGAAGCGAATTCATGACCTTGGGAAAGACAATTTGCTCATCTGTATGGCAAAAACGCAGGCGTCTATCTCTGATGACCCGACAAAAATTGGTCGTCCAACAAACTTCAAGGTTACCGTTCGCGAAGTTCGTCTTTCTGCGGGAGCTGGTTTTATTATCCCTGTGACTGGCACAATAATGACGATGCCAGGTCTTCCAAAACGTCCAGCAGCATGTAATATTGATGTAGATAATAGTGGTAAAGTAAGCGGATTATTCTAATATGATAATAAAAAGAAAAGAGGTCGAGAAAATTTTTTCTCGACCTCTTTTCTTTTTCAAATTATCTTAGCAAGTTAAAAAAGAAATATATGAAATTTATGTTGATAATATCAATTAAGAAGGCTCCAACTGCTATTGTTGCGAAGGTGATGTTTTGGTTTGGTTCATATAAAATAGACAAATTTTCAATGTTTACTAATGCATTTTCAGTTGTGCCTATACCAAATCCTATGTGACCTGACATAGCGAGCACGCCATTATAGTTACCTCCAAATAATCTATAAGTAACAAAATAGCACCAAGCAAAAGTAAGCAAAAGTTGGACAATAAAAATAACAAGCAAAGGTAGAGATAAATTTGATAAATTGTGCAAATCTATACTCATCATTGACAGTGCAAGCAAAATCATAAGATTAAAATCTGCAAAGAAACGGAGCAGCTGTGGTGATATGTGGGATCTGTGAAAATGGTCAAACAGAGCTCGTAAGCAAATTGCTAAGAATGTTGCAATAAGTATTGAAGGGACAATAATTTTATGGCTTGAGAGATAACTGCTTAATGTTATTGCAATACCGGCGATAAGGCAAATCTGAAAAATCGTCATCAAAATACTTTCCAACGTAATTTTTGCATGTCCTTCATTAAAAAAGATTTTTTGGCTTATTCTTCTAGTATCTGTTGTGAAATTTTTTTGAGCACATAGATTATTCTTTTTAATTATGTTTGTGCAAAATGGTGTGCCAAGCAAAGAAGCGAATAATACCCCTAGCGATGAAAATGCTATACCAACCTCCATAAGCCCCTCTGTTTTTGTGAGAGGTTCTAGTGTGGCAGCAATTGAAGTCGCTGTTCCAGCCCCACCCGTTAGAGTGGCACTACCGGTCATTAAAGATATTAAGGGTGAAAGACCAAGGCTCGTTCCAAGAAAATATGCCACGAGATTTTGAATTATAATGAGCCCAGTTGCAGAAAGTAATAGGAGAAGTATCTCTTTTTTTGTGTGCTTAAAAAAATCTGCCGTTATACTAAAGCCAATGATTGTAAAGAAAATTGTGTAGCTCGGTTCAAGAAAAGTAAAATCAAATTCAAAATTAATTTTGCCCTTTAGGAGCAATCTAGTTATGACAAAAATTATTCCTCCAACTATCACCGGTGGAACATTTATGTCCGACTGCATGTAAAAATAATTATATAAATATAGGCCAATAACAAAGAGAAAACATGCAAATGCAACTGTTTGAACAAGATCGAATTTTAATAGCAACATAACTGGTTCCTCCTAGCGAAATATTGAGACAAAGGATTGTATAATCATTGCGTTCATAATATCTATGAAAAATGCACCAACTATTGACACAACAAAATATGCTCTTGGTGAGGGAACATGTTGAGCCACAATTGCATCCATATTTGCTATAGCGTTTGGTGTTGCACCAAGTCCAAAGCCACAATGTCCGCCAGAAATTACAGCTGCAGCATAATCACGTCCCATAATGCGGAAAGTGACGTAATATGCAAAGAGGAACATCAAGAGTGCTTGACAAAACAAAATAACAAACATTGGACCGGCTATATCTGATAGTTGCCAAAGCTCAAGTGACATAAGCGAAAGCGTGAGGAAAATTGCCAAAGATACTTCGCCAAACATAGAAACAATGCGCAAGTGGATTTTGTAGCGTCTTGCTCTGTCGCTTATTAAGCGGATAAAAATACCTACAAAGAGTGCATAGAGGTAAGTTGGTAGTGTTATCCCATAAGGTGTCATTAAATGTTCTATGAAATGTCCTAGCACCATTGCTAGAGAAAATTGAAAAAAAGTGCTTATTATTGCAATGGAGGTAACTTGACCATCGTTTAACTCCATGTCAACGGCAATTTTATGGTCTGTTGGCGTTGAAGATAAGTCTGCTTCCTTGCTTAATAGGTCATATTTTTTTATAAGTTTTCTTGCAAGTGGACCACCCATGATAGAGCCAGTTACAAGTCCAAAGGTTGCTGCTGCCATAGCCATCTCCATACAACCTTTGTAGCCCATATTGGTAAATAATTTAGCATATAAAGCACCAGTTCCATGTCCGCCAGACATCGTGATGGAGCCGGCAAGCAAAGACAAAATTGGCGACATACCAAGAGGGTAGGAAAGTGCTATGGACAAGGTGTCTTGTAAGAGAACAAGAAGAGACGCTATTCCAAGAAAAATAAAAACTTGAATTCCTCCCTTTTTTAGCATCGAGAAACTTGCGGAAAGTCCCGTTGCGATGAAAAATGCCACCATAAGATGCACTTGCATTGTCATGTCAAATTGAAAAGTGACATAGTCTCGCAATGCCCATTTTAGCAAAGAGAATACAATTCCACCAATGACGGGAGCAGGAATGAGGTATTTTGTAAGAAAACGTATTTGTTTTTTTAATTGTATCCCCAAACCAAAAATTGCCATTGCAAAGGCAATTGTTTCTAGTAGATTAAATTCTATTACCACAAAAACCACCTCCATATATTTACGATATTATACAACAAAGATATGTAAAAAAGTTAAAACTACTTGCAATTTAGAAAAAAGCGTTTATAATTTCTTCTTAATTCTTTGAGTTGTTTATAAGAAGTCTATTTCGACGGAGGATGTATAAATGAGTAGTTATTCTGACAGAATTTTAGCAACAAAAGCGTCATTTATTCGTGAGATTTTGAAAGTAACACAAGACCCCAGCGTTATTTCTTTTGCTGGCGGTCTACCAAATCCAATTTCATTTCCGCAGGAAGCACTGAAACAATCCGCAGTAAACGTAATTGAAAAATTTGGTGACAAGGTTTTTCAGTATTCAACAACAGAAGGCTATTTGCCTCTGCGTGAGCAAATTGCAGAGCGCTATAACAAAAGTCAAGGCCTTCGCCTAGAACCAAAAAATATTTTGATTACAACTGGCTCACAACAGGCGCTTGACCTTTTGGCAAAGGTATATCTCAACAAAGGCGATAAAGTTGTCGTGGAGGAACCAGGCTACCTAGGTGCAATCCAGACCTTTACTATGTTTGAAGTTGGTTTTTTACCCGTTACATTAGAAGATGATGGATTGAATTTGGAAGAGTTGGAGCGTGCTTTGCAGGATCCAAAAATGAAATTTGCCTATACTGTTCCTAATTTCCAAAATCCGACAGGTCTTACCTACGGAGCAGAAAAACGTAAAAAGATAGCAGAGCTTTTTGCAAAGTACAATAAAGCACTTATAGAGGACGACCCATATGGTGATCTTCGTTTTAAGGGTGAGTTCTTACCTTACATGGGAGCGGAAAAACTTGAGAGCAGTGTTTTGCTTGGATCTTTCTCAAAAACAGTTACACCTGGTATGAGAACAGGTTATCTAATTACAAAAAATGATGAGCTTATGCACCATCTTGTTACTGCAAAGCAATCATCTGACTTGCATACAAACATTTTCTGCCAGTATATTTTGGCTGATTATTTTGCAAACAACGACTTTGCTTCGCATGTTTCAAAAATTCGCGCCCTTTATAAAGAGCAGTCAGAAACAATGCTTTCTGCTATGAAGGAATACTTCCCATCAGACGTCAAATTTACTCAACCAGAGGGTGGTATGTTTATTTGGGCAACCTTACCGAAGGGGAAATCTGCTCTTGATCTTTTCAATAAGTGCATGGCACAGAAGGTTGCCTTTGTTCCTGGTGATCCATTCTATACCGACAAAACAAATGTCAATACACTTCGTTTAAATTACACCAATTCTTCAAAAGAAGTTATTGTAGATGGTATTAAACGCCTCGCACAAGCGATGAAAGAAAATTAATTTTGCGTAAAAAAAGTGGTTACAGTGCTTTTTAGCATCTGTAACCACTTTTTAATTTTTGTTTAATTGCCAGTTACCATTTGTATAACAGTATCTTGGTCTCTAACCACAATGTTACGTTTACGGAATTCTGTAAATATTTTTTCGCGCAGAACGGCTTGCGAGTCTTTTGGCAAAAATTTTGTTACATCAAAGAAATATGCGACTTCAAATTTTACTGAATCATTACCAAGATCAGCGACACGAATAAAATACGGACGTGATTTTACTACAACAGTATCGTCATTTGTAATGACGTAGTCAATGACTGATTTTGTGTTTTCAACATCCTTTTCCCCTGATACCCAAAAATAAATAAGTGATCGCATATAATTATCCTGCCAAGTATGATTTTTAACGGACAAATCAAGTATTTTTGAGTTTGGAATTATGACGTGTTCACTTGCCAAAGCACAGGAAAGAACTGTGTTCATTAGTGTGATTTCTTTTACCTTGCCCCATGTTCCGTCAATGGTCAGCATATCACCGACACGGACACGTTTCTGCACAAGAATGATTATGCCTGCAATTGCATTTCCAAGTATGCGTTGCATTCCAATACCTATAGCCAATGCACCATAGCCACCGATGAAAGCAAAAGCTGTGATTGGAATTCTGAGCTGCCATAAAATTACTAGTAAGGTGAAAAACCATATCGTGATACTTGCCAATTTCTGCAAGGATGCAGAATTTTTATCAAGCCCGTTATCAAAACGCTTTTTTATCCGTAAAGAAACGCGTTTAGATATTAAATGAGCTAATAAGAGAAGTGCCACGGCAATTAACAACTTGGCTATTGTGATTGGACGTTCTCCCAAGGTAAAAAGCTCTGTCGTTAAAAATGAACCGAGCTTTGTGCGGAATAAACCAAAATAAAACACTTTTTTGTCAGATTTGTTTACTAATTCCTCTGATGTTTCGCCTATAATCTGCGTTTGGTCTCCCATTTCCTTCAACTGAACAAGGTATTTATCTACTCTTTGTAGCATTTCTTTAATTTCAGTGTCAAAGTTTGTGAAGGCAATTTTATCGTCTCTTGTAAGTTTTGATAAATTCAAAGAAGACATATTATTTTGCAATGTTTTTAGCGTACTTAACTGCATCATTGCAGTTTGGTTTGATTGCTGTATGAAATTTTGTGCAAAGTCTGTGTATTTTTGAAGCTGTTCTGTGTAGGAAATAGGCAGGACATTTTTTATTACATCAAGCAAGCAATACCAATTCCTGAGTAGATATGACCAATTTTCTGCCAGTGAAAGAAGTAAAAGTGTGTCAGTATTAGCAAGAGCATCAAGTCTTGACTGCATAGCAATTAACGTTGGTGATGTCAGGTGTAATTTGCTTGTGACGCTTCTTTTTTGAGCAATTTTTGTATATTCACTCCAACACCAAGAAGTATTTCCTTCAATATCATGATCCAAGAAATTACTTTCTCCTATCAGTTTTGATGGATTAGCAATACATTTGTTGGCAGCTATTTTCAAGTCTTCATATTGCACTTGAAATCCACGCAACAAATCGGTGACTAAATTTGAATATAATTTACAGATAGCCATATTGGTGGATTGAGCTTCTATTTCTGCTTTTAACTTACTTAAACGAAATTTATCTCTATCCCATGAGGAGTAGGCTTTGTTATCAACTGTTTCTGAAAGTTGCCTGTATTCTGTCTCTAGCCGTTCTAATGTCTCTTTTGAGGTTTTAAAGGCTTCTTGTCTTGAAGCAAGTTCTTGTTCATATCCATGCACGGTTTTTAGACAAGCATATTTTACCTTGAGAATTGTAACCATATCCTTCATTAAGAAATTTTCACTTGATAGTATCTTTGTAGCTTCTTTTGGTGTAAAGGTGACATTCTTTGACTTTTCGTTTTCTACCTTAATGCTATCTAAAAGATAGTATTCTGCTATTGCCTTTGTTATAGCGGCTTTGTGTTCATAGATGTCAGAGACAGCAATTCCAAATCCACTTGCGAGTGTTTTCTCTGAGGCGTCTAGTTTTTTTACTTCACCTTGTAGAGCAATAGCTCGTTTTATAGGGGTGTCTAAGTAACTGTCTAACCTTGCATGTAAATCATGCAGACTTTCTTCCGCATAGGATACCGAAGATGACAAGAAAAATAGCGAGCAAAGGAAAATGGAAGAAAAAGAGAAAAGTTTTTTCAGGATTTTTTTACTGTGTAGCATAGGGTATCACCTCGTTTTTTATTGTGAAAAAAAATGTCGTTCCGAAGAAGAACGACACTATATTTGTTAAGTGGTGGGCTTACGAGGAATCGAACCTCGAACCATCCGGTTATGAGCCGGAAGCTCTAGCCAATTGAGCTATAAGCCCGTTATTCGTCTGCCGTTTGTGGCAAGTCAATGAAAATGGCATTCACTGGGCAGGACTCTTCGGCTCTTTTTGCCGCATTAGTAACTATTTGAGACAAAACAACTGAAATGCCTCTTGCATCGTCAAGCTTGAAAACGCCTGGTGCAATGTGAGAACAGACTCCGCAACCTATGCAACGAAAATTGACTTTTATCGCCACGCTTGAGCCACTTCCTTTCAACGGGGGTGATTTTACTACAAGATAAGGTATTAGTCAAGGGTGTTAATGTGAAAAGGTTTGATAGCTCTATCTAAAATTCCTAAAATTTCTGCTATGGCTAACCCGTAATTTGTTATTGGAACTGACGCTTCTTTTGCCTCTGTGATGCGTGACATCAACTGGCGTCTAGTGAACATACAGCCACCGCAATGTATAATAAGGGCATACTCATTAAGGTTTTGAGGAAAAGTTAATCCTGCTACGATATCAAATTTTACAATTCCAAGTTTGTTTTTTAACATTCTTGGAATTTTCACTCTGCCAATATCTTCATCCAATGGTGCATGTGTGCAAGCTTCAGCAATTAAAATTTTATCGTTAGGCTTTAAGTTTTGTATTACCTTTGCTCCCTTGAGGAATGTTTCAAAATCTCCTTTTGCACGAGAAAAAATTACAGAAAATGATGTTAATGGCACATTCTTCGGTAAGACTTTTTCACAAAAATCAAACATTTGTGAATCAGTAATTACTAATCTTGGCTGTGTTATTAAATTTGAGAGCAGAGATTCTAAATTCTCTGGCTTTGTTAAAAGTGGAGTAGCCCCATTGTCTAAAATATCACGAATAACTTGCACCTGTGGCAGAATGAGTCTGCCTTTTGGAGCTTGAATGTCCTGTGGAACCACAAGGACAACATAATCACCTGGTGAATAAAGATCGGATGTCAAAACAGGAGCTTCAAAATCTTGAGGGGCAACTTTGATTATTTCTTGCAAAAGCTTAATTTTGTTAAGCTTGTCGAGAGCTGATATTTTTACTGAAACAGTTCCTAAATTTTCTGTTAAAAATTGTATTGTCTTGTCTTCTTCATCGGTAGAGTTGTCGCACTTATTAAGCACTAGCAAATAAGGCATTTTTAATGTGTTAAACCTTTTTACCCAATCTTTGTCTATCGCAAGATCGTCTATATTTTCTGGAGAAACAACAAGAATTGCTAAATCTGTTTTTTTTAGCAATTCTTTTGTTTTAGTAACCCGTAGATTGCCCAATTCTCCAGTATCGTCAAAACCTGCAGTATCAATAAGTGCCACAGGACCTAACGGGAAAATTTCCATACTTTTTATGACAGGGTCTGTTGTTGTCCCCGCTGTATTGGAGACTAGTGCTGTCTGTTGATCTGTTAGTAGGTTAATTAGGCTGGACTTTCCTACATTCATTCTGCCATAAAAGGCAATGTGTAATCTGTTTGCTTGAGGTGTATCAGTCAATGCCATATTTTTTTTCCTGTTCCATGTAGAAGTTTAGGAGTTGGTCTAGAATAAATTTACGTTTCTCTTTGTCAGATAACTCGCTTGGTAAAGTTTTAGGGTCAATTGGTTCGCCAAATATAACTCTTAATTTGTAAGGGCGTGGAAAAATTACGTGGCGAGACATTGCATGATACGAACCGGCAATATAAGTAGGAATGACAGGGGAATTACTTTTAATGCTCATAAGAGCGACGCCACCTTGCAAGGGACAAAGATGGCCATCTGGTGTGCGTTGTCCCTCTGGGCAAACAAAGACATTTTTCCCCTCTTTTAAATACCTTGTCATGGTAACGATTAAACCTGCTGAGCTTGCCTTTGTGTCAACGCTGATTGGTAAAGCACCGGAAACGCGTAGTACCCAAGCTAACGGTGGAAATTTGAAAAGGTAATCAATTGCAATGTAATTTAAGCTGTTAGGCAAACATGCTACACCTATACAAGGAGGGTCTAAAAAACTTGCATGGTTTGATGCAACTATAATGGATGATTTTTTATTGACAAATTCTTTGCCTAAAACTTCTAATCGGTGGTATAATTTAAAGTAGATAAAGAGTATTGATGCAAAAATCCAATAAAAAAATTTATCAATATACTTCACATGAAACATCTCCCTTCGCTAGACATAGCAATATTACATTTTTTTTACATATTTTTCAAGTTATAAAATTATGTGTTTGGTGTGCAAGACTTTATTATTTTTAACTGGAGATTAAAAAATGGAATTTAAAAAAATTGTTTTACCTGATGAATTAAATCAAACTACAGATGAATCAGTTAGTGAAACTGTCAATGTAAAGAAACAGGGCATTATCTCAAAAATATTAAGAGATTTTGGCTTAGGGTGTTTAGCTTTTACACCATTGGCGATATTTGTAGCGTTGATTATCTATCTTGTCAGATTTTGTAAATCTTTCAGCAGTAAAATTTACCTTGCTACACGTTCTGAGGAAATAACAATAACCATACTGGTTGTTTTGTTTTTGATTATTGTTTATATTGGCAGGAAATTAAGACGAAGCGAACAATCTCTATTGAGCTTGTTTGAAAAGTATGTGATAGAAAAAATTCCTGTCATTGGTGGCTGGTATGAAGCTTTTAGCGACATGGTTAAGACTTTTACCTCTACGGGGGGAAGGGGAAAATATCTTGGAACTGCTACTATCCCTGTTTGTGGTGGTTATATGATTGGCTTTGTGACAAACAGTTTTGTAAAGGAAGACGGAAAGAAATATATGTCGGTTTTTGTCCCTACCAGTCCTAATCCTACAACAGGTTTAGTATTCTTCCTGCCGGAAGATACTATAACAATGATAGATAAAACACCTGAAGAAGCTTTTTCTACAATAATTTCATTAGGCGTCAAGTAAACGTAAAATAAAAATTTGGAGGTTTTGGTGCAATGGAGCAAATTAGGACAATGGCACAGTTGATGGCTGCGGCAAAACAAGGTGAAAAGAAAATTGTTAGTGTTGCAGTGCCGGAAGATGACGAAGTAATGGAGGCAGTTGAGGCTGCAAGAAAAGAAGGAATAATTTCTGCAGTTCTTGTTGGTAATGGTGAAAAAATTAAAACTGTTGCAGGTAAGTTAGGAATTGACCTTAGCAATTATGAGGTGGTTGATGAGCGTGGTGGAAATACTGCTGCAGCACTTAGAGCAGTAGAAATTGTTTCAAGTGGAAATGCAGATATATTTATGAAGGGTATGCTTCATTCAGCTGATTATCTCCGTGCTGTCTTGAACAAAGAAAAGGGACTTAGAACTGGCAGAGTTTTGTCTCATGCTTACATTCACGAAATTGAAGGTTATGACAGACTTTTCTTTGTTACAGATGGGGTTGTTAATCTTTATCCAGATTTGAAAACAAAAATTGATATTGTTAATAATTGTGCAGATATCTGCCATGCCTTTGGTCTAGAATCTCCAAAGGTTGCAATTCTTGGTGCAGTTGAAGTTGTAAATGTTGCCATGCCTCCAACGCTCGATGCAGCAGCACTTGCACAGATGAGCAACAGAAAACAATTTAAAGGTTGCATAGTAGATGGTCCTCTTGCTCTTGACAATGCAGTTTCTGAGGAATCTGCACAACACAAAGGAATTGTTTCACCAGTGGCTGGCAAGGCAGATGTGCTGTTTGTGCCGAACATTGAGACAGGTAACATTTTAGCCAAGTCAATGGTTTATTTTGCACGTAACAAGACAGCTGCTCTTGTTCTTGGGGCAAAAGCACCTGTTATCTTGACAAGTAGAGCTGATTCAGCGGAAACAAAGATGTATTCAATTGCTTCTGCCTGCCTTGTGGCTCAGCATAAAGCATAGAATTACACACCATGAAAGAAAGAGTTTGGTCTTTACCTGGTAGCTATGGTGACAAACAAGTTTTGTTGTCTAGTCTTGAACCAGATGTGCCAAATGACACCTACATACTTTTCTTTCATGGTGTTCATTCTTCTGCAAATTTTTCTCATGGGAATAAATATCGTTGGTTAGCCTATTCATTTGCGAAATTAGGTTACACGCCTTTCCTTTGTGAAACGAGCAGAAAAACTCGTGATATTGCGGCATTTGAAAATGATAGTCTCTCTTGGATTATGGCTGCATTTGAGGGGAAAACTTTTGCGGATGAGTTAGCCGATTGTAAAACGGTTTTTGATTATGTAGCCAATTTGGCACATGAAAGGTCAAAAAAAATATGGCTCTGCGGTTTTTCACTTGGTGGCATAATTGCATATGTAATTTCTACCACAACTAGTGAAATCGATCATTTAATACTCTGCGGAAGTGGAGCATATGCTTTTCCTACAGTTGAAAAAATACAAAGCAGTTTGCCTATCACAAGAGATTTGCTAGATGTTGCGGACTCGCCCTTTAGCACGTCACATCCAAATTTTGCTACTGCTATGTGGGGTGAGTTTGACGATATATTTCCAAAAGATGCTTGCGAAAAATTGTTTTCATTTGTAGAACCGAAGCACAAGAAAAATTTTTTCGTAATTAGTGAAGCTAACCATTCACTAAAATTACGAAATGGCGTATTAGATAGGTCATTGACTAAAGAAATTACAGACAAGATTGTTTCTATTTCTAAATGAGCATGACTTTTTAAGTAATTTGTCAATAAAATACCTTGACAGATGACTATTTTTTGCGTATAATTCCCTCTGTTCAAAAAATACGCTTGTTTTAGGTCTAAAATTTACACGTAAGTGTTTTACCTAACAGCAGCGGAGGAGGAAAAGAAATGTATGCAATAATTGAACAAGGCGGTAAGCAATACCGTGTAGTAAAGGGAGACAAATTTCGTGTGGAAAAACTCCAAGCGGAAGATGGCTCTGTTGTTGAACTTGGCAAGGTTATTCTCCTTGGCAAAGATGACGAGACAGTTATCGGAACTCCTTATGTTGAAGGAGCCAAGGTAACGGCAAAAATTTTGGAGAGTGGCAAAGATGATAAGGTTATCGTCTTTAAATACCGCAGGAAGAAAAATTATCGTAAATTCCGTGGCCACAGACAGCAGTATACGCTCATCGAAATTGTTTCTGTGGAAGCATAGGAGGGAGGATTAACTTATGGCACATAAAAAAGGTCAAGGTAGTTCGACAAATGGTCGTGATAGTCAACCTAAATATTTAGGTATTAAACGTGGCAATGGTTCCTTTGTTAATGCTGGAACTATCATTTTAAGACAAAGAGGAACCAAAATTCGCCCAGGTGTTGGGACCGGTTTGGGACGTGATTACACAGTGTATGCAACTGTTCCAGGAACTGTTCGTTTCATCACTAAGGCTGACCGTAAGTATGCAACGGTTGAGGAATTTACAATAGAGGATTGTGAAGCTTAATTATTGAGCAGACTTTTTTCGAGAGGCCAAGGTCAATTTTTTTTGACTTTGCCTCTTTTGTTTTGTTAAGAATGGAATAACGGATGAAATTTGTAGATAAACTGAAGATAAAGATAGTTGCCGGTCACGGTGGAAATGGGTGTATGAGTTTTCTTCGTGAGCGTTTTAAACCAAATGGTGGCCCTGATGGTGGTAATGGAGGGCATGGTGGAAGTGTTTGGTTTACTGCCACTAATAATCTGCAAACGCTTGCGGATCTGGAATATATGCATCATATAAAAGGTAACAACGGTGACCATGGCAAAGGGGCTCAAAGGAATGGAGCAAAAGGAGAGGATATAAATATCCTTGTTCCCTGTGGTACAATAATTTACGATGATCAAACTAACGAAGGACTTGCTGACCTAACAGAAAATGGTGATACATTTATGGCAGCACGTGGTGGTAAAGGCGGACGTGGAAACCGTTACTTTGCTTCCAGTTGCAGAAAAACACCACGTTTTTCTGAGCAGGGGCGCCCTGGGGAAGAAATTACAGTTAGAATAGAATTGAAATTGATAGCAGATATTGGGCTTGTCGGGCTCCCCAATGTTGGAAAATCAAGTATTCTGGCATCTATTTCATCGGCTCAACCCAAAATAGCTAATTATCCTTTTACAACATTATCTCCAAATTTAGGTGTCTTGAATACGGATGATGAAAAAATCATTATAGCTGACATTCCTGGCTTGATAGAAGGAGCACACATAAACAAAGGTCTTGGACTTGAATTCTTGCGTCATATAGATAGAACACGTCTTTTGTTGCATGTCCTTTCGCTAGAAAGTGGCAATTTTGACGAAATAATAAAAAATTACGGGATTGTTAATAGTGAGCTTGCTGAATACGATGTTCGCCTTTCAGAAAGACCAACGCTTATTGTCTTGAATAAGTCAGATGAAGTTGATGAAATTGCGTTACCTGAACTTATTGCAAAATTGACTGAATATTTTAACGTTAAAGGGCTTAATGTTGTAGTTACAAGTGCTTTAACAGACGAAGGAATTGAGTTTTTGACGAAAGAATTAGTGAAGTTTACAAAAATTCATCCACGTCCTCAAAGTCAGGTTAAACTTTTTGCTTGGGAAAATAGAGATTACGAGAAAGACCCTGTTCGCAAAAGGACAAAAATTCAAGTTATTGCCTTGCACGGTGGAGGGTATCAGATTCTTCATAGTCAGCTGGAAGATGCTACTGTAAAATATGATTTTACGCAAGAGGAGAATGTTGCACGTTTTACTCGTTTACTTAGAAAATATAAAGTAGAGGAATTATTGGAGCGTGCAGGGGCTGTTGCTGGGGATACAATTCGTATTGCACACAAGGAATTTGTTTTCTATCCAGATTTTTATCCAAATAGTGAATTTGAAAAGGAAGAAACCGATTCTGACAATTTTGATGTAGAAGATGAATAATTCAAAAGAGAGTGTAAAAAGACTAGGAATTATGGGGGGGACATTTGACCCCATTCATTTAGGGCATCTTTTTGCTGCAGATACTGCTTACCATAATTTGAACCTAGATGAGGTGCTGTTTATTCCAAGTGGAAATCCGCCTCACAAGACCGAAAATGTTGTGGTAGATGCAGAGCACCGTTTGGAGATGGTATATCTCGCTACAAGGGATGTTCCATATTTTACTGTGTCCGACATTGAAGTAAAAAAACAAGGTAAGAGTTATACCGTAGATACACTTAGTGCTATCAAAAAAATGCCTAAATATGAGGCTTCTCAATTGTTCTTTATTACAGGCCTTGATGCCGCATGTGGCATAGCTACATGGAGAGAGCCGGAGCAAATTCTTGATATGTGTCATTTTGTCTCTATAACAAGAGCACATACAAGTTTAGAAAAATTTAACTCGCTCCCTAAAAGATTAAGGGAAAAAGTAATTTTGCTACGGGAACCTGAATTGGAAATATCAAGCACAGATATAAAATATCGAATTAAAAATTACAAGAGTGTTCGTTTTATGTTGCCTAGATTGGTGTATGACTTCATAATTTCAAATAGGTTGTATGAAGCTGGAAAGGACGAAGTTTAGAATGGGAAAACATAGATTATTGATTATGTTATTGTGTGGAATTATTGCATTCCTTGGTGGTATATTTTTGCGAATGCAAAATGTTTGGCATCCAACACAAGAAGGCGTGATAAGCTTTTTAATGCAGGATTCACAGAAAAAAGAAGAGGATGCTTATTATCAACTCATAAAGGAACAAGGACGTTTTTATGTGCTTGTTATTGGTGAGGATAATGTAGAAGACTCGAAACGTAGTGACACTATTCTGCTAGCTTCTGTAGATGTTGATGACAAAAATGTAAGAGTTGTCTCGCTTCCTCGTGACCTTAGAGTGATGATTCCTGGTCATGGAACCCAAAAGCTTAATCATGCATACGCTTTTGGTGGGCAAGAGTTGTTAAAAGCTACCATAGAAAGCTACCTCTCAATTCCAATTCTATATTGTGTTATAGTTGATTATGATGGTTTTCCTGCATTTGTTGATGCTTTAGGTGGCGTTGATATAGAAGTAGAACGTAAAATGGTATATCGTGATAGAGCAGGTAACTTAGATATAAACATTATGCCAGGTTTACAGCACTTAGATGGTAGGACAGCAATGCATTATGTGCGTTTTAGGCATGATGCTTTGGGAGACATTGGACGTATTCAACGACAGCAAAAGTTTTTGAAGAAGGTTATTACTCAGGTGTATGCTCCAACTACGCTAACAAAAGTTCCGACATTAATACGGGGGGCATTGCAACTGTTTAGAACAGACATGTCTCCTTCCTATGCTATTGGGTTAGCAAATTTTATCCAAAAGGAAATTCCACAAGAAAATATTTTCTTTACCATGTGTCCTGGCGAGCCTGCTATTGTAGGCAGGCTTAGTTATTGGATCGGTGATACTGAGGCTGTTAATAAATTTTTAACAGTTCCGCTTGCAGACTTACATGCTGGTAGATTATTTAAAGTTGATTCAAAAGGTAATAAAACAAGAATTCCATTTTCTGCTGTAAAACTTGCTAATTCTATGGGGCAAGGTTCAGATACGGATGCGGGGAATGTTAAGCAAATAGATCCAAAACTTCTAAAAACATTAGTGGAAGGTATAAATACTGATATCGCAGTCTTGAATGGTGATGGTCGCGCAGGTATATGCAAAGAAGCAGCACAAAGGCTACAAAGACTAGGGATAGATATTCGAGAAACAGGTAATGCAAAACATTTTGATTACAATTTCTCAAATATAATTTATCCTGAAAATGCCTCTGTTAACATGAAGAATACAGCAAAAATGTTGGGTGAATTCTTTGGGGTACCTAACAATTTAATTAGAGCATCTAATCAAGCACATTGTGTGTCCATTGTTCTAGGACATGATTATAAAGCTACAGTTCTTGATACTTTAGATGTTTATTTGAAAAATAGAAAAAAATAACAATGGTGAGAATAATGGCAGAAGAATTTTATATTGAATATTTACCAATAATAAATGGATTACTTGATAAGCATGCTACAGAGGTTACTATATATGACCTTTCTGAAGTGTCTAGCTTTACTGAAATATTCATTGTTGCTATTGCACGTAGCAATATACACAGCCAGACATTAAAAGATTGTGCAGAAGAAATCCTTGACAGCATGGGGTTGACATATACCACAGAGGGAGAGAATGGTTCAAAGTGGACTTTGATGGATGGTGGGCATATTGTTATCAATATATTGACGAATGATGGTCAATCGTATTATAATCTTGACGGTCTTTGGGGAGATGTGCCCAACAAAAAGTTTTTCGATCTTGATGATTAACTACTGCATATTATAGAGAAAATAAATAATTTACGTTTAGGGGAACAAGGGAATTATCCTTGACGGACGAGCCACTGTGAGCGGTTTACCAGAACCGAAGTCAGAATACCTTGCGTAGATTTTGCTGTTTAATTTGCCCGTGGAATTAAATAGAAGAAAAAAAGAACCCGCGGAGGGTTCTTTTTTTATGGTTATTAGATGATAAAAAAAATCACTTTATTGATAATATTTTATTTTTGTATTTTTTGTAACAGTGCCTTTGCATCTCATAAAAGGATAATGTCACTTTCTCCTGCTGCGACAGAAATCCTTTTTGCTCTCAATGAAGGAGAGCATGTTGTTGGTGTGACGAAATTTTGTGATTATCCAAAGGAAGCTTTAACAAAGCCAGTATTGTGTGATTTTGCTGAAATAAATTATGAAACAATACTACGAGCCAATGTTGACCTTGTTGTGCTGCAAGATATGCATCAACAAGCGACAGAAGATCTAGATGCACTTGGCATAAAATATGTTGTTGTGCGACAGAATAGCATTAAAGATATAATGAATGGGATTATGACGCTAGGTCATGTCTGCGCAAAAGAAAAATTAGCACAAAATATAGTGGATAAGATTCAACGTGGAATAGATGACATAAAAAAAAAGGTACATAATATGCGTCAGAAAAAGACTGTGTTAATATGTGTTTCAAGGGATATTAATGAAGATGCTGTTTATAATTTTTATGCGGCAGGCAGTAATGTTTTTTATAATGAGTTGCTAGAAATTGTTGGAGGGAAAAATGTCTTGTGTGAATTTCCCATTCAATATCCTCTTATGACTATAGATGGTGTAATAAAGCTAAAGCCTGATGTTGTCTTTGATTTAGTGGGAGATTTTAAAACGCATGATGGCTTTAAAACTAAATCTAGATTTAATGTTGAACAAATAAGGCAAAGTTGGAAAAAAAAATTGCCTGATAAGCATTTGAATGTAAAGATAATTCCACTTGTAGGAACAAAGTTTCTTAGACCAGGACCAAGAATTGTAGAGATATTACAAGTTATGTATAAAACATTAAATACTAATTGAGAAAAGAGCCTTTTAATATGGATATAATTACGGTTGAAAATTTAAGTGTTCAAATTTCTGGTCGCAAAATATTAAGTGATATTACCTTTAGTGTGAAACAAGGGGAAGTCCTTGCAATTATAGGTTCTAGCGGTGTGGGAAAAAGCACATTGTTGAAGTGTCTTGGAGGGCTTTTACCATTTACTGGTAATGTTACAATTGATGGATATGACCTGCAAAAGATGTCCTCTCGTGATATAGCATTGAAAATTGCTTGGTTGCATCAAGTGCATACAGCTGAGTTACCTTATACAGCGTTAAATTTTGTTTCAATGTCACGTTTTGCAAAGAAAAAGTTTTTTGAAGGCACTACAAAAAAAGATGTGGAAGTCGCATTAAATGCATTGCGAATGACTGGCGTTGAGCATCTAGCAGATAGACTTGTTACGAGTCTTTCTGGAGGGGAGAAACAACGTGTCTGTCTTGCAGCTACAATTGCTCAGGGAAGTGAAATTTTGTTTTTGGACGAGCCAACAAGTTTTATGGATGTCCAAAATATACAGCAAGTTTTCTCCTTAATTACGAAAGCTAAAAGCCTAGGAAAAACAATAGTCGTTGTGACGCATGATATAAATTTCGCTTTGCGTATTGCAGATAGAATAGTTGCATTAAAAGATGGCAAGATTAAAAAATTAGATTTATCTAGAAACTTTTTCGACCTTTTAGTCCTAAAAAATATATTTAATGCTGAATTTGAATTTGCAAAGACTGACAATGATAAAACTGTCTTGTCGTTATGTTATTGAGGCTTACTATGAAAAAAAATATTTTTATTTCAAGCTTGATAATTCTCTTGTCAATAGTTTTTATTGTTTTCTGCCCTTTGTTTGGCGCAAATTTTATATCTCCCTTTGCATTGCTTGCAAGAGATGATATTTTACTCAAAATTTTTGTGCTTCTCCGGTTACCTCGGGTGTTACTTGGTTTCTTTATTGGTGGCATATTGTCATTATGTGGCTTAGTTTTTCAAGCGTTATTTAGGAATTCTTTGGCGAGTCCTGACATGCTTGGTGTTTCCAGTGGCGCATCATTTGGTGCAGTTACCTATATTAAACTTTGTGCTGCTTCACCATTTCTATATAGCTTAAAGAATTGTTTGTCATATTTTGCATTTTTAGGTGCAATAATGGCTATGATTATATTATTTTCTGTTGTTGCTGTTAAGAAAGAAGGAGCTTCTACAGCCTTTATGCTGTTGCTTGGAATTGTCCTAAATTTTATGTTTTCAGCTTTAACAATGATTGTGCAATATAGTGGCGGTTACATTGACACATTCAGAATGATGCGTTGGACTATGGGGGGATTACATGCCATAAATTTCTCTCCAATTTTGTTAGTAATGATAACTGCAATTTGTTGTATATTGCTTTGTTTGCTCTTAGCACCAACGCTTGATTTGATTTTATGTGGCGAAGAGCTAGCACAGACACGAGGAGTTAATGTAAGAGGCATAAAAATTATTTTTCTATTAGTAGTTTCTGTTGCAATTGCTATTGTAGTTTCAATAGCTGGACCAATAGGATTTGTTGGGCTTATGTGTCCGCATATTACAAAGTTAATTCTTCATACTAACCATAGAGGATTGACAATAAATTCTTTTTTTATTGGTGGCTCTTTTCTTGTCATTTGTGATACATTAGCTCGTGTTGTTACTGCACCACAGGAGTTGCCTGTAGGAGTTGTAACTTCTTGCTTGGGGTCGCTATTTTTACTATTTCTTTTGCTCAGAAAATAAATTACTTGTTATGGAGGACTAAAAATGTTTATTATAATTCAACAAGGTGGATTCATTATGTGGATTATCTTTTCTCTTTCAGTATTATCTTTGGCAGTTATTATTGAAAGATTGATATTTTTTACATCGTCAAAGTGCAATATAAGCACTTTGATAGAAAATTTTGGTAAAGAAATTTTTGCCAATAATAAGGAAAAAGCTTGGAAGGTAATAAGGGAAAGAGACACTTGTTATCACAGAGTCTTTTGTGTTGCATTAGCTCATTGGGACATTACTACAGAGCAAATGCGTCTTTTAATGCACAGTGTTGTCAGAGAGGAAATATTTAAGTTTCAAAAGAACATAAACATATTGGATATAATTGCAAAAATTGCTCCGTTACTGGGTTTGCTAGGCACTGTGCTTGGAATGGTAAAAATGTTTCAATCATTGAATTTGACTGGTGCAATAAATGCTTCGGCTGTTACTGGTGGAATATATGAGGCACTTTTTACAACTGTAGCTGGGCTTATTGTCGCAATCCCCGTAGTGGCAGTTACAGGCTTATTGAATTCACACATTGACTCTGTTGAAGAAAAAATGCAACAAATTGCTGACTATATTGTTAGAGAACACCTCTCAATAAATTCAAATAGCAAGTAAAAAATAACATAAGGAAAAACTAATGAGACATAGAAGTAAAATAGCCGAGTTAGATATAACATCTTTGATAGATGTGCTATTTATGCTAATAATTTTTTTTGTGCTTACTGCGAGCTTTATTTCTACGAATGTTACTGTGTATTTGCCTAAAAGCTACAATAATGCAAGCAGTTCTCTTGATGCATCTAATGTTATAACGCTTAACAAGGATGGGAGTGTGCTTTTTAATTCACAAAAAATAAGCAGAGATGATGTGGTTAAAAGGTTAAATGCTGCAAAAGATAAAGGCATCTTACTTGTTGCCGATAAAAGTTTGCAGTATGGCACAGTTGTTGAATTTTTATCGTTGCTACAAAAAAACTGCACAGCTAGTGTAGGATTAGTTACATCTTTTGCAGAAGAATAAATTAAAAAAATGTGTAATAACATTACGAAAATACTAAAAAATAAAAATTTGTTAGCAATACTCATTTCCTTAATCTTTCATTGTATGCTTTTTGCTTTTGTTGAAATGTTGGTAATTAATCACGAAAAATATACTTCTGTTCCTGTTCAACTTGTAACAATTAAACTTCCTAAAATTAAAAGTGTATTTAGTGACACACGAGACAAGGAATTTGATGCGTATAAGTCAAGTGAAATCAGTAAGGGCAAAACCTTGATAAGGGAAGCGTTTGTCAATAAAGCTAATGAAAAAAACTTGTCAAAAACTGTTGCAAACGGTGGCGATATTAGTAATTTGCAAAATAGTGGTAATGAAGCAAGAGAATTAGGAAATAACTTAGGCAATGAAAGGAAGAGTTATCCTGTTTCACAAGAGGGCAATGGAGCAACCCATAAAATAAAGGAGTTAGATGCCGTAGCTGTGAAGCATAAAGAAATTCCTCGTTATCCTGTTTTTTCCAGAAAAATGCGAGAGGAAGGAACTGCTTTATTACTTCTTACTGTGAAAAATGGCACAGTGTGCGATGTCGCCATTGATAAATCTTCCGGATTTCCGCGGTTAGACTCCGCTGCACAAAATGCAGCAAAAAAATGGATATTTAGTAGCGAAGGAAATTTTATGGTGAAGGTTCCATTTTCTTTTAAATTATCTAATTAGTACTTGCAAACAAAAATCTTTTGTATATAATACAGATATAAGATATAGCTAAATGATATATTTCCCTGCGGGTTTCGTGCGTAGAGGGATGAGTCTTGAACCTACAAAATATAAGACCCAGTTGGGCGGTCTATGAGGTGATGGTGGAGATGCTTGTTTCATCGACCGATTCTGCTCATTCTGCCCTGAATTATTGTTCAAACTGTGGTCAAGACCTCCCTTGTATCGGATCTGTGGGGATTTTTTTTATCAATAATGCTTGATATTTTGTTGACAATTTTCATTAAAAAAAATAAAATGTAACCGTTTCGCATAAATTGGTTGAGAGGAGGTGCTCTCTTATGGGCGAAACAAATGTAAATATGGTGGAGAAGATTAAAGAAGCAGAGAAAACCGCGCAAGAAACTGTTCAAGAAGCTAAAAATTCTGCAACATCTTTAATTGAAGAGGCTAGAATTAAGGCCAACGATCTTGTTAAAAATACGCGGCAAACTTATTTCAGCAAATGGCGTGATAAGACGAGTGAAACAGAAAAACAAGCCAATGCTCAAAATGCAAAGTTGATCGAGGATGCCACAAAAGAAAAAGACTCGTTTTTTGCTAATGGTCAACAGGCTGTAGCAGATGCAGCAAAATGGTTGGCAAACGAGGTGATTACAGCGTATGGCAATTAGTAATATGACACGTGCACGTGTTGCCGTGCACAAATCTGTCGCAACTGACTTGGCCAATGAATTGCAAAGGTTGTCTGTATGTGAATTTGTAAAAAGCTCTGATGATACAGCTGATGAATTTGCTATGGACTTAGCTGAAATAAGGGATAAACTACAAAAACTAAAATCAATATTTAAAATATTGGAGCCTTATGAAAAAACTAAGCCTGATTCTTTTGCAATGATGATGGGCGAAATTCCACAAGAAACCTTATCTCATCTAAAAGAAATGTCTGCAAATTTTGCCTTAAATGATATTTATTCAGCCACATTACAGGCTGACAGAAATCTCAAAACATCTATTACTGAGCTTCAGAATGTGCAGACAATGGAACAGCAACTTTTGAAGTTCATAGATATACCTTATCCCTTGGAAATTTTTATTTCTGGCACAGGATTGACAAAAGGGTATATATATGAAATTTCAAAGGCTAAGTCGCAGGAATTAATGGCCAACATTAACAATAAATTGGATTTACTGTGTGAATACACTTTGATTAACGGTGATAAAAAATCTCCTAACGATCTGCTTGTTGTCGTTGCACCTACATCAAGAGAAGAAATTCTCCGTGAGGTAGCAAATGAATTTTCCGCATTTACTGTTAATGTTGAGACTTGGATGAAGGGATTAGTGCCCGACGAGCTAAGCAATATCAAGGCAAAGATAAAAGCAATAGAGGCTGAAATTCATGTCAACGAAAATGCTATTGTAATCTTAGCGGATAAGAATTTAACTAAATTACGCAAAATTTGTGATTACTATAGCATTTTGCAGGAACGTGAAGAGGCAAAGTTAAGCGGACAGCCTACGGAAAAAGTTTTTGTCTGGGATCTTTGGATTTTGACTCCTGCACTAGATAAGGTAACAAAAATATTTTCAAAATTCGGTGATAAAGTTGTGTTAGAGGTTGTGGAACCTAAAGAAGGCGAATTACCACCGACACTTTTATCAAATCCTAATTGGTCAAGTTGCATGGAGCCTTTAACTATGATGTACGGTGCTCCTACATATGGCACACCAGACCCCTGCACAGTCATGGCACCGTTTTTCTTTTTAATCTTAGGAACATGCTTTGGAGATGCAGGATATGGATTGTTGCTTTCTGGTGTAGTTGGATACTTCCTGATACGTCATAACATGCCACCTATATTGCGTAAATTTTTTATAGTTTTATTGGTTGGTTTGATTTCTTCTGTAGTGGTAGGGCTTGTTACAGGGACTTGTTTTGGTGATTCCCTGACTGCTTTTAGTTTTCTTTCCCCTGTCTCAGTTCATTTAAGAAAACTTCAATTATTAGATCCAATGAATGATCCTATGACATTTTTAGGAATTTCGCTTGCGATTGGTGTATTGCAAATTGTTGCGGGCCTTGCTATTGCAGCTGTCCATGCGTGGAAAAATGGCGAAAAATTTTCTGCAATATTTGACCAAGGTGCTTGGATTACCTTTCTTCTCGGACTTGTTGGACTTGGCGTTTTTAGTGGTCTAGATAATACGACAATGTATGTCACTATTTGTAAATATATTGCAATTGCTTCTGCATTAGCATTAGTGCTAACGCAAGGGCGAGAAAAGAAAAATATTTTCGTAAAGTTGTTTAGTGGAATTATGAGCCTTTATAACATTACAGGTTATTTTGGCGATATCTTGAGTTATAGCCGATTGTTGGCATTGGGGCTTTCCGGTGCAGCGGTTGGAATGGTTATTAACTTGCTAGTGAATATGGTGCTACCTATAAAATATTTTGGTTGGATACTGGCAATATTAATATTTGTTCTTGGACATGGTTTTAGTGTTGCGGTAAATTTGCTAGGGGCATTTGTTCACACTCTTCGTTTGCAGTTTGTTGAGTTCTTTGGCAAGTTTTATGAGGCAGGTGGCAGGGAATTCTCTCCACTTAGCATAAAATCAAAATTTTCAAAAATTCAAGCCTAAAGGGCTTTAATTTTAAAAGTAAAAAATTTAGGAGGAAACAGTTATGGAACAGTTATTAGGCTCAATTATGGTGCTTATCGGAGCAAGTTTAGCAGTTGCAATTGCAGGCACTGGTTCAGCAAAGGGAATTGCCTTGGCAAATGAAGCAGCAGCAGGAGTTATGACAGAAGATCCAAATAAATTTGGTTACTGCCTGGTCCTTCTTGCACTTCCTGGCACACAGGGTATTTATGGTCTTTTGATTGCTGTTTTGGCTTTGCAAAAGGTTGGTCTTATTGGTGGAACTTTGAGCACTGCTTTGACACTTTGGAAGGGAATCCAAATTGCGGTTGCGTGCTTGCCGATTGCTATTGTTGGATATACTTCAGCTGTTAGGCAAGGAAAATCAAGTGCTGCTACAATCCTTATGATTAGCAAACACCCTGAACAGATTGGTAAGGCTGTTATTTTGCCAGCAATGGTCGAAACCTATGCAGTCTTTGGTCTTCTTGTTAGCATACTTATGCTCAACGGAATTACACTGTAATGGCACTGGAACAGATTACAAATAAAATCCTTAACGACGCAAAACAAGAGGCAGAAGCAATCTTAAAGGAAGCTAAAGATAAAGTTGCTGCTATTGAGGCAGAGGCTAATGCTGAATGTGAGAAAATTAAGAATGATTTCGCCATTCGTTTTAAGGATGAGGAAGCCGAAATTTATAAAACGTCCGCGATTGTCGGAAAGCTTGATACGGCAAAAATCGAATTGCAGGGTAAGCGTGATTTAATAGTGGCAACAAATGAGCTTGCTCTGAAGAACATACAATCACTAGCGAAAAATGACTATCTTGCATTTGTAAGTAAATTACTTGATAAAATTGATGCTGATGGTGTCATTGTGTTAAGTAATAATGAAAAATACATTACACAAAAGTGGTTAGATGGCTATTGTAAGCAAAAAAATAAAAGGATTTCTATATCAGAAAATCAAGGCAATTTTGTAGGTGGTTTTATTTTTTACACAGAGAATAAAGCCTATGATTTGTCCTTTGAAATGCTTTTGAAAAATTATAATGAGAAGTGTGAATCAACAGTTGTAAAACATCTTTTTGATAGTTTACAGGCTGTAAAATAGGAGAGGGGGCGGTTTTATGTCCCGTGGTGTGTCATACGGTTATGCTGTGGCACGATGTCGGACAATGGAGTTACGTCTGTTGGACGCTCAAGCCTTTTCGAGATTGTTGGACGCATATGACATCACTTCTTTCTTTAAAATTTTAAGTGAAACTTCCTATGGCAAATATATTGCAAACAAAGAAAATTGTGATATTGATGCAGTGTTAGAGCAAGTTTTGCAGGACACATACGATGAATTTGATTCTTTTGTTCCTGATAAAAATCTCACTGCCATTTTAAAGTTGCCCTATGATTTTCATAACATTAAAGTTATTTTGAAAAGCATATTAGCAACGCAGACGACTTCGGAAAAACGTTGGGGACTCTTAACATATCTTGGTAGCGTAACGCCAGAGGCTTTTATTGAGGCTTTCGAAACAGAACGTTTTACAGATTTGCCTAAATTTTTCGCCAATTTATGTGAAGAAATATGGCAACCTCTGCAAGATTTGAAGGTAGATATGTTAGAACTTGAGCAGAAACTTGATAAAGCAATGTATGCTCAAATGCTAGCTTTAGCTGAAGAATTAAAATCAAACGAAATTGTAGAATGGTTAAAGTTGAAAATTGATGTTGAAAATCTGCGTTCGCTCCTTCGCCTAAAACGTTTCGCATTTTCAAAGGAAAAAGCACTTCCGTTCCTTTGTGAAGGTGGTAATGTGTCAGTCAAGCACATGATTCAACTTCTAGATGAAGATATTTTGTTATGGGAAGCAGACCTTGAAAATGCAAAAATAGGACGGGTTTTTGAAAAGGTAAAATTGTTAGGCAATTTCAGTAAGGATATTGTGACTTTGGAGTGTGCAATAGATAATTTCTTGCTAGAAACTATCAGGCAATCTCGTTACTCTTCTGATAGCCCTGCTAATATACTGGCGTTTCTTTGGGGTAAAGAACTAGAAGTGAAAAATATTCGCGTGATTTACGTTTCAAAGTCGTTTGCCCAAAACAGAGAAGAAGTAAGGGGGCTTTTGAGAGATGGATTCTAGTAAAAAGCTAATTGCAGTTGGCAGTTACGAGAGTGTGTTGCCATTCAAGGCGCTTGGTCTTGATATTTTTGTTGTTACTGATGCCAATGTGGGTGACTTAGGAGCAAAAATTTCACAGCTTTCCACGGAAAATTATGCCGCACTGTTTCTAACGGAAGATCTTTGCAAAAGGTTTGCCGATGTAGTGCAGGAGGTTAATTCAACCGAAGCTATCAGTATCATTTCAATTCCGTCACAAGGTGTGTCAACAAATTACGGTTTGCGTGGCATAAGAAGTATCGTTGAGCGTGCAGTTGGAATGGATATATTCAAGCAAGAAGAAGAATAGTTTGTTTTCTTTTTCTAAAATTATAAAGAATTGAGGCGAATAATTTTGCAAAGAGAACTGGTTACAGGCTATATAGAAAAAATTTCTGGTCCGCTAGTAATTGCTGGTAGAATGGCTGGCGCAAGTATGTCCGACGTTTGTCAAGTTGGACGTGCCAAGCTAGTTGGGGAAATAATAGAATTAAAGGATGATAAAGCGTCTGTTCAAGTTTATGAAGAGACATCTGGTCTTATGCCAGGTGAACCTGTTGTTTCCACGGGACAGCCTTTGAGTGTTGAATTAGCTCCAGGTATGATTCAGAATTTTTATGACGGAATTCAAAGACCCCTTGAAGCAATAGAGACAGCTGCTCAGAGTCCATACATTTTGCGTGGTATTACTGTTCCTGCAGTGGACAGAGCTAAAAAATGGACATTCATTCCTTTAGTTAAGACTGGAGACAAGGTTACCCAAGGAGATTTCTTGGGGCATGTTCAAGAAACAGACCTTGTTGATCATAAGATAATGGTGCCTTACGGTTTTAATGGCGTGGTAAAGTCAATAAATAATGGTGACTTTACCGTGGAAGAAGTTGTTGCAGTTATTACTGATAATAACGGGCAAGATAGAGAAATTACAATGCTCCAAAAATGGCCGGTCAGACGTCAGAGACCTGTTTTGAAACGCCTGCCACCGGAAGTTCCACTTGTCACGGGACAAAGAGTTGTTGACACATTTTTTCCTATTGCACGTGGTGGCACAGCTTGTGTTCCTGGTCCATTTGGAAGCGGAAAGACTGTTATACAGCACCAGCTAGCAAAATGGGCTGATGCAGAAATTGTTGTATATATTGGTTGTGGCGAGCGTGGAAATGAAATGACAGACGTTCTTCGTGAATTCCCTGAGTTGGAAGACCCACGCAGTGGCAAGTCACTTATGCAACGCACCCTCTTGATTGCAAACACATCTAATATGCCAGTTGCAGCACGTGAAGCATCTGTTTACACTGGAATAACGATAGCGGAATATTTTAGAGATATGGGCTATTCTGTTGCTCTTATGGCAGACTCAACATCAAGATGGGCAGAGGCATTGCGTGAAATGTCTGGTCGTTTGGAAGAAATGCCAGGTGAAGAAGGTTATCCTGCATATTTAGGAACGCGACTTGCTTCGTTCTATGAAAGGGCAGGACGTGCAATTTGTTTTGGCAATGGTGGCAGAGAAGGTGCAGTTTCTGTCATCGGTGCTGTCTCTCCTCCAGGTGGTGACTTATCAGAACCAGTTACACAAAACACGCTTCGTGTCGCAAAAGTTTTCTGGGGGCTTGATTCAAGCCTTGCCTATCAAAGACACTTTCCTGCAATAAATTGGCTTAACAGTTATTCCCTATATGCACAGAAATTAGGCGAGTATTGGGACGGCATTTATGATGGTGAATGGTCAAAGACTCGTGTGCAAGCAATGTCACTTTTGGAAGATGAAGACAAATTGAAAGAAATTGTTCGTCTTGTTGGTATAGATGCCTTGTCAAAGGATGAAAGAATGATTTTGGAAACGTCTAAATCAATAAGAGAAGATTTCTTACATCAGAATTCATTTCACGAGATAGATACCTACGCTTCAATGGATAAGCAGTTCAAGATGTTACGCAATATTTGCCTTTTCCATAACATGGCGATGCAGGCACTTCGTTCTGGTCAGCCTCTAAAAGCAATTACATCTCTTCCAATCAGAGGTGAAATTACTCGTATGAGATATACAGCTGAAACGGAATTAAACAAGCTTGATGAGCTGGAAGAAAAGATAAAGATTACTTTAGGAAAATATATTTCTGGGAGGGAAAACTAATGAAATTGCCAGAGGTATATAGCACAATTAGTAATATTTCTGGACCTTTGATGGTTGTGAACAAGGTTAATGATGTTGCATATGATGAATTAGCTGAGATTTCACTTCCAAACGGCGAAAAACGTCGTGGAAAGGTTTTGGAAATTTATAATGATAGAGCACTAGTCCAAGTTTTTGAAGGAACAACTGGAATTGACGTCAAGTCAACAAATGTTCGTTTCCTTGGAGATGTGTTGAAACTTCCTGTTTCACGAGATATGCTTGGACGTGTGTTTAATGGTAGGGGAGAGCCAATAGATGGTGGTGCTCCAATAATCGCCGATACAGAGCTTGATGTCAACGGTAACCCGATGAACCCATACAGCCGAGATTATCCGTCCGAATTTATCCAAACAGGTATTTCTACAATTGACGGTATGAATCCACTTGTTCGTGGACAAAAGTTGCCGATTTTCTCTGGTTCCGGTATGCCACACAACAGAATGGCTGCACAAATTGCACGTCAGGCAACAGTTATCTCTGGTCACAGTGATTTCGCTGTTGTGTTTGCCGCAATGGGCATCACATTTGAAGAAGCTACATTCTTTATGGAAGACTTTAGAAAAACTGGTGCATTGGAGCGCACAGTTATGTATGTCAACCTTGCAGATGACCCAGCAATAGAGCGTATTTCAACTCCACGTCTTGCTTTAACAGCAGCGGAATATCTTGCGTTTGAGTGTGGTATGCACGTGTTAGTTATTTTGACAGACCTTACAAACTATGCAGAAGCTTTGCGTGAAATTTCTGCAGCTCGTAAAGAAGTGCCGGGTCGTCGTGGTTACCCTGGTTATCTCTACACTGACCTTGCTACTATGTATGAAAGAGCAGGTCGTTTGCGTGGAAGAGATGGTTCTATAACTCAGATTCCAATTCTTACGATGCCGGAAGATGACAAAACACACCCAATTCCAGACCTTACCGGTTACATAACTGAAGGACAGATTATCCTTGCTCGTTCACTACACAGAAAAGGAATTTATCCACCTGTTGATGTTATGCCATCCTTGAGCCGTTTGAAGGATAAAGGAATTGGTAAAAATAAAACAAGAGAAGACCATGCAGACCTCATGAATCAACTTTTTGCTGCTTACTCAAGAGGTAAGGAAGCAAAGGAACTTGCGGTTATTTTGGGAGATGGAGCTTTGTCAGAAGAAGACAAAGCATTTGCAAAGTTTGCAGACAAATTTGAAGATACTTATGTCCGCCAGGACGAATATAAAAACAGAACTATAGAAGAGACACTGCAAATAGGTTGGAATTTGCTAACCTTAGTTCCAATAGAGGAATTGAAGCGTGTGCGTGACGAATATTTGGAGAAGTATCTCAAACCTCTCTTGGGAAATAAAAGTGAGTAAGGGGTGAGCTGGCTTGGCTCGTGCATTGAATGTAAACCCTAATAGAATGGAGTTATCGCGTTTGAAACGGCTGCTTGCAGTTGCCAAGCGCGGTCACAAACTCTTAAAAGATAAACAAGACGCACTTGTAAAAGAATTCCTAGAAAAAGCTAAGAAAACTTATGAACTTCGCCGAGAGGTTGAGAATGAATTGTCAAATTGCTATGGTGGATTTATGACAGCAAGGGCAATGGTTTTGCCGAAGGTTTTGGAACAAACTTTGCTTACGTCAAGTGGCGAAATGAAGGTGGATGTTTCTTACAAAAATGTTATGAGCGTTAACATTCCTTCCTTTGCATGTGAGACACTCAAACCTCAGCTTAATTATGGTCTTGCCTCTTCACCAGGAAGCCTTGACGTTGCGTTGGAAAAATTTTTAAACCTTTTGCCAAAACTCTTAATGCTTTCTGCAGAAGAAAAAGCAATTTTCTTGATAGGGCAGGAGATTGAGCGCACAAGGCGAAGAGTTAATGCTCTTGAGCATGTTATGATTCCGTCCTACACAGATTCAATCAAAATGATTTCCATGAAACTGGACGAAATGGAGAGAGCAACTCTAAGCCGTCTGATGGTTATAAAAGAAATTGTTAGAAATCACTAAAAATACAAGGCAATTAGCACAAAGATTTCTGTTAATTGCCTTGTTGTTTTTAATCAATTTTGATGTTATTATCCTTTTATGAAGACTTGAAAATAATGAAATTATCTAGTATACTCACGACAAGTTGTGCGATTAAATTTTATTAATAAGCGATTAGCAAAAACTATTCATACAATTTGAGGGGGAGTTTTTTTTTATGAAGCACAGGTTGTTAGAATTATTAATAGTGATTTTTGCTATAACTGTTGTTTCAACAGTAGCATTTGCAGAGTCTAGATACATGGTAACAATAAAAAACACTAATATTAAAGATGTACAAGATGCTCTTATTACTGTATTTATGAGGAAAAATTTTAATTTGGATGATGTTACAGACTACAGGTTAATTTTTACAAAAATTGTTGATGGTTATAATTCTGACGCAAAGTGCTTAGTACGTTGTAATATGTTTGAACGTGATGGGAATGTTCGGCTGATCGTAACGCAGGATGACTTTACCTCAAAAGGTTACAGCCGTCGTAACGTAGATCATCTTATTCCGCTTGTGAAAGAGGTTAAGAACAAAATTGATGGGACTTCACTAGATGATATTGTCAATGAGATGGTTAACGAAATCCCCAATACTAGCAATACAAATAAAAATACACTTGGATTAAAATTTTCTGACGAGCAAATAGTTTTGGATGTAGTTCATAATAGTCTTTCACATGGGAAGATTTTCGTTGGAGATCGTATTCTTGAAATTGATGGTATAACTACAAACAAATTGGACAAAGATTCTATAACGACTTATCTCAACAATAAATGGGCAACTGTTCAATCAATTATCTTTACTGTTGAGCATGAAGGTCGAAAATCTTTCATAAAAATTTCTAAATAGATCTTAGTAATTAATTACTGAGAAAAAAAAGAAGCATTGGTTAATAACCGATGCTTCTTTTGTAAAATACTAATCAAAAAAGTAAAATTTTCTGCATAAAAATTGCCAAAGTGCATCTAGTGTGTTAAAATACACTCCGTGTTTTCGGAATGTAATAATTCCCATAGTTTTATGTGCAAATTTTTTTCAAGGAGAGATAGATTATGTCAGGACATTCACATTGGGCAGGAATTAAACACCGCAAGGCTGCACAGGACGCAAAAAAAGGCGTTGCTTTCCAAAAGTTAGTTAAAGATATCATTGCAGCTGCAAAAGCTGGTGGTGGAGACCCAAATTCAAATTTTAGATTAAAGGTTGCTATTGATAGAGCAAAGGCAGGAAATGTTCCTGTTGATAACATTGAACGTGGCATCAAAAGAGGCACTGGCGAACTTGGTGGACCAATGGAAGATATCTACTATGAGGGATACGGTCCATGTGGTGTTGCCGTTATGGTTCACGTTATGACAGACAACAGAAACAGAACTGCACCAGCTATGAGATCACTTTTTACAAAGACAGGCGGCTCAATTGGTGAAATGGGCTGTGTTGCTTGGAACTTTGAGAGAAAAGGCGTCATTCAAGTTACTGGCAATGGCATCAATGAAGATGAAATTATGATGGTTGCTCTTGATGCTGGTGCGGATGACGTCGAAGCAAACGAAGAAGGATTTGAAATTGACTGCGAGCCAACGAGCCTTTCTGATGTTGGCGAAGCATTAAAGAATGCTGGATACAACGTTGAGTCAATGGAAGTTAGCATGCTCCCAAAGAATACTATTTCTATCACCACGAAAGAGGATGCACAAAAGATGCTCTCCATGGTGGAGCGTTTTGAGGATGACGACGACGTTGAAGCAGTGTATGCAAACTTTGACATTCCAGAGGAAATCCTTGCACAACTTTAATGGCAATTCATATATAACATCGTTAGGAATAGACCCCGGGCTAGGAACACTAGGCTACGGGGTCGTTTTACAGAATGGCTCTTCTCTTTTTTGTGAAAGGTATGGTGTGATAAAAACGCCACCTAATTTGCCTATTCATGAAAGATTATTATGTCTTTATAAAGACTTATCCAAGATTTTTGACACGGTGAAGCCAAATATCGTGTCTATTGAAAAATTGTTTTTTGGCAGGAACGTTACAACGGCTGAGATGGTGTGGCAAGCTAGAGGAATTGTTATGCTACTTTGTGCAGAGCGTGGAATTACTCCATATGAATTGACACCTGGACAGGCAAAGGAATCTATTTGTGGCAATTTTAAGGCAGAAAAGGGACAGGTGCAACGTGTTGTGGCACAAATTTTGTCACTTGAAAAAAAACCCACACCAGATGATGCAGCAGACGCACTTGCTATTGCTATTACAGGGCTTTCTTTGCATTGTTACAATAAAGACACGGAGTGTTTGAGATGATAAATTCATTAAAAGGTATTGTGCAGGATATAACGAAAGACAGCATAATAATTGAGGTTGCAGGCTTTGGAGTAGAGGTTTTTCCAACAAAAAGTTTGTTGCAAAGTGTTGAGCTGTCAAAGGAAATATTTTGCATTACATATTTGAAATTTAGTGACGCTGGTCCTACGATGTTTGGCTTTTCAAACGATGAGGAGCGTTCATTTTTTATGGAGTTAATCAAGGTTAATTCCGTTGGTGGCAAGGTTGCAATTACGCTTATGCAATATCTTGACATAGCACAGATTGTTTCTGCAATACAGGCAGGGAATGTCAATGCCTTAAAAGCACCCGGAATTGGCTTGAAAACTGCGGATAAAATTTGCTATGACATGAAAAAAGTTGTGGCGAATAAATTTATGAATCTTACAACTGCCGTTGTGGAAGATACAAAATTCGGTCTTGAAATGACAGTTACGGATGCTTTGACTGGGCTTGGTTTTACTCAAGCTGATGCAAGGCGTGCTCTAGCTTTTTGCTATGCACAAAGTGACGATAGCACAAATTGGACAGAAGAAAGCCTTATAATGGCTGCACTTTCCGTCTTACAGCGAGCGAAATGAGGTTGAGTGATGATAGAAGAAGTTAAAAATCAAAGCTTTAAATTGTCCGAAACCTTGAAGCAGGAAAGTCAAGATAATGACTCTGATGTAAAGTCTCTGCGCCCTGAGGCTTTGGATGATTTTATTGGACAAACAGCCTTAAAGGACAAATTATCCATTTATATGAAAGCTGCATTGTCGCGTGGTGAGCCGATGGATCACACGTTATTTTACGGACCGCCAGGGCTTGGCAAAACAACGCTTGCTGGAATTATTGCTCGTGAAATGAAGGGTAATTTACGAGTAACAACTGGACCTGCTTTGGAAAAAACTGGAGATTTGGCAGCATTGTTGTCAAACATTCAGGCTTACGATGTTCTTTTTATAGATGAAATTCACAGGCTTCCAGTAGCAGTTGAGGAAATATTGTATTCTGCAATGGAGGATTTTTCTCTTTCAATTGTTGTTGGAAAAGGTCCATTAGCTAGAAGCATAAAACTTTCTCTGCCACGTTTTACATTGGTTGGTGCGACAACACGTCTTGGGCTTTTAACTTCACCGTTGCGAGCAAGATTTGGCATTGTAGAGCAACTTATCCTATATACGAAAGACGAATTGAAGGCAATCGTTGAACGTGGCTCACGGATTTTAGATGTAAAACTTACAGACGAGTCTGCAGAAATGATAGGTATGAGGAGTCGTGGAACACCTCGTGTAGCCTTGCGGCTTTTGAAGCGAGTGCGTGATGTGGCTTGTGTAAAGGGTGTTGCCATCGTTGAGCCCGATTTGGTCAATTACGCATTTGATATGTTAGGCATTGATTCACTTGGGCTTGACCAAGGGGACAGAAAATTTTTGAATGCACTCACTGAGTTGTTTGGAGGAGGTCCTGTTGGGCTTTCTACCTTGTCTGCTGCCTTGAATGAAGATGCTCAAACGATAGAGGATATCTATGAACCATATTTAATTCAAAATGGTTTGCTTGAACGCACCCCAAGGGGACGTAGAGCGACAAGGGCTACTTGGGAATATTTGAATTTGCCTGTTCCAACAAATTTTCTTTTGCAGGCAGAGCAAGCACAGCAGAATTTGTTTGATGAGGAGTAAACAAATTTTTATGAAAAAAAATAATGTTTTACTATTTGTCTTTCTTATTTTGTTTTCATTTTTTACAGCTGTATCTTCTTTTGCAATGGAAACATCTGTATTGCTGTCTGAGAATGTTAAAACGCTTCAGATTTCTGGAACAGAATTTATCTTAACTACAGGTGATTCACTTGCTACGCCTGAAATTACAGGTTCTTTTGCCTTGAATTACCGCAAAGGAGTTGTGTTTTGTGATGATGTGCAATACATCTTGCCTGTTACTATCACCTCACAAAATCCAATTAATATAAACGGAGTTAATTACAAAGGAAAAATTTCTTTGGAAGAAAACGAGGGACGGCTCTGTATAGTAAATTATGTTGATGTGGAAGACTATTTAGCAGGGGTATTGGCATGTGAAATGTCTCCGAAATGGCCGATGGAAGCATTGAAAGCTCAAGCAGTTTTGGCGAGAACATATTTACAAAATCAAGGTAAAAAACATGGAAAGTATGTAATATGTGATACAGAACATTGCCAAGTTTATAAAGGAGTTCCAAAGCAATCTGAATCTATTACTCAAGCATTATTAGAAACCAAGGATTTGTTTTTGTGCTACAACAACAAACCAGCGCAAGTATTTTTCTTTGCTGATTCAGGCGGTGCAACTACATCTTCAAAAGATGTATGGAATGGGAGTGCAATTCCTTACTTAATCTCAAGACCCGATCCAGATGTGATTTCTCAGAAATTTACTACATGGAAGTTTAGATGCACTATGTCGCTTGTGCAAGAAAAATTACTTTCTAAGGGAATTGACCTTGGAACAATCTTATCCATTACTCCAACTGTAAGAGATAATAGCGGACGTGTCTTGCAATTAGAGATAAAAGGTCAAAATGGAACAAAAACTATTGCTTCTTCTCTTTTCCGCTCTATACTTGGAGCAGCTAACATAAAAAGCACCTTATTCAAATTTGCAATGCTTGATTCTGTAGATGATGGCGTTAGTCAATCACAACTGGTTGCAAATTCTGCCAAACCTACACAGAAAATTACTCCTAATCCAAGTGTTGCACAATCACAGCACCCACATTTTGTTTCAAAAATGGATGAGTTAATGTGGCTTTCAGAGCAGGGAGCCTATACCACGCGTGAGCTTTGTGCTATGTTGGGTGATTTTGATAATTACGATACATATATTAAAAATGGCTACGAGATATTAAGGACTGGAAATAAAACACCAGCAAATACGCCAAATACAACTATTGCACAAGAAAATACAGCCGCTTCAACGCCTATATCTGAAGACAAAAAGTCAATCACAAATGAATCTGCAACCGATAATGTGTTTATGATAATAGGTTATGGAAATGGTCACGGTGTTGGTATGCCACAAAATCAATGCAAATACCTTGCTCAGGCTGGCTGGACATATGACCAAATACTCGCATATTATTTTCCTGGAACGGTTCTGTCTAAAGGAGATGTAAAATAAATATGATTCACACAATAAAAATGGATGCAAATGGAAATGATTTTGTCATGCTTAACAATTTTAATCTGCAGTATGATGAAACAAAGTTTTCAAAATTTGCAAGAAAAGTGTGCCAAAGAAGTAATGAGTTTGGTGGAGCTGATGGTGTCTTAATTGTTGAGCCAAGTGATATATGTGATTTCAAAATGAGGCTTTTCAATGCAGATGGCACTGAAGCAGAAATGTGTGGAAATGGTGCAAGATGCATTGCCTGTTTTGCAAAAAAACTGGGAATTGTTTCAAAGGATGACATAAAATTTGAAACATTAGCAGGTGTAATACAGGCACATTTTCAAGATGACGAAGTTGCTATTGAGCTTTCTGCTGTTGAAAAAAAGAAAATAGTGCTTTATAGTAATGATAAGGTTGTAGATTTTGCCTTTGATTATGCCTTCTTAAATACTGGAGTGCCTCATGTAGTTGTTTTTGAGGATAAACACTCTCGACAATTTGAAGATTATGAAGAAATTGGCAGACAAATAAGAAATAGATTAGATTTATTTCCTGAGGGAGCCAACATCAATTTTTTATCTACGACTGACGACAAAACTACGCTTGATGTTTATACATACGAACGTGGTGTAGAGGCAATGACTTTGTCATGTGGGACTGGATCTACAGCAAGTGTGTTGGCGGCTAATTTACGTGGAATTGTGCCAGATGAAGAAATAGCTGTTGTCAATAAAGGCGGAATAAACAAAGTAAAAATATTGCGTCAAACTGAAGAATTTATATATCCAATGCTTTGTGGTAAAGTAAATTTTGGAAATGAAATTACGATAAAGGAGAACATTATGCAAAAAACGTGGTGGAGAGAAACTATAGAAACAGTTTTATGGGCAGTAGGGCTTGCCTTTATTTTAAGAACATTTGTAATTCAAGCCTTTTGGATTCCGTCAGGTTCAATGATTCCTACCTTGATGGAGCAAGATAGAGTTTTTGTCTTAAAATTTTTATACAAAACTCCGTTTAATGTTGAAGTTAAAAGGGGCGATATAATTGTTTTTGCCTATCCTTTAGATACAAAAAAAGATTACATCAAAAGGGTAGTTGCTTTGTCAGGGGAAAAGGTTGCCTTGAAGCAAGGAAGACTTTATGTAAATGATAAAGAAATCCCTGAACCTTACGTAGTAAATAAAGACAATTACGATTTTGAAGAAGTTACAGTTCCAGAAGACAGCTATTTTTGTTTGGGGGATAACAGACCAAACTCACAAGATGGAAGATATTGGGGATTTGTTCCAAAGAAAAATATAAAGGGACCTGCAAAATTCCGTTACTGGCCATTGACGAGAATTGGCGTAGTTAAATAAATGCCACGCACCGTTTGGTATCCGGGGCATATGGCAAAGGGAAAGAGGCAGTTAGAAGACTTTGCCAAAAATTTAGAAATGCTCATTGAAGTGCGTGATGCTCGTGCACCGCACCTTACATCTTCACCTATGATTGAAATGTTTGCTAAAAAGCTTCCTGTGATTACTGTGCTTTCAAAGGCGGACTTGGCAGATGCTGAGTCTACGAAAATTTGGTGTAATTATATAAAAAGCACTGGGCATGATGCGTGGGGACTTGATTTAAAGCAGGGGGGACTTGCCCAACTTGCAAAACATTTGCAAAAAAGTAAGCCAACATTTAGAGATTTGAGGATTGCTGTTTTTGGAATTCCAAATGTTGGAAAATCTATGCTAATAAACAAATTAGTTGGTCGTTATGCTGTTAAGGTTGGTGGTATTCCTGGTGTCACAAAGGGCGTCTCGTGGGTTAAAGGTAACGGCTTTTTGCTTGTTGATTCGCCCGGCATTCTTGATCCTCATTCTGACGCAAGAGCTCATAGATTGATTTCTTGGCTAGGTTCTTCTAGAAGTGATGTTATAGATTCTTACGAGGAACATGCGAAGGAACTGATTACATTTTTACATAGAAAGGATGTTTGGCAGGCTTTTGCTAATTCATTAAAGATTGAGATAGGTGGAACACCCTATGAGATATTGGAAAAAATAGCTGCACGATATGGAAAATTGTTACAAGGTGGTGTGTATGACATCGAAGCTGCCGCAAAATTATTTCTAGAAGGTTTTGCAAATGGAAAATGGGGGAAGGTAACATTAGAACTTCCAAAGGATGAACCATTATGGACAATGCTGTAAAAAATATAATAATTGCAGGGGCTGATGAAGCCGGCAGAGGACCTCTAGCAGGTCCTGTTGTTGCGTCTGCAGTTATATTAACTTCTGAACAAAAAGCACTTCTCGTTGATAACGGTTTGACTGATTCAAAAAAGTTATCTGCCAAGAAACGAGAGGTGCTTTTTGCTTTGATGCAAGAAATTGGTGTAGTGTGGGCAGCACAGGCAGCTTCTGCAAAAAGAATAGACGGAACAAATATACTGCGTGCAAGTCTTTGGTGTATGGGCATGGCAACATTGAAGTTAAGCCAAAGGCCTAATTTGTTACTGCTGGATGGTAATAAAACAATAGGTGGTAATTTCCCGATAAGACAACATTGTGTTGTTAAGGGAGATTTGCGAGTGCCGACAATTGCGGCTGCTTCAGTGATTGCGAAGGTTTTGCGTGACAGAATTATGACTATATATGATAAAATGTATCCGTTGTATCAATTTGAAAAACATAAGGGCTATCCTACAAAATTACATTATGAGCTTATAAAAAAATATGGAGCTAGTCCAATTCATCGTTTGAGTTATAAAGGCGTGTTATAGATGACGATAATTCGTAAGGCACGATCAAGTAAATATTTATCAAATAACCTGCAGTTCAATGTAAATAATAATAAGTCTGAAATTAGCAAAATTTCTACGCTAAAACGTTCTTCGACATCGCAAAAAATTAAATCTGGGCTGCAAGGCGAAGCGTTTGCAGTGCAATTTCTTGAAAAAAATAACTACAAAGTTTTAGCGAGAAATGAAATTATTGGCAAGGTGGAAATAGATATTGTCGCTCAAAAAAATGATGAAATTATTTTTGTTGAAGTTAGAACACGAGAAAAAAATAAATTTGTTTCTCCAGAGGAAACAATTACCAGTAAGAAAATGACTGCTATGCTAAAAGCTGCAAAGTTGTGGAGTAACAAATATAATTATAGTGGTTATTTTCGCTTAGATTTGATAGCAGTTACTTTGTTGAATGGTGAGCTTGTTGACATAGAACATTATGAAAGTATAACGGAGCCAATCATATGAAAAGAAATATCTTAGGAATTACATTGCGTGGTGTTAATGCAGTTGCTGTTGAGGTTGAAGTAGAAGTTGGCAGAGGACTTTTTACCATAAATGTGGTAGGGCTTGCTGATACTGCTGTAAAAGAAGCAAGAGAAAGAGTGCGTGCAGCTTTGGCACAAACTGGAATTGCATTGCGTGGAAGAATATCTATAAATTTAGCACCTGCTGACACACCCAAAGAAGGTGCGCTGTTGGATTTGCCAATTGCAGTTGGTATTGCCTGTGCTATGGATGTTTTTTCTGTTACGAAGGAGACAATATTCATTGGTGAGCTTGCGTTAGATGGCAGACTTCGTGGAACACGTGGTGCTGTCGCTGCTGCTATCTACGCAAAAGAGCATAACCTTGAGATTTTCGTTCCTCAAGGTAACGCTAAAGAAGTTTCTATCATTCCTGGTGTGAAAGCAAGAGCTGCATCCACTCTGCAAGAAATTATTGACCATTTTAATGGAATTTCTACATTGCCTTTGATACAGCCGAGTAGTATCAATGATGACATTGTAGAGTGCGACGTTGATTTTGCAGACATAAAAGGACAGACAATGGCAAAGCGTGCTTTGGAGATTGCAGCAGCTGGTCATCATAATATTTTGATGGTTGGCTCTCCTGGTTCTGGTAAAAGTATGCTTGCAAAGGCATTGCGTGGCATATTACCGCCCTTGACAAATCAAGAATTAATGGAAGTTGTTTTGATAAAAAGTATAGTTGGTTCTCCGCTTAATTTAACAAGGGAACGTCCTTATAGGTCAGTCCATCACACTGCAAGCTCAGTTTCAATTTGTGGTGGTAGCTCAAGCTTACGTCCTGGAGAAATTAGCCTAGCATCTCGTGGTGTCCTATTTTTAGATGAATTACCAGAATTTTCGCGTGATGTTATTGAAACATTAAGACAACCTCTTGAAGATGGATTTATTACTGTCAGTAGAGCTAGTGGCACTGTGCAATATCCTGCACATGTGCTAGTAGTTGCTGCGTGTAATCCTTGCCCCTGTGGCTTTGCGGGAGATAAGGAGCACCATTGCACTTGTTCTCAAAGCTCAATAGACAAATACAGAAAAAAACTTTCTGGACCAATTCTTGATAGAATAGATTTGCACCTTGCTGTGCCACGCCTTTCTCCCGAAGAATTGATGACAGTGCAAAATACTAACGCAGAAAGAAGTGCTAGTGTAAGGGAACGAGTAATAAGAGCTAGAAAAATTCAAGAGGAGCGTTGGAAAAATTTTGGATTTACAACAAATTCAGAAATTCCAGAAAGAATTTTACAAAAAAATATAAATTTGAGACCAGAAGTAAGATCTTTTATATTAGATGTTTTGAAAACAGTTAAGTTATCTGGCAGGGGGCTTTCTCGTGTGTTAAAGGTTGCAAGAACAATAGCAGACCTTGAAGGCAAAAAGCAAATTGATGTAGAATCTCTTGCTGAGGCAGTTAGCTTTAGAGAAGGGCAAGGAATGTCATGGATGCCAAATTAAAGTTTTGTCTCTTGCTTAACTCGCAAAATATGAATGCAAGCCATCTTGCAAAATATTCGCTCTCCGGTGCGGAATATCAAGAACTGTGGCAAGTGTCTAAAAGCGGACTTGATATTGCAGAAGAAATAATTGGAGCTAAACATTTAAATTCTCTACGAGCGTTAAACAGAGATGCTTGGTGCGAATATGAAGAAGAAAGAGCGGAAAAGCTTGGTTATCGCATAGTAACAATTTTTGATGATGATTATCCAAAGCAGTTGCATGACTTAAAGGATGCACCTCTTGTTCTCTATATACGTGGTAAAGCAAATTTAACAAGTAATAAAAAAATTCTTGGCGTTGTTGGAACAAGAAAAATGTCGGCAGAAGGCAAAAAAATTGCTACTATGCTTGGAGAAATGTGTGCTGAAAATGATATCATCCTTGTTAGTGGTGGTGCTGCTGGAATTGACGGCACAGCACAAAAGGCTTGCCTTGCAAATGGTGGTGAAGTTTTTTCTGTCAATGGGACTGGACTTGATATAAATTTCCCTGCACACCACAGAGAATTATTTTCACAAATTGCGGAGCATGGCTTGGTGATTTCAGAGTTTCCACTTGGAACACCAGCAACAAAATGGAGATTTCCTCAACGAAACAGAATTATCTCTGGACTTTCGAGTAAATTAATTGTAGTTGAAGCTGCTCTTCGTAGTGGAAGTGTAATTACAGCGCGTCTATCAATGGAGCAGGGAAGAGAAGTGTGGGCTGTACCAGGTTCAATTTTTAATGAAAATTTTGCTGGCACAAATAAACTAATAGCTGATGGTGCACTGATGTTCATTTCTCCCACAGTATTTCTTGAAAATTGGGGTATTTCTTCAAAAAAGAATATTCTTGAAAAACAATATTCTTCATTGACAGAAGATGAGCTTTTGATATACAATTTCCTCTCGAAAAATCCAGATGAGACACTTGATAATATATCTGCAAATATAAATGTTAGTTCAGCAAAATTGCTAAAATCTCTGACTATGCTAGCGAGCAGAGGGGTTGTTATGCAAAGTTCCCCTGGCAGATGGTCTGTAAAATAGAAAGGTGATTATATGGCAAAGACAGTTACAAAAACAAAAAAAACTGCGACAAAAACTACAACGGCAAAATCAAAAAGCACAGCAACAAAAACAACGAAGAGTAAAAGCACTTCTGCAACAAGTTTTGCAAGCTATAAGAATAAAAATCTTGTCATAGTTGAGTCACCCGCCAAGGCAAAAACATTAGAAAAAATACTTGGTAGCGATTATAAGGTATTAGCAAGCATCGGTCATATTCGTGATTTGCCTAGGAGTTCACTGGGAATAGATGTAGAGAATAACTTTGAGCCACATTACATTCCAATGAAAGGCAAAGGAGATACTATAAAAAAATTAAAAGGTGCGGCGAGCACAGCTGCAAAAACTTATTTAGCCTCCGACCCTGACCGTGAAGGTGAGGCAATTGCGTGGCATCTTGCTTATCTTTTGGAAATGCCAGAGGATGCAACATGTCGCATTAGAATGCACGAGATTACAAAAACTGGTGTGAAAAAAGCCTTTGATAATATAGATAAAATCAACCTTAACCTTGTGGATGCTCAACAAGCAAGACGAGTTTTAGACAGGCTTGTTGGTTATGAATTGTCCCCTGTTCTATGG
>JAZLJR010000053.1:0-111737 GCA_045617925.1 Synergistaceae bacterium
TCATATTCAGTTTGTTTACCGTTTTTGTCAATTTTCTGAGTGAAATATCCCTTTTTGTATAATAATGTAACTGCAACAGCTGGAACACCAAGGTCAGCAGCACTTTTTAAGATATCTCCTGCTAATATTCCAAGACCACCAGAATAGGTTGGAATTTCAGCTGAGAGTCCAATTTCCATTGAGAAGTATGCTACATTTCTGAATGCTGGATCTTTTTCTAATGTGTCTAGGAAAGAATTTGCCAATTTGTGCTCGTAATTCATTGATAATCCTCCAATGCTTAAGTAGTTAATAATTTGATTTCCTGAAGATGTGTCCTCATTATTTGTAGAGGCAAAATAACTAGATAACTCTGTATCTATTTTGGGTATAGCCCACTGTAGTGCAATAGTATCTGCAGTTGGATACTCTTTTGTGTTTCCATGAACTTTTGCTAAATCATTTATAAAATCATTAAAATAATCTATCCCTGAAAGTTCTCTTGCAATTCTTGCTGCAAAGCAAGCGTAGTAAATAGCTTGTTTTGTTTCAACGCCACTTATGTCGTTAAAAAACCATGCACAAGAAACAAATGAAAAGTTTTTAAGCTTCTGCATCCAAAGTGCAAGCAATATTTTGTCGCATTGTGCAGCTTCTAGTCCTGAAAGGTAAACTTTTGTAAAATCTTCAACTGAACGTTCGTTAAGCTCTATGCTTGCACTATGAAGCAAAAGATCTTCTTTGTCTTTTACATCTTTTATTGTGTTGTCATAAAGTTTATCGAGCTTTTTTGCAAGATTGTTCATGGCGTTCCGCAAGGGTGCGCGCCACTTTTGATTCCACCAAGGTTCACCGCCTGTGTGACAACCGCAATCACTACGCCACCTTTCAATACCATGACAACAAGACCAAGAAGTGTTTTCTTTTATCACGCACCGCTCTTTTGCTGGATACATACTAAGAAAATCATTGATATTAGTAAGCTTTGCATCAGGATTTTTATCCATCAGTTCTATGACTCTTGCCAATGCCATCTCACCATGCTTATGGTGATGCCCATAGCTTTCACCATCTGTAGCTACTAATAGAAAATGTCCATCCTCGTCTGGTGCAGCGTTTACAAGCCGTTCGTAGAATTTGTCACCACTGTTGAGAAGCCCTTCAAAAGCAATTCCACGTGATATCGCTCCATTATAGAACAAAATAGTTATTTTACGACCAGACGGCAACTCATATAGATAAGGAATAGAGGTGTCAAAGTTGCCGTCAGAAGCGTCATATACACAGCCATCTTTTGTGACGCTTTGACATTGAGTATCTGAAAGTATTGTATATTCAATACCGTAGTCACAAAGCACTTCTAGCGTTGCAGTATCAACTGCTGTTTCAGGTAACCACATCCCTTTAGCACGTCTACCAGTGCGATGCGTAAAGTCACGACATCCCCAGTAAATCTGAAAGCGTTTGTCTCTTTCAGATGCAAGAGGCATAATTATGTGGTTGTATGCTTGTGCAAGTGCACCTTTTGCACTATTTATTTGAGCCTCTAGTTCTGGTTCCTCTTGTTCCAAAAAACTGTGGAGTGTTGCCCCCATATTAAAACTAATATAATCGTAATTATTTACTGTGCGTTTGGTTCCCCATCGAGAATCAATTAGCTTCGCATTTGAATTTGGCTTATAACATTCTGCCGTAATTCGTGCATCCCAATCATGGGAAGGAAAAGCTGTAGGATCTACTGGAACAGTTCCAGTTAAGACATCTGCTCTCGGAGGTTGATAAAAATGTGCGTGAATAATTATATTTTTCACAATTAACTCCTCACATAGCCATAAAGTTGTGGTGATGTTAACACATAAATGAGTTTTAGTAAATAGTTTTTCTTTTTCTTGTTGTTATAAAGCGTAATATACGATATATTTTTTTAGTTTGAAGGTGTGAAATTTATCTTGAAAATTCTGTTAAATCTACTATCATGTAATAAATTAACCTTAAAAAAAACTAAAAAAAACAATTTTACACTTGCACAATTTTTATATTTTGGTATAATACCGCCGTATTTGATAGGGGTGTAGCCAAGCGGTCTAAGGCACCGGACTTTGACTCCGGCATCGATGGTTCGAGTCCATCCACCCCTGCCATTTTTTATTTACGAGGTGTTTCTGATGAATAAGGGATGTGGAACATTAATATTAGCAGCGGGCAAGGGAACTAGAATGAAAAGCAACTTGCCAAAGGTTTTGCATCTTATGCTTGAAGAGCCTCTAATATCATATCCTATACACGCTTCACAATCTGCTGATTTAAAAGACATCTGTGTCTTAGTTGGCAGCGAAGGTGAGGCAGTTGAATCTTATCTAAAAGAAAATGAAAATGTAGCAGTAGCGTGGCAGACCGAGCAAAAAGGAACTGGGCACGCTGTTTTGTGTGCTATGGATTTTTGGAAAGATTTTACTGACTTGCTTGTTATGCCTGGAGATGTTCCCTTAATTTCACCCAAAACACTTAAAGAATTTAAACAACTATATGACACTTCTGATTCTGTTTGTTCTGTTTTAACCTTTGACGTAGATGACCCGACTGGTTATGGCCGTATTGTTAGAAGTGAAAACAAAGTTGCTATTGTGGAAGAAAAGGACGCATCTCAAGATATAAAAAAAATTACTGAGGTTAACTCTGGAATTTATCTATTTAGCACTGAAAAACTTGCAGATGTTATTACTAATCTTACTAATGATAATGCTGCCGGTGAATACTATTTAACGGATGTTCTTGCAATTTTGCAGAGCAAAGGAATGAAAGTTTCTGCACTTAAAGTCGGTACTTCTGATGAATTTAACGGAGTTAATAACCAACTACAACTAGCAAATGTCGCAGAAATTGCGAGAAGACGAATAGTAGAGGCCCTCATGTTAGAAAAGGGACTTCGCTGTATGGATCCAAAATCTGTTTGGATTGGACCTAAAGTAAAAATAGGCAATAATGTAACAATTCATCCTTCCGTGCAACTTTGGGGTGATACAGTTATAGAGGATGATGTTTTTATAGGAAGTTTCTCTGTCTTACGTTCTTGTTATGTACAGAAAAATGCCAATCTAAAAGGTTCCGTTCGTATGAATAATGGTACTGTTGGGCCTCGTGCTTCCGCTGGTCCTTTTGCATTTATGCGTGAAGATGCTGTCTTGTTGGAGAATGCCCATATAGGTCGATTTGTAGAAATTAAAAAGAGTGTAGTAGGGGAGAGTTCAATGGTTCCTCATTTATCCTATGTTGGTGATACGACTATTGGTAATCATACTAACCTTGGAGCTGGAACGATTACGTGTAATTATGATGGTGTAAAAAAGAATAAGACAACCATAGGTGATCACTGCCTTGTCGGAAGTTCTACGATGTTTGTTGCTCCTGTAAACGTTGGTGATTGGGTATCAACTGGTGCAGGTAGTGTGATTACGCATGATGTTCCTAGTAACGCACTTGGCATAGCTCGCGCCAAACAGGAAAATATTGAGAATTGGGCGCAACTACACCGTAAAGATATAAAAAAGTGACAGAAAAATATTATAAAAAGGTGGGCCATCAAATGTCTCTAACTGGACAGTCAAAAATGATGATTTTTACTGGGAGCTCTGCACCAAAATTAGCACAATCTGTTTGTGAAGCTTTGGATGTGGAGTTGTCCAAGATGAAAATTCGCGAGTTTGCGGATTCTGAGTTGAGCGTGTTAATTGAAGAGCCTGTTCGTGGCAATGATGTTTATGTCATTCAGTCTACTTCAAGACCAGGTTATAAGCACTTGATGGAGCTTTTTATTATAGTGGATGCTTTGAGAAGAGCGTCTGCTTACAAAGTAAATTTGGTAATTCCTTACTTTGGATATGCTAGACAAGACAGAAAAACTGCTGGCAGAGAGCCAATAACTGCTAGACTTGTGGCTAACTTACTTGAAGCGTCTGGTGCTGATAGGGTTGTCTCTGTTGACCTACATACAGGTCAGCTACAAGGCTTCTTTAACATTCCAGTAGATAACCTTTCTGCAATAAATACATTAGCAGGTTATTTTAGAAAAAAATTTACCCAAGAAATTAAAGACAGGAAAGTTACAGTTGTTTCACCTGATCATGGTGGAGTTGTGCGTGCAAGGGAATTTTCTGCGAAGCTTTCTTGCATTGATGGCGAGAACTTTATTGTCCCACTTTCTATAGTTGACAAGTCTCGTGACTACACTACGGAAAATAAATCAAAGGCCATGTCTATAATAGGTGAAAACAATGTTCAAGATAAAATTTGTATTCTAGTTGATGATATGGTAGATTCTGGTGGTACGCTTGTTCATGCAGCTAGACTTCTTCGTGAACATGGTGCTACAGAAGTATATGCATGTGCTACACATGGAGTTTTGTCAGGAAAAGCTTCACAAAATCTTTCTATATTATACAAAAAATCCGGAGAAATTGTTCCAGATGGCACACTGTTAGACGGTAGTGAACTTTCTGACGGAGACGAACTAGTTATCAAGGAGTTAATATTGACAGATACTATTCCTTTAGAAGAACATAAGGGATTGCCAAATTTGGTAATGCCAACTGTTGAGAATAATCTTTCAATTGCCCCTTTACTTGCAAAAGTAATACACAGGATACATACAGACTCATCTGTAAGTGAGCTGTTTAGATAAAAATTAGCTGAAAATTATTTTAAGGAGGAAATATTTATGGCTACAGGAAAGGCAGTAGAAGTTAAGTTTACGAAAAGAGAAGCAACAGGCACTGGAGTATGCAGAAAAATTAGAAATGAGAAGCTTATTCCATGTGTCCTTTATGGTCCAGATTTTAAAGATGGGTTGGCTGGAAGTGTAGAGGCAAAACCAGTTTATTCTGTTGCAAATGGCTCACATAGTGAAACAACCCTCATTGAATTGTCAATGGATGGCAACAAAAAAGCTAATGCTTTAATTCGTGAAGTACAGAGACATCCAATTTCACGTGAAATTCGCCATGTTGATTTCTATCAGGTCGTTAAGGGACATAAGATAAGAATTGAAGTCCCTGTCTTAGTGCTGAATGCTGAAAAAGCCCCAGGAGTAAAAGGAGGTGGCGTCTTAACCACCTTAATGCATACAATTACGGTGGAAGTCGAACCATCCAATATACCTGATGAAATAGTTATTGATGCTGCTGAGTTTGAAGTTGGCAAAGAAGTTTTTGTTAAAGATTTAGATTTGCCAAATGGTGTTGTTGCTTTAGCAGCAGAAGATGCTCTTGTGGTATTGGTGTCGCTTCCAAGAGTCTATCAGGAAGCTGAAGAGGAAACAGAAGCTGCAGAGGTTGAAGTTGTCGCCAAAGGCAAAGAAGCTGATGGTGCAGCTGAAGGTACATCTGAGGCTGAATAGTTTTTACTGTGATTTTTTCAAAAGGCACGTTATGTGCCTTTTTTTTATGGTAACTGTCTTTTATAGGAGATCTTATAATGAAACTTGTAGTAGGGCTTGGTAATCCTGGAATAGATTATGTGTGGACACGTCACAATGCTGGGCAAATTATTTTGTCACATTTTGTGAAAACTTTGTGTTTAGGGCAGCCTAAACATAATTTTCAAGGCGATTTTTGGGAAGCCTTTCTTGATGGACAAAAGATAGGCTTTCTTTTCCCACATACTTTTATGAATTTGAGCGGGCTTGCTGTTGCTGAAGCAGTGAATTACTATAAATTGAGCCCAGATGATGTATTGGTAATCAGTGATGATGTTTCTTTGTCTTTTGGAAGAATTAGATTGCGAAAAAATGGTTCTGCCGGAGGTCAAAAAGGTTTGGCATCAATTCTTGGAGCTCTTGGCACTTTTGATATTTCCAGATTACGCATTGGAATAGGCACTCCAATTTCTGTTCCTGGTAAAAAAATAAATTTAACAAGTTGGGTGTTAGGTAAATTCCCAGAAAATCAACAAGAGGCTTTCCCATCTATTCAATCAGTCTGCTTTGATGTGTTTAAATTATGGGTAGCAGGTGAAATTGATATTGCAATGAACATGGCAAACACTTATAGAAATGAAAAAACAAATTGAGTTAGCTTTAACTGAAATAAATGATATAGCCTTACCCTATTGGAAACAGAGCTATACCTTATATCTTCCAAAAAGTGCTACGGTTCTTGCTTGGGTTATTAAGAATACTAAAACACCGTTATTGGTATTTGTGCCTGATGACAAGACCAAAAGAGACGTGGTAGATGATTTAAAGCTGATTAGAGAGAAAATTGAGATTTTAGATTTAAATATTGTCTCCATGCCTGATTCTTCTTTTAATGCTGATAATGAAGAAGAAATGGAAAAACTTGTGCGTGGCAATAGTCTCTTGGCATTCAAACAGAAAGGTGGAATTCTCTGTGGTACTCCAAGTTCCTTTATCTTACCATTCAAATTAGGCTCAGACTTCTTTGATTTGAGGATTGGTCAAGAAATATCACGAGATATGTTAATAGATACATTAATTTCAAATGGCTATACAAAAACAGATCTTGTGTGGAAAGTTGGGCAAATTTCTGTCCGTGGCTCTGTCGTTGATGTGTTTAGCCCAGATTCAATTTATCCTTTGCGTATAGAATTTTTTGATAATGAAATAGAAAGTTTACGATTATTTTCTACGGAAACTCAACGCAAAGTTATAGATGTTAAGCAGGCAAAAATCCAAAATTTTACTAGAGATGAGTCTGCAAAATTATTGGATATGCTACCCGATAATACCAGGATTTTGTTTGTTGAACCAAATAAATTAGAGGAAAGTGCAGAAAATTCGCTATGGCTTTATTCCTCGCTTTATCCTACCGTAAACTTAGATGTAACATGGGAAGACCTATCTATTTCTCTTTCAAAATTTCCCAGACTTCGCATAACTTATACGTTATATGATGCGGATTTAGTCTTGCCAATATGGCAATTTGAAAATTTCCGTGGTAGGTTAAAAAGTGTTGAAGAGAATATAACGTTTTTAAAAGAAAAAGAATTTAACATTACTGTTATTTCTGAAGTTCAAAGGATACTTAATTGGGCAAACACAAATAAAATTTCTACAATTGATGCAACTATTACAACGGGCTTTGTTGATAATGTTTCAAAACGTGCATTTTTAACTGACTATGAGTTAACAGGTGTTTCTCTAAAACAGAGGAGTGAAGCGAGAACTCCTACAGATTGGGGGAACAGTTTAGTTATAGACCAATACGTTGTTCATGAAGATCATGGTGTGGCAATTTACCGAGGGCTGGAGCAGGTTGAAATTTCTGGAAACAGTTACGAATATTTAAAACTGGAATATGCCAACGGTAAAAACTTGCTTGTGCCTTTTTTAGAATTTTATAAAATTGAACCTTGGTCGCCTGTTCCTGGAAAGGAGCCAAAGTTAGATAGTTTAACCTCTAAAAGTTGGAGTCATACCATTGAGCAGGCTAGGTTGAAAGCTAAAGAAGCGGCTATTGAGTTGTTGCAAATTTATGCTTCTCGTGAAATTTCAAACGGAATTGCTTGTAGTGCTAATGATGAACTTATGTCTGACTTGGTTGCTGGATTTCCACACAAGGAAACAAAAGATCAACTAGAAGCCATTACAGATGTTCTTAATGATATGTACAAGAATACTCCAATGGATAGACTTCTTGTTGGTGATGTTGGCTTTGGTAAGACAGAGGTTGCACTTCGTGCGGCAGGACTTGCTGCATTTAATGGCAGACAGGTTGCAATACTTGCTCCAACGACAATATTAGCAAATCAACATTATGAAACGTTTGCTAGCCGTTTTGCGGACACTGGAGTGAGAGTAGAATTATTATCACGATTTGTCAGCTCAAGAAAACAAAAAGAAATAAAAGAAGATTTGAGCAAGGGACTTGTTGACATTTTGATTGGCACACATATGCTTTTGTCAAAAGATGTTTCTTTTAAAAATTTGGGGCTAGTTGTCGTTGATGAAGAACATCGTTTTGGCGTTATGCATAAGGAGAAGTTGAAAAAGAATTTTCCAGGAGTAGATTTTTTAATGCTTTCCGCAACGCCAATTCCTCGCTCACTTTCCATGTCACTTTCTGGATTGCGTGATATATCATTGCTCACTACACCTCCACAGAGAAGATTGCCTGTCATAACCGTTACACGTCAATTTTCTGAATATTTCTTAAAACAGGCAATTTTGCGTGAAGTGTCACGTGGTGGTCAGATTTTTTATGTTCACAACAGAATATTTAATATCCACGACCGTTATATGATGTTAAAAAGGCTATTTCCGAATTTAACAATTGCAGTGGCACATGGTAAGATCCCTGAATTAGAATTGGAAAAAACTATGGCAAAGTTTGTAGCAGGAGAAATAGACATATTGTTATGCACGACTATTGTTGAGAGTGGTTTGGATATACCGGGAGCAAATACTTTAATAGTTGACGATGCAGAAGAACTCGGTCTAGCACAAATGTATCAATTAAGAGGTAGAGTTGGGCGACGGGAAACACAGGCTTACGCATATCTTTTCTATTCTGCGGATAAAAAACTTAGCGGAAATGCACTTGAAAGGCTCGAAGCTTTAGCGGCTCTTGATGAGCTTGGTAGTGGATATAAGCTTGCACAACGAGATTTAGAGATACGTGGTGCAGGTGATTTAATAGGAATAGCACAGCACGGCAATTCTGACAAGGTTGGATATCAAGCTTATTGTGATATCATGGCAGAGGAAATTGCAAAACTTAACGGAACTTACAATGCACCATTAAAGATTGATATCAGTTTCCCAGTTTCTATTCCTAAAAGTTTTCTGCCTCAAGAGTCATTGCGCGTTTCGTTATATCGTAAGATGTTAAGAGTGGAGAGTATTGCAGAGGCACTTGATTTGAAGTCTGAAACGCAAGATAGATTTGGCAAGATACCAAAGGAATTAGATTTTCTTTTTAATGTTTCCGTAGTGCGGGGTGCAAAAAAGCATTTAGATGCCACCGCTTTAATATGCACAAAAGAGCAAACAAATTTGAAGTGCTCAGGCGAAACACTAAACGAAATAGCAATTCCAAAAACTTTTTACGTGAAACAAAATAGCTTGGTAACACGTGGTGGGCATGATGGTATGGCGTTGTTAGCCAAATTTTTAATAGAAACTTTTTATGAGAGGGAGCAAAGTAATTATCATGACGGAAGCAATTGATGCAAGAGAAGAATTAAAAGAGCAATTTGCAAAACTATGTGACGTGATGAAAAGACTCCGTGCAAAAGATGGCTGTCCTTGGGACAGGGAGCAAACATATATGTCGCTGAGGCGTTATATCTTGGAAGAAGCATACGAACTTATTACAGCGATTGAAGATGAAGACAAAAACGAAATGCTTGAGGAGCTTGGTGACCTCTTGCTGCAAGTTGTGTTTATTGGAACGCTTGCAGAAGAAATTGGAGATTTCAAGCTAAAAGATTCTATTGAATACTTGACAAACAAATTGATACGTCGTCATCCCCACGTGTTTGGTGATGTAACTGTGAAGGATAGTAATGACGTGCTGAAAAATTGGGAAGCAATAAAAAAACAAGAAAGAGAGAAGAAAAAAACAGATTCGTCTTGTTTGGCTGGAATACCAAGAGGAATGCCCGCCTTGCTTCGTTCATACAGAATGCAGGAAAAAGCTGCAAAGAGAGGCTTTGACTGGGAAAAAGATGATGTTACCCCCGTCATGGCTAAAGTTGAGGAAGAAATGCAGGAAGTGAAGGAAGCTATTACAGAGCAAAATCAGGAACATTTGAAGGAAGAAATTGGTGATGTTCTCTTTGCTAGTGTGAATTTATCTCGCCACCTTGGCATTGACCCAGAAGATGCTTTGCACTGTGCGTGTAAAAAATTTGAAAAGCGTTTTCGTTTTGTTGAAAATGAGGTTGCGAAATCTGGTGGAGATTGGAACAAATTTTCTCTTGATGAGTTAGATACTTTTTGGAACAAAGCAAAAGAGACGGAATAATTTTTGTCAGATCAAAAAAAATAGTCATAAGGAAGAGTTCCCTATGGCTAATTTTTTTTGGAGGGGGGATTATTAAATTATGGCAGAAACATCTACAATATGATAAAATATAAGAGACAAAAAATTAGTGGGTGATCTTATGCATATTTCTTTATACAGAAAATATAGACCTCAAACATTTTCAGACATGGTAGGGCAGACTACAGCAGTTGACGTGCTTCGTACCGCATTGGAGAATGGAAGCATCGGGCATGCCTATCTTTTCTCTGGTCCTCGTGGTTGTGGAAAAACAACTGTGGCGCGTCTTGTTGCAAAGTCTCTTTGTTGTTTGGACAGAAAAAATTCAGCAGAACCATGTGACAAATGTGATAACTGTGTTGCTATTGCACGAGGTGAACATCTTGACGTGGTGGAAATTGACGGTGCGTCTAACAATGGAGTGGATGCTATTCGTGAACTGAAAAGCCATGTCAGCCTTCGTGCACTTTCATCACCCTACAAGGTATATATCATAGATGAAGTCCATATGCTTTCCAGTGGTGCTTTTAATGCGTTGTTGAAAACACTTGAAGAACCACCGGAAAACGTTATCTTTTTGCTTGCAACGACAGAACCACATAAAGTTCCCGTTACAATTCGTTCTCGTTGCCAACACATACCATTCCACAGAATAAGTGTGCAGGATATTGTATCTCGCCTGGAATATGTTTGTAACAGCGAAGGAATAACAGCAGAGAGTGATGCCCTGTGGGAAATTGCTCGCATGGCAGATGGTGCATTGCGTGATGCACTTTCTCTCTCAGAACAGGCGATTTCACTTGGACACGGCACTATTACAAGAGAGGCAATTGAAGAAATGACAGGCGGTGCATCTCGCACAAGGCTTGAAGCTTGGGTAGTATCGCTTATGGCTGAACAAAATACAGCTGCTAGTGACCTTGCACAAATAATTTCTTCTGGCACGTCTTGCGAAAGGCTATGTGAGCAGATATTTATAATATTCTGTGACCTTTGGTATGCAAAATTATGGCAAAATAATTTAGAAAATTTGTTAGAAGCTTCAGGAGAAGAAATTGCGTTTCTAAAAAGTGAGGCTCAAAAATGGGATGAGCAAGTGCTTCGTCGTTGCGCCTATGTTACCAATAAGATTATGAGCAAGGCACACAACGGGATAAATGGTGAGTATTTTGCCGGACTTTTGTTTCTTGAATTGAAAAACGCAATAGATGCTGTTGATAATTCTCCTGCAAAAGCAGAAGCACCAATAAAAAACACACCAGCACAAGTTGCGCAACAACCAATTATTCCTAATCTAAATCAAAATGCAACTGATGTGCAGTCTGAACAGAAAAAAGTTTCTGCTCCTGTTACAGCAAGCTCATTTAATGAGCCAAGCATTAAAGCTACCTCTCCTTTTGACGAAAGGGTGGATGCCTTTACCTCTACTAAATCTGAACAAATTGACACAAGCAACTTTATAAAGTCATTTGGTGAAAATGATTTTTCAAAGATAGTTGCCTCTGTTTCACAAGACAACTATGAATTTGCTGCTGCACTTCTAAATGCAAAAATTTTGCAGGATGGCGAGGAAATCATTTTTGAAACAGAAAATGACTCATTATCTAACGCATTTTTGAATATTCCTTTCAACAAAGAAGTTGCTAGTGTGGCAGTGAAGAAAGCCTTTGGCTTGATTAAGGAAACACAAGCTGAAGAGAAAAATGAGGCACAGCCGAGAATAGTTGATGCACTACAAAATCCTGTCAATCAAAATTCTGCGGGAGCATCAATGCAGAAAATGAAACAAGGTGCAACAGGCGGTGAGACACAGGCTATTTCTGCAAATGCAGACAAGATATTAAAACTTGCAGGAGCAGAACTTCTCTATGTTGAAAAGGATGTTATAGAATTAGAGGAAGAAAATGATGGATAAACCGTTTGTTCATCTTCATGTGCACACTGAATATAGCTTGCTAGATGGTGCTAACACCTGTGCTTCTCTTGCAAAAACGACCAAAGAAATGGGGATGAATTCTTGCGCAATAACAGACCATGGTGTCATGTTTGGTTGTGTGGAATTCTATAACAAGTGTAATGATGCAGGTGTAAAGCCTATTCTTGGCTGCGAAGTCTATGTTGATGAACGCGGTTACAGGTGCCGTGATGGAAAAAATCAAAATCACTTAATCCTTTTGGCAGAAAATGACGAAGGCTACGCCAATCTCGTAAAGCTGGTATCAATAGCAAATACAGATGGATTTTATTATAAACCGCGTATTGACCATGAGCTTTTAGCCAGTTATTCAAAGGGGCTCATTTGTGCTTCTGCTTGTCTTGGAGGAGAAATTCCACAGCTTATTATGGCAGGAGACTTGGAAGGTGCAAAGAAACGTGCCAGTTTATACAATGACATAATGGGAACTGGTAATTTCTTTCTAGAAGTTCAAGCTAATTCTTTGTCAGAGCAAGCCATCGTAAATAAAAATCTGATAGCTATGTCAAAGGAAATGAATATTCCGCTCATTGCTACAAATGACGCACATTATTTGAAAAAAGAAGATGCTGCATGGCATGATGTCCTCCTTTGTATTCAGACTGGGGCGCTTGTAACAGATCCACAACGTTATCGTTTTACTGGAGACGATTATTATTTCAGAAGCCCTGAAGAAATGTGGGCAATCTTTGGTAACGAGTTGCCGGAAAGTTTGACTAATACACAACTGATAGCTGATAGATGTAATGTCAAATTAAAGACTGGAAAGTATTATCTTCCTGTGTTCCCATTGCCAGAAGGGGAAACGCTTTCAACGCACCTTACAAAGTTGGCACATGAAGGTTTACGCAGAAGACTAAAGACAGAAAATCCACCGGAAGAATATCTTAAACGGCTTGAATATGAGTTAGGAATTATTATTCAGATGGACTTTCCTGGTTATTTCTGCATAGTATCAGACATTATAATGGCTTGCAAAAATCAAGGAATTCCAATTGGACCTGGCAGAGGTTCCGCTGCTGGTTCACTTGTTGCCTATTCTCTTGGCATTACAGAACTCGACCCCTTGAAATACAATTTACTTTTTGAAAGATTTTTGAATCCAGAACGCATAAGCATGCCTGATATTGATACTGACGTTTCGGACAAGGGACGCGATAAGTTAATAGCCTATATCGTTCAAAAATACGGAATTGACCATGTGTCACAAATTATTACCTTTGGACGTATGAAGAGCCGTGGAGCAATAAAGGACGTAGCTCGCGCCTTGGATATTCCAATTCCCGAAGCAAATGCAATAGCCAAGTTAATTCCAGCTATGCCAACGCCAGAAATTCCAAACATCAAGGGCGCTCTTGAGCATGTTCCGGAGCTAAAAGATGCCTATGAAAATAAGCCTCATATAAAAAAATTGATAGATATTGCTGTTAATATTGAGGGGCTTGCTCGTCATTGCTCACAGCATGCTGCCGGAGTTGTTATAACTCCTAAACCAACAAGTGAGATGGTTCCTGTCAGAAAATTTGCTGAAGGACAGGTCGCCACACAATACCCGATGGAGCCTATTGAAAAATTAGGTTTGGTAAAAATGGATTTCCTCGGGCTTCGCACCTTGTCAGTTTTAGAAGGTGCTTTGAAAAATATTGAGCAGAATGGCAAAAAGCCCGTGTCACTTAATGACATTCCACTAGACGATAAGAAAACCTATGAAATGCTTATTTCAGGTGATACGCTTGGTGTGTTTCAACTTGAATCCTCTGGAATGACTGCCTTAATAAAGAGGCTTCGTCCAGACTGTTTTGAGGACATAATAGCACTTGTTGCTATGTATCGTCCTGGACCGTTAGAAAGTGGAATGGTTGACACCTACGTTAGGTGCAAGCATGGCGAAGAAGATGTGCATTATCTTCACCCATTGCTTGAGCCATACATGAAAGATACCTATGGAGTTATCCTTTACCAAGAGCAGGTTATGCAGAGCGCTCAAGCACTTGCAGGCTACACTCTTGGTGAAGCAGATTTGTTACGTCGTGCTATGGGAAAGAAGAAAAAAGATGTCATGGCACAAGAACGAAACAAATTTGTTGATGGTGCGTTGAAGAATAACATTGACGGAGCAAAGGCAGGAGAAATATTTGATATTATAGAAAAATTTGCTGGTTATGGATTTAATAAATCCCACAGTGCTGCTTATGGTTTAGTATCTTATTGGACTGCATATTTGCGTTGTCATTATGGGGCTGAATATCTTGCGTCTTATCTTTCAAGCTTAATAGGTGGAACAAGAAAAGAAGTTTTTGGTGCATACATCAGAGCTGTGCGTGATGCAGGGTTTGAAGTTTTGTCGCCTGATATAAATATTTCTCGTCAAGATTTCACAGTTGATGGTGATGTCATTCGCCTTGGCTTATCTGCCATTGCACATGTTGGTGATGCTGCCGTTGCAACAATTCTTGAGCAAAGGGAAAAATCTCCATTTACGTCATTGTGGGATTTCTTAACTAGGATTGACACGCAAAAAGCAAATAAGGCTGTAATTGAAAATTTGATTAAGGCTGGAGCTTTTGACAGTATTGATTCAAACCGTGCAAAACTTCTTAAAAACTTACCTGATATGATAGACAAGGTAGGCAAAAAAGACAAAAATAAAAATCAGGCTTCACTTTTTGGAGATGATGAGTTATTAGAAGAACCCAAAATAATTGAATGTCCTGATTTTACTGATAGAGAAAAATTAGAAAATGAACGTGATAGTCTTGGACTTTACATTTCTGGTCACCCATTTGATCAATACGAAGAAGATGCAAGACGTTATGCAACATGCCCAATAGCTTCACTTGCTCAATGGACTTCCAAGGCTAAGCCTATTGTTGCGGGGGTACTTTCTTCAGTAACAGAAAAGTTTAGCAAAAAAACGGGAGATCCTTATGGTGTTGCCGTTTTAGAAGATAATGTGGCAACTGTTGAAGTTATGCTTTTCCGAGATAGATGGGCAGCGTTAAAACCTGTGTTGCAAAAAGGTGAGTTTTACTTCTTTGAGGGTAATGTTCGTCAGGATAGAGGGGTGTCATTCTTTGTTACTGATGTTTACTCAGAAAGTGAATGTAAAGAAAAACTAACACCTCATGTGACACTTGAGGTTGATACAGAAGGCAAGGAAGAAAGATTTTTTGAAGGGATTTTTAGAATTTTGTCAAGTCATAAAGGACAAGATGAAGTTTTATTAAAATTAAAGAATGAAGATGAAACATTAGTTGCAAAATTGCGCAGAAATTTGGTAAAGTTTGACGATAGTCTTATAAAAGACATAACAGATTATGGTGCTGGTGTTATAAACATATATTAAATAACTTTGAGGAGGATTTATTATGCAGGAAGTTTCTCGTGAAAATTTCATATTAGTAAAGGCAAAAGAAAATGGAGTAACAGTTACTGGTGTAACTAGAGGAATTGAGAATAAATTTTTACATACGGAAAAATTGGAAAGTGGAGAAGTGTGGATTTCTCAATTTACAGATAATATTTCTGCAATGAAGATACATGGAAATGCGGAGATATTAACTTCAATTGGTAATATAACTAGTGGTGATACAGAATAAGGCAAGATGTAAAAAATGAAAAAATTTGCTTTAGAAAATACTCTTGAAGATTGGCAAAACTATATTGCCGCTATAGGTGAAGCAAAATATCGAGCGACGCAAATTACAGAGTGGATTTGGAAGAAACATGCTACGTCTGTTGATGAAATGACAAATTTGTCAAAAACATTGAGAGAAAAATTAGATGAGGACTTTAATTTTTCATATCCAGAAGTGCTGTTAACCAAAAAGAGCAAGGACGGAACTAAAAAATTTCTCTTAAAATTACACGACGATGAAACTATAGAAATGGTGCTGATGAAATATGGTGACCGTCTTACGCTGTGTCTTTCCACACAGGTTGGCTGTCCTTTGGGGTGCACTTTTTGTGCAACCGGTGCAAGTGGATTTGCAAGGAATTTGACGGCTGGTGAAATTGCTGCTCAATTTTTATTGGCAGAAAAAATTGCTTCTCGTGATTTGTCAAACGTTGTTTATATGGGGATGGGGGAGCCGTTCTTAAATACAGAGGCTGTATTAAAGTCTATCAGGCTTTTAAATCACGAAAAGTTACGTGGATTTGGAATTCGCCATTTTACAATTTCTACATCTGGAATTGTAAAAGGTATAGAAGCATTGCGTGATGCAGCCTTGCCAGTTCGTTTGGCTGTTTCACTCCACGCTGCAGATAACGAATTGCGTAGCTTTTTAATGCCTGTTAATGAGACAAACACCTTGCCAGAATTACGAAAAGCACTTGTCAATTATCAAGAAAAAACAAATGATAGAATTTCCTTTGAATATGCATTGTTTGGCGAAGTGAATGACACTGTAGAGCGTGCAAGAGAGCTAGTGCATTTTCTGCGCGGTATACATTCCTTTGTCAATCTTATTCCATATAATTCAACTGGAGGAAGATATAAAGCTCCAACTCCAGAAGCTGTCCTGCGTTTTAAATCTATTTTGGAAACAGCTGGTTTTGAAACAGAAATTCGCTCAAGTATGGGGCAGGACATTGATGCTGCTTGTGGGCAATTAAGGCGCAAAATAGCAGATGGTGAAGCAGAAAAAATAACTGAATCCTATACAAAGACTGATACAGTTCTTCATGCAAATATGTTGCACGATGAAGCAAATATTGCACGTTATGAGAGAAAAGCCAAATTATTAGAACAAAAATTGATAGGCAAAGTAGCCAAAAAGACTACAACTGGTGGCTTTATCGATAAATTTCGCCGTAAAAAAGACACCAATAAAATGAGTAATAAAAGTAAAATGTCTGATTCAAAAGTAAAACGGAATTTTAGAGGAGCGAGAGAAAAGTAATATTTTCTTTTACTCGTGTTGAAATCTTTTATGAGGTATCTAAATTGAAATTTTTATTATTCTTATTGATAGGAACATTATTGTTTGGACTTCCTTTTCTGAATGTCGTTTTGTTCTTTTGTCTTTTGCCAGTTTTAATACTATTTATCTTTATCCTAATAGGTCTCATAACTGGACGTGGAACTATAATCATAAATAATGGTTTCTTTGGCAACTACAGAAGACGAAAAGACAAAAAAAAGAAAGAAAAAGCAAAGAATATTTACGATGTTCCACATGATAGAGATGAACATAAAACGCATGCACAAAATCATGCCGTTAGTGTTGCAGAAATAGAAGAATCTAGTGAAGTTGTAGAGCTTGATAGCGATGCTTTGAAGAAAGAATAAAAAAATCTTGGTGATAGCAATTATCACCAAGATTTTTTTATTCATATTTCAGAGCGTCTATAGGATTCATTAAACTTGCTTTGCTAGCTGGATAATAACCAAACCCAATTCCAACTGCAACGGAAAAAAAGAATGAAATTAAGAGAGACGAAAAAGAAAAGATTGGACTTACTCCGACAAAAGATGCCAAGACACATCCAAGTGCGAATCCAAGTAATATGCCAATTATACCGCCAAACATAGAGAGCACTGATGACTCAACCAAAAACTGCACCTTTATATCATCCTGTGTAGCTCCGATTGCAAGACGAATTCCAATTTCTCTTGTTCTTTCTGTAACAGATACAAGCATGATGTTCATAATGCCAATTCCACCTACTAGCAGTGAAATGAGAGCAATAGTGTATAATAGAAACGTAAGGGTTTGGTTGGCCTGACGCCTTGCTTCCAACATTTGGCTAACATTTCTTACGGCAAAATCGTCATCTTCCCCTTTTTTAATGCGATGTTTTTCCCTTAACACCAATTCTGTTTCATGTTGAACATAATTTAAGGCATCCATTGATACTGCTTTTATATAAATGTAATTGATGCGTCCTGGAGTTGAGAAACGGACTAGCCTTTTTTGTGCCGCAGTTAACGGAACTAAAACAAAATCGTCTTGATCACGCCCCATGGAAGAAATTCCTTTTTGCTCTAAAATGCCAACAACCTTAAAGGGAACTTTATCTATTCTAATTACCTGACCGATTGGATTGAACCCAGAGTAGAACAATTTTTCTACTACTGTGCTTCCCAAAACAGCTACCTTAGCACTTTGTTTAACGTCAGTTTCCGTTATATTTCGTCCATAATCTATCTTGAAATCAGTAACATTAATGTGACTTGATCCTACCCCCAGCACAGCAGAACTCCAATTTGAATTCTTATATATTATATTTGCAGATAAGTCAACTACAGGAGAAATTGCTTCAATTCCACTAACATCACGTTCTATTGCCTGTGCATCACTGTAGGTTATAAAATTCATCTTATCTCTGTTTGATGAATTTCCGCCTCTATCAGGAAAGATCATTAAGAAATTGCTACCAAAGGACGATATTTGTTCATCTATGACTTTATTGGTGCCTTCACCAACTGCAAGTGCGGCAATAACTGCTGCGACGCCAATTATTATTCCAAGTGACGTTAGTATAGAACGGGTTCTATTTGTTTTTATTGCTTTTATTGCTGTTGTAAAAATTTCATTTGCTGCAATCATAATAGCCTCCTTACTCACCGTCTGTTATTATTGATTTTATCATCTTGTATAACTCCGTCTTTGAAAAATAGGATACGTTTGGCATATGTTGCAACATCCGGCTCGTGTGTAACAAGGATAATAGTGATTCCAGTATCGTTAAGTTCTTTAAAAAGAGTCATTATCTCATCGCTAGTTTTTGAATCTAGGTTTCCTGTCGGTTCGTCTGCCATCAAGATTGGTGCACTATTTACTATGCCCCTAGCTATTGCGACTCTTTGTTGTTGTCCTCCTGAGAGTTGTGTAGGCTCGTGGTGAATTCGATCTAACAGGCCCATCTTATCCAGTGCCTTTTTAGCTCTCTCATAACGATCTTGTTTGGAGACCCCCGCATATAATAAGGGCATAGCAACATTATCTAATGCTGACGTTTTTGAAAGCAAATTAAACCCCTGAAATACAAAGCCTATTAACTGATTTCTCATGTGAGCTAATTGATCGCTAGTTAATGTTGCTACGTTTTTGCCATCAAGAAAATATTCTCCAGATGTTTGTTGATCAAGACACCCTAATATATTCATTGTTGTGGATTTGCCAGATCCTGATGGTCCCATCATAGCAACAAACTCACCCTTTTCAACAGAAAGATTAACGCCGTGGAGTATCTCGAGATATTCATCTCCTAATTTGAAAGATTTTCTTATGTTTTTTAATTCAATTATTGGCATCTTATACTCCCAATGGCAATTTATCTCTTGTCAGGAGGTAAGTTTATTCCTGTGATAACCTGAGATCCAACTTCTAAATCGCTTATAAGTTCCGTGTTTATGCCGTCAGTTATTCCAATTTTGACTCCGTAGGCAATAGGCTTATTTTTCACCAATAGATAAACAATTGCTCCATCTTCATCTTGTTGATTCGAACTCGTCATGTTTTTACGTGGATTGCGTCCAAAACCCCCACCAAAGCCTTTTGATTTTATTTCTGTCTCTTGAGGTTTAAAACGGAAGGCAGCATTAGGAACACATTTTACATTTTTTTTCTCTTGTAAAATAATGTTTATATTGGCTGTCATCCCAGGTAATAATTTTTTATCCTTATTCTTTACCTTGATTACAACAGTGTAAGTTACAACATTGTTGTTATTAGTTGGTGATAAACGCAGTTGTGAAACTGTTCCCTCAAATTTTAGTTCAGGGTAGGAATCAACATCAAAAACTGCCCTTTGTCCTTCTTTGATATACCCGATGTCTGCTTCGTCAATATTAGCTTCAACCTGCATATCTGTGAGATCTTTTGCAATTTTTGCTATTGAAGGAGTTTGGTAGCTAGCTGCAACTGTCTGACCTCTCTCAACATTTTTCATGGTAACGACGCCGGATACAGGGGAGTAAATTCGAGTATAATTTAGGTTAATTTCTGCTTTCTTAAGGCTTGCACGGGCTTGCGATAATCGTGATTTAGACTGAGATAAAGAGGCCATTGCCTTTTTGTAAGTTGCACGATAGCTATCTACTTCAGATTTTGCAATGAGATCTTCTTTGGCTAGTTCTAAAGCTCTTTTATAATCTAACTGTGCTTTTTCTAGTGTGACATTTGCAGTTTCAATATCAGAAATACAAGAAGCTACCGATGCCTCAGCTTCAAGCTTATTAGCTTCGTAAGTGTCGGAATCCATTAAAGCAATAAGTTGTCCTTTTTCTACTTTACTATTATAATCAAAATATAATTCTTCTATACGTCCTGAAATTTGTGTGCCAACGTCTACTGTTTCAACTGGTTGCACTGTTCCAGTTGCTTGCACGACAGATTGTATGTCCCCAATGGTTACAGGAGCTAACACATAGCCTATTTTGTTTTTTTTGCTTCCGAAAAAGAAAAAAAGTAGTGCAATTAAAATAACAATTATTGAAGCAATTACTGTAGGCTTTTTACCGTGTCTGAAAAATGACTTAATTTGCATTGTATCTTTCTCCTATTGTTCTTAAATATTCTATTTGTGATGCTCTAAAGGTATATAGTGCTTTTAACGTATTATATTGTGCATTTGCCAACTTTTCTATTGCATCTGAAATTTCTAATGAATCTCCTGTTCCTGCCTTATACCTTCCATTTGCAAGTTTTAAGGTTTCTTCAGCTGCATTTTCAGCTTCTAACATTGAAAAATATGCTTCATTTGATTTATTCATGGCGGTTATTGCTACATTGACTTCGTATTTTACAGAATTTTCAATATCCTTTAATTTTGAAGCTGCAATTTCTTTTTTTGCTTGCGCTTCTCTAATTTTGCTGTTTGTTACACCGCCATCAAATAACGGTATTGAAGCTGATAACCTTGCATTCCATTGATCAGAATCAAAATATGTGTCACTGCCAAAATTATATCCAACACCTGCAGTAAATGATGGGGAATAGCCTTTTTTTTGCAAGGTTAAATTTTCATTAGACGCAGAAAGAAGCGCCTTTTTTGCAAGTAACTCGGGACGATTTTTTAACGCATTTTCTATTGCATTTGTTGTGTCAAATTTTGTATCTTGATATGTTAGACTTTCGTCTAACTCTTTTATATCCGAAACTTCTAAACTGAGAAGTTGTGCTAATTTTTGTTTGCTCTCTTCAAAATCTGCTTGATTTTTTACGAGCTCAGATTTTGAAGTTGCAAGCTCTGACTTTGCTCTTGTTACCTCAATTTTTGCCTTTGTTCCAACCCTATAAAAACTTTCTGCCCATTTCAGTCTGTTTTCATAATTTTGATGTTTTCTTTCTGCAATAGTTACACATTCTCTGTTTACAAGTGTTGTCCAATAAGCAAAAACAGTTTCAACAATTAGGTCATTTTCAGCTGCCTTGAAATCATATTCAGACGACAAGAAATTAAACTGTGCAGTGCGGATGTTTGCTTCTGTCTTGCCTGAATCTGAAAGTAACTGTTCAAGGCTTAACCCAGTGTTGTAAGCTCCTGTTTGGTGGCTAGCGGAAATTCCCTCTGTTCCTCTGCGCACATAAGAAGCATTTGCAGAGAGAGTTGGACTTTTTTTCTTTTCTTGCTGTGCTAGAGCTTCCTTTTGAACTTGCACTTGTTTTGACTGCATTTGCAGTGATGGATTATTCTTTAATGCTGTTTCTATTGCCTCTGACAATGTTAAAGCAGATGCCTTGTAAGGAATTTGGCAAAGATAAATTCCCAAAATCATTATCATAATTTTTAATTTATTGTTCATAGTAATCACCGATTTATAATACAGTTTTTTTTACTAACTCAAAGGTAGAGTAACGACAAAGGTTGTTCCCTGACCCTGTTTGCTTTTTGCAATTATTTTACCACCGTGGGCTTCTACTACTGCCTTAACAACGGATAGACCAATTCCCATACCTCCAGATGCTCTTGTTCTTGATTTATCTGTCCTGTAAAATCGCTCAAATATGTTTGGCAAATCTTTTTCTGCAATACCAATGCCTGTATCGGAAATTGCAAGAGTTACAACATTATCTTTTGGCGATGGTGTCAAGAATATGGAAATTGTGCCACCAGAGTCTGTATAGCGGATAGCATTTGTAAGCAGATTGTTTATGGCTTGACGTATTTTTGGAGCATCTAGTTTGCAAAATATGCCATCGTTAATGTCTGATTTTAATTCAATATTTTTTGATTTAGCTAGAGGAAAGAAGCTTGATATTGAATTTTTCAATAGGTCGCTAAAATTGCTTTGTTCAAAAGACATTGCGTTGTCCATTCCTTCTATTGTCATCAATCGTTCAACATCTTTTATCAAATTAGAAAGTCTGTCAACTTCTTCCACGGTCAAATGTATTCGTTCTGGTGTTGGTTGCCAAATTCCGTCCTCAATTGCTTCTAAATGTGACTTAATAATTGTTACAGGGTTGCGCAATTCATGTGTGATGTCTCCCATCATACGTTGCCGCAACTTTTCTTGCAGATCAAGCCTTTGTCCTAATGTATCAACACTATCTATCAGCTGTTGAATTTCTGTTATGTTGCTTGTCATTTCTTCTTTTTTAACATAATCCCCTTTGGTTATGGTCTTAGCCCGTTCTGTTACTGCCATTATTGGCTTACTTATTTTATATGCAATAAATATTGCTAAGAGTGCACTGAGGAGTAGGAGGGAAGCGACAGTATGGAATAACAAAATGTTAAATTTTTTCAAAAATATTCCTTCCGGACTAGCGGAAAATGGCAGGCAAACAAAGCGAAGTGTGCCAATTGGGGTATTTTTAATAGATAGTTTATCTTCATACACCAGTAATTTTTCATTTTTCATATGGTATCTAGCCATACGCTCTTTTTTATATAATTTTACAAGCTTGCCATCTTTATCAAGAAGCTGAACAGAGACAATAGGCCATCTATAAAAATCAAATTCTGATGTATATTTTACAGCAGTGCTCCAATCTTGATTTTTTTTGTATAAATCTGTGAAATATTCACGAGCAGTGTTTCTATTTTCCTTAAGTTTTTCACTGGCAAATTTTTTGAAGTTCCAATCAAGTAATTGAGAAATGGAAAGTGGAATTACTAGACCGCAAATGAGCACCAACAAGAGATATTGAATAATATGCTGTGTTCGTAAGCTTCTCATTATTTATCTCCGTCTGTTAATTTATAGCCGAAACCATAAACAGTTTTTATAAAATCATGCTCTGGGTCGTGTAGTTTTTTTCTGATGTTTTTTATGTAGCTATCCACAGATCTTTCAAAGCCGTCATAATCATCACCGAGAGCATAGGTGATGAGTTCATCGCGAGACCAAGTTTTTTCCGGTCTGTTTGCCATGCAGGATAAAATTAAAAACTCATTTTTGGTCATAGGAATTTCAATATCGTCTTTATAAACAGCATAGTTTTGAGGTTTAATGACTAAGTGAGGGCCGATTTTTATAACTTCAGAGCCTTCGCTAAATTCTGCTCCTGTTTTTCTAAGGTTAGCTCGCACTCTTGCCATCAGCACCTTTGGAGAAAAGGGTTTTATGACGTAGTCATCTGCTCCAGCATCTAGTCCTGCAATGATATCGTCTTCACGGCTTTTTGCGGTTACCATTATTATAGGAGTATTTTTTTTAGAACGAATAAAACGACAGACCTCAAGGCCAGACATTCCAGGTAACATCAAATCGAGAATTACTAGGTCATAATCAAACTCTTCAAATTTTTCTATCCCAATAGCGCTATTTTCGGCAATATCGGCAGAATATCCTTCTTTTTCTATGTATGCACGTTCCACCTCTGCAATTGCTTTTTCATCTTCTATTATTAGAATTTTCATAAGAGCTCCTCCAATTTCAAAATACTGTATTTTAGAATAGAAATGTGGTTATTTTGTGGCAGTTCTTTTTTGTTTGAAAAATTTTTGCAGAATTTTTTTTGCGTCTTCTTCTAAAACACCGCTTGTAACTTGGCATGTATGATAAAATCTTTCATCTTGTGGAATATTGTATAGAGAGCCACATCCGCCGCCTTTTGCATCACTTGTGCCAAACACAATTCTTTTTATGCGTGCCTGCACTAAAGCAGCAGCACACATAACGCATGGCTCAAGTGTAACATATATGGTTGCGTCGTCAAATCTCCAGTTGTCTATATATTTTGCAGCGTCGTTAAGAGCTTCAATTTCCGCATGTGCAAGTGGGGAAGAGCATTCTTTTCTTTTGTTTCTGCCACGTCCTATTATTTTATTATCTTGAACAATGACGGCACCGATTGGGATTTCGTTGTGTTCCATTGCTTCTTGTGCCATAGATAATGCTTCTTCCATAAACTTTTTATCAATGTCATCAAAGTAGTAATTTTCTATCAAGGTTTTTTACCTCCAATTGAATAAAGAAATAAATTGTGATATACTTCAAAAAATTAGTGTGTCTGTAGCTCAGCTGGATAGAGTGTATGCCTCCGGAGCATAAGGTCAGGGGTTCGAATCCCCTCAGACACGCCATATTGTTTTTATGAGGGGAATATAATGCAGAAATTGTCAAAAAACAAAATTTGGAATCTTCCGAATATTCTAACACTTCTTCGTGTTTTTCTCGTTCCTATTGTAATAGTTTTTTTAACTTTACGCACGCAATTTGGTAATTTTTGTGGTTTTCACGTCGGAGATTTAATAGCTGTTAGCATTTTTGCTATTGCTTCTTTGACAGATGCAATAGACGGTTACCTTGCACGTAAAAATAATCAAATTACAAATTTTGGAAAATTTCTAGACCCACTAGCAGATAAAATTTTAGTGATAGCCGTTTTAATAACTATGGTTGAGCTTGGACTTTTTCCTTCTATACCAGTTGTGATAATCATCACACGGGAATTTATAGTTTCTGGGCTTCGTATGGTTGCAGCATCAGAAGGAGTTGTTATTGCTGCGTCAACTGGAGGAAAGCTAAAGACAATTACACAGCTTATTGGAATTATTATGCTTATACTTGAGCTACCTTTTGCCATGACAGTTATGTGGATTTCTGTTATCCTAACTGTATGGAGTGGCATTGAATATCTAATTAACGGTTTGGATGTTATTTCTAAATAATAGGAAAAGAGAAAATGGGAGAAAAAATGAAAATTCTGCAATACGTCTTTTGGGTTTTTCTTGCATACATGGCTGGCAGTATGCCAACTGGCTATATAGTTGCAAAAATTTTTGCAAAACGTGATATTCGTGAATTTGGCAGCAAAAACATCGGCGCAACGAATATAGGCAGGTTAATGGGCAAGCCTTGGGCAGTGTTTGTATCGCTGACAGATATGCTAAAGGGTGGCTTGCTCGTTTGGTTAGCATCATACTTCATTGATAGCAATATTCTCCTTGCTGCACTCGGTGTTGTGTCCGTTCTTGGGCATAATTATCCCCTCTGGCTTTCTTTCAAAGGGGGTAAGGGAGTATCCACGACATTTGGAGTTGTGGCTTTCTACAATTTCTTTAATCCATTGGCAGCACTTTATGCAGGTGTCGTTTGGTTTTTAGTAATGTTTGTAAGTGGTTACGTCTCTATTGCCTCAATTATTGCAATAGCGTCTATGGCTTTTTTTGCTTGGCATTTTAATATGCCCTTGCCATATATATTGGCAATAATTTTGCTTACTCTTCTTACAATAATTCGGCATAAAGAAAATTTGTTTAGGGTTTTGAATAAAACAGAGTTAAAAGTTAATATGAGGTTATTCAAATAAATACTTTATAACAAAAAAGGTTGAGAATTTATTCTCAACCTTTTTTTTCGTTACATTCTTCTTTCATATGACAATGGCAATCCTTTGCAATTTCATTAGGGCAGTTTGCACAGTGACAAGTGCAATGCCTAAAGCTTCTTATTAGGCTTCTTATTGCATAAAACAAAATGATTACAACTAACGTGCCTACAACAATGTTGCCTAAATTTTGAGTTATAAAATTCATTATTTATTCCTCTCTTTTAATATGTTATAGACGAGATACCCTAGAATTATTGCAGATAGCGTTACCCCTAATGGATTTGTCCTTGCCCCTGAATAGAACTTCCCAAGTTGGAAAATGATAAAGGAAGCACAGTAAGCAAAAATACATTGATATAAGATAGCAAAAATTGTCCATTTCCAACTGCACATTTCTTTTTTTATTGCTGCCATTGCTGCAATGCATGGAGCACAAAGTAAATTAAAAATAAGGAAAGAATATCCTGCAAGCATGGTCATTCCTTTTATATCAAGCACACCAAAAACAGCAACAATTTCTTCCTTTGCAAGCAGTCCCATTATTGTTGCGGTAACAGCTTGTATATTTCCAAAGCCTAGTGGCTTAAAGATGAAAACAAAACATGAAGCAAGATGCCCCAAGAGACTTTTTTCCAGATTCAGACTTGGTGTGTATGAGACCCCATTAGCACCATATGAAAAACTTGCTCCAATCCAAATTATGATAGATGAGATTAAAATAACACTTCCAGCTTTTTTGATGTAAGACCATGTTCTATCTGAAACTGTCCGCCAAAGATTTGATAAATGTGGCAAGTGGTAATCTGGAAGCTCCATAACAAATGGTGCTACATCACCAGAAAAATTTTTTAAATTTTTTAATATCAATCCAGTAATTACAATTGCCAGCATTCCTGCAAAATAGGCAGAAAGTGCTACCAAAGCTGAGCCCCCAAATAGGGCAGATGAAATTAAAGCTATCATTGGCAGTTTTGCACCACAGGGGATAAAAGTTGTTGTAATTATGGTTAAGCGTCTGTTATTCATATTTTCTATTGTTCTGCTTGCCATAATTCCAGGAACTCCACAGCCAGAAGCAACAAGAAACGAAATAAAGGACTTGCCAGACAAACCAAATTTTCTAAAAATTTTGTCTAAAATAAAGGCAATGCGAGACATATAACCACAATCTTCCAAGAATGTAATGCAGACAAAGAGTGCAAACATTTGTGGCAAGAAGCTAAGCACTGTTCCACAGCCTGCTAAAATTCCATGTATCACTAGCGAGGATAGTGGAGCAGAGACGTTATACTTTGTAAACAAGTTAGATAATAGAACAGGAAGCCCTTGCACCCAATAACTGCCAAGATACCATCCTTTGCCAAGCAAGGCGCTGTCAATCCACTCCGTTGTCCATTTTCCAACAACAGAGATGGAAATATAGTAAACAAGAAACATTATAGCAGCAAAAATTGGCAAGGCGAAGAAACGGTTAGTGAGGAACTTATCTATTTTATTTGAAACTGTCAAATCGTAGTAATCGGATCTCTGATATGCACCTTGCTTAATTTGCTCTATAAATTGATATCTTTCGTTTGCAATAATACCCTCGGATGAGTCATCTAACTCTTTTTCGGCTTCTCTAATATATTCTTCTATTGAATTTAGAGCATCGTTATTTATGTTGAGTTTTTCAAAAACATAGCTGTCTCGTTCAAAAATTTTAATAGAATACCATCTTTGTATATCATGAGGAACATTTTTCAAGACAGCCTCTTCTATGTGAGCAAGAGTGTGCTCAACAATTCCACAGAAGGGATGCATATTTATAGCTTGTCTTGATTCGTGCGTTGCAAGGATAGCTGCATCTGCTACTTCATTAATGCCTTCGCCAATGAGAGCAGAAATAGGAATAACTTTACAGCCTAATCGCTCTGAAAAAAGTTCAAGGTCAATTTTATCACCACGCTGACGCACAACATCTATCATATTGACAGCAATTACCACAGGAATACCAAGTTCTAATAGTTGGGTTGTTAAATATAAATTGCGTTCCAGATTGGTGCCATCAACAATATTCAAAATTACATCTGGATGTTCATCAATTAAAAAATTTCTTGCTATGATTTCTTCCGGAGAGTAAGGGGAAAGTGAGTAAATGCCTGGCAAATCTGTTATTGTAATGTTGTCCTTGTTACGGAGTTTGCCTTCTATTTTTTCTACTGTGACACCTGGCCAGTTCCCCACATATTGGTTTTCGCCAGTAAGAAAATTAAATAAGGTAGTTTTGCCTGAATTTGGATTACCTACAAGAGCAATTTGTAATGCCATTTTTTTTCTCCTTAAATTTTCTGTTAGTGATTGCTAAGTTAATGGAAGCAAACTTCTGTTTCAATTAAACTTGCGTTTTCATGCCTCAAAGTCAATTCATATCCACGTAATGTTAGTTGCATCGGATCTCCTAGTGGTGCTAATTTTCTTACGGTAATGCACACGCCTTTTGTAATCCCCATATCCATAATGCGTCTTCGTAAGGCACCTTGCCCAAGTATTTTCTTTACTCGGACAGTTTGACCTACCTTAGCATCTGCTAATGTTGATATCAAGTTAACCACCTACTTCAGTCAAATAATACATACAAATTTTATCTATATACCAATCTTTGTCAAGAAATAAAAGTGTATTGAATATAGCATAATAAATTTTGATAGCGTTATGTGAATTTTTGACAAAAAAAAAGCAAGTGCCTAAAAACACTTGCGACTGTGAATAAATGTATTATATGGTGGGCGGTATTGGGTTTGAACCAACGACTTCCACCGTGTGAAGGTGACACTCTACCGCTGAGTTAACCGCCCACGCCCGATAAAATACAAAAAAAATGGTGGATCGTACAGGAATCGAACCTGTAACCCCCTGATTAAGAGTCAGATGCTCTGCCAATTGAGCTAACGATCCACAAAATTTAAATATGGGGAGGATGAAGGGATTTGAACCCTCGACAACCGGAACCACAATCCGGGGCTCTGCCAACTGAGCTACATCCTCCATCTTCTTCATATATGTATGGCGCGCCTGAAGGGACTCGAACCCCCGCCCCACTGCTTAGAAGGCAGTTGCTCTATCCAGCTGAGCTACAGGCGCTCCAGCCGTGCCAAGCACGCTATGCATTATACACTTAAATTTTTGTTTGTCAATACCTTGTTTTCTAAAATTTGGCTTTCTGTAATTTTATTGATTGAATTGAGAAAGTTTGCGACAAAATCCCCGATTCCTTGAGATGCTTTAAAAGAAAGCCCACCGGCTATTTTATACAGAATTGAAGCTGAAATAGTAGCATAGAGTGGGGAAGTGACGGTTAAAAACGAAGCTATTGCACCTCCCAATGAGCACCCCATGCCAGTAATTTTTTCCATTACGTCTGAGCCACCCTGCAAATAAAAAGCATCCTGTCCGTCAGTTATGAAATCTACTTCACCAGAAACAGCCACAATGCCCTTTGTGTATTGTGCCAATAAAACCGCAGAATTTTCTGCCTCTTGAGTGGAATTTATTGCTTCTGTTCCTCTTGCTCTTTGAGTTTTATTGCTAGTTTTTCTCCATAAATTAGCAAGAGTTATAATTTCACTTGCATTGCCTCTTATTACTGATGGGAAAGCTTTTGTTTCTTGCATTTGATTAAATAATTTGTTTCGTAGCTCGCCATAACCTACTGCAACAGGATCTAACACCCACGGAAGTTTTTTATCTTTTAATGCAACAAGCATTGCAGGAATAGTTTGCTCATATATCGGAATTACTGTGCCAAGGTTTATATAAGCAGAATTTGCAATGGAAACAAACTCTGTTGCTTCATCTGGCATATAAAACATAATTGGCGAAGCACCAAGAGCGAGCTCAACATTTGCCACCAGATTTTGGCTAACTGTATTTGTAATATTAGCAACTAAATTTTTGCTTGACTTTAAGGATGTGAGAGCTTCTATAATCTTTAATTCAATAGATTCTTTTATTTTACTAGACATTTTTTGCCAACTCCAATAAGGTCATATCTTTTGGCTTTTATTAGCGTTTTTTTCACAAGTTCTTTATTTTCTGGAATAAAATATTGCAAAAGAGCACGTTGCATTTTTCTTTCTTCCATGGATTTAGCTACATAAATTTTTTCATTTGTGAAGGGATTAATTTCTGTGTAATACATACATGTTGCGGCACTACCAGGAGTTGGGGTAAAATCTTGAACCTGCTCTGGACGTAGTCCAGTATCGCGGATAAATTCTGCCAATTCAATGGCATCTTCAAGAGTAGCACCTGGATGCGATGAAATAAAATAAGGCACTAAAAATTGTTTTTTGCCGAGCTTATTGTTAATATTTTTATACGCCATTATAAATTTTTCAAAAATTTCTTTTTTTGGTTTTCTCATCAAGTTTAGAACCTTTAAGGATATATGTTCTGGTGCAATTTTCAACTGTCCAGATATATTGTTTTTGCAAATATATTCCAAGAATTTTGAGTTATTTTCAGCTAATATGTAATCGTAACGTAGGCCGGAGCGGATAAATATTTTTTTTATTCCCTCTATTTTTTTTGCTTTTTCCAGCAGAGAAATATAATGTTTGTGACTAGTGTCAAGATTTTCACAAGGAGTAGGGAACAGGCAGGATTTGTCACGGCATGTGCTAAATTTTACACACTTCTCGCATTGTGCGTGGGTAAAATCAGCGGTTGGTCCACCTAAGTCAGAAATATATCCCTTAAAATCTACATCGTATGTTAAAGCTTCAATTTCTTTTAGGACGCTTTCATCGCTCCGAGCTTGTATAATTCGTCCCTGGTGATTTGCTATGGCACAGAATGCACATTCGCCAAAGCAACCTCTATGTTGTGTTACACTAAACTTTACTTCAGAGAGAGCAGGAACTCCTCCAAGTTTATCATAATCGGGATGCCATTGCCTTGTATAGGGCAATGCGTAAACTTTGTCCATTTCAATTTGCGTAAGAGGTCTTGCAGGTTTGTTTTGCACAACAAACCAAGCTCCTTGGTCTTGTGCAATTTTTTTGCCATTATATGAATCGTTCTCTTTATATGCCAAGGCGAAAGCTTCTGCATATTTTTTTTTGTCACTAGAGACTTCGGAAAAACTAGGCAAAAGAACACAATTTAAATCATTAACATTATGTGTCTTGTAACATGTGCCACTAATGTCTGTCATATCTTTAATATTTTCGCCAGCGTCGAGTTGGGCAAGAATTTCTTTTGTTGCTAACTCTCCCATGCCGTAAACTAGTAAATCTGCCCGTGAATCCACCAAAATGCTGCGACGCACCTTGTTGCTCCAGTAATCATAATGCGCAAGACGACGCAAGCTTGCTTCAATTCCGCCGATTATGAGCGGAATATCGCCAAAATTTTCTCTTACCTTGTTGCAATAAACCATTGTTGCTCTGTCTGGTCTTTTGCCTGCAATACCACCTGGAGTGTAGTTGTCATTTCGTCTTTTTTTCTTGTTCGCTGTGTAGTGATTTACCATACTGTCCATATTGCCGGCGGAAAGCATAACGCATAGCCTAGGACGCCCCAATTTTAGAAAATCATCATTGTTATGCCAATCAGGTTGGGCAATTATTCCAACAGAAAAGCCGAGTGACTCAACAAGCCGTGCAATAATTGCGTGACCAAAACTAGGGTGGTCAACATAAGCGTCTCCTGTGATAATAAGGACATCTAGCTGTTCTATCCCTCTTTGCTTTAGGTCTTCTTGTGTAGTAGGTAAAAATAGTCGTCTATTTTTATTTTCTTTTTGCATATATATTCAGTTCTTTTCTTCTAAATTTGTGGTATATTATACCATTATGATTGAGCAAATAAAGGTATGTAATGAAATTTTCTATATTAAAAGAATTGCTAGCAGGACTCGATGTGCAGCTCTCATTGGAGATGATGGAGAATTTTTGTTGCATGTTCCGGCTTTTATGACAGATAAAGAAATAAAACAGAACGCTGAAAGGTTTATTCCAAACTTTATTGATGATTTGAAAAAAAGTAGAGCAGAAATAATTTCACGGTTTCATTCTTACAAAAATGGTGACGAATTTCTTTGCTATGGAGAAGTGTTGAAATTAAAAATTGATGATACTGTCAAAGAGATTAAGCGAGAAGGACAATTTTTGAGGTCACCAAGGATAAACGGCAGAGATGAAGCAAATGCATTTTTTTTCAAGTTTTATGCAGGTCAGCTCTATGATTTGTTACAGCAACGTCTAAACTACTGGTGCAAGAAAACGCATCTTTGTCCGAATGCCGTATCTATCAAAGATGTTAAAACACGGTGGGGGAGTTGTTCACGCAACAGAAACATTACGTTTAATGTAAAAATGGCACTTCTTCCGCAACATCTTTTTGATTATGTAATAGTTCACGAATTGTGTCATATAAAAGAGATGAATCATTCAGTTGCATTTTGGCAACTTGTCAAAAAATTTATACCTAACGCAGAAGAATATAGAAAAGAGTTAAGACGAGATGAAAAAAAATACACTTGGTAACAGATGTTTAAATTTTCCAGACAATTTTTTGCTATATCTAGGCACTTCCGGTGGTCGTTTTTCCATGATAAAACAACTTCGCGCCACTGGTGGTATGTGGTTTCGTTATGCTGGGTTAAATTTACTTATTGACCCGGGTCCTGGTTGTCTTGTCAAAATTTGCGAATCTTCTTTACCGTGTAAAAACGACGAGCATGCCGTTGTGGAAGATATTGATGGTATCATCTTAACACATAGGCATATTGACCACACGGGTGATGTGAATGTTATCATTGAGGGACTTACACATGGCGGACGCAATAAGCGTGGTTTTCTCCTGACGCCGCCCGATTGTGTTTATGGTGATGATTGTGTTGTGCTGCATTATGAGCAGGGACATTTGGAAAAAATCATTACAGCAACGGACGGTGAAATGCTATATTTGCCTAACGGAATTTCAGTCTATCCTGTAAAGCATATTCATAATGGTGTTGAGCCCTTGGGCTATATATTCAGATGTGATGGTTACCCGTCAGTTGGTTTTATATCTGATACAAAATACCTTCCTAAATATGGTGAAACCTACAAGGGGCTTGATGTTTTGTCAATAAATTCCACCTTTGCAATGCCACGAGAGACAAGTGAACATCTCTCATATCCCGAATCTGTAAAAATAATTGAAGTTGCACAACCAAAACTTGCTATATTGACACACCTATGTGCACATTTTTTCTGGGATGAATACAAAAATTTATTAAATACGACAAAGATAAATAATACAAAACTTGTTATGGCAAGTGACGGAATGGTTGTTGATTTAAGCTCAAGAAAATTTTGGCGAAATTTCACAAAGTCTAAATTTAGCAAGTCTGAGGAGAAAAAATAAATGAAAAAGATTAGCGAACTATCTATTATTAAACTTATAGGAAACACACCTTTATACAAATTAAATTTAGTAACTGGTGGTGCACCGATTTACATAAAGCTTGAGGGGAATAATCCCGGAGGCTCAATAAAAGACAGAGCAGCTTTTGGAATGTTAAAGCGTGCAGAAGATATAGGCTTGCTTAATGAAGATACTATAATTGTTGAGCCAACCAGTGGCAACACCGGAATAGGATTGGCACTCTTGGGAAGTGCACTAGGACTAAAAGTTATATTGACTATGCCAGAGTCTATGTCACTGGAAAGAAGAAAGGTGCTTGCAGCCTTTGGTGCGGAATTGATTTTAACTCCTGCCAATAAAGGAATGGCTGGTGCGGTGGAAGCAGCAAATGAAATTTTGAAAGAAAATCAAAACGCAATTATGCTTGATCAATTTTCAAACGAAGGCAATCCACAAATTCACGAAACAACAACTGCAGTTGAAATACTGGAGCAAATTGGAAATCCGGACAAAATTGGTGCGTTTGTTTGCTCCTTTGGAACGGGGGGAACAGTGTCTGGTATAGGAAGAGCAATAAAAAGAAAAAATAACTCTTCCAAAATTGTGGCAGTTGAACCGGCATCCAGTCCGCTAATTACAGAGGGGAAAGCAGGAGCACACAAAATTCAAGGCATTGGAGCTAATTTCATTCCAAAGTGCCTTGACAAAAATGTGATTGATGAATTTGTAACTGTAACCGATGATGAAGCAATAGAAATGACTAAATATTTATCAAGAAAAGAGGGAATATTTAGTGGTATTTCTACCGGTGCAAATGTTGTAGCAGCAATGAAAATTGCAAAAAATTTTTCCCCTGACAAGGTTGTAATTACAATACAACCCGACAGGGGAGACAAATATCTTTCTGTATTTTAATATATATAGCTAATGATAGCCATTCCCTTTATGTTAGCTTGGTGAAATCAAGTGCTTATAGCTAATATATTTGTGTTATAGCAATTTTGAGCAAAATTCTTCATTGCAGTAAAAATTTTCAAATTTTTCTTTGAACCAGTTTTCTGCTGGGTGATGTCCTAAGCCTAGCAAGGTTGCAAGTTGCAAATGTAGGCACTTTGCCGCTGTTGGGCAGACTTTTGTGTTAATTCCACCAATTCCTTTTTGCGTTAAGCTTTCTTTCAATTTGTCATCAATTTTATTCCATGTTGAGATATTTTTTTTTGCCACTTCTGTGCGAAGATTCTTGTATTCTTCGTGTAGAGTGGTAATTTCTTTTTCTTTTTGCTTGAAAATTTCCTCTATTTCCGTTACTCCTGCATCTGATTCCAGCTTGCCACATTCTTTTTCTAAATATGGGCAAACTAGCCAAAAAAGTGTGGGGCAGAGGACGCCGTTTTCAAAGATAGGACTTGTCATAACAACTTGTGGATATCCCCATTTGCAACGATGAGCTACACACAAACTATTTTTTATATTAAATTTTCTTCCCTGCATATTTGCAGTTATTATTTTTTTGTCTAATTCTTTTAGTTTGTCCATCAATCTTTTACCAAATCTGGCATTGCTTTTGCATAGCCTTCTTTCATCAAATCTTGTGTTATTTTCAAGTATCTTTCTGTTGCTGCAATGCTTTCATGACCAAGAAAATCTTGTATAAATTTTAGTGGTGCACCGTTTTCTAGCATGTGTGTGGCTGCTGAGTGTCGCAATGTGTGAGGAGAAACTTCTCTAACTCCTGCTTTCTGTGCCACCTTTGTTACAATTCTCGTAATTGTTCGGACTGTCAAAAATTTTGCACGCACTGTTTCACCCTTTAGAAATGGATCGTCCGTCTCGTGGGGGACTAAAGGCATATATATTTCTAGTAATTCTTTTAAGCGAAAACCGAAAGGAACAAGTCTTTCTTTTGAGCCTTTTCCAAAAATTCGCATAATTCTTTCGTTTAAATCTATATTCCCCCAAGTTAAGGAAGCTAACTCTGAAACACGAAGACCACAAGAATATAGTGTTTCAATAATAACCCTGTCTCTCATTGCTGTAGGGGAAGATAAATCAATCCCATTGGCTAGAATGTTTTCTACGCTTTTTTGAGACAGAGCCCTAGGCAAAACTATATTTTTCTTCGGGCTTTTGATTGGTATTGAAGGATTGTTTGTTAAATCACCATGCCTTTGTAGCCATGAGCAAAAGCCTCTTAGGGCAGACATACGCCTTGAAACTGTTGACTTTTCCTCATTTATTCCAATGATATTTGACAGAAAAATGCGAAGAGACCTAGTGTCAAGTTGCTCAAGTTCATGGATGTCTTGATTTTTGAGAAAAGTGTTCAAGTGACGCAAATCAATTTCGTAATTAGTTATTGTATGCTTTGAGTAGCCCAAGACAGAAAGATGCTCAAGATATTCATGTATCAGTTGTTCTATTTTATTTTCTTTCATACGACCTCGTTTCCAGCATCAAACTATGTTGATTGCTTCCATTGACTTTTCATTAATGCGTGAAGGATATTACTTTTTACATCGCTATGTTTAGCTTCTAGGTATTCAATAATTTCTTGTGCTTCTTTACGTTGTGTATGTGTGCCATAGGGGCAAGAAGAAGTTAAAATTGGTAAATTTAACCGCAACGATTCAAGCGAAATTTGTCGTTCTTCAACATAAATCAGTGGGCGTATAACGCTTATTTTACTTTTTGTCATAAAAATATTTGGCTCAAAACACTTGAAGTTTCCGGTGTGAAGAAGGTTTAGCAAAACTGTTTGAGCGACATCATCTTTATGGTGACCTAAAGCAATTTTGTTATAGCCAAATTCATTTGCAGCTGTTGCCAGCAAACCACGCCTAAAATTTGCACAGAGACTACAGGGACTTTTTTCTTTTCGCTCGGAAATTATCTGAAAAGTGGGGTGATCTTTTGTAATGAAGGGGATATCTAATTCACGCAAAAAATTTTTTATATCTGCTAACTCTTGTGTGGAGTTAGATTGATTTATGTAACAGGCTCCAAGCTCAAATTTTATTGGGCTTCTTGTTTGCAGTATGTGTAATGCAAGAGTAAGTATAAAGCTGTCTTTTCCACCAGAGAAACCTATCAAAATTTTGTCATTTTTATTTATCATATTAAAATCAAAAACGGCTTTTCCAACGAGACGTGAAATTTTTTGTGAGAGTTTTGGAAAGTCGCTAGTTAAGTTATTCTCTGCATTACCCATAATTGTTCAACCTTCATTTTTATTTTATAGTGCGATTATATCATCTAAAGTAAATTTTTGCATTTCTGCAAAAATATTTCTTGCTAAGTAACCTAATTTTGTTATAATTACTAGTTGGATTGGAGGTGTCGTCTTGACTGTTCGCAAGGGAATTTCTGTTTTTACATTTTTTGTTTTAATTTCTATGATAGCAATTGTTTGTTACACTGCAGATGCTAGCACATACGAGGCGTTGAAGAATGCTAATATACTGTTGCTTTTTTGTGGTTTTGGACTAGTTGTGTTAGGTTGGATGCTTGATTCATTTAAATTTATGACGCTTTCTCTTGCAGCAGGAGAGAAATTGTCATTTAAGGATACATTGACAGTTGTGCTAGTGAATTATTTTGGTTGCGCAATTACACCTATGCAAAGTGGTGGTGGTCCTTTCCAAGTCTATATGTTATATCAGAATGGTGTTGCAGTTGGTAAATCTGTTGCAATCACGCTTGTGCGCACAATTTTTACTCTTGTTATTTTAGCACTGGTTGTCCCCTTTGCAATGACATTAGACGAAAGTGTTTTAGATAATTACAAATACCTAAGCTTATATTTATATTATATATTTGCTTTTGTTGGTGCGGCTGTGGCGCTGATTATAATTAGTATTGTTAAACCTTCCATCTTAAAACATATTGTAGAAAAGCTGTTAAAACTAATAAATAGATTTGGCTTTATTAAAGCTCCGCGTTTGAAAAATATTTTACAAAAGGTTCACAACGAAATAGATATTTATAATGCCAATATGAAAGAGTTTGTCGGACGAGGTAAGAAATGGCTTTTTATTTCTTTTCTCGTGGCAATATGCCATATGTTTGTTTATATGTCTGTTATGCCTGTTATTATTGTGGCAACAGGTTTTAGCGTGAACTTTTTACAATGCCTAATAGCAGAAGCACTATTTCTTTTTGTTTTATATTTTGTGCCTACTCCAGGTGCTTCTGGCATTGCTGAATGTGGAGCAGCAACAATTTGTGCAATGTTTATGCCATTAGGTGCTGCAGGCATTACAGCGATACTGTGGCGTATGATATCTGAATACACAGGAATAGCACTAGGGGCTGTTGTCATGATAAAAAGTCTCGGCTTATCCAATGCAAACGAATTACTAGCAAAAAATAAAAAAGCAAAGAAAAATTTTTCAAAGGAATAAAGGAGAAAATACATTGTTACATTGCGGAATTATCGGTTTGCCACTAAGTGGCAAAAGCACAATATTTAATGTAATTACTAAGGCTGGAGCAGAGGTAAAACCTTATGCTGGTGGAAAAACTGATCCAAACAGAGCAGTTGTTCCTGTTCCTGATGCTCGTTTTGATAAGCTTGTGGAATTTTACAAGCCTAAAAAAGAAACTCCATCTCAAATAGAATTTGTTGATCTTGCTGGATTATCTCGCGGAGCTGGTCAAGGTTTGGGATTGGGAAATGCCTTTTTGTCTTTTGTAAGTGACGCAGATGCACTTGTTCATGTTATCCGTTGCTTTGAAAATAGCGGGGTAGAGCATCCAGAGGGTAGCATTGATCCTGTCCGTGACTGGGATATTGTCAATAACGAGCTGATATTTAGAGACCTTGCTGTTATTGAAAATCGTCTTACAAAATTATCTGCAAAAAAGAAACTTCTGCCAGAAGAAGCAAAGGAAAAAGCACTGCTTGAAAAATGTAATGAATGCTTGATGGAAGAAAAGCCTCTTTCTAGTATTGAAATGACTGTTGAAGAAAAAAGATCTCTTCGTGGTTTTGCCTTTGTAACATCTAAACCTCAGATAGTTGTTTTGAATTTAGACGAAACACAAGTTGAAGATGAAAAAATACCAAAATATAGTGAATTACAAAAGAAAGCTCAAGAATCTGGAGTAATTCTTGTCAAGCTATATGGCAGTATTGAAATGGATATTATTGAGTTAAGCCCAGAAGATGCAGCTTTATTTACAGAAGGATTAAAAATTACAGAGCCAGGTAGAGAACGCTTAATCAATGAAGCCTATAAAACACTTGGGCTTATTTCCTTCTTTACATCTGGACAAGATGAAGTCCGTGCTTGGGCTTTAGCTGATGGTGGCACAGCGGTAGATGCGGCTGGCACAATACATTCAGACCTTGCAAGAGGCTTTATAAGGGCACAAGTTGTTGCTTATAAAGATTTTGAGGCACATCACAATTCTTTCGATGAGTGCAGAAAAGCAGGTGTATTGCGTCTTGAGGGAAAAGAATATAAGGTTCATGACGGAGACATGATAGAAATTCGCTTTAACATCTAGTGGATATTATTATGACGTGTAAAAACAACGAAAAAAGATTAGGTATTGACATAGGTGGCCATACACTGACAATAGCAGAAGTGATAGCATCACCTAGACCACAAATTATAAATAAAAAAACAATCAGCACACCATCTCCAAGAACGCCAAAAACTCTTATTGACGCACTAGTTTCCTTAGTGCGAGAGTATGTAGATGATGGTGAGAAGTGTTGCGTAGGAATAGCTGTTCCAGGAGCACTAGACAAAACAAAAAGTTTTTGCAACCTTACAAATTTTGGTAACGTAAAATGTAATTTATCAAAATTGCTTGAAGAAGAACTTTCAAAGCATAACATTACTGCAAAGGTTAAAGCTGAGAATGATGCAAATGCTGTCGCTATTGGTGAAAAAATAGCTGGTGAAGCCAAAGACATAGAGGACTTTGTTTGTGTCACGCTTGGAACTGGAATTGGCGGAGGCATTTTTTCAAATAATAAGCTTTTAACAGGCGCACATGGTCTAGCTGGTGAACTTGGGCATATATTCCTAGAAGATAAAGAGAGAGAGTGCCCTTGTGGTGGCAAGGGGCATTTAGAGGCCTTTGTTGGTGCATATGTTGTTGAGAATGAAGCAACAAATTTAGGTATAGCAGATAATTTTAAAGAACTTTGGGAAAAACGTGACTCAGTAGAAGATGCAGGGAGAATTATTTCTCAATTTCTTGATAGAATTGCTTCAGCTTTTGCCACATACATTGCAATATTAGACCCTGAAGCAATATTTTTATATGGTGGCATTTCAAAAAGTGATGGAATTATTCCAGAAATTACAAAGAGATTAACACCTCTTTTGTCAACTGCAGAAAAATGTAATTGTAAAATTATGGTTTCCGGTTTAGGTGAGGATGCTGCCCTTTATGGCGTTGCCTTAGAGCAATAAATTTCCTATTGATTTTTTTTATTTTTGTGATACAATAACGACACTTCGTTATTATCAAAAGAGTGGGCTTGCCCACTCTTTTTCTTGTTACTTTGGAGGTTTGTTTTATGGATAAAAGAATATGTGATAAAATTTTTCCAGAGCTTTCCTCTCGTGCAAAATCTCATGGGTATAACTGCATAGGGCTTGAATTAGTGCATGAGGATGAGCAAAATATCCTTAGGCTATATATAGAAAATAATGCAGGGACAGATTTACTTGGATGTGAAGCTGTTAGCCGTGATATTTCACTGTATTTAGACACAGTAGAGGATATGCTCCCACCACATTACCTTTTGGAAGTTACGAGTCCAGGTTTAGAGCGCCCTCTTTTTACAGAACAAGATTTTATTGATAATATAGGACAAATAGCAGAACTTACCTTGACAAATAAAAAAACTATAGTTGGTGACATTTCTGACGCTAATCAATCATTACTAAAGTTGAGTTTAGGTTCTGAAATTTTAGAATTTGAATACAATGAAATACAAGCTGCTCACCTAGTGTTTAGTTTAACAAAAGGGCAGAAAAAAATATTTAAGAAAAATAATAAAAAGAAAAAATAAATGAAAGGAAGAATGAACAATGCAATTAGGACATTCAAAGGACAAAAATTTAAAAGAAATTATCTCTACAATTGCACTTCAAAAGGGATTGGACCAGTCGGTAATAATCCGCAGTATTGAGCAGGCAATACTTGCCGCATATAAGAAGTTTAGAGCTTCACAAGGTGACCCCAACTATAAATCTTCTGCTCAAAAAACAAGTGTAGAAGTTAATTTTGATCCAGATACAAACCAACTTCATGTATTTGAGGTTTATGAAATAGTTGAGACAGCTGACGATATTAAAAATCCATACACACAATGGACATTGGAAGATGCTGAGTATGCTGGTTTGTCTGGATTATCCGTTGGTGAGTATGCAAGAGTTGAACAATCACCCGAGAATTTTGGAAGAATTGCCGCACAAACAGCAAGACAAGTTATCCTGCAAAGATTGAAGGATGCTGAAAAAGATCAATTAAGATCTCGCTTAAAAGAAAAAGAAGATAATGTTATAACTGGCATTGTTAGTAAAATTAAAGGAGATAAAACCTTTGTAATAATTGATTCAAAGGCTGAAATAGAGGCATTATTGCCAGAAAATGAAAAAATATTTGGCGAAAATTACGAAATAGATAGCCATCACAAGTTCTATCTTTTTCTTGATAAAATTCCAGGTGGAAGATCTCGTTATGTTGTTTCGAGGAAGCATCCCAATCTTTTACGCCGACTTATGGCAATAGAAATTCCTGAAATACAGGAGGGAGTTGTTGAAATAAAATCTGTCGTTAGAGAGGCAGGAGCTAGATCAAAAGTCGCTGTTAAGTCTCTAGATCCTAATGTTGATCCAGTTGGTGCATGTATCGGAAGTGCCGAATCTAGACGTCTTGAGAATATTACAAAAGAGCTTTCTGGTGAAAGAATTGACATAGTCAGGTATGATGACGATATTGAGCAATTCATCATCAATGCACTTTCTCAAGCAAAAATAGTCCGTCTTGAAAAAGCTGAGGTTAACGGCAGAATTCAATATACAGCAATTGTTCATCCAGGTAATTTATCTCAAGCAATAGGCAAAGCTGGACAAAATGTTCGTCTTGCTGCGAGGTTGACTGGATGCAAAATTGATATAAAACCCGATGAAGATGAAGTTATGCCTACATTTGCAGATATATTAAAAGAAAATAAAAAATAGTATGTCAGTAAAAACAAAAGAAGAAAAAAAAGCTCGTATGCGTTTATGTGTTGGTTGCGATGTTTCGCATCCAAAAGGTGAAATGCTACGCATAGTTAGAAATTTAAATGGAGAAGTCATGCTTGATATAACAGGAAATGCAGATGGTCGAGGAGTATATGTCTGCCCGAATATTATTTGTTTTGAGAAGGCAGTAAAAAAGAGTGGCTTAACTCGTTCCCTAAAGACAAACACATTATTAACACAGCTGAAGGATGAAATTATCACCGTTATTAGTGATACATAAAAAGACAAAAATGAATAATTCATTTAATTTTTTAGGACTTGCTAAGAAGGCAAATGCAATTTTAATAGGACAGGACGATGTTTTATTTGCTTTACAACATGGCATTGAAATGTTTGTATTGATAAGTAGCGATGTTTCCACTACATTACTTCGCAAGATACAGACAAAAGCCTCGGCTACAAACTCGTCAATTGTAAAACTTGGCCTATCTCGTGGTGAAATTGGTTCTTTACTTGGCATCCGCTCTGCAAGTGTTTTGGCAATCAAAAAAGATAATTCTTTTGCAGAGAAATTAAAACAAATTGAACTTTGTAAAAAATATAGTTAGGAGTGAACAGTATGGCAAAAATGCGTATATCAGAATTTGCAAAAAATCACAACTCTACTAGTGCAAAAATTTTAGAAATTGCAAAAAGTTTGAATATTGCTGTAAAAACACATAGCAGTAATATAAGTGACGAAGAACAAAATATTATTATTGAATACCTTGCTAAGGAAAGTTCAACAAAAAAAGAGCATCAAACTGAACAAAAAGCTGATGTAAATTCCTTCCCAAAGGTGGCAGTAGGACTTGCTCCAACTTTACAAGAAGTTGCACAGGCTATGAAAGTTCCTTTTGGTGTTCTAGCTAAAAACCTTATGCTTGCAGGTATGATGAAGCCACCAACTTCAAAAGCAGATGATAAAACACTTGAGGTCTTATCACAGACATTTAAATTGTGCTTGGTTAGAGAAGAAATACGCAAGGATGCAACCGAAGTTTTGCAGAAAAAAGCGGAAAAAATCGAAGAGCAAAATAATGTAGAAGAAATTGAAAATATAGAAACACGTTATGAAGATTTTATAGATGACTATATTGATGACGAGGATAAACCACGCAGCTTCAAGAAAAAAACTTCAAATAAAAAAGTTAAAGAAAATAAATCTTCTGAAACAGTTAAACAACCAGCAAAAATTTTGCAGCAGGAAAACGTTAGCACAAAAAAAGAAAAGAAAGTAAAAACACCAAAAGCTCAAAAACCTGTTCAGCCAATAATATACAAAGAAAAGTCTGAAAAATTAAAACAAAAACATATAGAAAAATTGAATAAGAAAAATCAAGTAGAAGTAAAGAGTGAGGCAATGCCACGTCCACCAATAATTACGGTTATGGGACATGTTGACCATGGCAAAACAACTTTACTTGATTCTATTAGAAAAACTCACGTTACTGCAAGAGAAGCAGGTGGCATTACACAGCATATTGGTGCTTCTTGTGTCGAATATAATGGACAAAAAATTGTGTTTTTAGACACACCTGGGCATGAAGCTTTTACAGAAATGAGAGCACGAGGTGCAAGTGTAACAGATATTGCGGTATTAGTTGTTGCAGCTGACGATGGAATAAAACCACAAACAGTTGAAGCGATTAACCATGCAAAAGCTGCAGAAGTGCCTATAGTCGTTGCTGTAAACAAAATTGACAAGCCAGATGCAAATCCCGATAAGGTCCGTCAGCAATTAACAGAATATGGTTTAATTTCTGAAGACTGGGGCGGAGATACAATTATGGTCAATGTTGCTGCCAAATCAGGACAGAATATTGATGAGCTTTTGGAAATGCTATTGCTTGTTGCTGAAATGCAGGAATTAAAAGCAGATCCATTAGCTGAGGCAAAAGGAACGGTAATCGAGGCCAATCTTGATAAGGGCAAGGGAGCAGTTGCAACTGTTATTGTTCAAGAAGGCACACTTAAACGTGGAGATATTATTCAAACTGGAAGCACTTGGGGCAAGATAAGAGCAATGTATGATGATCATGGTGTACTTGTTATGCAAGCTGGACCATCTACACCAGTCGAAATTCTCGGCTTGGAAGGTGTTCCAACTCCTGGTGAAGAATTTACTACCATGAAAACAGAAAAAGAAGCACGTGAACTGATTGAGCAAAATATAATTGCTAAAAAAGAATCAGAAAGTAATGCTTCAAGAAAATTAACCTTAGAAGAGTTATACAGCAAAATGCAGACAGAAGATATGCCTATGCTTTGCCTTGTCTTAAAAACAGATGTTCAAGGTTCACTTGAAGCCCTACGCTCATCTTTAAACAAAATGAATAATGATAGCGTTGCCGTTAAGATTATTCACGAAGGTGTTGGCAGAATTTCTGAATCTGATATCACACTTGCAACTGCATCGAATGCAATAGTGCTTGGCTTTAATGTTAGACCAGATAATGGTGCTAAAAATCTTGCCGAAAGAGAAGGCGTGCAGATTAGATTATATCAGGTAATATATGATATGCTTGATGATGTAAAAGCAGCAATGGAAGGAATGCTTGCACCAGACCTCAGAGAAGAAATACTTGGAGCTGCCGAAATTAGAGAGATTTTTAGAATTCCAAAGGTTGGCAATATTGCAGGGTGCCGAGTTACAGAAGGTCTTATTAGAAGAAGTGCTAATGTTCGTCTTATAAGAGATGGAATTGTTTATTGGAACGGCACATTAGACGCATTAAAACACTTCAAGGATGATGCAAGAGAAATTAATGCTGGAAACGAATGTGGAATGTCCTTTGAACGTTTTCAGGATTTTCGTGTAGGCGATGTTGTGGAGTGCTTTGAAGTTATAGAAGAGAAAAAAGTATTAGACTAGTGTTATGATTAGCTATAGAATTCAACGAATAAATAAAGAATTTTTACGTGAAATAAACGAAATCTTATTTAATAGTATAAAAGATGAACAGGTAAAAACTGCAATTTTGACGGGAGTCCGCACCTCGCGTGATTTATCCTATGCCCGTGTTTTTTATACCTTACTTGATTCAAGTCAAAGGGATTCTGTACAAGAAACACTTGACCTTGTAGCCCCCAAAGTAAGATCATTTCTTGGAAAGCGAATGCATTTACGCACTGTTCCAGAAATTCACTTTTGTTTTGATGAATCAGAGCTAAAAGCAAGAGAAATGGATTCTCTGCTAGATAAGGTCAAGGAGATAACACCACAAGAGGACATAGAAGAGGCAAATAGCGAAGAATATGAATTATAATTATGATAACGTCGCTACCAATCTGCGAGCTGCAGATACTTGGTATATATTCGGACATGAAAATCCTGATGGAGATTCTATTGGAACAACTTTAGCTTTTTACTCTCTAGCGGAGAGAATTGGTAAAAAGGCAGTTCTTATTTCAAAGAATGCTCCTTCTGACACCTACTCTTTTTTACCACATTTTTCTGACATAATAGTTAGCGCAAAATGTCCTGTAATAGAAAAAAATTCAATTTTGTTGATTTGTGATACTGCCACTGTGGAAAGAAGTGTAGAAAATTTAGCTGATATACTGAAAACTACCAAGAGTATTGCACTTGATCATCATGTTGATAATGAGCTGTTTGCTGATATAAATATAGTTAATGCATCGTCTTCTGCAACGGCTGAAATTGCTTATGAAGTTTTTGAAGCATTGGGTAATGGTATTACACAAGAAGAAGCAACTTGTCTTTATACTGCTATAGTTACAGATTGTGGTAATTTTACATATTCTTGCACAACTTCAAGAACGCATGAAATTGCTGCTAAACTTTTGGCAGTTGGTGTAAATCCTTCACTTATAAACGAAGCGCTTAACAAAAATATGACACACAATATGTTTATTGCATGGGGGCTTGCGTTACTTCATACTGAAATAATTTGTGATGGACTTGTTGCCTTGTTTTACCTTACGGAGGATGATTTTGAACGTTCACATGTCTCTCCAAGTGAATTGGAAGGACTTGCTTCCTTTGTAATGAGATTAAAGGGGGTTGAAATGGGGCTCTTTATAACAGAAAGAGCTGACGGCATAAAACTTAGTGTGCGTTCAAGGGAACCTTATAGTTCTAGAGAAATTGCCACCTTCTTTGGTGGTGGTGGTCATGCTTGTGCGGCGGGAGCTACATTAAAGTGTGATTTTAAAAGTGCACTCTTAAAAGTTAAGGAATCTGTAAAAAATTATGTTACTAGACGGAATACTACCGGTATACAAAGAACTGAATTTAAGAAGCACTGATTGCGTCTCTATGGTAAAAAAAATATTACCTAGATATGTAAAAATAGGTCATGCAGGGACACTCGATTCAACTGCTGAGGGCATACTGATTTTATTGGTTGGTAAGACTACGCGATTAGCAGATTTTATTATGAAAATGCCAAAAATTTACAAAGCAACTGTAAAATTTGGTGCTCAAACTTCTACTGATGATGCAAGTGGCAATGTAGTTGCTACACAGAATACAGATCATTTAACTAATGATTTAATTCTTGAAACGTTGCCTAAATTTTTAGGCATTAGAGCTCAAATTCCGCCAAATATTTCAGCTGTGCATATTGACGGTAAAAGGGCGCATGATCTAGCTCGTTCTGGTGAAAATTTTCAAATTTCACCTAAAAATATTCAAATCATACACATCAAACAAACAAAGGAATTATTCCATAATTGTGCAGAATTTCTTATAGAGTGTAAAAAAGGCACTTACATAAGAAGTTTTGCTCGCGATTTAGGAGTATCTCTTGGAACAGTTGCCCATATAGCTTCATTAAAGCGTGTTAGTGTATGGAAATTTGTTAGTTCTAGGGCTATCTCAAGCAATGCATTAAGCAATCTAAATATTAAATCATTGCAAGATTGCATTTTGCATCCGAAAATTTTAAGTGGATATTTACCAACCTATGAAGTAAATGATAGTGGAGAAGAAGCGCTAAAGAATGGCTTAGAGCTTCCAATTGCCAACACTAAATTACTGACATTAGGACAATCAGATCTAAAAAATAAATCACTTACCATAGGTAATAATCTATTATCTTTGTGCAATTTAACACAAAAAAATGCAAAAAATTTTATTTCACCTAAATGCAATATCTGCTTTGCTTCAGAACAGCTTTAATATTGACACTTAGAAAAAAAAATAAGATTGGAGAGTTCTAAATGATTTACTGTTTGGGGGCTTTTGATGGTTTTCATAAGGGACATCAAGAGTTACTGAAAATTGCAAATAAAATTGCAAAATATTCACATGATAATTGGGGAATAATTACATTTACACGTAATCCAATTACTACACTTCTATATAATGATTTTAAGCAATTATTTTTTAGGGAAGAACGAAATTGTATTGCTACTGCATTTGGCTGTAAAAATATAATAGAAATAAACTTTACACCTGAAATTGCTGCAATGTCCCCCAAAGATTTTTTTGACTATATTGTTGAGAAGTTTAATGTAACAGGTTTGGTTGTTGGTGAGGATTTTCGTTTTGGCTGCAACAAATCTGGTGATACTGATCTTTTAACCCACTTTGCAATTAAGCAAAAAATTATTTGTAATGTTGTCCCTACTATTACACAAAATGCTCAAAAAGTTTCCACCTCGATAATACGTGACTTAGTTTCTCAAGGTGCTATAAATATGGCAAATAGATTGCTAGGTTTTCCATTTTTTATAACTGGACACTCTATACATGGCGACAATAGAGGAGCACTTTTAAATCATCCTACAGCAAATCTACCTATAGAAGGAGGAAAAGTTTATCCTCCAGATGGCGTTTACGCTGCAGCGACTGTCATGCAGGGTAAAATATATGCTGTTGCATTAAATGTTGGCAATAATCCAACATTTGACGGATTTAGGACTCCACGCATTGAAGCACACATATTAGGAAATTTTGGCGATTTATATGGAAGAAAGTTTACTTTCTTTATCTTTAAAAAGGTTCGTAGCGAGGTGAAATTTAAAGATAAAGAAATGCTTTTGCAGCAAATGGAAATGGACGTGCAAGAAACTAGAAGACATTTCGAGCATCTTTCACAAATACAAAATGACAAAATAAAAAAAGTATCTGCTGCTATATTTGCTATGGCATAATTTGAGCTCAGGCAATATTAAAGTTTATACAGCTATATGTTTGTTTATGGCTTGTTAGCCTATTGACAAATACACATAATAAGTGTAAAATACGCCTCGTTGTGGTGAGGTGGCCGAGCTAGGCTGAAGGCGCACGCCTGCTAAGTGTGTAGAGGGGCTATAACCCTTCTCCAGGGTTCGAATCCCTGCCTCACCGCCATTGCGCGCCGGTAGCTCAACTGGATAGAGCACTTGACTACGGATCAAGAGGTTACGAGTTCAAATCTTGTTCGGCGCGCCATTTTTAGAAATTGAATTTAAGTACTGCCAGTGTTTTGGTGGTACTTTTTTTGTAATAATTTGTATCTGTTGACTGAAAAACGTTTTGACAAAATATATTCCGTAGTGTATAATTTGCGACGTCGTCTAAAGAAGCGATACTGCAGCTGTAACTTGTTCGCTTTTACTTGCGGAGAGATGTCCGAGTGGTCGAAGGAGCTCGCCTGGAAAGTGAGTGAGGGGACGCAAATCTTCTCCTAGGGTTCAAATCCCTATCTCTCCGCCATTTATTTTTTGATATGAAAAGAGTGAGTAGTTAATATTACATTAACTACTCACTCTTTTTAGTATACTTAACTTATAAAGCAGGAATCACCAAAGGAAAAAAATCTATATTTTTCTTTTACAGCTGTTTCGTATGATTTCATTGTAAATTCATAGCCAGCAAACGCTGAAACAAGCATCAGTAATGTACTTTCAGGTAAGTGAAAATTTGTTATTAATTTATCCACGATTTGAAAACGAAAGCCTGGAGAAATAAAAAGGCGTGTATCAAGTATCCCTTCTTTTATTCCTCCATATACACTGGCAAAACTTTCAAGCGTTCTAACAACTGTAGTGCCTACTGCAATAACTGGTCTTCCTGCATTTTTTTGTTCGTTAATTAGTGCTGCTGTTTCTTTTGATATTTGGCACATTTCACTATGCATAATATGTTCACTAATGTTTTCTGTCTTTACAGGACGAAATGTGCCTAATCCAACTTGTAATGTAACATATGCAATTTTTACGCCTTTTTCTTTTATGCGATTTAATAAATCTTGTGTAAAATGAAGACCAGCGGTTGGAGCTGCTACAGAATTTTCCTTTAATCTATTGTTATACACTGTCTGATAGCGTTCATCAGGTGCAGTAGTTGATTTTATATAGTGGGGAAGTGGTGTATGACCAAACTTATGAATTAAGCTTATAGGGTCCTGTGTATCGTCAAAAATTATTTCTCTCAGTCCATCTTCTAAATATCCACCAACTGTAATGATATTCTGTTCATCTAGCATCAGTCTTGTTAGTGGCTTGCACTTTTTTCCAGGCTTTAACAGAACTTTCCATATCTTATGATTTTCTGTTGGTGCTAGGAAAAACACCTCTACATTTGCACCGTCACCGCTTGAATTAATTTTGGTTGCAAAAACTCTTGCTGGTAATACTCGTGTGTCATTTAAGACAAGTAAGTCACCTGGATTTAAATAGTCTATAATGTCATAGAAATGCTTATGTTCAAGAGTCATCTTATCTCTATGCATAACGAGCAAACGAGAATAATCCCTCGGTTCAATTGGATTTTGTGCTATTTGTTCAGGTGGTAGGTAGTAATCATATGAAGAAGTTTTTGTTAAATCTTTGTTCATAATTAATCTCTTGTATTGTTATTAATATTATAGGTTATTTAAAATATGCAACTACTGCTGTATGGTCAGAAGGTCGTTCCAATGCACGAAATTTTTTTTCAACTAATAAATTTTCAGCTCTGTTTGAAATGTTGGAAGTTGCTAAAATATGATCTATTCGCCAGCCAATATTTCTTTCCAATGAATTCTTCACTCTGTAATCCCAAAAAGTAAAATTTCCAGGTTCTGGTAAAAACTGTCTGAATAAATCAGTAAAACCCCAATTTATAACATTTTCAAAGGCGTTGCGCACATCTATATGAAAACAGACATTATCCTTTTTACCTTTAGGCTGAGCAATATCAATTTCTGTTCTTGCAACATTAATATCCCCAACCCAAATAATATTTTGGTCAGGTGAATAGTAATCTTTAAGCATTTTTTGAATCCGTTCAAAAAAACGGATTTTATATGGATAATCGGCGTGTGTAATATCCTTACCTTGTGGAATATATGTATTCATAATGGTAATATCACCAAATGTAACTCTTATTACGCGACAAGCTTCACTCTCAGCTTTTGCTTCATCCTCAACCTCTGGTAAACCAAGAAGTATATTATCCGCTTTTATTTTACTCAAAACTGCAACTCCATTGTAGCTTTTCATTCCCTTGAAGTATGTATTATAGCCTAAATTTTCAAAGAAAGCTTTTGGAAACTCAGAATCTTGGCACTTAGTTTCTTGTAGGCAGAGAATTGTGGGGGAGTCATTACTTTTCAACCACGGTTCAAGTATGTGTAATCTTGAACGAACTGAATTAACGTTAAAGGTTGCAACAGAAAAATTTTCTAAATTAGCCATGAATTTTACCTCAAAAATAGGCAGAGCATTAAAGCTCTGCCTATTGCTTTTGTCTTATTCCTCAGCCCAATAGTTTGGCGCTTCTTTTGTAATAACGATATCGTGTGGGTGGCTTTCCTTCATTGAAGCGGATGTTACTTGGACAAATTGAGCTTCTTCATGTAACGCTTGTATATTTTTAGCACCACAATAGCCCATACCTGCTCTTATGCCACCAACCATTTGGTAAACAACTGAAGATAACGAGCCTTTATATGCTACCATTCCTTCAATTCCTTCTGGAACAAGTTTATCTTCTTTTGCTCCTTCTTGGAAATATCTATCTTTACTGCATCCACCCTTCATTGCTCCAAGGGACCCCATTCCACGATAAGTCTTAAATGAACGACCTTTATAAATAACCTGTTCGCCCGGGCTTTCTTCAGTTCCTGCAAAGAGTGAGCCTATCATAACAGAATCAGCACCAGCTGCAAGAGCCTTAACTATATCTCCAGAATAACGTATTCCGCCATCGGCTATAACAGTTTTTCCCCTTTTATGAGCAATATTTGCCACATTTAATACTGCAGCAACCTGTGGAACTCCAATACCTGCGACGATTCGCGTCGTGCATATGGAGCCTGGTCCTATTCCAACCTTAACACCATCTGCACCTGCATCAAATAGAGCTTCTGCAGCTTCTGCTGTGGCAATATTTCCACCAATTAGTGGTAAATCTGGATATTTATTTCGTAGGTATGCAACTTGATCTAATACCATTTGTGAGTGACCGTGAGCGGTGTCTACAATAATCACATCAACCCCGGCTTTTACCAGTGCATCAGCTCTTTCACGTGAATCCTTGCCAACACCTATGGCAGCACCAACAGCAAGACGCCCTCTGCTATCTTTGGTAGCATTAGGATAGTTTTGAGCCTTTAAAATATCCTTAATTGTAACGAGACCTTTTAAGTGGAAATTATCATCTACTAAAGGTAATTTTTCTACCTTATGCCCCTTTAGGATTTCTCTTGCTTGCTGTAACGTAGTCCCAACCGGTGCAGTAACAAGCCCGTCTTTTGTCATAACATTACTGATTAGTTGCTCTAAATCTGTGACAAAACGCAAGTCTCTATTTGTAATAATGCCAACAAGCTTTAAATCATTGTCAACAATTGGAACTCCAGATATGTGAAAGTGTTCCATTAAGGCAACAGCTTCCTGTATTTTTTGTTCCGGATGACAATAAAATGGATCAACAATGACACCAGACTCGGATCTCTTTACTCTATCTACATGCAATGCTTGTGCTTCAATTGGCATATTTCTGTGCATAATGCCTATGCCACCTTCTCTTGCTAAGGCAATAGCCATAGATGCCTCAGTAACAGTGTCCATTGCAGCAGAGCAAATGGGGATATTTAACTTGATCTGCGGAACCAGCTTTGTTGTAACATCTACAGCATTTGGTAAAACTGTGCTGTAAGCTGGCACCAACAAAACATCGTCAAACGTAAACCCGTTAAAGTCTGCGAACTTGCTTTTCATCATGTCATAACCTCCATGAAAATTTATTATACTTGTTTTTTATTTACATAACTTAGTCAAGGTGGCGACTGTATGGCAAATCATACATTCGCCCCTGCCAACTGAACCAGCTTCCTCTCCAGATTTAACTTTTAAGTTAAAGAATTTTGCAGATTGTTCTACATCAGATTTACTCGACATTTCATCTATTATTACGCTATTTATGTTATCTATCATCTTTGGAATAAGGTTACCTAGACGAGGTATTTGAGTGGTCAAGACAGAATCTATCCATTCAATAGACCAACCATCACTTAACACTCGTTGTATACTGTTTCTTAATAATTCAATACTATTAACATCTTTATAAAGAGTGTCGCTTGCTGGAAAAAGAGTTCCTATATCTGGCAAGCCTGCTGCACCAAGCAATGCATCACATACAGCATGCGTGATTAAATCAGCATCTGAGTGACCAAGTAGCCCCATATCAAAAGGAATTTCAAGCCCAGCTAAAATTAGTTTTCTTCCTTTTACTAACCTATGTATATCATAGCCATAACCAACCCGAGAGATTTTAGTCATAGGATTTTCTGTCAATTTTTCCGCCACCTGCCAGTCAAATTTATCTGTAATTTTAAAGTTCATTTCGTCTCCAATAACATAGCCAACTGAATTCTCATTGACTAGCATTGCCTCTGCTTCATCTCTTATGGTGGGATCTTTGTCCAATAATTCTAATAACACATTTTTGTTGACTAACTGAGGTGTTTGGGTTCTATAAATTTTTGAACGATCTATTATTGTAAGTTTTTCGTTTTCAATATGTTTTAATGCGTCAGATGATGGCAACAGGGGAATTACTGTTTCGTGATTACTATTAGCATTTATCAATCTTAAAATCAAGTCTGTAGTAACAAATGGTCTTGCAGCATCATGTATTAAGGCATATTCTCCCTTGGCTGCTAAAAGACCTGCCTTGACAGATAAAGCTCGTTCAGCTCCTCCAGAAACACACTTGATGTTTAAGTTTAGCTTCTTACACTCATCTATACATGAAGTTAAATATGCCTGTGGCAATACAAGCACAACATCTAGCAGCGTATCTCCTAACAATTTGAGAGCTGTCCTGCAAGACCAAAGCCAAACAGGAGTATTTCCTAGTTTTCTAAATTGTTTAGGAATTCCACCAAGTCTCGTGCCACTTCCACCAGCAACAATTATAAAAGAATATGTTTTTTGCATTATAATTATTCCATTTCTTGCCTTGAATCAAGTGCAATATGTAAAGTTACACGGTCCGCATAGCCGATAGAGCCCCCCACAGGAAGACCATAGGATAATCTTGAAATTTTTACTGGAAAGTCTTTTAATGTATCACGCAATGCAAAGGCAGTTAAATCACCTTCCAAACGTGGAGAAGTGGCTATAATAACCTCTCGAATATTACTATTTGCTATACGCTTTGCAAGAGCTTCTAAACTTTTAAGAGGTATAGTTTCGTTATTTAACGGTGAATAACGACCTCCTAAAACATGATAGAGCCCATTGTAAACTCCAGCCTGTTCTATTGCCACACAATCTTCTTCTGTTTCAACAATACAAAGAGTTTTTTTATCTCTCATGTCATCACGGCAAATTGGACAAATATCTGCATCACTTATAGAACCACAGATTTCACAATGTTTGATATTTTCTGCTAGGGCTAATAGAGCATTAGCAAAAGTCTTTATCATATCTTTGTTTTGGCGAAGAAGGTAAAAAACCATTCTTCTTGCAGTTTTTTCACCAACACCTGGCAATTTACTCCATATAGAAATGAGACTGCCAATGCTATCTGGTAATATCATCTAAAATAGACCACCAAATCCACCACCGAATGCATTTAATCCACCTGAAACTGCATTCATTTTCTTTTCTGACTCAATTTTTGCTTTTTCCTGTGCGTCTTTTATAGCGACTACTAGCAAATCTTCAAGCATCTCAAGATCTTCAGCGTCAACTGCATCTTTTGTCAGCTTTATTGATATTATATCTCCAGAGCCAGTAACTGTAGCGTTTACAGCACCACCACCAGCAGTCCCTGTTATCCTTGCATTGTCTAGCTCTTGTTGCGCAAGTGTCATTTGAGCCTGCATCTTTTGTGCTTGTTTCAAAATTTTATCCATTTTCATAATTGATGCTCTCCAATCATTCTGTCATATAGACAGTTTTATTTATCTGTGTTGTTTTTGTATGTATCTAGGTGTAAAAAAGTAGCAATAACAAGTAATGCAAATTTAGGTAATTTTATAATTCGTTTCCAGCGGAAAGGTTCTTGAATTACTCTATAAAGCCATTCCAAACCTAGCTTTTGCCAAGATTTGGGGGCACGAGTCAACCTACCGCTAAGAACATCCATAGTTCCACCTATTCCCATACCAATTGTGGCTCCAGTCTTTTGTAGATTATCATAGAGCCAATACTCTTGTTTGGGCACGCCTAAACCAACAAATAATATATCTGCACCGCTTGATTTTATATCTGCGCATATCTCATCAATCTGTGCTGGAGTAAAGAAACCATTTCTAGTATAGGAAACTTGCAAGGATGGAAATTGTTCTTTCAACTTAGCTGTTGCTTCTTCTGCAACACCTTTTTGCCCACCAAGGAAAGCTAATTTTAAATCATTCTTTGATGCAAACTCTGCTAAATCAACAGTAAATTCGCAACCTGGTATTCTTTCTTGAACTGGTGTGCGTAAAAATTTTAATGCAGTTATAAGCCCCATACCATCGGGTAACACAAGAGAAGCATTTTGGACAACATTAGCATATCTTTTGTCCGTTCTGCTCAAAAGTGCAGCAAGTGCATCAGGTGTAACTATGATGTGGGGTGTATTTTTTTCTGTAGAAAACCAACTACTAACCTTGCTTAATGCGAACTTTTTTGATACATTGTCTGCCCTTATACCCCAAAGTGTAGGGTGGCGTTTATCCAGTGTCATTGTGTCTTCCTTTCTGTCAAAAAATATAAAGACTAATGATAATACAAACATTATGAAAAAGATGTTGTGCCTAATGCGTCCAGTTCCACACAAAGAAAGCAAAATGCTTGATATTATAGAACAAAACACATATACATTAATTGCTGTTGAGTGTGTATAACCAGAAGAAAGCATAGTGGAGTATACTGCCATATGTGGTGCAAAGTTATTCTTTGAGATAAAAAATCTAAAGACATTTTCAACCCAAGTCGTTACCAAAAGCAAAAAGAAGCCAAAGCTCATTAGCAACATTGAATAGAGAGGAATACCGCAACTTACTGTTCTGATAAATGTTCCTGCAAACAAAACACCCCATAAGGCGGTCAAAGGTTCTGTAAGTCGCCTGTAAGTATACGTTTGGCGTCTAAAGAATGTAAAAAATATACATAAGCTTGCAAGGCAAATAAATAATATATCCCCCTGTATACCTGTAAAAACTAAGACATGGGCAGTAAACACTAACCATAATGATAAAATCATTGGACCAGCAAGCCCAGGTATATCATCAAGTGCATTTAAAGCAATGGGGAACAAGCCAAAAACTAAAGCGCCAATTGCAATTGATGCAACGTAGCTAATACAATAGAATTCATTCGGGCTTATTTCAACAAAACTTACTCTTGTGCCACCTATTGAAAAAATAATGCCAATAATAAAATAACATATTTCAAGATTTCTTACCATTTGAAACCGTTGGCAAAAGCCAAAACATGCAGCAACAACAGCGGCAGCACATGTCATTCGCAGAAGCGAATCTTCCATCCAAATTCCCATTAGGGCTATTGTGGCAATTAGTGAAATATCTTTGAAATAAAAATATTGATCACTCTCTAGGTGCTCTTTAAAAAAATACTGCAATAGCAAACAGGAAGCACACAATACAAATATAAATAAAGAATTCTGAATTAATGTTTGTGACATAAATCCTATCCTCATTTTTATAAATACAATAAAGAGGCTAAGAGTTAACCAGCCTCTTTATAAGTATTAGCTTATTTTTTCTATATTTCCCATATATGGACGCAAAACAGAAGGAATGACAACACTGCCGTCTGCCTGCTGATAGTTCTCCAGTATAGCGATAAGCGTCCTGCCTATAGCTAATCCAGAACCATTTAATGTGTGAACCAATCTTGGTTTTGAACCATTACTTGGTTTATATCTCATATTTAATCTACGAGCTTGGAAATCTTCGCAATTGCTGCAAGAGCTAATTTCCCTATACATATTCTGTGAAGGCAACCAAACCTCAATGTCATAGGTTTTGGATGCACCAAATCCCATATCGCCAGTTGAAAGAACAATTACTCTATATGGAATTTCTAAAAGTTGCAAAACTTTTTCTGCACAATTAGTCATATGTTCAAGCTCATCATAGCTCTTTTCAGGAGTAGATATTTTTACCATTTCTACCTTGTCAAACTGGTGTTGGCGGAGCATTCCACGCATATCCCTGCCATAGCTACCAGCCTCTCTTCTAAAACAAGGAGTATATGCACAATAATATTTTGGTAGGTCTGTCTCCTTAAAGGTTTCTCCGCTATGAATATTTGTCAACGGCACTTCTGCCGTAGGAATCAACCAAAGGTCATCGTTATTGCATCTGTATAAATCTTCAGCAAATTTCGGTAGTTGACCAGTGCCAGTCATAGTTTTTGTGTTTACGAGAACAGGTGGCATAACTTCCGTAAAACCATGCTCACGTGTATGTAAATCTAGCATAAAATTGAGTAGAGCTCTTTCTAATTTGGCTCCATAACCTTTTAAAATTGTAAAACGGCTTTCTGCTAGTTTAACACCACGTTCAAAATCAAGTATGTCTAAAGCTTCACCTATTTCCCAATGCGGCTTTGGTTCAAAATCAAATTCTCTTGGCTCTCCCCAACGACGAATTTCTACATTGTCGTTTTCGTCTTTGCCAATTGGAACAGTAGAGTGGGGCATATTAGGAATTGATAAAGCCATTGAGTTTAACTCTTCTTGAATTTTGTTAGAGTCATCATCTAATTTTTTTATTTCATCGCCTAAATTTCTAATTTCGTTTTGCAATTCAGTGGCATCCTCACCATTACGTTTCATGATACCAACCTGTTTTGAGCCAGAGTTTCTTTTCTCTTTTAGAGTTTCAACCTTAACTAAAATTTCACGACGTGATTTTTCCAATTCCATAAATTTGTCTAGGTCAAAAGCATTGTTACGGGATTGTAACATGGCTTTAACTGTTTCGTAGTTTTCTCTAACCCACTTTATATCTAACATAATATGCCTCCAAAAATCTATAAATAAACTATATAGTCCACAAAATCAACAGACGCATTATAACAGAAATTATTTATTTTTTCACTAAAATAAATCAGTAATTTAAAAATTTTCTTCTTTGTGGAAATAATTATATATGGTTGTAGCAAGTTTTTTACCAATACCATTAACTTCTTCAAGTGCTTTAACACTAGCATTGCTAACATTTTTAGTGCTTCCAAACTTTGCAATTAAAAGCAAAGCTTTTGAATGACTTATTCCAGGAATATCCTCAAGTTTGGAATGTTGCATAAGTATATCGCGTTTATGTCTATGACTAGTGATAGCAAATCTGTGTGCTTCATCACGTATTTTTTGCAATAATTTTAATACTTCGTTATTTCTTTCTAATACTACAGGTTGAGGATCATATTCAGTGTATATTTCTTCGTTTTTTTCTGCCAAGGCAAGTAATGGCACCTTGACGTTAAGCATATTGAGTGCCTCTCTGGCAAAAGCTAGTTGCTCGTTTCCTCCATCAATTAAAATCAATTGTGGTAGGGGAGATTGTCCTTCTATAACTCTCTTGTATCTTCTGTAAACAGTTTCTTTTATAGAGCGAAAATCATCGGGCTTTTCCAGTTGAATATTAAATTTTCTGTATAGACTGGGGTTTGGATATCCCTGTTCAAATACTACGACTACACCAACAGTTCCCTTGCCTCCAGTATGTGATATATCAAAACAATCAATTCTCCAAGGAATAAGAGGCAAATTAAAAGTTTTTTGCACAGCTAAAAGCGTTGATAAATAATTTTCTTCCTCCATTTTTGCATCTGGCGTGGAATGTTTTTGGCGCGATACTCGCCACAGTGCTCGTATAATGTCACGTATTTTTGCTGCTTCTTCAAACTGCATTGATTTAGCAGCATTGTCCATTCTTTGCCTTAAACGCTCAGTAAGCTGTAACGAATTACCTTGCAATAATAATATTACGTCAGCAACTCTTTCTTTATATTCCTTTTCTGTGCATTTAGCAGCACAGGGTCCTAAACATCGACCAAGACTATATTTCATGCATGGTCTTTTTGGAAAATGTTTTACAAGATCATAATTACAGGTTCTTAGTGGCATATACCTTTCAATTAAACGAAGAAGTAGCTTAACCTCACCAACACGAACAAATGGACCAATGTAATTTCCACCATCGTCCAAAACTACACGAGTAAATTCAAGCCGAGGAAATTTTTCGTCAGTAACTTTTATGTAACCATACCTTTCATTCATTTTTAAATCTACATTGAAGAATGGTTGATATAATTTTATTAGACGATTTTCTAATATCAGGGCTTCAATTTCGGATTCAACGCGAATAGTGGATATGTCGTAAATTGTATCTACGAGCTTTCTCAAACGAGGACTTGCAAAGTTTTGATGTCGAAAATATGACAAGACACGCTTCTTTAAAGACTTTGCTTTTCCTATGTAGATAATATTATAATCTGCATCTCGCATGAGATATACACCAGGTCTATTAGGAAAACGCTTTACATATGCTATAAGTTCTTCTTTTATCATTGAATATTCCTCTAAAAACATAACTTGCACAAGCTACGAAATTATGTATAATTACATTGTTTATTATTTTAACACATACAGGAGAAATTTGATGTCACTTTATGTTTATAATGACTTAACAAGAAAAAAAGAAGAATTTATACCAGTGGAGAAGGGGCGTGTTAAATTTTACGTCTGTGGTCCCACAGTATATGATTACTTTCATATTGGTAACGCTAGACCTTTTGTAGTTTTTGATACTTTTAGACGTTATCTTGAATATCTTGGCTATGATGTAACCTTTGTTCAAAATTTTACCGACATTGACGATAAAATGATAAAGCGTGCCAACGAAAGAGGAATTACAGTTGCAGAGTTGGCAGAAGAATTCATAAAAGCTTACTTTGAAGATGTAGAAGCTCTCGGTGTTCACATTGCAACAGTTCATCCAAGAGCAACAAAAGAAATAGATACTATTATAGAAATTATAGGTAAGTTAATAGATACTAGGCATGCCTATGTGTCAAACGGAGATGTTTATTTTGCAGTAGATAGTTTTAAAGAATATGGGAAGTTGTCAAAACAAAGCATAGATGATTTACAATCAGGTGCAAGAGTTGAACCAGGTGAACAGAAAAAAAATCCATTAGACTTTGCACTTTGGAAAGCAGCTAAACCAGGAGAACCAAAATGGCAGTGTCCGTGGGGAGAGGGAAGACCCGGTTGGCATATTGAATGTTCAGCAATGTCCACAAAATATCTAGGAAAGACTATTGATATACATGGTGGTGGAAGCGATTTAATTTTTCCACATCATGAAAACGAAATCGCACAAAGCGAATGTGCAAACAATGCACAGTTTGTCAAATATTGGTTGCACAATGCGTATTTACTCATAAATTCGGAAAAAATGTCGAAGTCATTAGGTAATTTCTTGACTGTTCGTGAGATTAGAAAAAAGATTAATCCTTTAATCTTAAGATTTTTCCTATTATCTGCACATTACAGATCACCTTTGAACTTTACAGAGGAAGCTTTAATGCAAGCAAAATCAGCACTTGAGAGAATTCATATAGCTTACAATGAATTAATTTTTGCGTTAGATAATAGAACCGATGGTGAAAAATCCGTTGAATTATCTAAGGCAGTTGATGAAGCAAAAACAAAGTTTGAAGAAGCTATGAATGATGATTTTAATACAGCAAGTGCATTTGCAGTTATATTTGACCTAGTGAAAACATTAAATAAATATCTAAAAGATAATCTAACGGTAGATAAAGACGCATTACAGCATGCTAATGAGTTCTTCAATATAACAAATACCATACTTGGTTATCTGCCAACAAAAGAAAATAATGACGATACATCAGAAATTGATTTATTAATCAATGAACGTAATGAGGCTAGAAAAAATAAAGATTTTAAGAGATCTGATGAAATTCGTGATATGTTATTAAAACAGGGAATAATTATTGAAGACACAAAAGATGGCACAAGATGGCGTAAGCAATAAAATAATTATTAAATAAACTAGAAAGTAGGTGATTGTATGTTAGATTACTTTTTTTGTTTTTTGTACATATTGTGGTGTTTTGTTCCTTTCCTGTTTTTGATTTTACTATTTAAAATATGTTGTAGAATTTATTGGAAGGAAAAAGAGAGGCATCAAAAGAATAAGATAGAGCAAGAGCAGAAGTAAGAATATTATTCTTTTCTTTTAATAAAATAAAATACTAGCATTGTCGTTATGACTTTGCTAGTATTTTTTATCATTTAATAAAATGTCCTATAATTGCTCTTATGTAATATTATGTTTATACAATTAATAGACATAATATATTCAACAGATTATGAAGTTTATTTATTCAAGCTAAACTAGGCCATGCAAGTTAAGAATTATTATTGTTGTTGTTAACCTCATCTGCATCACGCTTTTTACTAGAGGTCATTTTAACAGTCCCATTTAATTTAGCTCCTTTAGTAATCTCTATGCTAGTTGATGTTATGTCACCATTTATAACAGAATTAGCTCCTAGATAAATATCACCATGTGTCTCGATATTACCAACCATAGACCCTTTTACAGAAACTGAACCAAGCGTTTTTACATCACCCTTAAGGACGCAACCTTCATCAATTTGTATAACGTCACGTGCTTCAAGATTTCCAGTTACAGATGCATTATGGTTCAAAAAAATGCATTGTGCTGTAGTGTTGCCAAAGCACTGACTTGATATATAGACACTTCCACCATTACAATCGATGTTCCCTTTTATTTTGCCAAAAATTTCTATATCTGTATCCGCAAGATGAATATCACCTACTATATCCATCCCTTCTGTAATTAAACTCTTTTTTCGTATAACAGGTAGATTATTAAATTCACTATCTGCTATCTTTACATCGTTCATTACTTCAATAGAATTCTCATCTAAGGTCATTGAAAAATTACCATCTTTTAATTCATTTACTGCTTTCTTTAAATTTGCCCAAGTATTAGCCATTGTTGTAATACAACTCCTTTTTTTTATTTTCTAAATACAATTTGTGGTGTATTGTGTGCAAGTGTTGAAAAAACAAAACCTTCACGCCTTAATTTATCAATTAATGTAGGTAAAGCATCTGCTATAATTTTCTTTTTTATTGAACTGTCATGCATTAGAATGATTGCTATATTACGATTTCTTGCTGCTGAATAACAATTTGACAACACATCATTTACAGTCAGTGTAGATCTGCTACTATCAGCCGATGTAACATTCCAATCAAAATACACTAAACCACGTTTACTTAGTTCAGGTTTCAAAGAATAAAAAAGACTTCGTTTTAGTTTGTAATAGTTACTACCACCAGGAAATCTTAATACAGTTGGAACATATCCTGTATTATTAATAATATAGGAACGTAAACTATCTATATCTTGCAAGAAAGATTCAGCTGATGAGTAAATCAAATCATAATTGTGAGTATAACTATGCAAACCTAGTGTATGTCCTTCACTAACCATACGCCTTAATATTGCAACTGCATTTACGTCGTTATGATGAATGACAAAAAAAGTTGCTTTAACATTTTTAGCCTTAAGAACATCTAGAATATCATTCGTGACACAAGATGGACCATCATCAAATGTTAAATATGCTATTTTAAAAGTTTTTTTTTTAGCTGATTATTTTGTCTTGGATTTATCTGTTCATATTCTTTTATGATAGTCACAAGCTTTGATACTTTTATAGATTGAAAAAAGATAATAAACCATGGACAAATAAGTAATGCAATAAGTATCAAAAGAATTAGATGCTTAAAGAAGAGAACGCTACCGAAATAATTTTTCCTCATATAACACCATTGATAAAAAGATTAAATAGAGTTTCTTACTATCTGGATAAAACTATCTGATTTTACAGAAGCACCGCCAACCAACAAACCATCAATGTCAGGTTGTGCAATTAAGTATTTTGTATTTTCAGGTTTTACGCTACCACCATAAAGAATAATAGTGTCTGCTGCTGCTTGCTCATCATCGTAAAGACCATATATCATTTTTCTTATTGAACGGCAGACATTTTGAGCATCCTCAGGACTTGCAGTTCTTCCTGTGCCTATTGCCCAAATTGGCTCATAAGCAATAATTATTTTTTCTGCAATTTCTTTTGCTGGAATCCCTGCAAGTCCAACTTGGAATTCTTCTCTGATCATTGCTAAAGCAACTCCAGCGTCACGCTCTTCAAGTGTTTCTCCTACACAAAAAACAACCTTTAAGCCTTCTTCAAGTGCACGCTTTACTTTTCTGTTTAAGAAACTATTGGTTTCATAGAAAAGTTTTCTTCTTTCGCTATGCCCAAGTATTACATGTGTAACGCCAGCTTTTGCGAGGTGCATTGGCGAAATTTCACCAGTATAGGCACCTTCAAAATCGCTACATGCATTCTGTGCACCTATTATTATTGGTGTATCTTTGGCATTATCTAGAGCCGTTGAAAGAGAAAATGCTGTTGGGAAAATTGCAACTTCTAGTGTGTTATTTTTTATTGCATTTATTACATGTTTATCTTTTGAAAGTTCTGGGATGAATGACTCAAAGAAATCTTTAGTTTCTTGCAAGTCATTAAACATCTTCCAGTTTCCGGCAATAAATTTTCTACGCATAACTAACACCTCTAAATTTTATATTGGTGTAATTATAAGATAAATGGTTCAATGCCTGGAAGCATCTTGCCTTCAAAAAATTCTAGGCTTGCTCCCCCACCAGTTGAAACATGAGAAACTTCTTTGCTAAAACCAAACTTTGCTATTGCTGCAGCGGAGTCTCCCCCACCTATAACTGTCAAAGCACCATTTTTAGTTGCCTTTGTGAGTGCAACAGCTACTGCTTTTGATCCCTCTGCAAATGATGGCATTTCAAAGACTCCCATGGGACCATTCCACATAACAGTCTTTGCTGCTAAAATTTCTTTAGCAAAAATTTCCTGTGTTTGTGGTCCAACATCAAGCCCCATCATATCTTGTGGCATTGCATCAACAGAAACAACGCTAGATGGAGAATCATTTGAAAATTCTTTTGCAACCACAGCATCCGTTGGAAGTATAATTTTTACACCTTTAGACTTGGCGCGCTCTAACATCTCTTTTGCAAAATTGAGTTTTTCTGTTTCACAGAGGCTTTTACCAATCTCCTTACCTTGAGCTTTCAAGAATGTGAACGCCATTCCACCACCAATTAGCATGGTGTCAACCTTGTCAAGCATATTTTCTACAACAGCAATCTTGTCAGAAACCTTTGCACCACCAAGAATAAGAACAAATGGTTTTTTAGGATTGTCTCTCGCTTCTGACATCATGGTAATTTCACGATCAATCAAATTACCAGAACATGAAGGAAGCAAGTCTGACAATGCTCTTGTTGTCGCATGCGCTCTGTGGCTTGCGCTAAATGCATCCATAACAAAAGCATCAAAGTTCTTTGCAATCTTTTTTGCAAACTCAATATCATTCTTTTCTTCTTCTTTGTAGAAGCGTGAATTTTCTAACAACAATATTTCGTCTTTTGCTTGATTAGCAACTACATTGTCAACAACTTCGCCAATAATATCGGGAACAAATTTAACCTTCCAACCAGTCAGTTTAGCTAGTGCTTCTGCAACTGGAGCAAGTGTATATTTTAAGTTCTTTTCCCCTTTGGGTCTTCCAAGGTGAGAACAAAGGGAAACGATAGCCCCTTGTTTTAACAAATCTTGAATTGTTGAAATATGGGCACGGATTCTTGTATCGTCAGAAACCTTACCATCAGAAGTAAGGGGGACATTGAAGTCCACCCTTACCAATACTTTTTTGCCACTAAAATTAACTTTTAATAAGTTCTTTAATTGCATTTTATTATAGACCTTTTGAGCAAACATAGTTTGCAAGATCAATTACCTTGTTACTGTAGCCACACTCATTGTCATACCATGAGAGGACCTTGAAGAATTTGTCGCCCATTGACAATGTGTGCATTGGTGCAAATATAGATGTATTTGTGTTGCCAACAAAGTCCATAGAAACAAGATCCTCTGGCTCATAGGCAAGAACACCCTTCAATTCGCCTTCGGCAGCTTTCTTCATTGCTGCATTGATTTCCTCAACTGTTGCAGGCTTCTGGAGCTCAACTGTAAGGTCAACAACAGAAACGTCTGGTGTTGGCACGCGTAGAGCGAAACCATTTAATTTGCCTTTGAGCACTGGCATAACTTCAGAAATTGCCTTTGCTGCACCAGTGGATGTTGGAATGATGGAAAGAGCAGCTGCTCTACCACGTGATTTCTTCTTGTGTGGAATGTCAAGTGTTTTTTGGTCATTTGTATATGAGTGAACAGTGTTCATAAGACCTCTTTCAATACCCCAATTTTCCTCTAACACTTTACAGACAGGAGCAAGGCAGTTTGTTGTACAAGAAGCATTTGAAAGGATATGGTGCTTTGCTGGATCATACATATTCTGGTTTACACCCATAACGACAGTAAGGTCATGACCTTTTGCTGGTGCAGAAATGATAACTTTCTTTGCACCGGCTTCTATGTGTTTCTTTGCTTTTTCACCATCTGTGAAAAGACCTGTTGATTCGATAACGACATCAACGCCAAGCTCTTTCCATGGAAGATTTGCAGGATCTTTCTCTGCAAATGCCTTAATTTTTGTGCCTTTTATAATGATGTTGTTGTTGTCATCATAGGAAACATCTCCTGGGAAACGACGGAACACTGAATCATATTTAAAAAGATATGCAAGGCTCTCAACTGGTGCTAAATCGTTGATTGCCACCACTTCAAATTGATTGTCTTTGCCATTCATGAAGAATGCTCTAAGAGAAAGACGACCGATTCTACCAAAACCATTAATTGCAACTTTGTACTTTGCCATTTTTAACTCTCCTTATATAAATATAGTTTTGTAGGTCAAAGACCTTTGTTACCTTAAAAACGTGGGTATTTTACCTCATTTTTTTGATTTTGTCTATAATTGACACCTTGATAAATTGAGCTGTGCATTTAATCAATCTCACAAACGCAGAAATATACATAAATTAATCTGAAATTATTTTTATTATAGCACCTGCTAATGCCTTTGTGTTGTGACGTATTACCTTATTGTCAACAATGTCACAATAATCACCATATATAATTGAAGCTCCTAATCCTGTTAGATATTCGTCTTCTTCTCGTGTTAAATATAATGGTTCTGCACCAATAGCACGATAATTCTCTGCTATGTTTTCCGGAATAACCTTTGAATTTACAATAATATAATCAGGAACGCGACCGAGACAACCTGCTATCCAGTCCACATGTGACACTATGTTCATACCTTCTGTTTCTTGAGGCTGTGTCATAAGATTAGCAATGTATATTATTGGAGACATTGTATCTTGACATAACTGCGAAATTTCTTTAACAAGCAAGCTCGGCATAACGCTTGTAAGTAAAGACCCTGGACCAAGCACAATAGCATTAGCTTCTTTTAACGCTTTTTTCACAGATGGTTTAACATGTTCCACCTGTGGATCTAGCCAAAGTTTTTTCAAATTTTTTCCATTTTCGGAGATGGATAATTCTCCAACAACGTGCTTGCCTTCGTCAGTTACTCCAACGAGGCGGACACGCTCTTCTGTCATTGGCAAAACATTTCCTTTTATTGCCAACAACTTATTTAGTGACTCAACGGCTAAACCAAAATCACCAAATATTTCAGTTGAAGCAAGCACAATCAAGTTACCAAGTGAATGACCTGCTAGAGATTCTCCCTTGTCAAAGCGATAATTCCAAATATCTGCCATATAGTTTGTGTCTTCTGCAAGTGCAACCATGCAGTTTCGCAAATCTCCAGGAGGCAATATCCCCCACTCTTTTATGATTCGTCCGCTGCTTCCACCTTCATCTGTAACAGCGACAATTGCAGTTATGTTTGGCGTAAACAACTTTATGCCACGCAAAAGTGTAGAAAGACCAGTTCCCCCACCGATGGCAACAATTTTTGGTGATTGTGTTTGTTGTGTTTTGTTGGTGTCAGTAGGCTGTTTTTTGCTAAAAGCATTTTTTAGTGAATATATAAAATCAGGCTTAATATACACTCCAAGAAAAAATGCGACTATAGCTATGACAGTAACTGTAATCACATTTAACATGTCTTTGCTCCTAAATCATTTTCAATATCTTGATGAATAACTTCCACAAGATACCCCTTAGATTTTAAAGCTTGAGCAGCGTATATTGCTACAGTAACGGATCTGTGTCTGCCACCAGTGCAACCTATTGCTATTTTTATTTCGTCCTTTTCTTTTCTAGCCTTCAAATAGAAGAGGGTCGTTTCTACTATTAAATTAATAAATGGCTCAAAGTCTGCAGATTGCTTTACAAAATCTTGGACACCTTTGTCTAATCCACTTTTTTCTTTTAGTGAAGGTTCCCAAAATGGATTTGGTAAAAATCTCGCATCAAATACACCTTCTGCAACAAAACCAGTTTCATACTTGAAGCCAAAGGAATAAATTTTAATTTTTTTGTTAGTGTTTGTTTGAGATTCAACAGTCATATTATTTGCCTCTACTTTTATCAGCAATTTGTGATAGAATATTATATCATAAAAGTTACTCAAGGAGATTACTATGTTTGAATTATTAACTGAAAATTTTGAAGAATTTAAAGAAAAAGATTACGCTTTGGTGGATTTTTGGCAGACAACCTGCCCGGAATGTATGGCACTAAAGCCACAATTGGAAGCACTGGAAAAGGAATTTGCCGATGTAATTTTTTACTCTCTTGATTGTCAAAGGGAAAGAAAACTGGCAATATCCTTAAAAGTCTTTGGTTTACCTTCTGTCATACTGTTTTCTAAAGGAAATATGTTGTGCAAGTTGCAAAAGGAAAACTGCACAATAGATAATATCAAGCAAGCTTTGAATGAAAAACATTAACTTCCTTACAAAATCGGCACTAATTGCTACCTTTTATGTTTGTATAACGTTATTATTTTCGCCTATTTCATTCGGAGTTATACAACTTAGAATTTCTGAGGCCCTTTGTATCTTAGCATTTTTCTTACCTGAAGCAATAATAGGGCTTTTTGCGGGGTGTCTCGTTTCAAATTTTTTTGCAGGTTTAGGACTGTTTGATATAATACTTGGAAGTTTAGCTACGTTGTTATCTAGCTACTTGTCGTATAAAACAAATAACATATTTTTAGCGTCGTTTTATATCACAATTATAAATGCGATTTTAGTCGGTTTTTCTCTGGCATATATAGCAGGTTTGCCTCTTTGGTTAGGCTTTATTTCAATTTTTGCAAGTGAAGCAATAGCTACAGTTTGTTTAGGTATTCCACTCAGCAAATTTTTACATCTTGCCAAAAAAAAGTAAATGTGCTAGAATGCACGCCGTTGGTATTTCGTCGGAGTGGCGGAATTGGTAGACGCGTTAGATTCAGGTTCTAATGAGCGATAGCTCTTAGGGGTTCAAGTCCCCTCCCCGACACCAAAAGAATGTCAAATAAGGTGGCTATTACTTATAGTCATCTTATTTTATTTTTATAAGAGGTCAAAAAAAAAAAAATGCAGTCATTATTTTCATTGTCAATTGCAATACTTGCAGGGCTTATGATGACAAGGATTTTGAAGCCATTTCACTTGCCTGACGTAACCGCATATTTACTTGGCGGAATTCTTATCGGCCCATTTTGCCTTGGTTGGTTTAACATTCCATACTTTGCTTTTCACACATTGCAGGAAGTTCAAGCTTTATCCTTGATTTCAGATGTTGCACTAGGTTTCATTGCCTTTGCTATCGGCAGCGAGTTTAGATTGGAACAGCTAAAAAAAACTGGACGTGCAACTGTTATCATAACAATTCTGCAAGCAGGACTAGCAACAATCTGTGTTGATATAGCACTCTACATATTTCATATATTTTTTCCAAGCATTCTCTCAACGTCGCAAGCAATTATACTTGGAGCAATAGCAACTGCACCCGCTCCGGCTGCCACCTTAATGGTAGTCCGTCAATATAAGGCAAAGGGTGAATTGGTTGACCTCTTATTGCCCGTAGTTGCACTCGATGACGCTGTCGGGCTTATGGTCTTTGCGGTGTCATTTGGGATAGCAAAAGCATTGGAATTTGGAAAATATGAAGTAGGCTCAATTCTTTTAACGCCAATATTAGGAATAATAGTTTCTCTTTCTCTTGGTGCAATTTGCGGCATATTACTGACCAAACTGGAACAATTATTCCATTCAAATTCAAACAGACTTTCTATGACAATTGCTTTTATTTTTGCAACAGTTGCTTTGTCAAAACTTACCTTTACATTGGCAAAATTTGAATTAACATTTTCACCGCTTTTAGTATGTATGTCCATGGGCGTCGTATTTTGCAATATTTGTCCATTTGCTTTTGACATTATACACAGAGCAGAGTCTTGGACTGCCCCACTCTATGCTATCTTTTTTGTGGTAAGTGGCGCAGATTTAGATTTATCTGTTTTCAAAAACAAAATGAATGTTCTTGTCGGTATTTGCTATATAGTTGCACGTTGTTTAGGCAAATATTACGGGGCTTATTTAGGTTGCTCAATTGCAAAGGTCGGAGAAAAAGCGAAAAAATACCTCGGCTATACGCTTTTTCCACAGGCTGGAGTTGCCCTTGGAATGTGCATTATGGCAAGACAACTTGGAGAATCTGGAAACTTTATAAGCAATATAATTTTGTTTAGCGTTCTGGTTTACGAAATCTGTGGTCCCCTCATTACCAAACAAGCCTTGCTTGCAGCAGGAGAAATTACACCACAAAAAGTTGATTTTGATAAAATCAGACGAGAAAACTTACAGCAAACTTCAAAAAGATACGAAGAATAAACACAAACCGCACAAAAAAGTGCTTGGCGTTTCGCCAAGCACTTTTTTAATTTTCCATAATTTCTTTTTCTTTATCAGCAAGGATTGTATCAATTTTTTTGATGTAAAAATCTGTTTTATCCTGAGCCTCTTTTTGAAATTTCTTGCTAACATCTTCTGTTATGGTGCTGTCTTTTTCAAGCTTCTTTATAGCATCATTCGCATCACGGCGAATGTTTCTAACAGAAATACGAGCATTCTCTGCTTCTTTTGACACCAATTTCTTTAGCTCAACTCTTCTCTGTTGTGTCAACTCTGGTAAGCTTAACCTCACGCTTTGCCCATCATTCTGAGGAGTAATGCCAAGAGGAGAAGCAAGAATTGCTTTTTCAATTGCAGCTATTGCAGATGCGTCCCATGGTGTAACGACAAGACAACGAGCCTCTGGAACCGTAACATTGCCAAGATTTTTTATTGGTGTTAGCGTTCCATAGTAATCGACCTTTATATCGTCAATTAAACCAGGGTGAGCACGCCCAGTTCTAACGCCTTGCATATATGTCTTCAAGACTTCAATGGACTTCTCTGCACGCTCAGATAAATTTTTTATAACTTTTTGTGGCATAACAAAATCTCCTTTTAATTATTATTTGTAACAATTGAACCAATTTCCATACCGTCAATAAGTAACTTTTTCAAATTTCCTTTTTGACGGACATCAAAAACAATTATTGGTATGTTGTTGTCTTGACAAAGTGAAAATGCTACTGTGTCCATAACTTTTAACTTTTTTGATATTGCTTCATCAAATGTTAGCGCAGGTAGTTTCACAGCATCTGCAAATTTGTTGGGGTCCTTGTCATAAACACCATCAACCTTGGTAGCTTTAATTATGCAGTCTACGCCAATTTCAGATGCACGCAGGGCTGCTGCAGTGTCTGTTGAAAAATATGGAGAGCCAATTCCAGCACCAAAAATGACAATTCGTCCCTTTTCAAGATGGCGAATAGCACGACGTCTGATGTAAGTTTCTGTCACCTGCTTCATTTCTATGGAAGATTGAACACGAACAGGAGCGCCAAAGCTTTCAAGCACATTTTGCAAGGCGAGAGCATTTATTACCGTGCCAAGCATTCCCATGTGGTCTGCCTGCACACGCTCAAATTTCTTTGTTTGCGCCCCACGAATGATATTGCCCCCACCGACAACCATTGCAATTTGGACACCGCTTTTTGCAACTTCTGTAATTTGTGCACACATACTAGCAATAGAATCGTAATCAAGACCAAAATGCTCATTACCAGCCAGAATCTCACCAGATAACTTCAACAAAACTCTTTTAAACTTTTTCATTTTATTACCTTCGTATTTTATAAAATTGGCGAGGAAGTTATCCTCGCCAATCAAAAATCTTAGCCACCAATTGAGAAACGTGCAAAGCGACGAGCAACGATGTTCTCACCGATTTTTGCAATGTTTTCAATAATCAAATCTTTAATCTTAAGATCAGGATTTCTCACATATTTCTGCTCAAGCAAGCAGTTTTCCTCGTAATACTTGGCAAGCTTGCCTTCTGCAATACGCTCAAGCATTGCTTCTGGCTTGCCCTCTTCACGAGCCTGTGCCATGATAACTTCCTTCTCGTGGTCAAGCTCTGACTGTGGAACGTCCTCTGGTCTCACATAGCTTGGATTTGCTGCTGCAATGTGCATTGCAATCTCATGACCAAGTGCATTAAAGTCATCTGTCCTTGCAACAAAGTCTGTTTCGCAGTTGAGTTCAAGCAAAACTGCCAACTTTGCGCCATTGTGAACATAGGTGAAAATTCTGCCTTCAGAGGCATTTCTTTCTGCCTTCTTTGCTGCCTTTGCAAGACCTTTTTCACGCAAAAAGTCACAAGCTTTGTCCATATCTCCAGCACAAGCAACAAGTGCTTTTTTGCAATCCATCATTCCAACTTGTGTTCTGGCACGAAGCTCAGACACCATTGATGCGGTAATTTCTGCCATGATTATTCTCCTTGATTTATTATATTATGCTTCAACTGTTTCTTTTGGTTCAGCTTCTGTGGCTTCGGCTTCGGTTGTAACCTCTGCTTCTGCCTTTGGCTCTTCTGCTTGCACTTTTGCTTCAGCAGGTTGCTCAGTTTGTGGAGCGTCAATTCCCTGCTTGCCTTCAATGAAAGCGTTTGCCATTGCAGCAACGATGAGTTCAATTGCTCTGATAGCATCGTCATTACCTGGGATTGGGAAATCAATTGGGTCTGGGTCGCAGTTTGTATCAATAATAGCAATTACAGGAATACCAAGTTTCTTTGCTTCTCTTACTGCATTCTCTTCACGATGTGGATCAATAACAAAAAGAACATCTGGAATGTTGTTCATTTCTTTGATACCGACAAGATATTTCTCAAGCTTGTCTTTCTCCTTGAGCATCGTAACGATTTCTTTCTTTGGATACTTATTGATGCTACCGTCTTCAACTGCACGCTCAATCTCTTTCATCTTCTGCACACGTTTCTGAATGGTTGCAAAGTTTGTTAAGAGACCGCCCAACCAACGCTGATTGATGTAGAACTGACCGCAACGTGCTGCTTCATCACGAATAGGATCCTGTGCCTGGCGCTTTGTGCCGACAAAGAGAACAGTGCCACCCTCTTTTGCAACTTCGCGAACAAAGTCATAGGCCTTTTCAAGTCCCTTGACTGTCTTCTGCAAGTCAATGATATAAATTCCGTTACGCTCTGTGAAAATGAATGGTTTCATTTTCGGGTTCCAACGTCTTGTCTGGTGACCAAAGTGCACACCAGATTCAAGAAGTTGCTTCATACTTACTACTGCCATAATGTTTCCTCCTTTGTTTTTTTCCTCCGAGAATTTCAACTTCAAACTCCCCCACTCTTGTGGGAACAAAATTTAAATCCATTCTCGTGTGTTATTTATTACACGGCGAGAGATTATACCACAAAATTGTAATTTTTGTTGAATTTATTTGATTTTTTACGAAAATTTTATGTTTTTTGAAAACTGGCATAAAAAAAGCAAGAGGCGCTAACTCTCGTCCCTTGCTAATAGGGTTCAATAATTTTATAAAAGCTATTTTTATAAATTACAGTTTCTGAACGTTCGTTGCTTGTGAGCCTTTTTCGCCATCTGTGACGTCAAAGCTAACTTTCTGACCTTCGTCCAATGTCTTGAAACCATCGCCCTGGATTGCTGAGAAGTGAACAAAAACATCGTTACCATCTTCTGTTGTGATGAATCCGTAACCCTTTGTTGCGTTGAACCATTTTACTGTTCCGTTAGCCATGATAACTGGAACCTCCTTAGAAGTTATACAACTACAAATATGTAATTGTGCGAATTTTAACCAGTTTATACAAATTTGTCAAGCGAAAATTTTTGTTTAATAAATTATCAAAATATTGCTCAATTTGATATGTAACACAACAAATAAAGGCACATAAAAACAGCCATAAGAACCACAAAATGTCCTTTGTATTTCTTATGGCTGATAATTTACCCCACAATTATTGTTTTAACAGAAACTTGCAACCATTACCGCCTTGATTGTGTGCATTCTGTTTTCTGCTTCGTCAAAGACATGTGAATATTTTGATTCAAACACTTCTTCTGTAACTTCATATCCTTTTACTGCTGGCAAACAATGTAGGAAGATAACATTGTCATTGCCAGTATTTTTTATCATTTCCATATTTATTTGGTAAGGAGATAGGATTGTTTTTCTTTCCGCAAGCTTTTCTTCCTCTCCCATGGAAGCCCAAACATCTGTATAAAGCACATCTGCCCCACTAACACCTGTGACAGGATTATCTGTAAGGGTAACAGTGCCACTGCTTTGAGTCTCTTCTGCAATTTTTTCACATTCTACAACCAAATTTGCATCAGGGAAAAGCTCTTTTGGCGACACACAAACATAATGCAGCCCCATTTTAACAGCACCAATCATAAGAGAATTCGACATATTATTTCTGCCGTCGCCAACATAAACAAAGCGAATTCCTTTAAGGTGTCCAAAGATTTCTTTTATTGTGAGAAAATCTGCCAAAACTTGCGTTGGATGGTATTCATCTGTAAGACCGTTCCAAACTGGAACGCCAGAAAATTTTGCAAGTGCTTCAACCGTCTTTTGGCTAAATCCTCTAAACTCTATTCCGTCAAACATACGCCCAAGCACACGTGCTGTGTCTTGTATATCTTCCTTATGCCCAAGCTGAATATCGTTTTTGCCAAGATATTCCGCATTAGCCCCCTCGTCCTGTGCACCAACAGTGAAGGCACAACGTGTGCGTGTTGAAGGTTTTTCAAAAATTAGTGCAATGTTTTTGCCATCCATAAGATGACCACGCACACCGCTCTTTTTCTTTGCCTTGAGCTCCGTAGCTAAATCCAGCAAATATTCAATTTCAGATGGTGTATGGTGCTTTAATGTTAATAGATGTCTGCCTTTTAATGATACTTTCATTTTTTACTCCAATTTCTATTTTATTATTCAAATGTTTTGAGAATAGAAAGAATTTTGTTTTCAAAATCATCCTCAGAAATTCTTTCAACAAATTTTCCTTTTTTGAAAATGATTAAGCCGTCTGGACTTCCTGCAATGCCTAGGTCTGCTCCGTTAGCTTCTTTTGGTCCATTCACTTCGCACCCCATAACGGCAATTGTCAGTCCCTTGTATGATGTTGGAGGAAGAACAATTCTTAAACGCTTAACAAGCTCTACGACGGAAGCTTTACGCCTGCCACAGGTTGGACAGGAAATAAGTTTCCATCCACGGCTACGAAGCCCTAATGATTGCAAAATGTTGTAGCCAGTTTCTACTTCCACGCTGGGATCATCTGACAAACTAACACGTATTGTATCACCAATTCCCTGTGCTAACATTTGACTGATGCCAATTGCTCCCTGCACCACTCCACTATTGCCAGAGCCAGCCTCTGTTATGCCAATGTGAAATGGAAATGGATATTTTTGCGAAAGTAAATAATTTGCTCTAACTGTGTCTGTTATGTTGGAAGATTTTGCAGATAAAATCATATTATCAAACTTATAGGATAAAAGCATTTCTGCTTGTCTGTCAACTGCATTAAAAAGAGCAAGAGATCTGTCTCTATTAGTCTCTGCAAGCTGTGCATTGTTTAGTGAACCACCATTTGCCCCAATTCTTATTACGACTCCTTTATCTTTTGCCGTTTCAATCACACGGGAAAGCAGATCTTTTTGAGTCATATTTCCAGGATTTATACGAATTGACTTTAGACCAGCTTCCATTGCAGCAAGAGCAAGCTTCGGGTCAAAATGAATATCTGCCATAAGTTCTGCATGGGAATTTTTAACAACCTCTGCAAGATTATCCTTGAGCGAAATATCCGGAAAGGCAATACGTATGATTTCACATCCTTCGCTATGTAACTTATTGGCACTTTCAATACAAGCAGAAACATCCAAAAGTCGAGTCTTTAACATACTCTCAACACGTATAGGATTTTTTCCACCTACTGCAATGTTACCTATCTTGACACTTTGTATAGAAGCCATTCTCTCACCTCATTTATTTAAGAAAGAGTTTGTAAATATCAAATCCCGTAACCCAAATTACAAGGAGTATAAGCAAGACAAAACCAGCGAGATTTATTGCATTCTCATATTTTGCCGGTAATTTTTTACCCGTTAACATTTCTGGCAATACAAATAAAATTCGTCCCCCATCCAATGCAGGAAATGGCAAGAGATTAAATATACCAAGATTAAGATTTGTCATTGCTATAAAAGCAACAAAACTCCAGAAGCCAGACGAAAAAGCATCCCCAGCCATAGTTGCAATTCCAACAGGTCCTGCCACATCAGCCTTGATTTTTCTTGTAATCATTTTGTAAATTCCTGTCAAGATTTCCTTTGTCCCCTCAAAAGCGAAGGATAACGAGGTCTTGCAGGATTTTAAGAAAGAATAACGCAAGTAACTAACAGAAATTCCTAGTAGTCTTCTTCCGCTCTTCTCTACCACTTTTACCTGTTTTGTAAAAATTTTGCCATTGTGCTCAAATGAAACTTCATAAATACTATTGCCTGGTGTGTTTTCATTCATATTTTTGTAAATATCAGACCATACATAAAGTTGCTTTCCATTTATGGATAAAATTTTATCTCCCTTTACAATGCCTATTTCCATTGCAGGAGAACCATCCACCACATCACCAACAACAGTGCTCTTAAAATTAAATGTTCCGTGTGCAAAAAGGAAAAACGACATCAGAAGCCATGCAAGAAATATATTTACAGTTGCACCAGCTGCCAAAACACAAATTTTTTGTAGCGGTGTTTTATTTGCAAATGACCTTTCTGGTGGAACAACTACATCTTCGGTAATTTTTTCCGAATTTTCGTCGTCTTCGTCTCTATCCTCACCTTCAAGCTTTACATAGCCACCAATAGGATATGCACGAATTGAATATTGCGTTTCTTTACCTTTTTTAGACCAGAGCAAATGCCCCATTCCAAAGGAAAACTCATGAACATAAATGTCAAAAATTTTGGCAACAAAAAAATGCCCAGCTTCGTGGGATATTACACAAATTGTTATAACAATAAAGAATGAAATAATGCTAATCATATTAATTATTTATTGCCTCTTGTGCAAGGATTTTGCCAGTTTCAACAAGTGAAATTGCATCGTCCAATGTCTTTGGTGCACTTCCCTTGTAATTTGAAAAGACTTTGTTGATTAAAGAACTAATCTCAAGGAATTTAATTTTACCGTCAAGAAAAGCATTGACAGCAACCTCATCAGCACCAATTAAAAGAGAAGGGTAAGCTCCCCCCATCTCCCCAGCTTGTCTGGCTATTTTATAACAAGGGAAACGTGCTTCATCAATTTCTGTAAGAACTAAATTAAAATCAGACACGGGAAGTGGTGTGAGGTCTGTTTTATAAACGGGAAGTCTTTTGGGATATGCCATTGCAACTGCAGACGGTAAACGCATATCTGGCGTTGAAATCATTAGTTTATATGTTCCGTCACAGAATTTTGCCATACCATGAATATGAGACTTTGGATGAATGACACCTGCCACCTGTTCAGAGGACAAATCAAAAAGTCTCATTGCTTCAATGCATTCAATTCCTTTGTTCATCAAGGTTGCACTGTCTATGGTGATTTTTGGCCCCATGCTCCAAACTGGATGTGCAAGAGCCTGTTTAGGTGTTACATTTTGCATTTGTTCAAGGGTATAATCTCTGAATGGACCACCAGAAGCTGTGAGATATACACGCAAAATTTCTTCCTTTGGTTCGTTTCTTATACATTGCCAAACGGCACTATGCTCGCTGTCAACTGGTCGTAATTGTGTAGGATATTTGACAAGTGGCATAACCCAAGGACCAGCAACAACTATGCTTTCCTTATTTGCAAAACTGACATCAATTCCACGACTTAACGCCTTTTGTAATGCAATTATAGAATCAGTACCAGAAGATGCAAAAACCGCATGATTAATTTCAGGCATTTCAACGATTTCATCAGCTGCTTTTTGACCAGTTAATGTTACAAAACCATCGCATGAAAATTTGCTATTGTTTGGCGCAGTCAAGCACAGCACCTTTGCACCAAATTTTCTGCCAAGAGCTACGAGATTTTCTTCGTTCTTTTGTGCAACAAGTGCATAGACAGAAAAGACATCTGGAAACTTTTCACAAATATCAAGAACGGAAGTACCTACACTCCCCGTTGCGCCAAAAACTACCAGTGAAATTTTAGAATTATTCATGGCTAGAAAATATTAACCACTGCAAAGAGCAGGAAAAAAAATGTCATATTAAACAATATGCTGTCAAATCTATCCAAGAAACCACCATGTCCAGGAAGTAAATTTCCAGAATCTTTAACGCCCATTTCTCTTTTTATCAAGCTTTCTGCTAAGTCGCCAAGCTGACCAATTGTGCCACAAATTACTCCGATAACAAAAATATAAATGGGGTTACATGCTCTAATGCTCATAACAGACAAGAGAAAAGCATAGAGCATCACAGCAACAATACTGCCAATACAACCAGCAACCAAACCTTCTATAGATTTTTTTTCCGAAGTCATTGGAGCAAGCTTGTGACGACCAATTGCACATCCAATTAAATATGCAAAAGTATCACATGCCCAAGTGGAAATGAATACTGCAAGTAATAATTGCTTGGCAACTGTCGGGAATTTGTAACCATTTAAGAATATAAGTGCTGAACACCAAGGACAAGTAATAAATACAAGCCCAAGAATATATGCACCAGCAACCTCTATGGCACTGCTTTTTCCAGTTTTTTCACGGATAAAAATTTGTTTGGCTGTCGCAACAAAAACTGTTGAAGAAATAATAGATAAAAGAATAACGACAGAAAGTTGTGAATTTAACCATGTTAACTGTGACGCTAGGAGCATTATCAAGGCAGAAGCAAGTATAAATTTTGAATTAATATCAATTTTTGCTGAAACTATTTTTGTAAACTCATAAAGTGAACAAAGTGCAATGCCCCCAAAAACTAGCAATGCAAAATATTTGGCAAAGAAAATTGCCAAAATTATGGCAGCTACAACGACAACAGATGTAACCGCTCTTTTATTCAATGCTATAAAATTAGAAATTATCTCATTAAATTTTTCCATAACGTCTATTCCTCGTTTTATATGAATTTATCGCTTCTATCAAATCTTCCCTACCAAAATCGGGCCAGTATTTATTTGTAAAATAAAACTCACTATATGCTGACTCCCAAAGTAAAAAGTTAGAGAGACGTAATTCGCCACTTGTTCTTATTATCAAATCCGGATCTGGCACATCAGGTAAATATAAATTTTGCTTCAACATATCATCTGTAATTTGTTTATTATTATCAAAATTATCAGACTGAATAATTTTATTAAAAGCATCAATCAATTCTTGTCTTCCACCGTAATTGATACAAGCAATTAATTGAATAAAATCATTATTTTTAGTTTTTTCTTCTGCTTCAAGTAATGCATCTTGCACTGCCTGTGGCAACATATTAACTCTGCCTGAAATGCGAAGTCTAGCCCCAGCTTCATCCAATTCATTTAGTTTTGCTGCTAAATAATGTTTGAACATCGCCATTAGACCGGATACTTCATCTTTTGGACGAGACCAATTTTCAGTTGAAAAAGCATAAAGTGAAAGATATGGAATTTTTAAATCCCCTGCAGCACGAACAATTCGTTCAACAGCTTTCACTCCTGCATGATGTCCAACAATGCGTGGCAAAAATCTGGATTTTGCCCACCGCCCATTGCCATCCATAATAATACCAATATGTTTTAATTCCTTTTCTTCACTTGACATTACTCAAACTTTACTCCTTCCAAGCTCCCAGTTTGCTTTACAAGCTCCCATACTCTTTTTACTTCTTGAATATCAATCCAAGTCAGATGTTTAGGAGAGCCTTCTTTATTCACAGGATTTCTCAATAAATAACTTGGGTGAAACATTGGCATAACAGCACATCCACGCCATTCTTTCCACTTACCACGAATTTGTGAAATTGATTGTGTTGTTTTCAAAATCCATTTCATCGGTGTGCTGCCAAGTAAAACGATAATTTTAGGCTGAATGAGCATAATTTGTGTTTGTAAATGCTTATCACAATGAACCATTTCAAGTGGCAATGGCGCTCTATTTTGTGGCGGACGGCATTTTACTATATTTGCAATATAAACATCTTTTCTGTCTATTCCTGCGGCTTTTAATATGTCTGTCAATAGTTGACCAGCTCTGCCAACAAAGGGTAATCCTTGCTCATCTTCATCTGCACCAGGTCCCTCACCAATGAATAATAGCTTGGAGTTTACGTCTCCATCTCCCCAAACAACCTGTGTTCTCGTTGAATGAAGTGGACATGCGGTGCAATGTAAAGCTAATTCTTTTGCCTCTTTCCAAAGCAATTCTCTAGCTTTTGTTTTGTCATCATCACTCAATTGCAATAAGACTTTCTTGTCTACCATTAAAATTTCACCTCTAATATAACCACACTAACTTTTTTCACGTCAAGTCCGGTAAAGTATGAGAGAGACAAAAACACACGTTTTTTTATCTCTTCAGCTAATCTGCGAAGGCTAAAATCGCCTATCTTTGCTACAATTGAAACCTCAATGCTTAAGCTTTCACCGTTTTGCGCATCTATTTGAATATTATCAACAGAAACAACTTGATATAAAGTTCTTGTAATGTGCTCTGTTAATTGGTAAATTGCTTCTTTCTCTATTTTCAACGTGCCATTAAAGCTAAATGGTGGTTTTACAATAGATTTATCGTCTGCTTCTTCTGTCGCAAATTGCCATATATCTTTTAGTTGCCTTAACACCTTTCCAGCAAAATTCTTCTGGACTATAAGGTGCGACACAGGAATAACGTGTAGTCCTTTATATCGTCTTTCACTTCTAGCTTCATTTATTTCTCTCTGGGAAGAAACATCTTCTATGCGAATATATCTTGAAGGTTCAGGCAGGGAAAGACGCTCAATAATAGTTTGAACCATCTTTTGGCTCGTTGCTATTATCATTATTGAACATGGAGAAATTTCCCGCAAAAAATTGCGTGCAATAATTCTGTGATCATCATAGTCAAATATTGCACGCCGTATAGCACTAACTTTATTATTTTCTGATTTTGCACTTCTTCCACAGACAATTGTTCCCTTGTATATTATGAGACCATCGTCAATTATGTATTGTGCACCAACCTTTGCTGCAACCACTTGGGCACGATGACTCTTGCCTGTCCCAGCAGGACCAACAAAAGCGATTGTCGTTATATGTGAAAAAACGTCAGAAGATTTTTCTGACATTATTCTACAAACTCCAAGTCAGCACCAAGTGAACGTAACTTTGGCACTAAATCTTCATAACCACGCCAAACGTGTTTTAAATCTGACACTATTGTATCACCTTTAGCAGCGAGCCCCATCATTATCATGGCAGCTCCTGCACGCAAATTAAAGGAATGGACTGACGCACCATGTAAGGAATCTACACCAGTAATATATGCAATATTGTCAGACAGTCTTACATCTGCACCCATTGCGTTAAAATCATCAATATGATTTAGTCTATTATTAAAGATACTTTCCTCCACAATAGAAATTCCTTTAGCCTTTGTTAAAAAAGCCATAAATTGAGGCTGTGCATCTGTTGGAAAACCTGGAAACGGCATAGTTTTAATTGTTGTGTGTTTCAATGAGGAAACATATTTTGCCGTTATTTCATCCTTAAAAATGTCAATGCTTACTCCTGCTTCTATCATTTTGTCCAAGACAGCAGAAAAGAGTTTTGCATCAATTCCACGCACGCATACAGCACCTTCTGTCATTACTCCGGCTAAAAGGTATGTTATTGCCTCTATTCTATCTGGCATAATTATATTTTGAGCAGAATGTAATTTCTCTGTGCCAATAACTCGTATAGTTTCTGTCCCGTCTCCTTTGATGTCTGCTCCCATTAATCTTAATGTATCTGCAAGATTTACTATTTCAGGCTCTTTGGCAGCGTTGTCTATATATGTAGTTCCATCTGCCAATGACGCTGCCATCATTATATTTTGTGTAGCACCGACAGAAGGAAAATCAAAACGAATATTAGCGCCTTTTAATCTTCCTTTGACGCTTGTAATAATTGCACCATTACTTAATTCAACTTCCGCCCCCATCTTTGTTAGTGCTTTTAAATGAAAATCAAGTGGTCTATCTCCCAAGTCACACCCACCTGGTAAAGGCAAGACACATTTACCTACCCGTGTCGTTAATGGACCAAGGGCAATAGATGAAGCACGCATTTTTCTAACAAGATCTATTGGAGCATTGTAAGAAATTTCCTCGGGGACATAAATTTTCATCAAGTTATTACTAAAGTCTATTTGTGCACCAAAACTCTCAAGAAGTTGTTTCATAGTGTATATGTCATAAAGATGAGGAACACAATCTAGTGTCAAGGTTTCTCCACGCAAAAGCAATGCACATGCTATTACTGGCAGTGCAGAATTTTTTGCTCCTTGGACATTGATCGTTCCATTTAGTTTTTTGCCACCATGAATCAATAACTTATCTGGCAACACAATTGCTTTTGATTCCATTAATCACACAAACTTTCTTTTAGTATCTTAATTATTTTTTTAGAAGCAGTCCCATCTCCGAATGGCATAGAAGCACAGTTGTCCACTACTGAATTATAATAAGCTTTGTCGTCTAGCAATTTACGAGAAAAGGTAATAATTTTTTCCTCGTTAGTTCCAGTTAAAATTCCTGTGCCGCTTTCTACAGCTTCGGGACGTTCTGTAACACTACGTAATATAAGCAGAGGCTTTTTTATTGCTGTAACTTCCTCTTGAACTCCTCCACTATCGCTCATAATAAATATAGAATTTTTCATAGTCCAAACAAAATCTGGATAATCAAGAGGTTCACAAAGAATTACACGCTCTTCGTCAGGAAAATATTTGTAAAAAACTTCTCTGACAACAGGGTTTTTATGCATTGGAATAACAAAATATAGCTTGGGATAATTTTTTAATAAAAAATTAACCGAATTACATATACTTTCAAGTGGCTTTCCCCATGATTCACGTCTATGTGCAGTGAGAAGAATAAAAAGTGTATCCTCAGGCAGTCTATTGAAAGCTTCTATTTTGGGCTTTTCAACTTTCTTAACTGCACATAACAGTGCATCAATTACAGTATTACCAGTTACTACAATGTTTGATGCAGGGAAATTTTCGTTAAGCAAGTTTTGTTTAGAAAGCTCTGTTGGAGCAAAAGCCCAATTAGCAAATTTGTCTACCAAAACACGATTCAATTCTTCTGGAAAAGGCTGAGACAATGTAAAACTACGGAGACCTGCTTCTACATGTCCAACTGGAATTTTCAAATAAAATGCAGCTAACGCAGCAGCAAATGTTGTTGTTGTGTCTCCATGAACTAATACTGCTGAAGGATTTATTTTTCGTAAATAATCAGAGGCCATAGTCAATACAGATGATGTAATATATTCAAGCCCTTGACGAGCTTTCATAACATGTAAATTAATATCCGGAATTATGTTAAAGAAGTCAAGAACACTATCAAGCATTTCGGCATGCTGACCAGTCGCTAAAACTTTTACATCAAAATTCGCATCAGCCTTTAGAGCCAAAATAACAGGCGCCATTTTGATAGCTTCAGGTCTAGTCCCAACAACACAAACAATAGTTTTTTTCATAATAATTGCTCCTAGTGTAATAACTGTTTATAGCAATGATAATAAATATTTCCCAAACATCAGAAAAAGTATATGAATCACACTCATAATAAGCAAAGTTGCAGGTTTAGAAAACCCTGCATCTTGCAACTTATGGTGCGTATGCCCTCGGTCTGGAAGAAAAGGAGATTTCTTATGTAAAATTCTTCTTGTCATTGCGACAAGTGTATCAATTACAGGGATTCCACCCAAAAATAATATAGAAAATGCAAATATTAGGATGTTATTAGAATGACTTGGGGGAAGATTAGAAATTGACCAAGCAATATGACTTGCACAGATAAACCCTAATAATGTGCTTCCACCATCACCAAGAAAAGTCCTTGGTCTTGGAAAATTCCAAAATAATACACCAAAAATAACCGATGCTAACGGAAGCCACATTGACATGTCATGAAAGAATAACAAAGATGCAAGCGATGTTAAAAAGGATATAGTAAGGCACAAACCATCCATGCCATCTATGAAATTGTATGCATTTATCATTCCTGTAATCCACACGATTGTAATTATCTTAGCAGGTAAATTTAAGGACAATGGAATTGCTACAATAGCAGCAGAAACAAATTGTATGCACAATCTTATTAACGGTGGCAGGGAATGCATATCATCCACATAGCCAATGAAAAATATAAAAGTTGCACTCGTAGCTATGAAAGACACTTCCCTATTATACTGAGCCATAATAAGAGCCCAAAGTATATATCCGCTCCAAATTACTATTCCAGCACCTCTAGGTGTTACTATTTTATGTGACTTCCTTGCGTCAGGGATATCCATGGCACGAAAATCTTTAGCCAATTTTATTGCTAGCGGTGTGCCAAGCAATCCCCAGAATAAAAGAAGAATAGAAAATATATAATTTAACAAAATTATTTCCTTCTATAAATTATTTTGTTGCAAATAACCTATCACCTACATCTCCTAATCCAGGAACAATGTAACCGTGGTCATTCAACTTTTCATCAATTGCTGCCACAAAGATATCTACATCTGGATGTGCTTCATGAACTGCATTTATCCCTTGTGTTACTGCTATTATTGAAATAACGGAGATATTTTTCACACCATTCTTTTTAAGCATAGAGATTGCTTCTTTCACTGTTCCACCAGTTGCAAGCATAGGGTCAAGTATAAAGACAGTGCTTGTTGCAATATCACTTGGATATTTTGAATAATATTCAACAGGCTTTAAAGAATCTGGGTCTCTGTATAAGCCAATATGGCCAACAGTTGCATTAGGAACAAGGCTTAAGAAACCTTCAAGCATTCCAAGACCGGCACGCAAGATTGGAACGACTGCAACTTTTGTATCTGCTAGCTTAAAAGCAGTTGTGGTTGTCAGAGGTGTTTCTACCATTTCTTCTTTGATAGGAAGATCTCTTGTAACTTCATACACCATCAAGGTAGTAATTTCTTTCACCAATTCTCTAAAATCTTTAGGTGCAGTAGCTTTATCACGCAAAACCTCCAGCTTATGTCTAACCAATGGATGATCAAACACAATAGTTCTGCCACCTTTTGCGTCTGCATCAAGCATCGTGTTAGGTTTTTGTTCATAGGAAGTAATTTTTTGCAGACGAATTGAATGACGTCCACCTTCAAATGGTTCAACTAACCACGCTTTTACCATTTCCTTTGCGACATCCATCCCTGTTACACGAGCTCCCAGAACAATTATGTTAGAATCATTGTGGCGTCTGCTAAGCAGTGCAGTAAATTGGTCATGACATAATGCAGCACGTATTCCTTGAACTTTATTTGCGGCTAGCATCATACCAATACCTGTTCCGCATATCAAAACGCCTCTATCATATTTGTGGGCTGCAACAGATTCAGCCGTTAAAAATGCCATATCTGGATAATCAACCCTGGCCTCTGCTGAATATGTGCCAAAATCTTTTACCTCATGACCAAGGTCAAGCAACATGTTGCATATTTCAGTCTTAAAAGCAACTCCTGCGTGATCAGATGCGATCGCAATTTTCATAGCATAATCCTCCATTATTTTGTTATTTCTGTTATTAGTTCACTTGTCAAAAGATATGGGTTTATCTCTCGACAAGATAATTTTGCCAGTAATTCTGCAGAGCATTTCTCTTTCCACAATTTTGATACTTTTTGCGATACCTCATTTAATAGTAACTTCTCCATTTCCAAAGCAACACGATCCATCAATTTATTTTTTCCTTCTGATGTGTTGCGTAAGAAATTATAATGAGAAGATATATCATTAGCCACTTCTTCAAAACCAATATTGGCGTAACTGGAAGCAAGTCTTACAGGCGGAATCCAAGTATCACAAGCATTCATCTTCAGCATAGCCGATACATCAGACGCCACTTTTTCTGCACCTTCTCTGTCACATTTGTTTACAACAAAGACATCGGCTATCTCCATAATACCAGCCTTCATTATTTGAATGTCATCACCCATACCAGGTGTTAAAATAAGACAAACAGTGTCTGCTATTTTTATAATGTCTATTTCAGATTGACCAACGCCAACTGTTTCCACAAGAATTATATCGTATCCACATGCATCAAAAATTAAACTTGTCTCCCACGTTGCAGCACTAACTCCACCTAAGCTACCACGTGAGCCCATTGAACGGATAAACACATTTTTTTCTAGTGATAAATGTTGCATCCTTAGTCTATCGCCTAAAATCGCACCGCCTGTAAAAGGACTTGAAGGGTCAATGGCAATTATTGCAACTTTTTTGCCTTGTGCCAAAAATTCATCAACGAGCCTATCACAAAATGTGCTCTTTCCTGCACCAGGACTACCTGTTACACCTACTACATGTGCATGCCCTGTATGAGGATAAATTTCCTGCATTATACTTTTGGCGTCATGTGATTGGGATTCAACTAATGTGATAAGTCTACCTATAGACCTAATATCTCCATTTAATGCATTTTGTAATGTTTTTTTCATTTTAACACTCGTCTAAAATAAAACATTTTGTCCCATAAATGAATAAAGCCCAAGATATATGGAAGCAACTAAGGTGAAACCTACCAAAACTCTAAGATAAAATAGAAAAATATTAGAAGCCTTTAATTCACCTCGCATAATTTTTGCTGCTATTCGAGATAAGAATAAAGTTAAAATAAATGAAGCAAGTGCAATGAGTGCTTGAAGATTGACAAAAGAAATCTTCAAATTAAAAAGTTTAATCATTTATATCGTCCACCTACATACGTTCAAGTCTTTACTCAATTTATTCTTTGTAAAAATCACCCTTAATTTGCTAGATTTTCTATATTTTCATGTATTCTAGATAATTTCTTTTCGTTTTCCGCAAGGTCATTAGTTGTTTTTTCAATAACTTCTTTTGGCGCTCTTTCAACAAATTGCTTATTTGAAAGCTTATTTTTATTCTTAACTATATCCAGCTCAAGCTTTTTTTCTTCTTGCTTTAAACGTGCAAGCTCTTTGTCTATGTCAAGCAAATCACCAACAGGTAAATAAATTTGAACCTTGTCAAGAACTGTTGCTAAAGACTTATGTGGTTTAGTGTCTCCTTTTTTCATAAAGGAAATATTTTCGGCTTTCGCGAGTAACTTGATGGAAGCCATATTATTATCTAATAAATCAAAAGATTTATCATCTTGTGCCTCAAGAACAAAAGTATCAACCCTCTGTGAAGGTGCGACATGGGCTTCAACACGCAAATTTCTCATTGCTCGAATAGTTTCACAAACCATAGTCATATCATCTATGATGTCAGTTTGAATATTTTTTTCAATTTTTGGCCAAGCATTATTCATCAAATATGAACTTCCAAATGGGAAGGCATGCCAAAGCTCTTCCGTAACAAATGGAATAATTGGGTGGAGCAACTTTAAGACATTTTTGAATACATAAAGCAAGACAGATTGCGTAGAAGCTTTTCTGCTTTCACCTTCATCGCCACGCAACGCTGGCTTTGCAAGCTCTAAATACCAGTCGCAAAGCTCACCCCATGTAAAATCATACATCAATCTTGCAGCTTCACCAAAGAAATATCCATCAAGCAACTTTGTCATTTCTTGGGCAACCTGTGCAGTCCTTTCCAAAATCCACTTGTCATGCAAAAGCAAATCAAGCTCACCAAAATTTTCATTTTCCTTTGCACCCTCAAGATTCATAAGAGCAAATCTGCTTGCATTCCAAAGCTTGTTCATAAACAGACGATAGGTGGAAATTCTCTCTTTAGAAAGAAATATATCTCTGCCTTGAACAGTTAATGAAGCCATGGTCAAACGCAAAGCGTCAGCTCCATATTCATCAACAATCAAGAGAGGATCTATAACATTTCCTTTAGACTTGCTCATTTTTTGTCCTTTTTCGTCTCGGACAAGTGCATGTATATAGACCTCATGGAATGGAACTTCACCATTCATGTTTTCTAATCCAAACATAATCATACGAGCAACCCAGAAGAAAATTATATCAAAACCAGTCACTAGAACACTAGTAGGATAAAACTTTTCTAAAGTTTTTGTATTATCTGGCCAGCCCATTGTGGAAAATGGCCAAAGTCCAGAAGAAAACCATGTATCAAGCACATCTTCGTCTTGTTTTAAGTTAGAACTTCCACACTTAGGGCAGGTATGTGGAGCATCTTCAGCAACAATAACTTCTCCGCAATCTTGACAATACCACGCAGGGATTCTATGTCCCCACCAAAGTTGACGTGAAATGCACCAGTCTCTAATGTTCTCCATCCACTGATAGTAAACATTTGTCCACTGTTCTGGAACAAATTTAATCTTACCTGCATTGACGCTTTTGACTCCAGCATCCGCAAGAGGCCTGGTCTTTACAAACCACTGCTCGGAAAGATATGGCTCAATTATTGTATGACAACGATAACATTCACCAACGGAATGCTTTAAATCTGAAACGGATAAAAGGACACCTAGCTCTTTTAAGTCAGCACTGATTGCTTCTCTAGCCTCAAATCTATCCATGCCAGCATACTTACCAGCATTTTCATTCATTTTACCAGTGCTGTCAATTACAGAAATTTGCTCCAAATTATGACGCTGACCAACAAGGAAGTCATTTGGATCATGGGCAGGCGTTATCTTGACACAACCTGTTCCAAACTCTGGATCAACCATGATATCTTCAATGACAGGAATTACTCTATTTACAATTGGAACAATTACTTTCTTTCCAACTAAATGGCGATTTTTTTCATCCCTTGGGTGTATTGCAATTGCAGTATCACCCAAAAGAGTCTCAGGACGAGTTGTCATTACGATAACTCCCCCATCACTGCCATCAGCAAATTTATAAATACATTCGTAAAATTTGCCATCGTGTTCATGGTGTTCAACCTCAAGATCAGAAAGAGCAGTCTGACATCTTGGGCACCAGTTAATTAAATATTTTCCACGATAAATTAAACCTTTGTTGTAAAGGTTTACAAAATTTTTGCGAACAGCACGTGACAAGCCTTCATCCATTGTAAAACGTTCACGTTCCCAGTCACAAGAAGCACCAAGTTTCTTTAACTGTCCAATGATGGTATTACCATATTTTTGTTTCCATTCCCAAACACGTTTGACAAATTCTTCTCGGCCTAAATCCTGCCTTTTTATGCCGTCTTTTGCCAACTCTCTCTCAACAACATTCTGTGTTGCAATACCAGCATGGTCTGTCCCTGGCAACCATAAAACTTCATAACCTTGCATTCTCTTTGTGCGGCATAGAATATCTTGCAAAGTATTGTCTAGAGCATGACCTACATGCAATGAACCAGTAACATTTGGCGGTGGAATGACAATAGAAAAGGCAGGTTTTACAGATGTCTCATCTGCATGGAAAAGCCCAGCCTTTACCCACTCATCATACCATTTATCTTCTATAGGTTTAGGATCATAAGATTTATTCAGTTCTTGCATTTTTAATTTCCTCCCTAAATTTGCTTTAGACCTTTATATATTTTTCATTTTTTCTATCACTTGAACCAATACACCACGCAACTCATCTATATTTGGTGTCTTATCTCCAAGAGTCACAAAAGGTGGCACAATTGAAAACAAACATTCGCTAGCTAATTTGTTATAGTAAGCTTTTCTCTTAGTCTTTGGTATTTTATCTGCTTTTGTAAAAACAACTAATGAGGGAACATCCAGTGATTTCAAATACTCACACATCATATGGTCATTTTCTAGTTGTCCATGGCGAAAATCTATCAATTGCACTACAAAAGAAATGGGGCGATTAGATGTGAAGTAAGAATCTATCAGCGCGCGCCATTCTTTTCGTTCAGACTGTCCACGAGAAGCAAAACCATAGCCAGGCAAATCAACTAAATTAAAATTTAAATTCTCAGTTTTTACTTCATAGAAATTTATACTTCTTGTTTTTCCAGGCTGGGAACTAACCTTTGCAAGTTTTTTGCCTAATAAAATATTTATCAAGGTTGATTTACCAACATTTGATCTGCCAACAAAAGCAACCTCAATATTATTGATACTTGGCAACTGTTTTTTATTAAAAGCAGTGCAAGTTAATTTAGCGTTAAAAATCATTTTTGAAACACTAACTTAAAGACCTGCTCGATTTTTGAAACATAATGTAGCTTAAGTCCTTTAGTAACCCACGGCTTTAAATCTGCAACATCAGGTTTATTAAGCAAAGGAACAATAAGCTCGTTAATTCCAAGTCTTCTAGCTGCTAATATTTTTTCTTTTATTCCGCCAATTGGCAAAACATCACCAGTTAAAGACATTTCACCGGTCATTGCAAATTTATTATTTATTCTTTTTTCCGCTAATGCAGAAAAAAGAGCAACTGTTATGGTGATACCTGCAGAAGGTCCATCTTTTGGAATGGCACCAGCAGGAACATGTATGTGAACATCTGTTTTGTTCCATTGAAGTTTATCTAGTCCATAATGTTGGGCTCTAGATTTTATATGAGACAATGCGTTTTCTGCAGATTCTTTAAAAATATCACCAAGGTTGCCTGTAAGTTCCAGTTTTCCAGAACCTGCCATCTTGACGGCTTGTATTAAGAGCACATCACCACCAGTAGATGTCCAAGCTAACCCTATTCCAGTTCCAACATTAGGCTCTGCTGGTAATAATGTATCGTATGATTTTGGGCTACCGAGAAATTTTAAGATTAATTTGTCAGTAAGGACAAACTCATTAGTGTCTTTATCTTTGGCATTTTCAAGCTGCACAGCGACTTTTCTAGCAATTTTGCATAATACTCTATCAAGCTGTCGGACGCCAGCTTCATGAGTATAACCGGTAATGATTTTTTTTATTAAATCATCCTCTATAATCAACTCTTGTTCGGAAAGTCCATGTTCACTTCTTACCTTTGGTAATAAATGCCTCTTGGCTATCTCCAATTTCTCTTCCATTACATATCCGGACAAAGAAATAATTTCCATTCTATCAAGCAAAGGATAAGGTATTTCATCATAATTATTGGCAGTAGTAATAAAAACAACCTTGCTCAAATCAAATGGAACTTCAAGAAAATTATCTGTAAAATGATAATTTTGCTCACTGTCCAATACTTCAAGCAATGCACTTGCAGGATCTCCCTTGTAATCGCTGGAAATTTTATCAATTTCATCCAGCAAAATCAATGGATTATTAACACCACACTGCTTTATGTTATAAATTATCCTTCCAGGTTGCGCACCTAAATATGTTCTTCTGTGTCCGCGGATTTCAGCCTCATCGTGCATTCCGCCAAGAGCAATCTGCACAAACTCTCGCCTCATAGCTTTAGCTATGGATTTTGCTATGGACGTTTTCCCCACACCAGGAGCACCCACAAAACACAATATCTGGTTTCTTATGTTTTGCCCAGCTCTTTTGCGTGCCACAAGGTATTCAAGTATTCGCTCCTTTGCTTCATCCAATCCCCAATGGTCTTTATTTAATATTAGTTTAGCGTGCCTTATATTCAAATTATCTTCCGACGAAACATTCCATGGTAAATCAGATAATGTTTCAACATACACACGAGAAACACCAGCTTCTGGTGAACCTGGCTGGAGCTTTCGCAAACGCTCGACTTCCTTTTTTACTTTTGCAAATACTTCGCTTGGCATAGAGGCAGCCTGTGCTTTTTGTAGCAATTCATTTGCCTCATTTTCCAAAGAAACATCCTCGCCAAGTTCCTCATTAATTATCTTTAGTTTTTCCCTTAAGTAATATTTTTTTTGGTCTATATCTAGATTTTTCTTAACTTCTTCCTCAAGATTATGCTGCATCTCCAGTAAAGAATTTTCACGCAAAAGCTCAACTAACAACTTTCTTAACTGAAATAGCAACGAAGGAACAGCCAAAATTTCTTGCTTAACATTGTATTTTAGCGTAGTATTTGCAAGTGCAATATAAATAAGCTCTTCTGGATTTCTTATATCTTGAATATTAGGATTTATCTTACCTGGAAATTTAAAATCTAGTGCGTCATTCCTGAAACACTGTTCAATAATTGAACGTGCTAATGTTCCCGCTTCAGAAGAATTTACCTTTTTAGGCTTTGTAATTTTTGTTACAGTTGCTACAGAAAAATCACCAATATTTTCTAGCGATTCAATTTTTGCACGACTCAATCCCATAAGGACTATTCTTAATGAACCATCTGGAAGACGTATTGACTGATTCATTTCAACACTGCAAATTGTGCCTGTTGGATACAGATTATTTATATCAGGTTGACAATTAACATCAGTCTGATTGATTTCACCAGCCACAAACACAGGCAATCCCTTTGATGCAGCATACTCAAGAGCACTCACTGATGCTCTTACAGTAACTATCAAGGGATTTAATATGTATGGCAATACAGACACACCATATACTGTAACTAATGGTAATTCTTCCAAGTTTGAACTCATATTAAGCTAATCTTTCTTCCACTAACTCTTTTGTTATTACAAGATTTTTTGTATCAGATTTGGATGGCAAGGTATATTGAAAATCAAGCAAAACCTTTTCCATAATAGATTTTACCCCTCTTGCACCAACACCAAGTTCAAATGCTTTTTTAGCTATCAGCTGCAATGCTTCCTTCTCAAACTCAAGCGCCACGCCATCATAAGAAAATAACTCTTTATATTGTTTTGTTGTGGCATTTTTAGGTTCTGTCATAATTTTTACTATGGCATCTTCATCAAGAGAGTGTAAAGTCACAACCACAGGCAAACGACCTATAAGCTCAGGTATGAGACCAAATTTGCGTAAATCATCTGGAACAACCTGTGAAATAAGTTTATCGCTTGCCTTTGAATTTTTATCTATAACATTGCCACGAAAACCTAATTGTCCATTGGAAGTGCGTTTTGAAATAAACTTTTCAATTCCGACAAATGCACCACCACAAATGAACAAAATGTTCTTTGTATCAATGTAGATACATTGCTGATTTGGGTGTTTTCTTCCACCATTTGGAGGGACAGAAGCTATTGTGCTTTCTATTATTTTTAGCAATGCTTGTTGCACACCCTCACCAGAGACATCACGAGTTATTGAGGTATTCTCTGATTTACGAGCTATTTTATCTATCTCATCAATATAGATTATGCCTCTCTCAGCTTTCTTTACATCGTAATCAGCAGCAGCTAGAAGCCTAACCAAGATGTTTTCCACGTCATCTCCAACATAGCCTGCTTCTGTTACAGTGGTTGCGTCTGCAATAGCAAAAGGAATATTCAAAATTTTTGCCAAGGTTTGAGCTAAATACGTCTTGCCACTCCCAGTGGGACCAATCAACAAGACATTGTTTTTGGGTAATTCCGTTGCATCTTTAGAATTCTTATTCGCTTCAAGTGCATTAATTCTTTTGTAATGGTTGTAAACTGCCACTGAAAGAATTTTTTTTGCTTTATCTTGACCAATTACATACTGATCAAGATAATTCTTAATTTCCATCGGCTTTGGGAAACTCAATTTTTTATCCGAAAGATTAGTTTTAGCTTCTTCGTCATCAAATATTTTTGACTGCAAATTATTCAAACCAAAATCTTCATCTCCCACCATGTCAAACATCTCGTTGATGTAAGCATTGTATAGGTGAACACAATCAAAACAAATTTTTACATTTTTGTCTTGCCTAGAAGATATTGCTGGCATATCTTCAGATAAAGTGCAGCCACAAAAGGAACATTTGTTCTTATTGCTACCAGTCCTTCTACCATTTTGTATCATTACTTTTTACCTTTTTGTAATAATCTCGTCTGCTATCCCATATTCTATTGCTTCATTTGCTGTCATATAAAAATCACGCTCAGTATCTAGCTGGATTTTTTCAAAAGATTGCCCCGTGTGAAGTGCTAATATCTCATTAAGTTTCTTTCTCGTTTTCTTGATTTCTTCTGCTTGAATTAAAATTTCAGTCTCCTGTCCTTGAGCACCGCCCATTGGTTGATGTATCATCACCTTTGAGTTAGGTAAAACATAGCGACTGCCTTTTGCACCAGCAGAAAATAGAACTGCTGCCATACTTGCAGCCATTCCAAGACAAAGTGTAGAGACAGTTGGTTTTACAAACTGCATCGAGTCATAAATAGCAAGTCCTGCGGAAACGGAACCACCGGGGCTGTTTATATAGAGAGAAATTGGCTTATCTGGGTCCTCAAGTTCCAAAAAAAGCAACTGTGCAATCACAACATTTGCAACAGCGTCATTTATTTCTGAACCCAAAAAAATAATTCTATCTTTAAGCAAACGGCTGTATATATCGTAAGACCTTTCGCCACCATGCTCTGATTGTTCAACTACAACTGGTATGTAATAAGACATATTGTTTTACAACCTCATATTATTTTTTTTTAATTAGTCTAAATCTAGGGATAATTGCTCAGTTTGTTTCTTTGTTTTTTTTGTTCTTTTAGCAGGTTCTTTTGTGGCTTTATCTTGTGTTGCAGTAGTTTTTGCCTTTGACTTTGCAGTGGTCGTTTTTTTCTCTTTTGAGGCTGTGTCTGTAGGTCTTGCAGTCTTTGAAGCTTTTTTAGCTATCTTTGACTTGGAAAACTCCTGCATTTTTTCCAACGTTTCCGCAAAGTCCTCTCTTGTTACACTGTTCACAGTAACATTTACCTTTGAAATAAGAACATCAAGAGCTTTTTTCATTAAGACACTTTCCTTGAAAGATGCAAAAGCCTGCTCATTTTTCATTAAGTTGTCAGAAATTTGTTTGGGGGAAATTCCCATTTTCATCGCCATATTGAGAAGCTCTTTATTGTAATCGGCTTCTTCTAATGCAACATCAAAGTCTCTCACAACACGGTTTAAAATCAAAGTGTTTTTAACAGTTTGCTTGGCAATTTCGTCTATCTTCTTTTCGTTTTCTTCTTGAGAGATATTATTTTTCTTTAAGAAATCTTCAAGAGACATTTGCTCCTTTTCACATTCAGTCTCTTGTCTCTTTTTGATATTTTCTTTTTCACGAGAAACCATCACTTCTGGTAACTCAATATCAAGTGCATTGGATATCTTCTCCATAACATCTGCCTTGAGCGTTTCCTGTGCTCTAGACTCTTCCATGGACTCTAATTGAGTTCTAATATCTGTTTTTAACACTTCAAGAGATTCAATCTTTCCTTGGCTCAATTCTTTTACAAAATCATCTGTTAACTCTGGCATTTCTTCTTTCAAAATACCTAAAATTTCAATATCGTAAATACTCTTTGAAATTTTGCGTTCCTTTGTTTTTGCAGAGCTGTCAGCTGAATAAACAATTTCTATTTTTACCTTTTCACCTGGCTTTTTTCCTACCAAATCTTTCAAAAATTCTGGTCTTGTATAGCCTTTTTCCAGTTTAATGTCAGATTTAAATTCTTCATCAGATTTGTGCGTGGTTGAATCATCATAATAAATCTCTGTTGTATATTTCACAGACGCCACATCACCTTCCACAAGTGCTCTTTCTTCGTATGTTGGAGCAGTTTTGGGGTATGATCTCTGTATTTCCTTCAATTCATCATCTACCATTAAATCTGTGATTTTTACAACAGTTTTAGTTGCCTTTATATCTTCCAAATTCGGCAATTCAAACTCTGGTTCAACATTAAAAGTAATATTTACAACAAAGTCTGCATACAATTCTAGCTTCTCTACCTTTATGTCAGGATCTGCAATCAAGGTTAAATCATATTCTTCAACAATATCCTGCAAAGACTGTGTTAATAAATCTTCTGCTACCTCAGGAAGAATAGACTGCTTAGGATAAAGTTTTTCCAAAATTACACGTGGAACTTTACCTTTTCTAAACCCCTTTATATTTGCTTTTTGAGAAATATTCTTATAGGTTTTCTCAAGTTGTTCAGCAATTTCCTCTTGTGGAAACGTAACCTTTATCTCCACAACAGTTTTTTCTTGCTTAATAATCTCACTTTTCATTTTAACTTTCTCCTTTGTCTAGTAAGATTTAATTGTAATTCTCCGTTGCAGTAAAAAACACCAGTTAGTTTCTCATAACAACGACGCGTATTTTACCACAAAAAACAAAAAAATGATATGTTTTTTCACACTAAGACAACACAAAAACATTTTTACAATTGTGTTTCTACGACACAATGACATATAATAGAAATAATATTTAGTTATGTATTTTTATCTTCATTAAGGCTTGCGTTTATAATTTCAATTTTGTATTCAAAGCCAAAAACAGAAGAGTCAATCAGATTTATTTCATTGTCAATTTCTTGTAAATTAGCAACAGAATAATTTTGAGGCAAATGCCCCACATACCGCTTAACCTTTAACAAAGCTTGCAGCTTGTTTCTTTCTGTTTTTTCAAAAATAGACAATAAATGCCATGAAGATGGAGAAACATATTCATAAAATAACTCTGCAATTTGCACATTTTCTTTTATTTCAACCTCATCACTCCAAATTTCACCTAAAATTTTTCTCACATTTTTACGTTTTTTTGAATCTTTAATAAATAATAATTCTAAATCAAGCTCATGGAGTGTCTGCGTAACAAGTTTTAACGCTTTTTTGAATGGTATTTCAGGCAAAGAACAATTGGAAATAGTTTTTGCTTCCGTTTCCATAGTCATCTTACCAGCCAATAGTTTATTTATTGAAGGGTAGATTGTAATTTTTGCCATTTCTTGTGGCTTGTTCAGTATGTTCAAATATAAAAACCCTGTATCATAATCACGATTTTCACATTTACTGCCTGGCAAGTATGTAACATAGCCCGTATTAAAGTAGCCTTTTCTTCCGGCTCTTCCTGCCATTTGAAGAAATTCATTCTTTGAAAGAGGACCGTCTATCAATTTTGCCATTTGTGCAAAGACTACAGTTTCCACTGGAAAATTCACTCCAAGAGAAAGCGCATCCGTGCCAGCAACAACATCAATAATCCTTTCCCTAAAAGCAGTTTCTGTAAATAGTTTTTCCTTCGGTAACATTGAACCGTAATACATACCTACTCCACGAAAATAAGTTGACGGGATTTCCGTAACATCTAAAATATTTGCAATTTCAAATAATCTGTCAATTTTTTGCTTTGGTATTCTTCTACGGCTTTTTGCAATTAAAGCAGCAATGTACTCCACTCCTTTTTTAGAAAAGGCAAAGACAAGTGCATCGTGTATATATTGCGGTCTAATTCCCCTGTCTTTGAATACAAGGGCAGTTGCTCGTTCATTCGTGTCAAACAAAACAAAATCACGCCGTGCCAAGGTGGAAAGATAATCTTTAACTATTATTGCTTGTCCAAATGTGGCAGACATGACAAGTATTCTGCTTTCATTCGGTGTTTTGCGAAAGGCATCTACATAAGCTCTAGTTCTGCTTGAGTCATTAAAAATGTAGTGAAATTCATCAATAACTACCATCTGGTTGGGATATGTAGCATATTTTAGAGTGTAAATTTCCTGTGTACAGCACAAGATATTTGCTCCTTCATTTTTCTTGAAGTCACCAGTTTCTAGCCCAACATCAAAACCTAACTTTTTTAGGTCCATATATCTTTCACTGGAAAGTGCCTTTATTGGTGCAGTAAAAATTATACGATTGCTTGGAACAACAGGCTCTAAATTGATATCTAAAAGCCCTGCCCAAATATACGCCACAATTGTTTTTCCACTGCCTGTCGGAGCAGAAACAATTCCGTCTTGTATTCGTTTGTTTGTGACACCTAGCTTTTCCAGTGCAGCAATTTGCCATTTATAAAGCATTTTGTAATTCGTCCCCTTGCAAATAAACTAAAAAAGAAGAGCGTTCATCAATGTAAGACTGATGAACACCCTTCTAGTGGTCAAATTAAATAAATGGCGGAGAGTGGAGGATTCGAACCCCCGAGGCTGTTACACCTAGTTGATTTCAAGTCAACCACCATCGACCACTCGGACAACTCTCCGCAACGCGGTGATTATACAGCATAAACAAAAATAAAGCAATAGGTTAAATAAATTTATTCTTGCACGCTTGCTAACACTGCCTTGCTTCGTAAAACATTAGCTATAAACGCCGTGCTTTGCACACGGTTAACATAGCGAAACAATTATGCCATTTCTTAGATAAAAATTACGAGGCATTGCAAAAATAATTTTGCAATGCCTCATTTTACTTTGTTTCTTTGTTTTTATTTAGCTTTGGGTGCTTTTTTTGCGGCTGGAGCTGGCTGCGCTTTTTGTGCTGGTTGGAAAAGCTCTTTAGCCTTTATGTCAACCTTAACATCTTTAAGCTTCTCACCAAAATATTTGTTTACTGCCATCATAGATTTTTGATTTTTGATAGCATTCACAATCTGCACCTTAACCTCCTCAAATGGAGCTGTTCTCTTTGTAACAGTTGTAATCTTCTTTATAATAAAGAATGAATTGTTTGGACCGCTTCTGACAGCAGAAACTTCATTGTCTTTCAAATCTTTTACAAAGGCAAAATCACCCTTAATATCAGAAAGTGGCATGATAGACTTCTGCTCTTCTTTGTTAGCTGTCAACAAATTTGCTTGGTATTTTGCAAGTGTCGCATCCCATGCACCGCCATTTGTCAAATCCTGCTTCATTGCATCTGCAGTTGCTTTATCTTTGAAAACGGCAATAAGTATTTGAACACCATCTGGCGTTGTGAAATATTGCGCTTTTGCCTGATTATAGAACTGCTCTGCTTCCGCGTCTGTAACCGTAATGTTTCCTGCAATATTTTCCTGCAAGTGCTGACGCAAAAGTTGTTCCTTTAACTCGTCCTTAATGTCGCCTTCGCTCTTTCCGCTACGCTCAAGAAATTCGTCAAAAGCTTTCTCTGAAGGATAGCTTGCTTTCACCTTCTGCAAAGCTTCTCTAACTTCACTTCTTTTGACGCTAATGTCCCTTGCTTCAATTTCTTTCTCAATCTCTCTATCCATTACGCAATTTTGCAAAGCCATCTGGAAGAGCTGATATTTGTTTTCTTCCGTTATTTGGACACCACCAAGATTTGGAATAATCTTCTCTACAGATTTTTTTAAATCACTGAACATTATGTTTTCGTTATCGTAAACTGCAACCACATAATCATTAGAATCAGACTTCACGCCATTCCCAATGTAAAGACCAAGTCCAATAACTGAAAGCAAGAAAAGAAACAACACTACTATGACTAAAATTTTTGTCGTCTTTTTAGACATTCTGTGAAACTTAAAGCTCATCGTTAAATCCTCCCCAATGAAAACGATAATTTGTTAAAAATTACAGCTGCGTATGTTATCACTTTTGTCGTGTTATGTCAAAAGTATTTTGAAGAAATAACCTATACAAAATTTTGTCATCTGCTCTTTATTTGAGCGGTATTATGCTTGTATTCTGCGTAAATTTCACTAAAAACACTGTGTAATTCACATGGAAAATCCGGACAAAATTCACAGGTAACTAATTTATTCTCCATAGCACAATTTCTTATTTTACATTCCTGACAACTGACAGACTTCACTCCACTTTTTAAGCAACCTGTGCAGCGGTATCTGTGAGGCAGGCTATGTGCATCACATTGGCTTTCTAATTCTGTTGAAAGTTTTGCCAAGAGATAAACATCATTTTTCTTTGTAGCACGATATGCAAGACAAACGTCACAATTTTTTCCACAAAATCCAATGTTTGACATTATAGTCTCCTGCAAATTTTCAAAACTTTACCTGTAAATAAACCAACTGCAATTCCTGTTACAATCCCTATTAAAAAAATCGCTGGTGCAATAAGAAAAATTTTAGCACTCGTAAGTAAAAAATACATTACAACTAACTGACCAAGATTGAAGCAAAAGGCGCCAACAAGGCTAAGCAATACAGGAGAAGTCATTTTTAGCCAGACAAAAAGAATATATTCTATAAGCAATGAGCATACAGTGCCTGACAAGCTACACGAAAATGCCAAAACATTACCAGTTAAAAGATAACTCAAAACAAGTCGTGTGAAGGCAACTAGAACTGCCTCTTTTCCACCAAATAACATCAAGGCAGCTAATGGGAAAATATTAGCAAAACCAAGATGAATACACGGAATGGGTAAATGCACAAAACTTTCTATATAATTCACTGCAAAAGCACAGGCGACAAATATTGATAAAATAGATACCTTTCTTACATTCATTGCAAAAAATACGAAATAAGAACTATTTAGTATATTTTTCCTGTAATCTTTCATAGACTAAAGGAGTTATAAATTCTTTTACCTTTGCTCCACCACCAAATTGAAATGCAGTTTTTATAGTGCTACTCGAGATATAGCTGTATTGTGCATCCGTAGATATAAACATCGTTTCGCACTCGGGGGCTAAATGTCTATTCATTTGAGCCAGTTGAAATTCATACTCAAAATCTGACAAAGCACGAAGTCCTCTGATAATTACGGAACTTTCTGTCTTTCTTGCAAAATCTGCCAAAAGTCCTTCAAAACCATATACTTTTACATTCTTGCAATGAGACAAAGCATCAGAAATCATTTCTATTCTCTCTGCCATACTAAATAATGGGGTTTTGTCTGGGTTAATCAAAACTGCCATAACAACTTCATCAAAATGTTGTGCAGCTCTTTCTGCAATAAATATATGTCCTTTTGTAATTGGGTCAAACGCCCCTGGATAAATAGCTCTTAGCATAGTTATATCTATCTCCGTTTGTAAAATGAAAAAACAGAAAGTCCATATGCTCTATCTTGTTTTTGCCATACAGTGTCATCAAGCATTGCCGGGACTTCCTGATTAGAATGTTCATATATAAACACTCCGTCATCAGCAAGAATAGAAGAATATTTTTCAAATAACGAAATCAATTCTTTATTCCAACCAAGTTCGTAGGGTGGATCAGCAAAAATTATGTCAAAATTTTTGCCTTCCTTTATCAATTTTGGCAAGGCACGACGAACATCAAGGCACAGAACGTCAGCACCTAATTTACACTTATTTTTTATTTCCAGTGCTCTTTTTCTTTCGCTCTCAACAAAAGTAACATTTGCAGCACCTTTTTGTAGAGCAGTAAAACCTACCCTGCCACTGCCCGCAAATAAATCTAGGAAATTCAGCTCTATGACATTTCCCAAAATATTAAAAAGTGCAAGCAATGCTTTGCCTGTGGTAGGACGAGCTTCTTTCATTATTGCTTTATTGCAAGGAAAAATATTCCGGCAACTATGCAGGCAATACCAGCAATACGGCTCGCTGTTATATGCTCATGGAATATAAACTGCCCTGCTAACAAAACCAGTATGTAGCAAAAACCTGTCATCAAAGGATAAGCAAAGGTCATTTCACTTTTTGACAAAGCTGCTGCCATAAAGAAAAAAGAAAGCCCGAAGCATGTGAAAGCCAACACAATCCAAGGATTTAATGCAATTCGCAAAAATGTGTTAAGTATTCCCTTTGATACAGGGCTATCAGCACCACCATAGGCATGATTCATAATAATATTTCCAAGTGCATTTGATGCTCCAGAACAAAGTATCAAAAAAAGTGACATCTTTTCCATTTTTTCAAATCCTTTCATTTTCAATTAAAAATTAATTCAAAACTGCCCCTTGTTTTGCAAGCGTTCCAGCTCTGCCGAGCAAGGTTCCTATTTCTAGCTTACATTTTGGCAAAGGAGCGTTTTTCTTATAATCTTCCAATGTAAAAAATTCTGTGCCATTCTGGCAAGCAAGGTCAATAAAGTTTTCAAGCACATTTAATTTTGACATACCTTCCATTTCTGCATGAACTGTTAAAACATTCCAATCATTTTTCATTTCCCTTAACCAATATGAAGGGACTGTTTCGTCATTTATGCCTGGCAGTCCGTAAATCTCATCCATTGTTGCCATTGTGGTAGGAATTTGAGGCACTGAATATTCAACTCCCTCAAAAACTGGCATAAATGGACAATAGCCCCTCACATCGCTTGCATATGACAATCCTAACTGTTGCTCAGAAGAAAGCACGACATGAGAAACTTGCCAACCAGGAGCAGCAATAGAGTTGGACTTTTTGCTACAAATCTTTTCATACATTGTAGATGCCTTTTTAAAAAGTGCAAGATAATCTTCTTTAGAGATTTTATCAAGGCAATCTTGAACATATACGTGATCCCATGCATGTATCCCCACATCATGCCCATCGTCATAAGCTCTTTTTACTATTTCTGGAGCAGAGGCAACTATCATCGGTGCAGGAAGCAAGGTGCCATAAAGTAAAGTTTTTATACCGTAGGTCGTAGGAGCCTTTGTGCGAAACATTTTTGAAATAAAGCCCGGACGAAAAATTCTCCGTATTGCTTTACCAGAATTGTCAGGACCAAATGAAAAGAAAATACTTGCTTTTATATTTTTCTTTGAAAAAAGATCAAGCAGACGTGGCACACCGTTCAAATAGCCCCGATATGTATCCACATCAACTTTTATTGCTAAACGTGCCATAACTAACCTTTATTTTTGCTATGCCAATCCAAAGTGTAACGAATTGCGTCACGTAATGTGGCTTTCGGCTCCCAACCAAAGAATTTTTTCATCTTCTCTATTGAAGGGACTCTGTTTTGCATATCATCATAAGATTTTCCATAATAGGCACTAGCATCCATCACCTTTAATGTAGTAGCGTTTGCAGCTTCCGCAAAGCAGGGGAATTTCTTTGCTTCATCAATGATAATTTCTGCCATTTCTTTTATGGAATAATTATTTGATGGATTACCAATGTTAAAAATTTCACCATTAGCATTATTATTTTTATCCGCAATAATTTCCGCTAAAGCATCAATTCCGTCACCTATCCATGTAAAGCTTCGTCTTTGACTACCGCCATTAACGAGCGTAATTTCTCTTCTTTTTACAACATCATAGATAAACTGCGTAATTGAACGCGCTTTTCTTTCCTCTGCATCACGGAAGGTATCTAACCTTGGACCAACCCAGTTGAACGGACGGAACAAAGAGAATTTCAAACCTTTTTCTTGACCATAGGCAAAAATTATTCTATCCATCATTTGCTTTGAACAGCTATATATCCAACGCATTTTCTTAATTGGACCTGTAATTAATGGACTTTCATCCTCTTTCAACTCACTATCACTGCTCATGCCATACACTTCTGATGTTGACGGGAATATAACTCTCTTGCCATGTTCCGCACACCAACGAACAACCTTCAGATTTTGCTCAAAATCAAGCTCATAAGTCCAAAGAGGTCTTTCTATATAATATGCAGGTTTTGCAACGCCCGCAAGAGTTAGGACAACATCACACTTCTTTATTTCATCTTCTAAAACATCGTTGTCACGGAAAATATCACCCTTAATAAAACGAAATTTAGGGTTATTGAGAAATGGTGCAAGATTATAATCTGCAATGTCAAAACCAGTGACTTCCCAATCTCTTTTAATCAGCACATTTTCTAAAAAATGTGTTCCAATAAAACCGTTAACGCCTGTAACAAATAACTTCATCTTTATACCTCTTAGTTTTTATTATCTTTCTTCTATGTCTAATATGCGTAGCAAACCTTTTCCTGTTCCAATAACAAGTGGCGAATGACTAACTATTTCCTTGGGCTGAGCCATTCCATCTAAAACTTCAGCCTTCCAAATCATACACTTGTGACCATCAAGTTCTGTAAATGCGCCAGGAAATGGATGTGTGACAGCACGAATTAAATTGTAAATTTCCACAGCAGACTTATTCCAATCAATTTCACCATCTTCTGGTCTGCGACGTCCAAAATAACTGGCTTTACTTTCATCTTGTGGAATTAATTTTACGCTACCATTTTCCAAGGCTGGCAATGTTCGCTCAATTATTTTTCGTGCAGCTTCCGTCACTTTCAAAAATACATCATGTCCCGTATCTGTCCATTCTATTGAAACAGCTTCACTATCCGCAATATCACCTTTGTCAGCAGCCTCTGTCATAACATGAAGTGTTGCCCCTGTTTCTGTTTCTCCGTTTAACACTGCCCAGTTTACACAGGCTCTACCGCGGTATCTTGGCAAGAGAGCACCATGTATATTATATGCTCCGAGCCTTGGAATTTCCAGCACAGACTTCGGAATTAAAGCTCTATAATAGAATGATAAAACGAGCTCAGGAGCAAGCTTTCTTATATATTCTAATTCATCTGGCAAAGACGGTTTAGCAACCCTAGTTTCTATGCCATTTTTTTTAGCAACTTCTTTAACGGAGCGAAACCAAATTTCCTCTGTTGGATCGTCATCATGCGTATATACACAAACAACATTTGCTCCATCTGCCAAAAGTTGCTCCAAGCAAACAGCTCCAACCTGGCTATATGCAAAAACTAAAATTTTTGGTCTATTCATTATCTTCACCATTTGAATAAATTTTTCTTATTGAGTAACGTGGACGGTGATTAGATGCTTTATAAATTCGCCCAACATATTCACCAATAACTCCAACTGCCAAAAGGTTAGCACCAATAAGTATAAATTCCAATGCGTCAAATGCCAAGGAAAAAAAGCTCCGCGTCGTTAAATGTATCCCTAGAGCAAAACGCGCAAATGTTAAGAAAATCAAAACTAAAAACGCAATTACTGAAATTAACATACCAGTTACTGTAACCAGTTGCAAAGGAACTGTAGAAAAACTTGTCATAAGGTCAAAGTTGAGTCTTATTAGTTGAAATAGGCTATACTTTGATTCGCCAAATTCTCTACTTCTATGCGCAATTGGAATTTCTATTGGATTAGTTGCAAACTTTTGCGCCAACGCTGGAATGAAGGTTGAATTTTCTTGACTAGCGTTAATAATATCTATAATCCGTCTATCATACCCACGTAGCATACATCCATAATCTTGTATTCGTAGCCCTGCAATTTTGTTCGTCGCTTTGTTCACACATTTTGAAGCAACCTTACGGAATACTGGATCATTTCTGCCGACACGATAAGTCCCCACAACATCATGTCCTTTGTCCATTTCTTCAACCAAACGTGGTATTTCTTTTGGTGGATTTTGCAAATCTGCGTCCAACGTAATAATTTTGCTTCCTCTTGCCTGTTCAAAAGCAGCCATTATCGCCATATGCTGACCGTAGTTACCACCGAAATCTATAACTTTTACTTCTTTGTATGTCGCACAAAATTCTTTTAGAATATCTAACGTTTTGTCTCGACTACCATCATTTGTAAAAATTATTTCAAAGCTTCTTCCCATATTTTTCATTACAGGATAAAGCTCCTCCATCAATGGGTGTAGCGATTGTTCCTCGTTATACGCAGGAATAACTATTGAAATTTCTGGTGTCAATTTTGAGCTTGTATCCATTATTTCAGCACTTCCTTTATAGCCTGCACAACATCTTGTGCATCTTTATCTGTCATAGCTGGGAAGAGTGGCAAAGAAACTATACGCTCAGAAACATATTCAGCATTTGGCAAGCTTCCTTTTGATAGTCCCGTCAATTGACCATAGCAAGAGAAAAGATGCAAAGCCTGATAATGGTAACCAGTTCCAATATTGCGTTCCTTTAGCTTCGCCATAAATTCATCACGAGTAATTCCAGCCTTTTCTATGTCAACTAATGGCGTAAAAATATGCCAAGAGTGAACCAAGTCATTTGGCACTACTGGCGGTAAAATCAAAGACGAGACGTCAGCAAGCTCTTTCATATAAAAAGCAACTAATTGCTGTCTTCTTTCATTAAAAGAATCCAGCTGTCTCATTTGAGAAATTCCAATAGCAGAGGAAAGATCTGTTGTGGTATATTTCAAGCCTGGGTGCAAAATGTCATAACTTGCACTCCCCTTGGCACTATACCTGTTCCAAGCACCCTTTGACATACCATTTTGACGGAACATAAGAATATTTTCCGCACATTCCTCATCCTCTGTGCATATCATACCACCTTCACCAGTTGTAATATTCTTTGTTGGATGAAAGCTAAAGACAGTTAAGTGTCTTGCACCACGGTTTGCACCTATTTTTCTTCCTTTGTATGATGCACCAAGTGCATGGGCTGCATCTTCTATTATTGCTAAATTATATTTTTTAGCAATTTCTTCTATTTCGTCCATTTTGCAAGGTAGTCCAGCAAAGTGAACTGGTATTATTGCTTTTGTTTTTGAAGTAATTGCCTTTTCTATATTTTCTGGCACTACATTGCGAGTTTTAGCATCAATATCAACAAGAACAGGTTTAGCACCAGTAAAAATTATCGCATTTACCGTCGCAGCAAAGGTCATTGGAGTAGTTATAACTTCGTCACCTTCACCAATACCAAGTGACGCAACTGCTGCATGCAGTCCGGCTGTTGCAGAATTTACAGACAAGGCATAAGTAGCCCCAGTATAGTTTTTGAATACATTTTCAAACTCTATTGTCCTAGGTCCCATTGCAAGCCAACCTTGTTTAATTGACTCAGCTATCTCTGGCAACACATCCTCTGACACAGATGGTTTTGCAAAAGGCAAAAAGTCCTCTCTTATCATTGTAATATTTCCTCCAACCTGTATTTTTGATTACAAGATTTACCTAAAATTTGTAAAAACAAGATACTTCCCAACCTGTGCTTTTTTTGCATAGCTAACGTTGTTAGTGAAAAAGTCGTCCACTCTCATATCATCACGCACAACAATAGCATACTTGCTTTTACTCTGCCAAAGCGGTAAAAATTCGTCTTTCTTCAAAAACCAGCTCTTTGCAGACGGTTTAGAAGCTCCAAACTCCAATTCACCTAACTCTTCAACCTGAAGCACACGGTGTGTTGTATAAAAGGATAATCCCTGTAATACCTCTCTATATGAAACAAGCGTTACATCATCTGGACAAGTCCTCAAAACATATTCAGAAACGAATTTTAATGTTCTCACTTCTGCTATTGTTGGAAACAATGTGTGCAAAGACATCATAAAAATAAAAGAAGCAAAGCACAGCACAATTAAAGCATCTTTTACCTTTTTTTTAGAAAGAATAGTAAATAAAATTGGCATAGAAATAAGTGCAATGGAAGATATTACACCCGTTCTAAAAAGGCTCATTCCAATTTCAGTAGTTTCATCCTTGGGCAAATAGTAACAGACAATGGGGAAGGAAAATAAAGCAAGCGCAAGCAAACCATTACATACCCAAAGCCAAGCCTTTGCACTGCCAAACACAATATTCTGCTCTTGCATTTTTACCAAATTTGCCGCAATTAACACAGCAAGCGGTGGAAAGCAAGGAACAATATATGGAATTAATTTTGAGTTTGAAAAAGAGAAGAAAAGAAGTATCACAGAAAACCAAAGAGCAAGGTAAATAAAAAGATGTCTTTTGTCTTCCGAAGTATCTCCACGCAACCCCTTTTTTGAAAAAATAGATGGTAAAAAAGCAGTCCATGGAACTATGCCAGCAGGAATCATTGGCAAGAAATACCAAAATGGCTGATATCTAGCGTGTATTTTAGTGGCATAACGCAGAAAATGCTCACGTATAAAAAAGAAATAGAAAAAGTCCGGATTTTTTGCACAAACAGGATAAAAATAACTAACTGTTACAAGGAAAAATAAAATAACACCTGGTATATATAACGATTTATAAAATAATTGCCACTGGCGTGTTAGCACAATATACCAGAAAATTATTCCAGCAGGCAAAACTATTGCCACTAGACCCTTTGTCAAAACACCCAGAGCAAGTGACAAATAAAAAATAATATAGCTAATTCTACTTTGTTTTTTATGTGCAATAAAAAATGCAACTAGTGCAATAGTTATGAAGGTAGAAAGAGGCATATCTGTAATAGTAATGGAACCAATTGCATAATACAAGAGAGATGTCACGGTAATGACATAGCTAAGTATTCCACCCCAAAAACCTATAAATACACCAGCTAATATAGCAACCGCAACTGCACCTAAAATCGCCAGCGAAGCAGTCGCAAGACGGGCAGCAAATTCATTTTGCCCTAGAAATTTAAAAGAAATTGCATTTAGCCAATAAAGCAACGGTGGTTTTTCAAAATAATGGACATAGTTCAAGCGAGGTGTGATATAATCGCCACTCTCTACCATTTCACGTGCAATTTCAGCATAGCGACCCTCATCAGGTTCCATAAGGGGATAATTTCCTAACGAAACAAAATACAACAAGATTGTCGCAAAAATTAAAGAAATTACAACTAACGTTTTTTGATATTTTTTTATAATCATAGTGATGAAACCTCTTCACAAAATCTCAACTTCGTAATTATATCATAGTTATCATATAATTTAACAAAACTATATTGAATTTGAGTCTTTGTTTTTGGGCTACGTTAGTCTATAATTCACTCATGTTTTTGAAAGGAAATGGTAATATGCAAGAAGATATAATAGTAGCTTGTGGCACACCGCAAGGATACGGAGGAATTTCAATTATAAGAATTTCTGGAGCTGGTGCAGTAAGCTTAGCAGAAAAAATTTTTGTGACCCCAAAAACTCTTTCAAGTGTTTCAACACGTTGTATGACACTTGGAAAACTTAAAGACATCAAAGGACAAATTTTTGATACTGTGTTGGCAGTTCGTTTTGATGAGGGAAAAAGCTACACAGGAGAAGAAATGGTAGAATTTCACTGCCATGGCGGTTTTGCCTCCGCCAATCATTGCATAAGCCAACTTTTATCTTTAGGTGCACGGATGGCAGTTAATGGAGAATTTACACGCCGTGCTTACACAAATGGCAAAATAAATCTTTTACAGGCAGAGGCAGTTAACGCATTGATTTCCTCTTCCTCAACTAGTGCTTTAAAAGCTGCAAGCAGAACTTTAACAGGTGAATTAAATATCAAAATTCAAAATATATTGCGAGAATTAACAAATTTTTCTGCTACACTAGAAGTTGATCTTGATTTTCCAGAAGAAAGCGATGGCTTTTTAACTCAAGAAGAAAAAATAGAAACTTGCGACACTATACTGTCTGAAATGCAAAAACTTTTAGCCAAATGCAAAGCTGGCAGACTTCTTCAAAATGGATTTAACATCGCAATCGTTGGCTTGCCAAACGTTGGCAAATCTAGCACACTTAACGCACTTTTGGAGAAAGATAAGGCAATAGTAACAGACATTCCAGGCACTACAAGAGACATTATTGAAGACAAAATCGTAATAGGCGGAGTTCCGATAAATATAATTGACACCGCAGGGATAAGAGACACAAACGACATTGTGGAAAATCTAGGCGTTGAACGCTCATGCAAGGCTATGAAAGATGCTGACCTTGTCCTGTGTCTGCTTGACGTCTCTCAAAACGCAAATGAACAGATAAGGTTTGTGCGTAAATACATATCGGACGCTAACTCAATCCTTCTGCTCAATAAAATTGATTTACCCAAGGAATTGCAATGCCTTTCTTTGAAAGATTTACAAGAAAATTTCCCTGATAAAAAAATAATAGAAATTTCTGCTAAAAATAAAATCGCAATTGAATCACTTAAAAATGAAATTTTCGCCATTGCCTCTGCCTCAAGCGACATAGAAAACGCTTATAGCGTTTCCACTCGACAAGAAGAATGCTTACTACAGGCAAAAAACGAAATTGAAGAATCAATAAAATTGTTACTGGCTAACGAAATGCCAGATGTGATAATTACAACTGTATCTTCTGCAAGAAAACAAATTGCAAATTTTCTTGGCGTGGACGCCACAGAAGACTTGCTTGATACAGTTTTTAGCAAATTTTGTGTTGGCAAATGAGTAACAATATAATTTTTGTTATGCCACCTCAAGGCACAAGTGGCCCCATTCCACTGGAGTTTTTGCTCCAAAAATATCCCGTCTTTAAAAAATTTTATAGTCAAACAGAAAGCTATTTCTTAACGCAGGGCTATTCAAAAAAAGAAATTTTTTACAATTTTTCTAATCCCAGTGAAAGCTCTGCTATTACAAGCCACCCTTTCATATATTTTTGGAGCATTGCTATGGCAAGCCTCTATATTCAATTTGGTGTAGTGCCAAACGCGATAATTGGTCATTCGCTTGGTGAATTTGCAGCTCTTGTTGTTGCTTTTTACGCAGATTACACCGATATGTTACATTTTGTTACACAAAGAGCAAAAATGTTAGACGAAATTTCACAACGCAATAACAATAAAGGAGCTATGTGCCACGTCATAGCCCCTAGAACAGAGCTTGAAAATATTATTGCTCCATTAAAAAAAATATCCATTGCGTCCATAAATTCTGCAAATTCCTGCGTTGCTTCAGGATTTTCTAACGAAATTATACTTCTTGAAAAAATTTGCGATAAACAACAAATTCAGCACAAACGCCTACGTGTTCCTCACGCTGCTCATAGTCCAGTATTACGTAACATTGATTTTTCCTCTTTACCATTTCCAAAAATAAAAAAGACAGAAGAACAAAATTTTCCTTTTTTTCCAGTTTTTCTTTCTTCAAGTGTTGACATAGAACACTTTAACATGGAAAATTATCCAGACTTTCAAGCAAAAAATATTGCGAATTTCTATTCTGCATTTTCAAAAATGCAAGAAAGCTACACAAGTCCAATTTGTATTGAATTTTCAGTTCATTCAACATTAAAAAGTGCCTGTCTAGCAAATGGTACAACAGAACACATCGGGGCAAGTGCATTGCCTTGCTATGTTCCAAATCTCTCTAGGGAAGAATGCTTTTACCAAGCAATCGAAAATAATTTAGCAAAATTAAGGAGGCTAAACCAATGAAATGTCCAAGTTGTCAAAAAAGAATTCCAAATAGTGCCAGTTTTTGCGAGCACTGCGGAGCGTCAATTCCAGAAGACGCAAAGCCTAAAAGGCGCATAAAATTTGAAGAGCCAGTAGGTGATATTTCAATTTTGAGAGCAATTTTACGTGGCTTTAAGAAATATTTAGTCTTTTGGGGCAGAGCAACTAGAAAAGAATTTTGGTGCTTTTTTATCTTCGCTTTTGGCGTTGCCTTTTGCCTTTCTGCCTTAGCAGGTGGCTTTACAACTACCCCTGAACTTGAAGACCCGTCAAATGTAAGAACATTAATTACCACGACAAACATTTCAATCCTTTGGGATTGCTTTGTCCTCATTCCAATTATTTCTTGTTACGCAAGACGAATGCACGATATTGGCAAAAGTGGTCTTGCACCACTAAAATTTATACCAACCTTGGGAATATACGCTGCCGTTGCATATATTTTCACAATTTTTAGCAACAGCGTAGAAGATGCTGGATGGTTTAAAAGAACGATGCTCCACATGGCAGGAGCTGATGTTGATAAAATTTCACATACACAAGAAATTATTCAAAATATTTTTATTGCACTTGTGTCAATTTACATTTTATACATTGTGGTTCTATTATTAAAGGATAGCCAAATAGGTGATAATGAATACGGAAATGACCCCAAAGGTTAAAATGTATAAAAAGAGAAGTGATACTATGTATTAGTATTAGTATCACTTCTCTTTTCGTATTCATATAGCGCTAATTTTCAAATATATCTTTTCTCGATTCTATGAAATTTTGCATAGCTTTTAGGGCTCTTTCGCCTGTTACCTCGCATCTTTCTGCGCGGCTTTTGATTTTACGCCCTTCTAGTTTTGGCATAATGCCAAGATTCACATTCATTGGCTGAAATGATGAAGGAATAGCCATTTGCAAATAATTAAGCAAACTTCCTATTGCTGTTTCTGATGGGAGCTTCGGCATTTTTTGTCCTCTTAACATAGCAAAAGCAAAGATGCCGGCGGCAAGCCCCATTGCTGTGCTTTCCATATATCCCTCTACTCCACTTGCCTGTCCAGCAATGAAAATTTTGGAATTATTTTTAAATCGTAGACATTCGTCCAAAACCTTAGGAGCATTTACAAATAAATTTCTGTGCATTACACCTTTACGAACAAATTCAGCATTTTTCAAGGCAGGAATGAGTCTAAACACTCTCTCTTGATCCCCCCACTTCAAGTTAGTCTGAAAACCTACCATATTGTAAAGTGTGCCGTCTATGTTATCTTGACGGAGTTGCACAACTGCACAGGGTCTCTTGCCACCCGTAAATTCTTCAAAACCCACGGGACGAAGTGGACCAAAGACAAGTGTTTGAGGTCCTCTTTTTGCGATAACTTCAACAGGCAAACAGCCTTCAAAATGCTTTGCTTCTTCAAATGAGTGTCTCGGGGCAGTTTCTGCTTCAATAAGAGCCTTGTAAAACACCTCATATTCTTCTTTGTTCATCGGGCAATTGATATAGTCTCCTTCATTGCCCCAGCGATTTCCCTTGAATGCGCATGTCATATCTATGGTAGAAACATCAACTATCGGTGCAACGGCATCGTAAAAATATAAAAATTCTTCCCCCGTCAGTTTAGCAATCTGTTCCGCAAAAACAGGCGAAGTTAATGGTCCTGTCGCAATGATAGTTGGTTCGTCTTTGATTTCGGTTACTTCTTCCGTTACAATATCTACATTTGGAAGATTTTTTAATTTGTTTGTAATAAATTCTGCAAAAACATTTCTATCAACTGCCAGGGCATTTCCAGCAGGAACAGCTGACACTCGCGCGGCTTTCATTATTAAGCTATCAAAGCACTCAAGCTCAGCATGCAAAATACCTGCTGTTGTGCTCAATTTATCACCACCAAGAGAATTACTACACACCAGCTCACCAAATAAATCTGTTTGATGAGCTGGTGTGTTTTTTAGTGGGCGCATTTCACAAAGCGTGACATTTACGCCACGCTTTGCAAGCTGCCAAGCAGCCTCGCTTCCAGCAAGCCCGGCACCGATAATTTTAATACCATTACAATTCATCTTTTACATCACTATCTTCGTCTGAATTTTTCTTTTCAGCTAGCGGATTTTTCCAAGAGGCATAATCACACTCCGGATACTCGCTGCAACCGTAGAATGTGCGTCCTTTAGCTGTTTTCTTCTTTATCACGTCGCCCTTGCCACATTTTGGACACTTCACACCTGTTAAGTCCAAAATTCTACGTGTGTATTTGCAATCTGGATAGCCAGAACAACCTATAAACTCTCCAAAACGGCTTGTCCTAATCAAAAGTGGTTTGCCACACTCTGGACATGCTTCACCAAGCATTTTGGGTTCAATCCTCATTGGCTCTGCGTTTCTTGAAACATCCTCAACACGTGGCTTGAAATCACTCCAAAACTTTGCAAGCAATTCTTTCCACTTTATTGTGCCAACTTCAATGGTATCTAAATCATTCTCCATGTCCGCTGTAAAATGCTCGTTTATTACATCAGAGAAATTTTTAACGATAAATTCATTAACCTTGCGACCAAGATCAGTAGGAACAAGTTTTTTATCTTCGCTACGCTCAGCATAGAGTCTTGCAATAAGGGTTTCAATAATTGCTGCATAGGTGGACGGTCTTCCAATGCCTTTATCTTCAAGAACCTTTACCAATCCAGCCTCTGT
>JAZLJR010000054.1:0-4260 GCA_045617925.1 Synergistaceae bacterium
GTAGTTGACGGCACCTGTCCTTTTGTAAAAAATGCACAAGAAAAAGCAAAAAAACTTTCACAAAATGGCTATTCTGTGGTAATATTAGGCGATGTGTCTCATCCTGAAATCGTCGGAATAAATGGTTATGCGGAAAATGCAGCCACTGTTCTTACGACAAACGATGAAGTCCCAAAAGAGCTTTTCGGGAAACGCATCGGTTTTCTCAGTCAAACTACACAACGCGTTGAAGACTTTTGCACAATGGCTGCAAAGCTTACTGCTAAGAGCTCTGAGCTGTGTGTCTTTAACACGGTTTGTAAAGCTACACTAGAAAGGCAACAAGCAGTTCAAGTGTTGACAGAAAAAACAGATGGCGTGATAGTTCTCGGTGGGCGCAATAGCGCAAACACTAAAAAACTTGTAGAAATCTCTTCGTCGCGTGTCCCTACCCTTTGGATAGAGCATGCTGACGAATTGGACAAAACATGGTTAAAGGATAAGCACACAATAGGAATTGCCGCTGGAGGTAGCACTCCGGATTGGTTAATCCAAAATTTAATTCATACATTACACAAATCGTAGTAGGAGGAAGTAGGAATGGTAGACGAACTCGCTAACAATAGCGTGGCTACAGAAGTAACAGCAACAACAGCACCAGAAGAAACAATGGAAGAGTTAATCCAGCAGTATGATGCACGCATGAATTTTCATCGTGGATCAATTGTTGAAGGCACAGTCGCACGCCCAACAGATGAAGGTTGGCTTGTGGATTTTGGCTTCAAATGCGAAGGATTACTTCCCAAAAATGAATGGACGCTCCCAGCTCTAGTTGAAACAGCTGAAGAACCAAATGTCGGTGACAAAATCACCGTTCAAATCGTATCAACAGGATCAGGAGAAGAACCACAACCCTTGCTTTCACGTGCAAGAATGGAATTTAGCAACCGTTGGAAGACACTAGAGGACGCAACGAATGAAAACCCTGTTACAACAGTAAAGGGGCTTCGTAGCACAAAAGGTGGACTCGTTGTAGATGTATTTGGTTTGGAAGCTTTTATCCCTGTTTCACATGTTTCATTAAAGGGACAAGGTATCACACCTGCAAAACTTGTAGGTGAGGAGTTTGAAGCAAAACTTATAGAAAAAGATAAAAGGAAACGTCGTCTTATCTTCTCTCGCACAGCATTACTGGAAGGAGAATATATTAAACTACGTGAGGAATTTTTCTCAAAGACTCACGAGGGGGATATCGTTGAAGGCGATGTATCAAGCATTACTGATTTCGGTATTTTTGTGAATCTCGGTGGCGTTGAAGGACTTGTTCACGTAACTGAGCTTGGCTGGAAACGTGAAGCAAAACCAAAGGATCTGTACAAAAAGGGGGATCACGTTTCTGCCAAGGTGTTGAAATGCAACACAGAAACTGGCAAGGTTTCACTTTCCATTAAAGCAACTTTACCCAACCCATGGGATGGACTCGCAGGACGTTTTGCACCTGGCACTGTTTTTACAGGGAAAGTTACTAGCTTAACTGACTTTGGAGCTTTCGTGGAACTGGAACCAGGCATAGAAGGCCTTGTCCATGTCGGTGATCTCAGTTGGAAACGTGTCAAATCTCCAAAAGATATGCTTCAGCTTGGACAGGATATCACCGTCATTGTTATTGATATAAATACGGAAAAGAAGCGTATCAGTCTTGGATACAAACAGCTCAATGATCCTTGGAAGGGCATTTCGGCGAAATATCCAAAAGATTCACAGGTCCAAGTCAAGATAGCTCGCATAGCTGACTTTGGAGCATTTGCGGAAATCGAAGAAGGGATCGACGGCCTTATTCACATCTCACAGATTTCCAATGACCATGTGAAGCACCCAAGTGACGTGTTAAAAATTGGGGATGAGCTAACAGCAAGAATCCTTGAAGTTAACGAAGAAGAAAGACGAATTCGTCTCAGCTTAAAGGATCCTAACGACACTCGTCCAAATTATGATTTTGATTATAATGAGGAAGATGACGCAAGACAGAAAACACGTCGTTCACAGAAGCAACATCGCGAACAAAACCCAATGGATTTAATTCCACAGGAAGAGATGAATGTTTCTCTTGGCGATTTGCTCGGCAAACTAGATTAATCACAAGTTATTAAAAGTTAAAAGCAGGCAACCTATTGGGGTGCCTGCTTTTTTAGTATTAGTTTAACTCAAAAATTCCATATCAAAACCAATTTCTGACAGCAATTTTGTGAGTTGCTCTTTTGTTAATTGCGTTTCAACTTCTACAATTTTGGTAGATAAATCAAGTGATACCACATCGCCACCAGTTTCAGTAATTGCTTTACGAACTGCATTTTCACAATGAGCACACATCATACCAGGAATTCTAATTTTCAACATCATTAGTTTTACTCCTTCCACATAAATTTAATAATTTGCACGCCAAAAATATAGTCCTTCGGGTGGAAAGGTTCGCCCACCTTGGCTTCTATTTTTTTCAGTGTCAAGTAAATCTAAAATTTCGTTTGGCGCAATTCGCCCCAGTGCGACCTGCTCAAGATTTCCAACTATTATTCGCACCATGTTGTAAAGAAAGCCATCAGCTTCAATGCTATAAATTAACAAGTTTCCTCTCTTTTTGAGACGTGATTTCAGCACATTTCTCACGGTGTTCCTTTCTTTTTTGCCTTCCGTTTGCTCAAAATGGCAAAAATTACGAAAATCGTGACTGCCTAACAAAAGCCTTGCTGCTTCCTGTGCTTTGCTCCAGTCATATCCACTTCCCTTTAACCAACAGACACGTCCTCTCATGTGGGGATATATAGTGCTGGAATGCCAAATGAAATATTTATATTCTCGAGACTTTGCGTCAAAACGAGCGTTAAAATTTGCCGGTGCTTCTTTCACCCTTATGGCAGAGATTCCTTCAGGCAAATGAGCGTTCAGTGCAAGGGCAAGACCTCGCTCGTCAATTTGTCGTGCAATTTCAAAACTAACAGACTGACCAACAGCGTGAACACCAGCGTCGGTTCTGCCACTGGCAGTTGCGGTAATGTTTCTTCCGTCTAATTCAAACAACGCTTTTTCAAAAGCTTCTTGTGCTGTCCAACAATTTGGTTGACGTTGCCAACCAAAAAATTTTGCACCATCATAGCTTACTATTGCATGGTAATTCATGCCAGCCACCACCTATCACAAATCAAAATCAGAGCACCTGCAAGACAGAGGATATAAAGAAATTTTATATCTTTTTTAGACCATTCAAGAGAATGCAGGTTTGTTCTCTTTGCTCCTAGTACATAGCCACGACTTTCCATAGCCAATGCTAATTTGTCAGCATGAGAAAATAGCAACAAAAATTCCGGTGCCAAGACAGACGTATAAACACGGAATTTGTCCCTTAAATTCTTCGTCTTAAAATTCACACCTCTGCTTGCCTGTGCAAACATAAGGCTCTTTGTTTCTTGCGCAATTATCGGTATAAACCGCAAGGACATACTAATTATCATTGCAAAACTTTGGATATCAAAAAATCGTGACAAGGGCTTTAACGTATAGGTGATAGAGTCAGCAATTTTTTCCGGTGTTGTGGTAGCAGTAAATAGCCCTGCGAATAGTGCAATGAAGATAATGCGAAGCGCAAAAAACGCCCCATGCTGTGCACCGCTAGCAGAAAAAATTGCCCCTTCACTCCACAGGCAGTGCATTAAGAAGGTAAAAATCGCCAAAAAAATTATTGGCTTTACACTACGAAGGAGAAGAAAAATCGAAATGTTTGTCAAAAAAGCAAGAGAAATATAACATAAACCAATGATAAGAAAAGACCAAAGAGATGACACACAAAGCAAGACCACAAGCGACAAAAAAGCCATAGCAAGTTTGTCACGAGGGTCTCGCTCATGCAAATATGAATTCCCCCTTATATATTGACCTAATAAAACAGAATTTTTTTTCATTTTGGGCTATTAGAGTCCTTTTATTTTAAATGATTTATTTTTTCTTAGCCACTCTATTTTGTCCACCATTATGGCACAAAAAACATTTGACTGGCAAGTAACAGCTGTGGCAAGCATATCAAGGAACGTATACACTGTAAACAAAAGCCCCATAAGGTTATTGCCAGAAGCTATATTTAAGTATGAAAGTGCAGTTGGAATAACAAAAATAGTTCCAAGAGGAATTGCAGGAACTGCCAAAGCACAAGCCATTGCTAAAAAAATCATAAAAATCCATCTAGTCAATGGCATTGCAGTGCCACTAGCAGTTATAACAAAGGCAACCATG
>JAZLJR010000055.1:0-16605 GCA_045617925.1 Synergistaceae bacterium
GCAAGGTCTTCTGCCGTTTTCGGCCCGATGTTTGAAATACCTAGCGCATTTATCAAGGCTGACAAGGGGCGTTTTTTTGATTCCTCAATTGCTTCGGCAAGGTTTGAAGCAGATTTTTCTCCCATCTTGTCCATGAGGGAATAGATTTTTATATCAGTTTTATAGATATCTGCGGCGTTTTTGAATACGCCTTTGTCTATCAATTGTGCCACAAGCTTTGTGCCAAGCCCTGTGATGTTCATAGCGTCACGTGAAGCAAAATATGCAAGCTTTTGCTTCAATTGTGCTGGGCAGGAACTATTTTGACAACGAATTGCGACTTCACCGCTGTTTTTTGCAACCTCTGCACCACAAACAGGGCAAATATTTGGAATAACAAAACGCGATACTTCTGGTGGTCTTTTTTCTTTTTCTACACGAACTACCTCAGGAATAATTTCGCCCGCTTTTCTAACCCAAACAAAGTCACCAATACCGACGTCTAGCCTGTCTATCTCATCTTGATTGTGAAGCGATGCACGACGAACAGTTGTTCCTGCAAGGCGGACGGGGTCAAACACAGCAGTTGGTGTCAGCACGCCAGTGCGCCCGACTGTCACTTCAATATTTTGTATTTGAGTTAATTTTTCTTCCGGTGGAAACTTAAAGGCAATTGCCCAACGTGGTGCGTGGCTCGTAGCACCTAGGGAAGAACGGAGTGCAATATCATTTAATTTTACAACAACACCATCTGTATCTATGGCATGAGAATGGCGAAGGTTTGCCCAGTTGTCAAGGTAGGAAATAATTTCTGCCTCGCAAGTGGCAAGCGTGTGTGAGCCTTGGCAGGGAAGCCCGATATTTTGTATAAACTCAAGCATTTCCTTTTGTGTCTTTATGCCCCACTTTTCCGGCTCTACAACTTGATAGAAGAAAACTTTTAAATTTCTTTTTGCAGTTTCTCTTGTGTCGAGAGTGCGCAAGCTCCCTGCTGCAGCGTTTCTTGGGTTGGCAAAAAGGGTAAACCCCTCTTCCTCACGAGAAGCGTTTAATTTTTCAAAACCAATTTTATCTATACAGGCTTCGCCTCGCACTTCAAGACGACCGGAAAGATGCACCGGCAATTTTAAAGGGAGATTTTTTACGGTCTTTAGGTTTTCTGTGACATCTTCTCCGACAACTCCATTGCCACGTGTTGCTCCCTCCACAAAAACACCATCTTGAAAAATGCAGGAAACTGCCAGTCCGTCTATCTTTGGTTCACAAAGAAACTCGCAATTTGCACCAAAGTAATCATTTATTTTTGTGATAAATTCTGAGAGTGCTTCCTTGTTCAAGGCGTTATCAAGGCTCATCATTGGAATAGCGTGAGTGATTTTTTGGAAACCCTCTAAAATTTTGCCCCCCACCTTTTGCGTTGGTGAGTCCTGTGTTTTATACTCTGGAAATTGCTCTTCCAGCTGCTTCAATTCTGTAAAAAGCGTATCATATTCATAGTCAGAAATTTCTGGTGCATCGTTTGTATAATAAAGCCTTGAATGACGAGCTAATTCTTCTTGCAAAAATAAAATTCTTGTCCTTATTTCTTCTTGATTCATGGTTTTTACTCCAAATTTTTTTGTTAGTGAGCTTTGTTATTTATTTGGTCATTCTGCACATATCTTTTAATTCTTGCAAAGTGTCCGGTGTCATATTTTTTGACACATAAGCTGTATAAACAGAATTGTTTTGCAAAAGCGGTTCATTTGCAATTTCTGGGTGAACCTCGCAAGCACGAATAAAATATGGTGTGCCTGGAATTGGTGAAAATTCTGCTAGCTTTGGTTTGCCACCAGCATTTTTTACAAATTTTATTGTATCTTTCACGCTCTCCACAGATTGGTTTGGAAGCCCAAGCAGGATATATGTTTCAATATCGTTTTGTGTGTAGCCTACGTGCGCTAAATTCTTGACTGCTTTTATATAATCTTCACATGCGACTTTACCGCTACTTGCCTGCTCAATTTCAAAATTTGTGCTTTCTAGTGAAAGTCGAAGAGTGCGAAAGTTGCACGTGGCAAAAACTTCGGCTGTCGCTTGTGTTATTTGACGAACATGGAGTCCGTTTGGTGTGTGAAGGGCAAAAGTGTCGCCATAAGTATCTTTCAAGGCTCGACATATTTTGAAAATATAATCTTCTTTTTGCAGGAGTAATGCATCATCGTAAAAAGCAAAATCTCTTGCCCCGAGCTTATATTGATATTCAAAATCTGCCAAGACGCTTTCAACATCACGGCGACGATAGTTTTTCCAAAGGATGTTTGAGGCACAATATTCACAGTTGAAAGGGCAACCGAAGGAAGTCATGAGGACGCCATAAGATAACTTCTGTGTTGAGTTAAAAGGATTATTGTAAAATTCCATAGCAGGATGTGGAGCGCTTGGAATAAAGTGACAGGAAATTTTATCTGCTCCGAGGGTCTTTGCGTGAGTTTGGCAAAGACTTGCATAAACACCGCCAAGAATTATTTTGCTCTTTGGAAAACAGGAACGCAAAATCTTTATTGTCTCTTGGACACCCAAATATTGATAGGTCATGGTGCTTGTTAAGAGGATATAATCAGGTTCTTCAACTTGTGACAGGAGCGTAAAAAATTCGTTCTTGCTAATACCAAAACGATTGAAGTGTCTTTTTATTTGAAGTTTTTCATAGGGAGAGGGCTTTGCCACCTCTTCTTTTTTTATTGTCTTTCTGCCAAATGTCTTGTCGCCAGTGGTACCAAAGGCAATGCAATCTATAAAAGAAACGGAATTTCTTGCCTTTAAACCTTCCATGATGTAAAGAAGTCCCAACGGTTTTGACCAGAGGTCAGCGTAGGCAAAATCATAAACTGGTGGTGCAATGGCAAGGATTCTTTTATCAACTGCTGTGTTGATAAAGGTTTGCATATCAAACATTGTTAAACTTTATCGCGATCGTGTGTGTGCTTCATGAGTTCAAAAAGCGGTGCATAAATTTTAAGCAGAGCTTTTATATTTTCGTCACATAGTCTGCCACTTGTATTTTTATTAGCACAGGAGCCATCACAAGAAAAACCTATGTCCTCTTTCACCTTTTGCAAGGTGTCAGCGCCATTTGTAATAGAGGCAAGCACATTGCGTTTTGTTATATTGTTCTTTGAGCAGACGAGGTCATTCTCCCTTGCATCTTGCCAAAGTGAAAGTAAGTCTACCATTTCAGTTCCTTCCATATTCTAAGATTACGAAAAGAATTATACAAGCAATGTATATTTTTTCAAGCAAAACTTGATAACTTATGCTACAATATACGATAATTTTTGCGAAGGGGCTTTGTTGTATGAGCAATTTGAAATATGCAATAATTTTTCCAGGTCAAGGCGCACAAGAGCCTGGAATGGGAAGAGAAATTTTTGAAAACTATCCTGCCGCTCGTCAGGTTTTTGAAGAAGCAGACAAGGCACTTGGGTTTTCTCTTTCTGACAAAATTTTCAATGGAACGCAGGAAGAGCTAGGGCTTACAGAGATAACACAACCAGCAATTCTTACTGTAAGCATTGCGGCGTTTCGTGCCCTGTCCTCCGAGCTTGGTGAGACACCTGTTCCTCTTTGTATGGCAGGCCATAGTCTTGGCGAATATACTGCCCTTGTGGCAAGCGGAGTTATTTCTATGGTTGATGGTGTGCGTCTTGTCAGCCGTCGTGGAAATTTGATGCAAAATGCAGTGCCTGTTGGCAAGGGTGCAATGGCAGCTGTGCTAGGACTTTCTCTTGAAGAGGTTTCCAAGGTTTGTGCGAAGGTTGCAAATGGTCAGGTTGTTGCTCCGGCAAATATAAATTTGCCAACCCAAATAGTTATTTCTGGTCATACGGATGCTGTTATGCGAGCTCTTGACTATATTGCGAAAAATTATACAGCACGCACTCGGTTGTTAAAAGTTAGCTGCCCATGCCATTCTGCGCTTCTTGAGCTAACAGCTACGGAATTGGAAAAAGAATTTATGAAGGTTGAGAGTTGGTCTAATCCCTCTTGTCCAATAATCTCCAATGTATCAGGCACAGCTTTAAGCAATGTAGAAGACATAAAGCGTGCGTTATACAAGCAGATTTTCTCTCCTGTTCAATGGGTTGCCAGTGTGTTTGAAATGGAGAGACTTGGTGTTGAAAATTATATAGAGCTTGGTCCTGGAAAGGTCTTGTCAAGCATTGTGAAAAAACTTTGTAGTGACAAAACACCTATCTATGGTTCAACTGTAGAGAAAATTAAAGAAATAGCAGACCTTATAAGGAGCAAATAAATGACAAAAGATGGCAAAAAAATTGCTCTAGTTACTGGTGGGACAAGAGGCATTGGGCGCGGAATTGCAAAAAAACTTGCGTCGGACGGCTGCTTTGTTATTGTGAATTTTGCCAGTAGTGATGCAGCGGCAAAGGAACTTTTAGCGGAACTTGAGTCAAAAGGACAAAAGGGACGTGCTTATAAGTGCAATGTGTCGCAAGAGGCAGAGGTCGCTAAAATGTTTTCACTCGTAGAGCAAGAGTGTGGCAGCATTGATATATTGATTGCGAATGCAGGAATTACTCGTGACACTCTAATAATGAGAATGAAAGATGAAGCTTGGCATGATGTAATAGAGACGAACTTGTCTTCGCTATTTTATTTAACAAAAGCAGTGCTCCGTAACATGATGAAGAATCGTTTTGGTCGTATTATTGCAATTTCTTCCATCGTTGGAATGATGGGCAATGCCGGGCAGTCCAATTATGCAGCATCAAAGGCCGGTGTGATAGGTTACATTAAATCTTTGGCAAAAGAAGTTGCAAGTCGTGGTATAACAGCAAATGTTGTTGCCCCTGGCTTTATTGCAACAGATATGACAGCCACATTGCCAGATGCCATAAAAGAAGCAAGTATCCAGCGTATACCTAATGGCAGAGCCGGCACTGCAGAGGACGTTGCAAATGTTGTTTCTTTCTTGGCAAATGATGCCTCAAACTACATACAAGGGCAAGTGATTACGGTTGATGGAGGCATGAGCCTCGGTTAATGTGAGTTTTTATAAAAGGATTAGAATTTTTTAGCAAAGGAGTGCTAATATGTTTAATAGAGATATTGGAATAGACCTCGGAACTGCTGTGGTTCTTGTTTATATGAAGGGCAAGGGAATTGTTTTGCGTGAGCCTTCCGTTGTTGCTGTTAATCAAAGTAACAAAAAAATTATTGCAGTTGGAGAAGAGGCAAAAATAACGATAGGAAGAACTCCTGGCAGTATTACGGCTGTCAGGCCACTTCGTGATGGAGTTATTGCAAACTATACTATGACTAGAGCAATGCTTTCTTATTTTATGAAGAGAGTGTTAAAAGGCTTTGAAAGATTTTCTCGTCACCGCCTTGTAATTGGTGTTCCGTCTGGTGCAACAGATGTTGAGCGTCGTGCTGCATTAGAAGCAGCAGTCGCTGCTGGAGCAGGAGAAGCTTATTTAATTGAAGAACCATTAGCAGCAGCAATAGGAGCTGACTTGCCCGTGGCTGAGCCAATTGGTAGTATGGTTGTTGACATAGGTGGTGGTACGACAGACGTTGCTGTCATTTCTCTTGGTGGCATTGTTGAGGGTGCTAGCCTCCGAGTTGCAGGAGATAGGTTTGATTCAGAAATTGCCCGTTATATTAAGAAAAAGTACCACATAGAGGTTGGTGACCAGACAATCGAAGCAATTAAGAAAGAAATTGCTACTGTTGAAGCTGGGGTTAAGCCGAGTATGGATAGTAGAGAAGTTCGTGGAAGAGACACGATTTCCGGACTTCCAACAAAGCTAGTTATCACGTCTGATGATGTTCTGGTAGCTCTTGATGATGCGATTAATCAAATTATACAAGCGATAAAACAGGTTTTTCAAAACACGGCTCCGGAACTTGCTTCTGATATTTTGGAACATGGGATTCTTTTAACTGGTGGTGGTGCATATTTAACTGGGTTGCCAGAAAGAATAAAAAGAGAAACTGGTGTTTTTGCACGTGTTGCCGAAGATGCGGAAGATTGTGTTGCAAGGGGGACTGGTAAGGTTCTAGAGTCGCTTGACTTCTTCTCAAGGTGTGGTGCAGTTTATTCTGGAAATTCTTCAAACTATATGAAGTATTAATGGATAAAAAAGATAACAAAAAAACAATTGGTTTTTGGTGTAATGATGGTGTCTATTTTACCTGTAAAATGTGTGGAAAATGTTGCGGGGGCGAGACAGGCTTCATCTGGCTTTCAGAAGATGAAAAGCAAGCAATAGCAGGTTATCTTGGCATTACAAAAGAGAAACTAGAAAAATTATATTTGAATTATGCCAAAGAAAAGTGGAGTATAAAGGAACTGCCAAGCGAAGAAAATTATGACTGTATTTTTTTGAAAAACGGTCGTTGCTACATTTATCCTGTAAGACCAAGTCAGTGCAGAGAGTTTCCTTTTTGGAAAACGATGCTTTATGACAAGGAAGAATGGGATTTTTATGCTTCCCGTTGTCCAGGAATGAATAGTGGTAAATATTACACCCTGAAAGAATTACAAAAAATAATAAAAGAACAAGAAACAAAATAAAAAGTTAGAGGCAAAAAAATGAAACGTTTAATAACAATTCAGGATTTTTCTTGTGTTGGGCGTTGCTCTTTGACTGTTGCATTACCGATTATTTCTGCTTGTGGTGTGGAGTGTGCGGCACTCCCCACGGCACTATTGTCAAACCATACCGCCTTTTCAGATTTTACATTTTGCGATTTAACAAATGAGTATTCGCCAATAGTTGATATGTGGAGCAAGTTGTCACTTGACTTTGATGCAGTTTATACTGGTTACCTTGGTTCACAAAACCTTGTGAAGCAGACCGTAAGCTTTATTGAATCACAGGCAAAGCGTGGCACGCAAATTTTTATTGACCCTGCTATGGGTGACTACGGCAGGTTATATACAGGTTTTGATCAAGAATATGCGGACAGGACACGTGAAATGTGTCGTGGTGCCTATATGGTGCTTCCAAACATTACAGAAGCCTGTTTCATGCTCCATGAAGAATACAAAGAAAGTTATAACGAAGACTACATAAAACATCTTCTTACCCGTTTGTCTGAGCTTGGAGTTAAGAAATCTGTCTTAACTGGCATAGGCTTTGCAAAGGACAAAATAGGCTTTTATATGTATGACGCAGAGTCAAAGGAATTCTCTCATTACTATGGTTCAAAGCTCCCCTTTGCTTACCATGGCACCGGTGACATATTCAGTTCCGTTGCTGTGGGAGCAGCGCTTCGTGGCAAGAGTGATTTTGAGGCTTTAAAGATGGCGACAGATTTTACATACCTATCTATGAAATACACGAGGGACGATGAGGCTCGTCGTGATTATGGTGTCAATTTTGAAGAGGCGCTGCCTTATTTGATAGAAAACCTTAAATAATAAAAAAGCCACAGGCAGTAGATGCTTTGTGGCTTTTTATTTATCCTAGTTACTTTGTTATATGAAAATTGGAGAAAAATTTGCAAAAACTCGCATTAAATTTTGTAAAAGAAAATAAGATTGTTTCAGCAGATTATGACACTACCATAAAGAGTGTGGCAGATGAAAATGGAATTTGTCTTGCCAGTCATTGTGGTGGTGCTGGTGTGTGTGGAGCCTGCAAGATAAAAATATTGCAAGGCTCAGTGTCAGATGTCACACAAACAGAAAAACAATTTTTGAGTGACAGGGAGCTAAAAGCAGGATTTCGCCTAGCCTGTAAAGCAAGGGCGTTGAGCAACCTTATAATTGAAAATTCATTCAGTGAAAATAAAATCAAAATACTTGATGATGTTTTGCCTTTTGAGGTCAAAGCTGACAGCAAAAACGGGCTTTATGTAGCAGTTGATCTTGGAACTACAAGTGTGGTTGCTACTGTTTTTGATGTGGCAGATGAAAAACTAATAGGGCGTGTTTCTTTTGCAAATCCCCAGGCTTCATTTGGAAGTGACGTTATGTCACGCATTGCTTCTATCGTAAACGATGTGGCAAGCCTTCGGAAAATGCAACGCCTTTTGTGTGATTCACTTTGTGAATCTATAACAAAAATTCTGTGTGAAAATGACAAAACAAGCGAAGACATAACAAGGATAGTTGTGAGTGGCAATACCGTTATGCAACACATATTTGTTGGAGAGTCTCCCTGTTCAATGGGAAGTGCTCCATACACTCCCTCATTTTTGTATCATTCTCCCCTCCATGCAGGAGAAATCGGCTTATTATTTCCTAATGCTCTGCTTTACCTTGTGCCAAACATATCTGCCTTTGTTGGTGGGGATATTACATCTGGTTTAGCAGCACTTGATTTTGATTATAAAGATAAAAATGAAACTGCCCTTTTTGTTGACCTTGGCACAAATAACGAAATGGCATTGTTAGCTGGCGGGCAAATTTTTGCCACCTCAACTGCGGCTGGTCCTGCCTTTGAGGGAGCAGGAATTTTGCAAGGTGTGAGGGCTGTTGAAGGTGCGATTTGTTCTGTATCTTTTGAGAACAACCGCCTTGTTAGCCACACAATTGACGATAAAAAGGCTATCGGGCTTTGTGGTTCTGGCATGATAGATTGTCTTGCCGTTTTTCTTGAAAATAACATCATGCAGCCAAACGGCAGTTTAAATGAGGATAGCCCTTTTGTTTGCCGTAATGAAGATGGAATTTTGCAGGTCACATTAGCCGAGGAAGAAAAAGTTTGTATTACTCAAAAAGACATTCGGACCCTTCAACTTGTGATAGCTTCAATAAGAGCGGGGATAAAAATTCTCTTAAAAAGAGCAAAAAGAAGTGAAGAGTCATTAAACAAAATCTATTTAGCCGGTGCGTTTGGCAATTTTATAAATATCAAAAATGCAAGAAAAATTGGGCTCTTGCCTTCCTGCAATTCAGAAGTGGTAAGTGCGAAAAACACTTCATTGTTGGGTGCTATAAAGGCCCTTTTTGAAGATGATTTCCTGACACGAGCGACAGACCTGTCACAAAGAGTGACAACATTAAATTTGGCAAATGAAGAAGATTTTAAGACAAGTTTTATAAATTCTCTTGATTTTTAACTATCAATTGGAGTTTGAAGGAGCAAACATGGAATTAACCTATTGGACTTTGAAAAACAAAAAGAAAAAAGTCTCACTCCCCTGCGAGGCGAACTTGACTTCGCTTGATGAATTTTATGCGAGTCAACCCTCATCAAGGCAAGGGGATTATTCTGCCTTCAAAAAAAACTGGGAAGCAGGCGGAAAAAATAAATTCTTTGTGCCTCGCGTTGTTGCAAAGCAATTAGGCAAAACAGAAATTGCGGAGTTTGGTTTTGACCTTAAAGACGAATTATTTTGTGGAGCACAAAAGGTTTATGCCATAGTTTGGACAATAGGAGATGCACTTGAAAAAAGTGTGGCTAGCCTTATGGAGAGCGGCCAACTTACTGCCGGCCTTATGCTTGATGTGGCAGGTTCCGTTGCTTTGCGTAACATAAGGCACGATCTTATTGATTGGCTTTCTGCTCATTCTCGTGGAAATTCTCGTTTTGTTTGTGCAGAATATTACCCTGGACTTAAGGTTTTCCCCTTGAAATTTGTGCCACGAGTTTTAGAAATTACCGGTGCGTGGGATATATTAGGAGTTTCTGCGAATGAGAGTTGTTTTTTGAGCCCTGCAAAAACAAAATGCGCCTTCTTCTTTTTGGGCAGAAAATCACATAAAACAAATCCGATTCGCTGTATCCCCTGCGCACATGAAAAATGTTTATATTGGCAAATGGGGGGCTGTCACATGCTCTTCCTTGATGATGCACCAACCCACTAAAATTTTAGCAAACAAAAGGCAAGCAGTGTAAATTTTCACTGCTTGCCTTTTGTTGTGAAAGAAAAATTTATTTGTCCTCTAGTGGGATAAAGTCACTTGCCGGATGTTTGCACCAAGGGCATATAAAGTCACTTGGCAAGGTGTCTCCTTCGTATATGTAGCCACAAATTGTGCAGACAAAGCCTTTTTTCTTTTGTGGAGTTGGTGCCGGTTTGATATGTGATTGGTAAAAGTTGTATGTTAGAGATGTCGTTTCTGTCAAAATTTCGCAATCCGTTACGTCTGCTATGAACATTGTGTGTGTGCCAAGATCTGTTGAAGATATCACGCGAGCAGAAATGTACGAATTGCATCCGTCCAAAATATAGCAAAGTCCATTACTTGAGCGTGCAAAGGTAACAGGCATTTGTCCTTCAAATTTTTTGACATCTTTACCGCTTTGAAAGCCAAAATGTTTGAAGGTATCAAATTTTGAATCTTCTGCCAAAATGGACACATTAAAGATACCGGTGCGAGAAATCATATCGTGCGTATGGTTTTGCTTGTTCACAGTGACAGAAATTCTGTTTGGTGTGTTTGTCACCTGCCCTACAGTATTAACAATACACCCATTGTCAATGTTATTTTCCTGTGCTGTCAAGACAAAGAGTCCATAAGAAATTTTAAACATTGCTTTTTCGTTCATTTTATAGGTCCTCCCTTAAAGACTATTGTTCCTTTGCTATGTCTGCCTTTTGACCATTTGTTATGCGTAAGAGTTCGTCTGGCGAAATTGGGAAAAAATCATGGTCAGTTCCAGCAGCTGCCCAAACAGTGTCATATTTCCAAAGATCGGCGTCAAGCAATGCTGTAATGGGCTCATCATAACCAACTGGGGGCACACCGCCGGGTTTGAAGCCAAACAATGCTTCACACGCTTCCCCACTTTCAAAAGAAGCGTGTTTTGCGCCGAGTGCGTGACGCACTTTTTTTGTATCAACCCTGTTTACGCCACTCATAAGGACGAGCGCATGGCTTGCTCCGTGGTCAATTCGCAGGATTATGCTTTTTAAGATTTCTTCCTCTGGTGCGCCTACAGCACGAGATGCATCTGTAACGGTAAAGATTGTTTCTTCCGTGTGTAAAATCTTTGACGAGCAGGAAGTGCTGTCAAGGTGTGCTTGCACCTTTTTAACAGGATCAGTCATTCAAAATACCTCATATATCAAAACTTTTCTTGCATAAGTTTAACACAAATGTGTATTTTTTTTAAAAATTTAAAAAAAATGTTTGCATTTTTTTTCATCTATGCTACAATAGTTGCCACGCGGTTTAGGCGTAATAAATTACTAAATAAGGAGAGTATCACCATGGGTCAGCAGGAAACAAACTTTTCACCAGAGCAGCAGTCAGGAGATAAAAAGTGGGGCTTTTTTGGCAAGATCTTCAATGATGAAACAAAGCAGAAATTTGAAGATGTAAAGGAAAAAGCAACAGCAGAGGCAAAAAAGACGTTTGAGTTTGTCAAACAGCCAGGTCGTTTTGGCGAAATGCTTCGCGGAGATTTGGAGCTTGGCGTTACATTTTGGGTTTATTGGGCATTAATTTCAGTAGTTGGCTTCTTCTTCATTGTGCCTATCATTTCAGCAATTTCAACATATCTTGCTCAGCTTTTGAATTTTGTTCTTATCATTTACAATGCTATGTGCCTTTTTGGTGTGTGGCGTTCTGCAACAAAATATGAAGCTGCGGGCGGTAACGTAGCCTTTGCCTTGGCTGCAAAGTTGTCTGTGTCTGTCTTTATTGGCTTACAGGCAATTACGTTCCTTGCTACAATCTTGGTGAATTTGCTTAAATAATTTTTATTAAATAGAAAAAAGTCGTTTTGAATTTGTTTTTCAAAACGACTTTTTTGTACCTTTATGTTAGCCAAGTCTATGGCTTGGCGCTTAGGGCAAAAGACAAAATTTTATCCAGGAGGAGTAAAAAATGAAGTTTTCAAAGTTACTAAAAGGTGTTTTTATCGTAGCAATAGTTCTATGTGTTGCATTTTTTGCGTGGCTTTATTTCAAGCCACAGGGTCAGGTGTCTAAAAGTGTGAGAGACCTTGCCTATATGTCTGCAACAGAACAGATTGAAAAATTCAAGAGTGGAGAGCTTTCTCCCGTAGATGTGCTAAAAGCTCAGCTTGAAATGATTAAAGAGTATAATGGCGAAGTTGCTTCAGGCAAGGAAGAAGTACCAGATTATATGAATTTTAATGGCAAGGTTAACGCTATTTCCTTTGAAAATTACGAACAAGCTCTTGAGCAGGCAAAGGAAGCGGAAAAACGCTACAAGGAAGGCACTGCCCGTCCCTTAGAGGGTGTTACTATCGGTGTAAAGAATGATTGTAGCGTAAAGGGTTGGATGTTGAATGCTGCTTCTTTAACTCTTCTTGGTAGAGAGCCAGAAAATCATGATGACCCAATGATACAAAAACTGCGCGAAGCTGGAGCTATTTTTGTTATTCAAACACTTGGTCCAGAATTTTGGGTTAGTGGTATGACCTGGTCACGCCTTTATGGTGTAACTAGAAATCCATGGAATGAAAACTATACTCCTGGCGGTTCTTCCGGTGGTTCCTGTGCTGCCCTTGCAGGAGGCTTTTGCACCTTGGCGACCGGTAGCGACATGGGTGGCTCTATCCGTGTTCCTTCTTCCATGTGTGGCGTTTATGGTTTCCGTTCTCCATTCGGTCGCGTGGCACAAACGTCATATACGCAATATTGCACAATTGGTGCAGAGGCAAGGACAATAGAAGATTTAATCCTTGTTCAAAATGCTATAACCGGTCCTTCTGTAGAAGATATGGCATCTATTCCCCACAAACTTGAATATCCTGCAACATACAAAGATTTAAAGGGTGTAAAAATTGCAGTTGACTACTTTGACCACTGGCTACCAGGTGGCATAGACAAAGAAGAAAGAATTGCAATGGACAAGGTTGTGGAAGCCTTGAAGAAAGCAGGAGCGGAGATTATTGAAGTAAAACTAAGCTGGACAAGCGACCTTTATAACAGCACCTTTGGCAAGGCTCTTTTCTCAAGTGCAGTAGGCACAATGTTTAGCTTTACAGTTGGTAATGAAGACAAACTTACACCCTATGTTGCTAACATATTGAAGGGCTTGGACAAAAATGGATTTTTTGAGACTCCTGGGGGGGTGCATCTTGGAGAAGGAGAGATTTTCATAAAGACGGCACACAAAGAGATTCAGGAAAAAGTTTTCAAAGAAGGTTGCCTTGCACTTATTACACCTACCCTCTCAACGCCTTACGTTCCAGCGGAATATGATGCTTCCCGTGACGGAGAAGTTTTTATGACCTTCCCATGGAATTTGCTCTTTGCATATCCTATCGTTGTTGTCCCTGCTTCTTTGGCTGAGAAAAATGTTCCGGTAGGAGTGCAAGTAATTGGCAACGCCTATCAAGACCTTGATGCTTTCCGTGTTGCAATGGGGCTTTCAAAAGTATTGCCACAACTTTATAAGGACGACCGTTTCCCAACATTTACACGTAAATAATGATTTATGAATAAATAAAAAAATAACGCCGTTTTGAATTCAACGTCAAAACGGCGTTTATCGACACGGTTTGTTTTTTTATGCCACACTGCTTAATTTAAGATAAGGAGAAAATAGAATGAAGTTTCCAAAGTTTTCAAAGCGCACATTTATAATCGTAGTAGTATTCTTGCTTGTTGCCTTTTTTGCATGGCTATATTTCAAGCCAAGGGCTCAAGTGTCAAAAAGCGTGAGAGATCTTGCCTACATGTCTGCGACAGAACAGATTGAAAAATTCAAAAGTAGCGAGCTTTCTCCGGTAGATGTCTTGAAGGCACAACTGGAAATGATTAAAGAGTATAATGGAGAGGTTGCCTCTGGCAAGGAAGAAGTGCCAGATTACTTGAATTTCAATGGCAAGGTTAACGCTATTTCCTTTGAAAATTATGAGGAAGCTCTTGAGCTTGCCAAGGAAGCGGAAAGACGTTACAAAGAAGGCACAGCTCGTCCATTAGAGGGTATCACAATTGGCATAAAGGACGACTGTGGAGTAAAGGGCTGGGTTATGAACGCAGCATCTTTGCTTGCAAAGGATGCAGAACCTGCAAAGCTTGATGACCCAATGATAGAAAAACTTCGTAACGCTGGAGCAATATTTGTTTTCCAAACGACAGCGCCTGAGTTTTTTGTTAGTTGCATGACATGGTCACGTCTTTATGGGGTTACGAGAAACCCATGGAATGAAAATTATGGTGTCGGTGGTTCATCTGGAGGTTCCTGTGCTGCTCTCGCCGGTGGTTTTTGCACCTTGTCAACTGGTAGCGATATGGGTGGTTCTATCCGTCTTCCTTCTTCCATGTGCGGTGTTTATGGCTTTCGTTCGCCATTTGGTCGTGTAGCCCAAACAGACCTTACTCCCTATTGCACGATTGGTGCACAGACGAGGACAATAGAAGATTTAATTCTTGTTCAAAATGTTATAACTGGTCCTTCTTCAAGAGATATGGCGGCATTTAACCAAAAACTTGAATATCCAACTAAATACGAGAATTTGAAGGGTGTAAAAATTGCCGTTGATTACTTTGACCATTGGTTACCAGGTGGTGTTGATAAGGAAGAAAGAGCTGCCCTTGACAAGGTTGTGAAAGCCTTGAAAAAAGCGGGAGCTGAGGTTGTTGAGGTAGAACTAAGCTGGACAAGTGATATCTATGAAACCTATGGCAAGGCTCTTTTGGCAAGTGCCATAGGGATAATGCGTAATTTTGCCACGGGTAACGAAGACAAGCTCTGTTCCTATGTTGTTAACGTCTTGAAAAAGTTTGATGCAGGTTCTGGTGAAACCGGATCAATACGACTTGCAAATGCACAAGGACTAACACAGATAATGCACTCAGAGGTTCAAGAAAAAGTTTTTGATAAAGGTTGCATTGCTCTCATTACACCTGTTCTTTCAACTCCTTTTGTGCCAGCTGATTATGAGGCTACACCAGAAAAAGCAGCTCTAATAAATGGAGTTCCAGCGTTTGATGGCAAGGTCTTTATGACATATCCATGGAATTTGCTCTTTGCATATCCGATTGTTACAGTTCCTGCCATGTTGTCTAGCAAAGATGTTCCAATAGGTGTTCAAGTAATAGGTAACACATACCAAGATTTGGATGCTTTCCGTGTCGCAATGGGACTTTCAAAGGTATTGCCACAGCTTTATAAGGAAGATCGTTTCCCAACCTTTACACGCAAATAGGAAATTCAGAAAATTTTGTAAAACTATTTTTTATGTTAAGAATGGAGAGCTGTGCTCTCCATTCTGCTTATGTTAACAAGGCCAACGGCCTTGTGCTTATGGTAAAGTTTTACGGTATTGTAACTGTTCTAGGAGGAGCAAAGATGAAGTTTTCATGGTTATTAAAGAGCATTTTTATTATTACGATTTTTATGACACTTGTCTCTTGCTCTTTTGCAGGGCAAACAAAAGCAAAAAATAAAAAGTGGATTTTGGGTGATGTCCTTGGTCAGGTTACCAAAGAGACCAATGTTTCACTAAAAGACGATTTTTACAGTGCAATCAATAAATCGTGGCTTGCAGAAAATCACTTGAAGCCTTCGGATATTTCCACTGGCACATTTTCCCTGCAAAGCGATAAAATTCGTGATGATCTTATTGCATTGCTTGATGGAAAAGACCTAAAAGACAAGGAATTTGCAACCTTGCAGCTTTATTTTAGACAACTCTGCAATATGGAGCGTCGCAACAAAGAAGGGTTAAAACCACTTGAGCCCTTTATTAAGGAAATAGAGGATATAAAGACACTTGACGAGCTTTCTGCTTATATGGTTAGGCTTGACAAACCGGCAAATGGTTTGTCTGGTGAGGGTGCAAGCACAGACTTAAAAAATGCGTCTGTAAAAAGTGTCTATATATCGGCAACAGACCTTTCCCTTGATGATGCAGACGAATACAAAAAGCTGACAGACCTTGGTAAGAGGTTAAAAGCCTCTCGTGAATTTGAAGTTTCCACAATCTTGAAAAGAATGGGCAAGACGGAAGAAGAAGTCAAAAAACTTTTGGCAGATTCATATAAGTTTGAAAATCTCCTTGCCCCTCACATCTATGGTTTGTCTGTCACAAAGCAGGCAGATATTTATGAAAAAATCTATAATCTTCGCACCCTTGAAGATTTGAAAAAGGTGGCTGGTGCTTATCCGCTTGACAAATTGCTTGAGCCGTATGTAAAAGTTGGTGTAACCCGTTTTGTCTTGGAAGAGCCGAAATGGCTTGAAGCAATGGCGCGTCTTTACACGCAGGAAAATCTTGAGTTGATGAAGGCGTATCTTATATGCAATACCGCTTCTGCCCTTGCTACCTCTCTTGACCAAGCCTCAATTGACACTGCAATGGAGAGTGCAAAGATGGTTTATGGCAAGGATATTACATATACGCCAAGGCAAAGAGCCTATTATCGTGTATATGGCAAATTCTCAATGAACCTTGGCAGGCTTTATTCCGAGCACTTTGCAAGTCCTGCAACAAAAAAGAAAATAAGCGACCTTATAGACCGTGTTGTTGCAATCTATGACAAGCGTCTTGCAAATGCCACATGGCTTTCAGAACAAACAAGAAAAACGGCAAGAGCCAAGCTTGCCTCGCTGAAAAAATTTGTGTGTTTCCCCGAGGAGTGGAGAGATTTTGACATAACAAAACTGGTCTTGAAAAGCGAAGCGGAAGGTGGAGATGTTATCTCAAACAGCTTGAAAATCTCTGAATTTTACGCCTTGAAAAA
>JAZLJR010000056.1:0-2050 GCA_045617925.1 Synergistaceae bacterium
AGAGAGAATATAAACTCTTGAACATAAAATATAATGGCTGGGGTTACGAAGATGTTTTTTGGTCTGACCTCAGGTTTATGGGCTTTGACTTCCGCAAAGACTGGGGCAAATTTGATTTTGACGCTTATGTTGGAAGAAATACACAGGTTTTGGATAAGGTTACAACAGGCGACTGGACAGATCAAGCCTATATGACCTATGGTGCAAAGCTCGGTTACAAGACTGACAAATTAAAGCTTGGTCTTTTCGGTCGTTATGCAAAATTTGATGGTAGCCTTGACGGAAGAAGTGAACAAGATGTAACACGCCTGTTAGCTGAAGCTAACGTAATCAACTACGGCGTTTATGGATATTACAAAATTTTGAATGGGCTTGAGCTTAAAGGAACCTTTAATCATCAGCAATTACAAGGCCACGAGGGCGATGTTTTTTATAAAAATGCTGAACACTGGCAAATTATAGCAGAGGCAGACCAAAGCCTTTTGAAGCTATTTTCTCTTTGGGTTCAGTATGGGCAAGTTGGAGAGGGCTTTTTGCATAATCCTTCTGCTTTTTACGCAATGGGCTATCAATCTATTTTGTATAACTTTGGCGGTAATCGCGGGTTTGCCAGTTCTGATTACTCATTTTTCAAGGTTGGCATTTATAAGGAACTGACAAAGAAGTTAAAAGCCTATGTAATGTATGAAAGATTTGATAACAAGGGAAATAAAGAGATAGATAACACAATCAACTATTCACTTGGTTTCAGATATCAATACACACCTGCCATGGCATTTCAGGTTCAGTATGACTGGCGTGACTACGGAAACGGAAAAGATCAATACAGCGAAAATCTTTGTTATGGCAAGGAAGGTATTTTCCGCTTCCGCACCATTCTTAGTTTTTAATTCGCCATGTATACACTTCACTTGTAACAGGAATGTATGGCGGAGTTATATGGGAATAATATAAATTTTAGGAGCTTGAAATGTCAAACAAAACACAAAATTTTTCATTCCGCATTGAGGGTATGACCTGTGCCACCTGTTCAAAAATGGCAGAACGAGCCTTGTCTCGTGTGATTGGTGTGTCCTTTGCTTCGGTTAACCTTGCAACAGAAACCGCCTTTGTGACAGCAGACAGTGCCGTAACAGAAGAAGTGCTGTTTGAAGCCATCAGCAATGTCGGCTTTAAGGCAACAAAAAAAATTGACAAAAATTTGGAAGAAACAAAATATAAAAAAGCAAAACTAAATCTTATTTTATGCTGGGCAGTGGGACTTCCATTTTGTATCTTGATGTATTTGTCCATGTTTTTCCACATTACAATTCCTTTTTACAATTACATTGAGTTTGCCTGTGTAACCTTTTGCCTTTCCTACTGTGGCAGAGAAAGCTTCAAAAGTGCTTGGATTGCCTTGCTACATTTCCATACAAATATGAATACCCTCATCATAATTTCAGCCTTTTGCGCATGGCTCACATGCCTATTACCGTTTCTTACATCACATTACAATTTCCACTCATTCGGGGCAAGTGCCGTTATGGTGATGATGTTCAATTTGCTTGGGCGGTTCATAGAAAGCAAACTTCGTGCAAAGGCAAGTGCAGACCTCAAAAATTTACTGTCGCTTGCACCAACAACAGCACGTGTTTTGTCAGATGACGGCAAAGAAAATATATTGCCGGTAGAGGCAGTAAAACCAGACACCATTGTTTGTGTCCGAGCTGGAGAAAAAATAGCTCTAGACGGTGTTATTACACAGGGTTCTAGTGAAGTTGATGAAAGTTTCATCACAGGTGAAGCACTTCCTGTTATAAAAAATGAAGGCGACACTGTTACGGGAGGAGCAATAAATCTTACAGGCGAATTAAAATATCGTGTAACAAAGGAAGCACGCGATACTTTCCTTTCACAGATGACGCGTCTTGTGGAAGAAGCACAGGGCACAAAAATTCCCTTGCAGGCAACAGCAGACAGACTAACACTTGTGTTTGTTCCATTCGTTTTGCTCACTGCAATTTGCGCCTTTTTACTTTGGAAATTTGCACCTGCTCTTACACGTCAA